>RAZE01000010.1 GCA_003611955.1 bacterium 1XD8-76
GCCCGTCTGAGCTGTTCCCGGATGGGTACGCGGTCAGTCTTTGCCTTATCCAGCACCCGGCGGGAATACTCGGAAAAACAAGCGGTGATAGCGTCCGCCTGCCCGCTCTTGAAGAACAGCAGATTTCCCGGGGCGTGGCGTCCTTGCCGAAATACTTGTTCAATTCAGCGGCGGAAATAATCACTTTGTCTACCTCCTTTTTTTCACGGCTCAAAATGCCGTCAATCACATCGCCGTTCAGTTTCCCGTCCTTATCCAGCTTTCCGGGGCAGGAGCATCCGCCGGGCCAGTATCGAACAAGCTGGGCTGGGGATTTTCCTCCGGGCTCACGTTCAATTTTTCGTCTGCCATTCGTTACCTCCTTTTTTAATTTCGTGAATGTTGCACAAATCTTGTGCTAAAACTTTGTTACTATTTTTTCGCCTCCCTCCCGGCTATCCACGCAAAAAAGCCGCCCGTTTTTTCATGCCGGACGGCTTTTTGCGTAATGTGATAGCTCAAATAATATTTTTTTGTGGTTGCTGGCTCCGAAAAGCCTTGATATTACAGTGTTCCTAATAGGAGTCATTCATATGAATGTGGGATATAAATGTTACCATATGAAAAAATATGAGGGGGCTGATAACTTAGTTGCGGAAATGGCTTTCGGCGAGGAGCTTGTTGATCGGGATAATGCGGAGTCCGGAATGAAATATCATTTGAATGGAACGGAAATTTCTTATGATGAATATACGGATTTATGCAGCAAAATTTTTGGCGAGGCTGATATTGTAGTTTGGGAAGAAGAATACAGGAATATATTGACTGGCAATATGATAGGAATACCAGTGACAAGTAGTAAGTTTGAAAAGATTTACTGTTTGGGGGGTGATATGCAACAATTCATGTTATATTAATATGGGAGAAACACTGAGTTGAGGATATTTACTTTGAATCACTGAAATAACCATAGAATGATATTGCTGGTTGGAGGAGGTAATGGTAGATGAAGATGTGGATTGAAATGAGTAGAGATGAAGAGCATGGAGGTAGTGAATGGGGATTTACAAAATGTATATGGGCACCAACATATGCGGATGGTGAAAAAAGTAAAACGTGGCCATTTTGGGAGAACGTAAATAAAGTAAAGGCAGGAGATACTGTTTTTCATCTTAGAGGAAAAGGAAGAGAGGCATACTTTGTAGGTTTTTCAATTGCTAGGTCTGATGGTCATAAGACATCAGAACGTCCACAAAATCTTGGAAAGTGGGCATATTGCAAAAGTTTCTACAGAGCTTTTTTAAGTGATTATGTGAGCTTTAGTAAAGCCATTAATCTATATCAGTTATTTGAAGATAAGGAAATAGATTTAAAAAGATATTATAGGCAAAAAGGTAAGCCGAGAAATATATTTTATACAATACAATCGGGTAAATTACAGTGTTTAAATGGAGGATATTTGTCTGAGGTTGATGAAATATTATTGGCGATTATATTTGGTGATTTTGAAACATTTAATGATGAAAATGGTATTGAATTATCAGTGAATACATCTTTTGCAATAAGGCACATTAAAGCTCGGGTTGGCCATGCTCGTTTTGCAAAAAATGTGAAAGATAATTATAATAACCGATGTTGTTTTCCGGAGTGTGGGATTTCAGACAGAGATTTTTTAATCGCTTCTCATATTGCTCGATGGGCTGATAATAGTGAAAAACGTGGAGATACATCAAATGGTTTATGCTTATGTCCCATTCATGATAGAGCATTTGAATTAGGCTGTTTTTCTTTAGATGATAATTTTAGAATATGTGTGAGTAAAAAAATTAATCACACTCAAATATTCGATAAATATATTGATAAATTTATAGGAATGACGATAGAAAAAGGATATATAGAACCAGATCGAGAGGCCTTGGCAGAGCATAGAAAAAGGAGTAAAATTTTTTGAGGATAGACGTTAATAGGTAATATCGTCATTTTGGTTGGGAGTATGAGAAAAAATGGCAATACAGACCTGCTTGCGCAGGCGTTTGCAGAAGGTGCCCGTAAAAATAACTCTGTGGAGATCGTATCGATTGCCGACTATAAGGTCAATCCTTGTATTGGCTGCAACTCCTGTTTTTACTTCATTTTTCCATCTGGAAGATGCAGGTATGGTGCTTGTGAGAGGTTTATGATTTAGGTTTGTTTGTGGAATGACGGAATCCTTCGACCGTAAAATAATGACTTGCAAACCGCGATCTTATAGCCTATACTTGTGATAAGTTTTCTTTCTTTTCAGAATTGTGTACCTATTGGGGAATAACTTATAAATATACATTATAAATATCAAATAAAGATTTTATGATCAGATATATAAACCGAAAGTTGTAGAGGAGATCCTCCTGTGAAAAACATAAGTGCAGAAGCTGAAATAATAATGATTGAACGTTTTGGAAAAGACACTGTCATTGCGTTGGCAACAGTTGAGGACGGAGTTCCGTATGTAAGAAGTGTGAATGCATACTATGAAAATGGAGTATTTTATATTATTACATATGCACTTTCAAATAAAATGAGACAGATAAAAAATAACCCGATCGTTGCAATATCAGGCGAGTGGTTCACGGCACATGGAGAGGCTATTAATTTAGGCTATTTTAAGAGAGAAGAAAATCGGTTGATTGCAGAGAAACTGAAAAATGCCTTTGCTGAATGGATTGATAACGGGCATAATGATTTTGATGATGAAAACACTATAATTTTATGTGTGAAACTGACGGACGGATTGTTATTATCGCATGGAACTGGATATAAGTTTTAACTTTTCCGAAAGGGAGTAAATTTTTGAAAAAGAGTGTGGAGATAGAGACGTGAATGACAGCTATGTCGGTTTTGCGGAAGTTTATGATGAGTTGATGGACAATGTGCCCTATGAGGAGTGGGCGGAGTTTTTGATCGGCGTTCTGAGAGAGGAAGGCGTGGGGAGAGAGTCCGCGGCAGAGGAAGGCGGGGAAAGCTTGAGGGACGAGGAGCGCGCAAAAAATCTTGCTGTAGAGCGAAATACCGTGCTGGATCTGGGGTGCGGGACGGGGACGCTGACGGGGCTTCTGTACCGGGCCGGTTTTGATATGATAGGCATCGATAATTCGGAGGAGATGCTGGAGCTTGCGATGCGGAAGCGGGAGAGAAGCGGCAGCGATATCCTGTATCTTCTGCAGGATATGAGGGAGTTCGAGCTGTACGGGACGGTGGGAGCTGTGTGCAGTGTCTGCGACAGTCTGAACTATATGCTGGAAGATGCGGATATGGTAAAAGTCTTTTCGCTGGTGAACAATTATCTGTATCCGGGCGGTGTCTTTGTCTTTGATTTTAATACGGTCTATAAATATGAGCAGGTGATCGGGGACGCGACGATCGCGGAGAACCGGGACGACTGCAGTTTCATCTGGGAAAATTATTATGATGCGGGGAGTCAGGTCAACGAGTATGATCTGACGGTTTTTGTCAGGGAGCCGGAGGGAGACCGCTTTCGGAGGTTTACGGAGACGCATTACCAGCGGGGATATACGCTGGGGCAGATGAAGGGCTTTCTGGAGGAGGCGGGGCTCCTGTTTGTGAGGGCGTTGGACGCGGATACCCATGGGGAGGTCCGGGCGGAGAGCGAGCGGATCTATGTGATTGCTAAAGAGTGCGGGAAACGTACGGTATGAGATGAAACCGGAAAGAGGAGAAAATATGAAAACAGCAAAACGCTTCGGAGCAGTATTGGCAGTGGTATGTATGATAGTCGGATGCGGGGTGAATCCCATGCTTTCCATCTATGACGATGATACGAGGATAGCGAGCACTTTGAACACATACAACATCATGAATTGTGAGCAGGTACAGTCCGATCTGCATTTTATGGCGAGCGTCAGGAAAATGGAGGGAATGGACACTGTATGGGTGTTTGATGCGGAAGAAGATACGGCGGTTGACATTACTTACCGGATAAATGTTTCTTCCGGCAAAATGAAGCTTGTGTGGATCGATCCGGAGAATGAGGTTTCAATTATCGCGGAATGTGATTCAGAGATGGAGGATTCAGTTCAGGAAACGCTGCATATCAAAAAAGGAAATAACAGAATTAAGATCGTTGCAGGTGAGAATACACAGTTTGATGTTGATTTTACGATTTCACATGGTGGACTGAAAGAGTTAGGATGAAAGGTTAGAGAGGAGGCAATGTTTTTTATGTTGACTGATTCCAAAGAAAAAAGAACAAATACGATCTCAAAAAGGATTGGTATTGCAAAAGGGAAAGATTTATATGATGATAGTTATGATTTTGATGAAATGAATCCTGAGATTGCCAGGCTGTTCGGAGGGGTGGAATGAGACTGCTATTAGATACGCATATCAGTGGTTCAGAGTTAATTCTATTTAAGGTGGGAAGAGAATTGCAATGAAGGATTACATGGTGAGAGGAACGGCGGCGAATGCCCAGCTGCGGGTATTTGCGGCGACAACGAGAGAGACAGTGGAGATGGCGCGTGGCGCCCACAATACGAGCCCGGTGATGACGGCGGCTCTGGGGCGGCTTCTGACGGCGGGGGCCATGATGGGCAGCATGATGAAGGGGGAGGAGGATATTCTGACCCTGCAGATCCGGGGGGAGGGCCCCGGAAAAGGCCTTACCGTGACCGCGGATTCCAGAGGAAATGTCAAGGGGTATGCGCTGGTGCCGCAGGTGATACTGCCGGCGAACGACAAGGGCAAGCTGGACGTGGGCGGCGCGCTCATGGGAGAGGCGGGCGGCGTGCTCAGCGTGATCAAAGATCTGGGTATGAAAGAGCCCTATGCTGGGCAGACTGCTTTACAGACGGGGGAGATCGCGGAGGATCTGACCTATTATTTCGCGGCCTCGGAGCAGACGCCGTCCTCTGTGGGGCTGGGAGTACTGATGGAGAAGAACAATACCGTAAAGCAGGCGGGCGGCTTTATCGTCCAGCTGATGCCCTTTGCGGAGGATGCGGTGATCGAGAAGCTGGAACAGAATTTACAGCGCATCAAGTCGGTGACGACCATGCTGGAGGAGGGACTGACGCCGGAGGGGATTCTGGAGAGCGTGCTGGAGGGCATGGACATCGAGTGGACGGATACGCTGCCTGTGCAGTTTCACTGCGGCTGTAGCGTGGAGCGGGTGGAGAAAGCCCTTGTCAGCATCGGGAAAAAGGAACTGACGGATATGATCGAGGAGGGAAAGTCCATCGAGGTGAAGTGCCATTTCTGCAGCCGGGCTTACGGGTTTGCGGTGAAGGATCTGGAGAATTTATTGGAAAGGGCGAAGTAGAGTATGCGGCACGGATTTATCAAAGTGGCGGCGATGACGCCGAAGATCAGGGTGGCAGACCCGGTGTACAACGCGGAACAGATCTGCGGGAAGCTGCGGGAGGCCTATGAGCGGAGAGCGAAGATCATCGTCTTTCCGGAATTGTGTATCACGGGTTATACCTGTCAGGATCTGTTTTTGCAGGAACTTCTGTTAAAGGAAGCGCTCGGCGCGCTGAAAAAGATCGCGGAGTGCACCAGAGGACAGGAGGCTCTTGTCTTTGTGGGGCTGCCGGTGGAGCGGAGACAGAAGCTGTACAATGTGGCGGCAGTGCTGCGGGACGGAAAGATACTGGGGATGATCCCCAAGACATATATTCCGAATTACGGAGAATTTTACGAGGCGAGACACTTTGCGCCCGGGAACGGGACGACGGAGGAATTTGTGCTGGATCAGGAGAAGATTCCTTTCGGGTCAAAGCTGCTCTTTGCCTGCGGGGAGATGCCATCCCTTGTGGTGGGATGCGAGATCTGCGAGGATATGTGGGCGGTGGAGACGCCGGGCACGTCCCACGCGCTTGCGGGAGCGACCGTGCTGGTCAATCTTTCCGCGTCCAACGAGACCGTGACGAAAGACGAGTACCGGAGAATGCTGATAAGATCCGGCAGCGCAAGACTGGTCTGCGGTTATGTCTACGCCAGCGCGGGGGAGGGGGAGTCCACCCAGGACCTTGTTTTCTCCGGCCACAGTATGATCGCGGAAAACGGCAGCATTCTGGCGGAGGCAGAACGATTTGCCGGGGAGAGTGTATACGGGGAGGTGGATGTGCACCGGATCGCGGAGGAGAGACGGCGGATGAGCACTTTCCTGACCGCGGAGAACGGTTACACGGTGGTGCCTTTTTCCCTTGAAATGGAAGAGACGAGACTGACGAGAAAATTCGGTAAAACGCCGTTTGTGCCGACGGAGGAACTTACGAGGAACAGGCGATGCGACGATATTTTAAAACTGCAGTCCTACGGGCTGAAAAAGCGGTACGAGCACACCGGGGCAAAGACGGCGGTGATCGGCGTGTCCGGCGGTCTGGATTCCACGTTGGCGCTGCTTGTGACGGCGAGATGTTTTGATCTGCTGGGGCGGGATCGAAGCGATATGATCGTCGTGACAATGCCGTGCTTCGGGACCACGGACAGAACCTATAGGAATGCTTGTAAGCTGGCCCGGACTCTGGGGGCTGTGCTGAAGGAAGTGGATATCAGACTTTCCGTGACGAGACATTTCCAGGATATCGGACAGAGTATGGACAATCACGATGTGACCTACGAGAACGGGCAGGCCAGGGAGCGGACCCAGGTGCTGATGGATATCGCCAACCAGAATGGAGGTCTTGTGATCGGTACCGGCGATATGTCGGAGTTAGCTCTGGGATGGGCGACCTACAACGGGGACCATATGTCGATGTACGGCGTCAATGCGGGCGTGCCGAAGACGCTGGTGCGGCATCTGGTGTGGTACTATGCGGACACCTGCGGAGACAGGGAACTGCAGGCGGTGTTGACGGATGTGCTGGATACGCCGGTGTCGCCGGAGCTTCTGCCGCCGGTGGACGGCAGGATCGCCCAGAAGACCGAGGATCTGGTGGGCCCCTATGAGCTGCACGATTTCTTCCTGTACTATGTGCTGCGCCTGGGCTTTTCTCCGGTGAAGGTCTACCGGATCGCCAGAGAGACATTTGGCGGCGAGTATGCCTATGAGGAGATCCTGAAGTGGCTGAGAACATTTTATCGAAGGTTTTTCTCCCAGCAGTTCAAGCGCTCCTGTCTGCCGGACGGCCCGAAAGTGGGCAGCGTCGCCGTCTCCCCCAGAGGAGATCTGCGTATGCCCTCGGATGCCAGTGCGGCGGTCTGGATGAGAGAAGCGGAGCAGCTGAGACTATAGAGAGTATTGCGGCGCCATGGAAAGAGGATTCCTGTCTTTTCATGGCGCATAGTGGTTACGGAGCCTGGATTTTGGCGAGCGTATCCCCGATGACTTCCAGCAGAAGTTCGGATGTGTAGGCGGCCTCCTCGGCGTAAGAGATATTTTCCAGAGACTGATTTTCACAGATCTGCTCGGAAAGCATGTTGAAGGAAGGCTCCAGCAGAGGGTACAGCGTGGAGATCTTGTCGCTTAAGGGCAGAAGCGTCAGGGAGACGATCTGCGTCTCATCCACGGTGAGGTTGATTTCCACTGTCTCATTTTCCAGGTAGAGGGCGCTCCGGTAGGTGCCCGGCTGGTAGATGGGTGTCTGTGCCCCGTCGGGCGCTTCCGTTCCCGTCTCTGTCTCTGTCTCGGGCGTCTGCGGCGCATCTTCCGGGGTTTCCTTATCCGAGCGGAACATGATAAAGAGCAGTATGATAAAGAGGATACCCAGAATGGCGAAGATTCCCGTATAGATTAATTCTTTCAGGTGCAGTACGACAATTTTTGTTTTGGAACTCATAGGCTCTCCCAGGGTTAAAACCGATACTTTGTATAATCATATTAGCGAAGGGACGGATTTATGACAGGCAGGTGCGGCAAGCGGGGGAAAATGGGTAAAAAATGGAGGAGAATACAAATGAAGAAAATTCTTTCCATACTTTCTGTTCCGGGCAGTGTGGCAGAGGTGGGGATCGCACTGTGTTACAGCTTATTTTCCATGCTCTTTCTGATGTTTGGTTATGAGGATTATCTGATAAACCGCAGATGGATTGTTCCAGCCGGATGTTTTTGCGCGATCGTGGTATTTCATTTTCTCATCGGTATGACGCTTGGGCATGTGAGCAGATATTTTGAAGGACATCCTGTTCTTTTTGGGGAAATGGGATGTTTTTTTGGAATAATCTATATATTGGGGGAAGAGTCATCATGGATATCGCGGCTCTGGGCGACAGAACAGGCAGATATTTACGAGGTCTTATTGATCTTTTTGATCCTGTTTTATCTGTGGATATGTCCCTTTTTTCTTATGAAGAAATACGGGAAGACCGGAGCGCTGCATTACCTGTTTTTGCTGGGCTTCAGCTTTTTTGTGTCGATAATGAATAAAATGATGTCTGCGGGCAGTGAATATGCGCTGATGGCCTGGGAGGTCCCCCTCTGGCTGACCTGTGCGTTTCTGTCCGGTCTTTTATGGCATCTGCTCTCCGCGGTATGGAGAAAAAGGGCGAAAGAGTCCGGGAAAAGACGAATCTGTCTCCGAAGAGTGTGTACGACGGTTCTGAGCGGGGGCATTGTGTTTTTTCTCCTTGTAGTTGTTTCCGGAGAAACGGGAGAGCAAATGCTGTCGCCTTCCCCGCGCAGGGACGAGGAAGGATATTATCTTTTGTGCTCAAGGGAGGGGTTTGAGTGGTTTCTTGATCGGATAAACACTAAGAGTGAGGAGCCGGATATCAACGTCAGGATGACGGCGGATATTGTGCTCAATGATACTTCCGGCTGGGAGAAATGGGAGGAGCAGCCGCCGGAGAATGCGTATAAATGCATGAAAGCTTACAGGGGGCATTTTGACGGGGACGGGCACACGCTGGAGGGTTATTATTCGGCGTGGGAACTGCCCATCTTCGCGACCCTGGAAGAGCAGGCGGCGGTGACGGATCTGAAGATCAGGAAGGCGCTGTTTCGGAGCACCTATGAGAAGAACCGTTATGAGGACGACGACGGGAAAGTCAATGTGGTTCCGGCTTCCGCGCTCTGTTACAGAAATGAAGGGAGGATAGAGGGGTGCGATGTGGAGGCGATAGTGTTGGGAGACTGGGGAGCCGGGGGAATCGCGTGCATCAATGAAGGCCTTATGAAAGACTGCCGTTTTACGGGGACGGTGGAGAGCGGGAGGTGGTCTGAGGAGGGGGACAAAGAGGAGAGATGGGCAGTGGTGAATATGAATACGGGGGGAATATGCAGGTCCAACGGCGGCAGTGTGGAGAACTGCCGGAACGAGGGGACGATTCTGTCCGGGGTGATCACGGATACGCATCATATGCACTATAACTGCGGAGGTATCGTCGGATCGATCCGGGAAGGCGGCAGTGTGGAGAACTGTGAGAATCTGGGACATGTGGAGAGCCCCCAGATCTGCGGCGGGATCGCCGGTATAAGTTCGGGAGAGATACGGGAGTGCTCCAATGCAGGAGAGGTCCATGTGGATCAGAAGACGGTTGGGTATGCCACGTCTGTGATCACCGCCGGGATCTGCGCTTCCAACGGGGGACTGGTGGACTCCTGTTTTAGTACGGGGGAGGTGTCCGTCGATCAGAGCTCGCTGAGCACCTGCGCGCCGGTGTACGGCATTGCCTGTAATCTGGACAATACCGAGAGGGGGCAGACGAAAAACTGCTATTATCTTCCGGGGAAGGCGGTGCAGGATTACCGCCAGAATGGGGTGTACAAGCTGTCGGCGGCACAGATGGCGGAAGTTGAGATGTACATAGAGGCGGGGCAGGCGGCAAGGAAGGGAGCAGACCTCATATCTGACACATATGTCATTTCAGATGTAGATTCCCTGGAGCTGTTTTCGGTATTTCCGGATTTTCCGGGGACAGACCGGGACGACTATATCCATCTGCGCCTGGGGCCGGAGCAGGATACGGTGTATCAGGTACAAAGCGGAGATACCCTGTGGGGGATCGCCGAGAAGTTTTATGAGGACGGGATGTATCATTCGGTGCTGATGAAAGAGGGAAAACCGGTCGGGGAGACGATCTATCCGGGGGAGGAGATCGTGGCGCCCCGTCTGGACCGCTATCTGCTGTGCGGCAGCGAGGAGGAGGGGTTTGGGATGGCGTTCTGTGAGAACGCTTCCGGAAACATGTGTCCCACCCGGTATTTTATGGCAAAGCCGGTGGACTGGTATTACGGGGATATGGAATTTGCCGCGGGAAAAGGACTGGAGGTGCTGTGGCCGAAGGAGGAAGAGCAGGGGTACGGTGCGGCTGCCGGGGATATCCGGATCCTGTATTATCTGGACGGCAATGAGGAGGGGGATTTTTTCGCTGGCGACTGGGAGGAGACCAAGGAGAAGATCAGAGAGAGCGCCAAAGTCTGCTGCGGCGAGGGGATCGAAAGCTTACGTTTCTATCGGTATGGGCTGGACGGAGGTGAATTCCTCTATGGGTATTCTTTCCGGCTGTATCCCGACCGGTGTCCTTTTGAGAGTACGCTTCGCAGCGAGGCGGACGGACAGACTTCTGCCAGGATGCAGGAAGCGTTGAACTGCGCGGTGTTTTACCGGCTGCGGAAAGGGTTTGTGGCGGAGTTTATCGGTATTGAGCCTGTGTCCGGAGATATGCATGTGCTGGAGCGGACGAGGTATTTTGCCGCCAGAGTCGCGGACGGTCCTGCACTCCCGGATACAAAATATACTGAGAAGGATTTTTACGGCTGGGAGGACTGGGCTTTTGGAAGGCTGCACAATCCTTTTGCGGCGGCGCTGGAGTACAGTCCTGATGCGGAATGCGATCCTTTTATGCTGGTCAGGGGAACGCAGTAGAGCTGGCTTTTCTGGCTTTTCCGCCGCCAAACTTCCGCTCCCGGGGATTGACAAATATTCACAGGTCGGGTATTATTTTGAGAGACAAAGGCGTTCTTATACTGAGGGGTAAGAGCGCCCTTTTTAGATAGAAGAGAGGTAAGCTATGAATAATTTGACGAAGCAGGATATCATGAATCTTGTGGTGGAGGAGGATGTGGAGTTTATCCGGCTGCAGTTTACGGATATATTCGGCAATCTGAAAAATGTGGCGGTGACGTCGAGCCAGCTGGAGCGGGCGTTAAACAATGAGTGCATGTTTGACGGTTCCTCCATCGAGGGCTTTACCGGCAGGGTGGAGTCGGATATGTATCTGTATCCCGATCTCGACACGATGACGATCTTTCCCTGGAGGCCCCAGCAGGGCAGAGTGGCGAGGATGATCTGCGATATCTACCGGCCCAACGGAATGCCCTTCGAAGGGGATCCGCGCTATATTCTGAAAAAGGCGATAAAGGAAGCGGCTGATATGGGGTACACCTTCGACGT
Source organism: bacterium 1XD8-76 (assembly GCA_003611955.1). Lineage (GTDB taxonomy): Bacteria > Bacillota > Clostridia > Lachnospirales > Lachnospiraceae > 1XD8-76. The sequence continues at coordinate 11,313 of RAZE01000010.1, forward strand.
GGGGCCGGAGTGCGAGTTTTTCCTGTTTGATATGGACGAGAACGGCGCGCCCACGACGAACACGAGGGAACAGGCAGGCTACTTCGACATGGGAACGGTGGACTTTGGCGAGAATGCCAGAAGGGATATGATCCTGACCCTGGAGGAGATGGGCTTCACCGTGGAGTCCTCCCATCACGGCAAGGCTCCCGCCCAACATGAGATCGACTTCCGGTATGGGGAGGCGCTTCGGGCGGCGGACAATATCATGACCTTCAAGCTGACGGTAAAGACCATCGCCAAACGGCATGGCCTCCACGCCACGTTTATGCCGAAGCCGAAATTCGGCGTGCCGGGCTCCGGGATGCACATCAATATGTCCCTGAACCGGAACGGAGAAAATATTTTTGGCGACGTCTCCGACAAAAACGGCCTGAGCAGGGAGGCGTACTATTTTACCGGCGGCATCATGAAGCATCTGAAGGGGATGACGGCGATCACCAATCCGCTGGTCAATTCCTATAAGCGGCTGGTGCCGGGGTACGACGCGCCGGTGCATATCGCCTGGAGTATGGGAAACAGAAGCCCGCTGATCCGCGTGCCGGCCACGGACGTCAGACATGCCCGAATTGAGCTGCGCAATCCGGATCCCTGCACAAATCCGTATCTGGCGCTGTCAGTGTGTCTGCGCGCCGGTCTGGAGGGAATCAGAAATCATATCATGCCGCCGGAGAGCGTAGATAAAAATATACAGGAGATGAACAGGGAGGATGTCCGGCGGGAAGGCATCGAGTCCATCCCCGCAACATTGCTGGATGCATTGCACGAACTGGAGAAGGATGCTCTGGTGACGGAAACGCTGGGAGAACATGTGACGAATAATTATGTGAGAGCCAAAAGACAGGAGTGGCAGGAGTACATCTCCAGCGTCTCCGAGTGGGAAATCGGACGCTATCTGCTGAACTGTTAGGGACATGGTATTACTACTTCTGCAATAAAAAGAGACCGACGCAGGCAAAAGTCTTCGGATGGTCCGGAAAGGGGGTGCGCATGACCGGTATTGTAGTAGTTTTCCCCCGCATGGAAGATGCCAGAGGGATCAGGAATCTCCTTGTCAGAAGCGGCTTTTCGGTACATGCGGTATGCACCACCGGAGGCCAGGCGATCAGTTCACTGGAGGATTTAAATGACGGTATTGTCATAAGTGGATATAAACTGGCAGATATGATGTATCTGGAGCTGAAAGAGTGTCTGCCGAAGGGATTTGCGATGCTGTTACTGGCCACGAGACAGCACCTGGCGGAATGCGAGACGGGGGATATCACCTGTCTGCCGATGCCCCTGAAGGTACATGAGCTGGTGGATACGGTGCGCATGTTAGAGCGCCAGTGTGACAGAGATCGGAAAAGACGCAGGGAGGAGCCGAGGGAGAGGAGTCCGGAGGAGAAGGAACTGATCGCGCGGGCGAAGGCGCTTTTGATGGAAAAAAGGTCTATGACCGAGATACGGGCTCATAAATATCTGCAGAAATGCAGTATGGACAGCGGAAGGAGTATCGTGGAGTCGGCGCAGATGATACTCATGCTGCAGAAGGATGATCGGAAAGGAGTAAAAGAGGAATGAGATTTACGAAAATGCATGGCTGCGGGAATGATTATATCTATGTAAACGGGATGGAGGAAAGGATCGAGCCGGATAAAAAACCGGAGATCGTGCGCCGGATGAGCGACAGGCATTTCGGCGTAGGCGGGGACGGCGTAATCTTTATCAACCCTTCCGATGCGGCGGACTTTGAGATGGAGATGTGGAACGCCGACGGCACAAGGGGTGAGATGTGCGGAAACGGTATTCGTTGTGTGGCGAAATATGTGTACGATAAAGGGCTGACGGATCAGACGAAGATCAGCATTGTCAGCGGAGGGCAGATCAAGTATCTGGAGCTGGAGGCTGAGGGCGGCAGGATGCTGACCGCAAGAGTCAATATGGGAAATCCCGTCCTTACACCCGCGGAGATTCCGGTGGTGATGCCGGAGAACGCGGAGAATGCGATAGATGTGGAGATCGAGGTGGATGGAAAGACCTATAATATGACATGTGTGTCGATGGGAAATCCGCATGCTGTCATATTTGTGGAAGATGTGTCAGGTCTTGACCTGGAGAGAACGGGTCCTCTGTTTGAAAATCATGAGCGGTTTCCCAGACGGGTCAATACGGAATTTGTGAAGGTGCTGGACAGGAACCATGTGGAGATGCGCGTCTGGGAACGGGGAAGCGGGGAGACGCTGGCCTGCGGGACCGGGAGCTGTGCGACGGCTGTCGCCTGCGTGTTAAATGGTTTGACGGATAATAGGGTAACTGTTAAACTGTTAGGTGGTGAACTGTTGATAGAGTGGGATCGGGAGGCCAACGTGATCTATATGACCGGTCCGGCTTCCACCGTTTTTGAAGGAGAATATGAGATTTAGGAGGTTGTGGGAATGTACAGAATTAATGAGGATTATTTAAAACTGCCGGGGAGCTACCTGTTTTCGACGATCGGGAAAAAGACAAATGCCTACAGGGAGAAACATCCGGAGAAAGATCTTGTGCGGATGGGGATCGGGGATGTGACGCAGCCCCTTGCGCCGGTGATCATCGAGGCGCTGCACAGAGCGGTGGATGAGATGGCGCGACCAGAGACATTCCACGGCTATGCGCCGGATCTCGGGTATGAATTTCTGCGGAATGCCATTGTGAAGAACGATTATCAGGGGAGAGGATGCGATATTGCGGCGGATGAGATATTTGTATCCGACGGCGCAAAGTGCGACTGCGGAAATATTCAGGAAATTTTCAGCAAGGACAATAAGATCGCGGTCTGCGATCCGGTGTACCCGGTCTATGTGGATACCAATGTGATGGCGGGCAGGACGGGCACCTACGATGCAAAAAAGGAGACCTGGAGCGATGTGATCTACATGCCCTGTACCGCGGAGAACGGTTTTTCTCCGGAACTGCCGGAGAGGACGCCGGATATCATCTATCTGTGCTACCCCAATAACCCGACGGGAGGCGCGATCACGAAGGATGAGCTGCAGGTGTGGGTAGATTATGCGAACAGGGTGGGGGCTGTCATTATCTATGACGCGGCCTACGAAGCGTATATTTCGGAGGAGAATGTGCCGCACAGCATCTATGAGTGCGAGGGGGCGAGAGGCTGCGCGATCGAGATCCGTTCTTTCTCAAAGAACGCGGGATTTACCGGCGTACGGTTAGGCTTCACCGTGATTCCGAAGGATCTGGAAGCGGGCGGGACAAAGCTGCACGCGCTCTGGGCGCGCCGCCATGGGACAAAGTACAACGGAGCTCCCTATATTATCCAGAAGGCCGGCGAGGCAGTCTACAGCGAGGAGGGGAAAAAACAGCTGGCAAAACAGGTGGCTTACTATATGAACAACGCCGCCTGTGTGCGGGACGGTCTGAAGGAGGCGGGCTACACGGTATACGGCGGCGTGAACGCGCCCTACATCTGGATGAAGACGCCCGACAATATGACGAGCTGGGAGTTCTTTGACTATCTGCTGGAAAACGCCAACGTGATCGGCACGCCGGGCTCCGGCTTTGGTCCCAGCGGAGAAGGCTATTTCAGGCTGACGGCGTTCGGGACATACGAGAATGCTGTGGAGGCCCTGCGGAGGATCAAAGCGCTGTAAAGTATCTGCCAGGATTGCAGATCAGCGGGGAATGCATCGGCAGGACGCTCGGGAAAAGGAGGATTGTGAGATGAAATGGAACGCAATTCATCATGTTGCGATCATTGTGTCGGATATCCATGCCGCAAAAGAGTTCTATGTGGATAAACTCGGCTTTGAGGTCGTGAGAGAAAATTATCGGGACCATAGGAAGGACTGGAAACTGGATCTAAGGATCGGAGACGGACCGGAGGCGGTGGAGCTGGAAATTTTTGCGGAGCCGGATCCGCCGAGACGCGTCACCAGACCGGAGGCCTGCGGCCTGCGTCATCTGGCATTTCGCGTGGAAGATGTGGAGAGCGCGGCCGCTGAGCTGGAGAAATGCGGGATAGAGTGTGAGCCGATCCGGTATGATGAATATACACAGAAAAGGATGACTTTTTTCTTTGATCCGGACGGTCTGCCTTTGGAACTGCATGAGTGAGGCGGATTGGATATCGGAGGAACAGGGGAGACCAGAAAATGGCGAATGTGATAGATGACGCTACAATGGAATACGTAGGGATCCTGGCGAAACTGGAGCTTTCGGATGAGGAAAGGGAAGCGGCGAAGAAGGACATGGGGCGGATGCTCGACTATATCGATCTGCTGAACGAGCTGGACACTTCGGGCGTGGAGCCGATGTCCCATGTGCTGCCTGTGCGGAATGTGCTTCGGGAGGATGTGGTGACAAACGGGGACGGCCGGGAGGCGGTTTTGCTGAACGCGCCGGAGCGGAAGGAAGACATGTTTGTGGTGCCGAAGACGTTCGAGTGAATGGGTTGATCTTTGGAAGCGGCATGATAGGGCCGCGGGATCGCAGAAGCAGCGGGAGGAACAATATGGAGCATATTGAGATACGGGAAATGATGCCGGAGAATGCGGAGGAGCTGATCGCCTGTATGAAGAGGACGGGCGCAGAGACGGATAATCTGACTTTCGGGAAGGAAGGGCTTCCCGCCACGGTGGAGCAGGAGAGGGAGTATTTAGAGCAGATGCACCGCTCGGAGGGGTTCGTCCATTACGGTGCGTGGAAAGACAAAGAACTGGTAGGCAACGGAAGTCTGAGAGGAATGCCGCGCCGGATGAGCCATTACGCCGACATGGGACTGGCGGTGGTGAAGTCGGAGTGGAATCAGGGGATCGGCGGTATGCTTCTTGAGAGACTGATCGGGTACGCCCGCGGGGCGGGGATCGAGTTCCTGAAGCTTGAGGTGAGGAGCGATAATGCGGCGGCGATCCATCTGTATGAGAAATACGGGTTTAAACGTGTGGGCAGGCTGCCGGGATATTTTAAGATAGGACACGAGTATTTTGATTTCGAGATCATGTGTCTTGATTTGAGAGTTGAGCCGGCCGTTGACAGATAAGAGAAGCGGGTCGGAACAGACAGGAAGAACGGAAAAATGAGTATTCTGGATTATACGGCGGCGGAGCTTTCCCGGAAGATAAAGGAGGGGAAGCACACCGCCATAGAGGCGATGGAGGCGGTGTTTGAGCGCATCGGAGAGAAGGAGGAAGAGTACCGCTGCTATATCACGGCGGACAGGGAGAGCGCGCTGATCCGGGCGGCCGGGGTACAGAGAAAGATAGAGGCCGGGGAACTTTGCGGCCCTCTGGCGGGCGTACCCGTGGCGGTGAAAGACAACCTCTGTACGAAAGGGGTGCCGACAAGCTGCGCTTCCAGGATCCTGGCGAATTTTATCCCTCCCTACTCCGCCACGGCGGTGGAAAATCTGGAGAGAGCGGGGGCGGTGATGATCGGGAAGACCAACATGGATGAATTTGCCATGGGGTCCACCACGGAGACCTCCTTTTATGGCGTGACAAAGAACCCCGTGGATCCGGGCCGTGTGCCGGGAGGGTCTTCCGGCGGTTCCGCCGCCGCGGTGGCGCTGTCGGAGTGCTTTATGGCTCTGGGGTCCGATACGGGGGGCTCCATCCGGCAGCCGGCGTCCTACTGCGGCGTGGTGGGATTGAAGCCGACTTACGGTATGGTGTCACGGTACGGTCTGGTGGCCTATGCCTCCTCCCTGGACCAGATCGGCCCAATCACAAAGAATGTGGAGGATGCGGCATACCTTCTGGAGGCGGTGGCTTCCTACGATGAGAAGGACTCTACCTCGGCTCCGGACGCGGAGAGAGATTTTGCGGAAGCTTTGACGGAGGATGTGAAGGGGATGCGGATCGGCATTCCGAGAGACTATTTCGGAGAAGGGCTGGACGCGGAGGTGAGAGAGGCGGTGCTGGCGGCTGCGGAGACGCTGAGAGCTGCGGGCGCTTTCGTGGAGGAGTTTGATCTGGGTATGGTGAAATATGCTGTCCCGGCCTACTATACGATCGCCACGGCTGAGGCGAGCTCCAACCTGGAGCGGTTTGACGGCATCAAGTACGGTTATCGGACAGGAGACTTTGAGGGGCTTCACAACATGTATAAAAAGACGCGGTCCGAGGGATTTGGCGAGGAGGTGAAACGCCGGATCATGCTGGGCAGTTTTGTGCTCAGCTCCGGTTATTACGATGCCTTTTATCTGAAGGCGCTGCGGACGAAGGCGCTGATCAAAAAAGCCTTTGACGAGGCTTTCGCAGAGTTTGATCTGATCCTGGGACCGGTGGCGCCGTCCACGGCACCGAAGCTGGGGGAGAGTTTATCGGACCCTCTGAAAATGTATCTGGGAGATATCTACACGATCGCGGTGAATCTGGCGGGACTGCCGGGGATCTCCGTGCCCTGCGGGAAGGACAAAAACGGACTGCCCATCGGGATGCAGCTGATCGGGGACTGCTTTGCGGAAAAGAAGCTGATCCGGGCGGCGTACACCTATGAAAAGAGAAAGGCGGGGGCGGATGCATGGGCAAAAATTATGAGACGGTCATAGGTCTTGAGGTACATGTGGAGCTTGCCACGAAAACGAAGATATTCTGCGGCTGTTCCACCGCGTTCGGCGGGGAACCGAACAGTCATACCTGCCCGGTCTGTACCGGTATGCCGGGATCTCTTCCGGTTCTGAACAGACAGGTGCTGGAGTACGCGATCGCGGTGGGACTGGCCACAAACTGTGAGATCACAAGGGACGCCAAATTTGACAGGAAAAATTACTTTTATCCGGATAATCCGCAGAATTACCAGATTTCCCAGCTCTATCTGCCGATCTGCAGAAACGGCAAAGTGGAGATAGAGACAAAGAAGGGAAAGAAGTACGTGGGCATCCATGAGATCCATATGGAGGAGGATGCGGGAAAGCTGATCCACGATGAGAGGGAGGACTGCTCGCTGGTGGATTACAACCGCTCGGGCGTGCCCCTGATCGAGATCGTTTCGGAGCCTGACATGCGGGATGCGGAGGAAGTGATCGCTTATCTGGAGAAGCTGCGGATGCTGATTCAGTATCTGGGGGCCTCCGACTGCAGGATGCAGGAGGGATCCATGCGGGCAGATGTGAATCTGTCCGTCAGGGAAACCGGGGCGAAAGAGTTGGGGACGAGGACGGAGATGAAAAATCTGAACTCTTTCCGGGCGATCATGCATGTCATCGAACATGAGACGCAGCGGCAGATCGATCTGCTGGAGGAAGGAAAAGAGGTTGTACAGGAGACCAGAAGGTGGGATGACAACAAGGGATATTCCTACGCCATGCGCAGCAAGGAGGATGCCCGGGATTACCGGTATTTTCCGGATCCGGATCTGATGCCGGTCCATGTCAGCGGGGAAATGCTGGAGGAGATACGGGCGAAGCAGCCGGAGTTTCGAACGGAAAAGATAGAGCGCTACAGGCGGGAGTTTGACATTCCGGCGTATGATATCGGTATCCTTACGGAGACGAAACAGATGGCGGACCTGTTTGAGGAGACGACGGCGCTGTGCGGTCAGCCCAAGAAAGTCTCCAACTGGCTGATGGGAGAGACGCTGCGGCTCTTGAAGGAACGGAACGAAGATCCGGAAGATATCCGGTTTTCACCAGAACATCTGGCAAAGCTGATCTCCCTTGTGGACGCGAAGGCGATAACGGGAGCTGTGGCGAAGGATGTCTTTAAGAAGATGTTTGAGGAGGACATCGATCCGGAGGCTTATGTGGAGGAGCAGGGACTGAAGACCGTCAATGACGAGGGCGCACTGCGGGAGACCGTGGAAAGGGTGCTGGCGGAAAATCCGCAGTCTGTGGCGGACTATAAGGGAGGCAAGCAGAAGGCGATAGGATTCCTTGTGGGACAGACCATGAAAGCCATGAAAGGGAAGGCAGATCCCGGGCAGGTGAACCGGATGTTGAAGGAACTGCTGGGGTAAAGTATTTTTGTTGGAGGAAGAAGGAAGATGAAAAAAAGAATCGTCTGTTTTGGCGACTCGAATACCTGGGGGTACAATGCGGCGGACGGTTCCCGGTATGGGGAGGAGATCCGCTGGACGGGGAGGCTTCAGAAACTTCTCGGGGAGGAGTATACCGTTATTGAGGAGGGACACAACGGAAGGACTACGGTGTGGGACGACCCCATCGAGAATCGCCTTGCGGGACTGACTTATCTGTGGCCCTGCATGGAATCCCATTCTCCGTTCGATCTGCTGATCATTATGCTGGGAACAAACGATACGAAGACATATTTTAATGTGCAGGCAAAGAGCATCGCGGACGGAGCGGGAAGACTGGTGAAACTGGCGCAGCAATCCGATTTCGGCATCGGCAAAAAAGCGCCGAGGGTGCTGCTTGTCTCGCCGGTCAGAATCGAAGAGAGCGGCAATGCATGGAATATATTCGGAAGACAGGCGGCAGAAAAATCAGAGGGCTTTTCGCAGGCCTTTCAGGAGGTCGCAGAGGAATTCGGGTGTTATTTTCTGGATGCCGCCCGGTATGCCGGCCCGGGAGAGCTTGACGGGGTACATCTGGACGAGGCGGCGCACGAGAAGCTTGCCAGTGCGGTCTATGACAAAATTAAATGTATTTTCGGATAATTGCGGGGAATGTTCCGGGATGACGGAGATGGTCAATACAGACAAAACGGGCTCCGATGCGGTGGCAAGTCGCCCTTATTTTGTCTGTATTGACCATTCCCGGTGCATCGGGAGAAAATTTTGCAATGATCCGAATGCACTATAGATAAGAGGAGAAAGATATCATTATGAAGAAGATCATATTGGCGTCCGCATCTCCGAGGAGAAGCGAGCTGCTCGCGCAGATCAGTCTGGAATTTACGGTGATGCCAAGCGACGTGGAGGAAAATCCGAAGAGCACGCTGCCCCAGGATATTGTGATAGAGCTGTCAAAAGAAAAAGCCAGGGATGTCTGGGGGAAGATCGGGCAAAATAACACAGGTGACAGCCTTGTGATCAGTGCTGACACGGTTGTCAGTATAGAGGGCGAGATCCTGGGTAAGCCCAGAGATGAGGAGGATGCGGTGCGCATGCTTGGACTTCTCTCCGGAAAAGAACATCAGGTCTATACCGGCGTCACTTTGATCTGGATCGACGGGGAGGGAAAGCAGGAGGAGTACTCTTTCTATGTCTGCACAGGGGTTTTGATGTACCGCATGAGCAGGGCGGAGATTCTGGAGTATGTTTTGAGCGGGGAGCCCATGGACAAGGCGGGTGCCTATGCCGTGCAGGGAAAGGCGGCGGCTTTTATAAAGTCCATCAGAGGCGAATACAGCAATGTGGTGGGACTTCCCACGGGGAGGCTCTACCAGGAGATGAAGGCGTGGGATCTGGCGTGAGGGAACCGGAGCGTTTTTGTCACAGGTTTGCGTTTGAGGGGAAGAAGGTTTTGATCGGCTGATGATGCCGACCCCCATAGACAAGGAACAGCGGGAGACGAAAGCCCCGCTGTTTTTTGCGCTGCCCGACGGGAGAAGCACATTTTGAAGTCCATTTCACGGGAAAAACCCGATGATGTATTTGATGGATAGCCATTTGTGGATAAAAGAGCATTAAAAAAATTAAAATGGATAGTACATTGACTAAAAAATAATAAAATGTTACCATATTTATCAAATGAATGGGCATAGGAGAATGGTTTGACATGGATAAAACGGATAAGAGGCAGCGGGGATCCGTCTACATGAATATCTGTTATCAGATTATCGATGACATTGTAAAGAACAAGTATTCAGTTGGCGATCTGATACCGACACAAAACGAACTCGCGGAGAAATTTCAGGTCAGCAGGACGACGATCCGCGAGGCGATCAAGGAGTTGATCCGGCGCAATATATTAAAAGCAGTCAAGGGGAAAGGGACTTTTGTGGTGGCAAAACCGGGGGAGCTTGCCCGGAATAGCCATACGGAGGGGTTTTCGGGAGCGCAATTCCGAAATATCGGAAGGGAAGTACATTCCAAGGTGATTCTGCTGGAAGAAATACCTGCCGACAAAAAGTTGAGCAATAAGCTGGTCGTTCCCGAAAAAAGCAGCATTACGCACATCCGGAGGATCCGGTATGTGGATCTGATTCCGCTGTGTGTGGACGATGCGTACCTGGTGACGAAATATCTCGGCGGAATCGATTTTTTGAAGGAGGATCTCGAGACAGGCTCGCTGTATAAGATTCTGGAGGAGAAAGTCGGAATATATTTCAGGTATGTGGAGGAAAAATACCGGGCCGTGGCCTGCTCCAAGGAGTTTGCGGCCTATCTCGGCATCAGCGCCAATGAACCGGTTTTAGAGATCGAAATGATTTCCTGCGATGAATTTGGAAAGCCGGTGGAATACTGTGAAAATTATGAGCGCTCCGATCTGTTTTACACGGTGGTGCAGTTTAGAAAGACGGCGCAGAAGAAGATAAAAAAGAATATTTATGATAAAATACTGGGCGCTTTTTTGGGAGCGGCTTCCGGGGATGCGCTGGGAGCGCTGGAAAAAGAGGGGGCTCTGGATATGGAACAGGCCGGACAGTATATTGAGGCCTTTGCGGAGAGCGAGCAGATGGACGATGAGGGGGATTCCCGGCTGAAAAAAGGCAGTGTGACGGAAGCGTTCAGTCTGGCATATTTTCTGGCGCTTGAGATGGTAAAGTGGAGCGGCGGCGTGTCGGAGGACGGCGTCAGGAACGTATTCCTGAAATGGGCGGAATATTTAAATTATCTGGAATTTTCGGATGAAGAGATCCAAAATATCGTGAGAGCCTGGAAGAGTGATGTGAGAGAGCAGGAGGTCCGGATAACGGAATCTTCCAACAGGGCTGCCATGATGATCTTTCCCATCGGGCTGGCAAATGAGGGGAACTGCTTAAAAGCGATACAGGAGGCGGTCAATTTTACACTGCATATTTGTTCTTCGGGATCTTCGGCTGCGGCTGCGGCTGCAGTCGCGGCTGCAGTTGCCAAAGCGATGGAATCGGAAGCCGGGATGACTGACGTGCTGGAGGCAGGAGTGCGGGGAAGTGCGGAAGGTTATCGGATCAGTCTGGAGAACGGGGCAGCTGCGGGCGGCGCCTCCGTGGAAAAAAGGATACGCCTGGCGATTGAGATCGGACACAAGGGGAATTCCCCGGAGGAGGTCATGGAGGAACTCAGGGATCTGATTGGAACGGGTTATACGGCGACGGAATCCATACCCTGTGCGTTCGGGATACTGGCGGCCTGCGATGATGATCTGATCCGGGCCATAAAGATGGGAATCAGTATCGGCAATGAAACCAATATTATCACTTCGGTTATCGGGGCGATCGCAGGCTGCCTTTACGGCAGCAAAAAGATTCCCAGGGAATGGCTTGACAGAATAAACCTTGTCAATAACTTTGATCTGGATTGGATCACCAGAAATGTGTCGGCCGAATACTATGAAATAGAGAGATAAGCATTGATTTTTATAAAAAGCGCAGCGAAAAAGTAAGTAGCTGCGCTTTTTATAATGTAAAGCTGCTGAAAATGCAAACGCATTTAAGAAATGTCCGACTGATTATTCGGAATATAAGAATTGCCATTTTATGGAAAATGTCAAGAAATGAGCAATTTTTATATAAATGGCAAGTTATATGTTGACAATATAAGTCAAAGGTGATAATATTTCTTCAACAGAGATATTTATTATGGTAAAATTAAATAAAATGACTATAAAACTTTTTTTATATGCATAAATGAATAGCCATAATAAAATGAAAAAGATAAGGAGGGAAGATGAAAACAAATGAAAAGCTATTAGGAAGCATATATGGGGCGGCCCTGGGGGATGCGATGGGTGCGCTGACGGAGACCAGAAGCGCCGAAATGATCAAGGAGGATTTTGGCGGTTTTGTGGAGACGCTGTTTTTGCCGCCGGAGGACTGTTTTGCCCACGGGATGCCTCTGGGCACGGTCACGGATGACTTCAGTCTGGCCTATTTTACAGGAGTTGAGCTCGTAAAGAGCGCGGGAGTGGTGGATGAAAAGGCGGCGAGAAATGCTGTCCTGGAATGGGCAAAGCACCCGGAATTCTTTCGCTTTGCAGGGCCGACGACGCAGGCGGCCGTACTGGAGATGGAAGGAGGAGAGAGCGTAAATGCGAAAGCATATCTGGCATGTGACAATTCAAAGGCGACAAACGGAGCCGGAATGAAGATATTTTGTGTCGGCCTCATCAATCCCGGAAATATGGACAAAGCGATCGAGGACGCCGTGACGATCTGCATGCCGACCCATCCGAGCAACACGGCGATATCGGGAGCCTGCGCTGTTGCGGCGGCAGTGTCGAAAGCGATGGAGGAGAAGGCGGGCTTAAAGGATGTGATAGAGGCGGGGATGTACGGCGCGGCCAAAGGATTTAAGCTGGGGACGGAGAAAGGGAGACGCCTGGCAGTTCCCTCTGTCGAAAAAAGAATCCGGCTGGCGGTGGAGATCGCGGAGAGGGGAGCAGGATGGGAAGAGACTATGCTGGAACTTCGCGATGTGATCGGAGCCGGGCTGATGGCGGCGGAAGCCATACCGTGCGTATTCGGTATACTGGCGGCAAATCCGCAGGATGCTTTTGGCGCGGTGAAGATGGGCGTAAATATCGGGGACGATACGGATACGGTGGCGACTATGGTCGGGGCGGTTGCGGGAGCCCTGTACGGGATGAGCAATCTGCCGGTGGATTATCTCAAACTGATCAGTGAGACAAACGGGCTCGATATAGAAGGCCTTGCAAAAAAAATAGAGGAAGTGTTTTACGTATGAGCGGAGAGAAATATGTGGTGGCGGTCGGCGCGGTCTGCATAGATGAATACTATCGAGGAGAGAGCTGGCCGGAGGAAGGCGATAAGAGCCTGGTAAAGAGCGACGGAAGCAGAGTCGGAGGCATGATACCCAATGCGGCCTGCGTATTTGCGGGCTACGGGGTAAAGACTTATTTTTATGATGTTGTCAATGAAAGTGACCAGACGAGAAAAATGCTGGAGGATCTTCAGTCCTACGGGCTGGATATCTCTCCGGTGGTGTATGATCCGTCTCTTCCGGATACGAAATGTATCATCGTACTGACAAAGGGGGAGAGGACAATACTGGTGGTGGATTCGGAGAAACCGACGCTGGAGTTGGAAGGAGAGCGCCTGGAGCTGTTTCGCAATGCGGCGTATATCTATTCGTCGGTGAGTGAGATGAAACATTTTGTCGATCCGGTGAAGCTGGCAAAGGATCTGAAAGCCCACGGTGCGCAGCTGGTATTTGATGTGGAGACGGCAAACTATTCGGGGGAGGACGAAGAACTGCTCATGTGCGCTGATATTTTATTTTATAATGAGTATGCATTTGATTATTTCAAGAGAGATAAGAGCAGTGAAGAATACATTGAGTATCTTTTAGAGAGAGGGGTAAAGATCATTACAGTCACTTACGGGGAGAAGGGAAGCAGGACTTACACGCCGGGGGAAAGAAACCGGACAGAGGCCGCCAAAATGGAAGTGTCCGATCCCACCGGAGCGGGAGATACTTTTAACAGCTCTTTTGTGAGATGCCTTCTGGAAGGAATGGATATCCACAGAGCAGCCAGCTTTGCCAATATGGCGGCCGGTTATGCGGTGACCCGCCTTGGCCCGAAGGGAGGGGTACAGTCCGCGGAACATGTGGAGCGCCTGCTGAAGGAAAATCCTTTAAAGCAATTGAAACAATAAGAATTTGAAGTATCAGGAAAGAGGTGATTTATATTGTCGGAACCTGTTTTACAGACGAAGGGAATTGAAAAGTGTTTTTTTGGCGTCCAGGTGCTCAAGGGAATCGATTTTGAAGTCCGCAGAGGTGAGATCATGGGGCTTGTGGGAGAAAACGGAGCCGGAAAGTCCACGCTGATGAAGATCATTACCGGGCTGTATACAAACGACGGCGGAACGATTCTGTTTGAGGGAAATCCGGTGGTGTTCCCGGACCCGAGCAAAGCGCGGGATGTTGGAATATCCATTATTCATCAGGAATTCAATCTGTTTTCTCAGCTGTCTGTCGCGGAAAATATTTTTCTGGACAGAAAGGATTACAGAAACCGGTACGGTATCGTTGACTGGAAAAAGATGTACGGCGATGCGGAACGCATTCTGAGGGAACTGGGGACGGATCTGGATGTGCGCATGCTTGTCAGACAGCTTTCGGTCAGGGAACAGCAGCTTGTGGAGATCGCAAAAGCCGTCTCCGCCAATGCAAAAGTTCTGATCATGGATGAACCGTCTGCCGCACTGCCGGACAATGAAGTGCAGAAAATGTTCCATGTGGTTAGAATGCTGAAAGACAGAGGAGTCGCCATCGTCTATATCTCGCATCGAATGAAAGAGATCGAGGAAATCTGCGACCGGGTGAGCGTGCTGCGGGACGGCAGGAACGAAGGCGTGGTGGAGATGTCGAAAGGAAAAGTCGATGACGTGATATCCATGATGATCGGACGCGAGATCAGCGATTATTATCCGCACAGCAGGAGATCTTTCGGCCAGGTGGTTCTGCGCGTGGAAGGTGTTTCCGGACAGGGGTTGGAGGAGACATCTCTGGAGATAAAATCCGGGGAAGTCGTAGGTCTTTACGGCCTTGCCGGTTCGGGGACCACCGATTTTGCGGAGATCGTCATGGGACTCTCCAGAAGAAGCGCCGGGAAAGTTTTTTATAAGGAAGCGGAGGTAAAGAGGGACTCCATAAAGGCGGCGATGAGCGCCGGAATGGCTTATGTACCGCCTGACAGGCGGAAAGAAGGAATCATCGTGATGATGGATATCACACAGAATACCGTGATGGCAAATCTGAGAGCATATGAGAAGGCGGGTGTTCTTCAAAACAAAAAGATATATGAGAAAGTGGAGGAACATGTGGAAAATCTGCAGATCAAATGCGCGGGACAGAGCCAGCAGGTACTGCGCCTTTCCGGCGGGAATCAGCAGAAAGTCGTGCTGGCAAAATGGCTGGACAGAAATCCGGGGCTTCTGATTCTGAACGAACCGACAAGAGGCGTGGATGTAGGCGCTAAGAGCGAGATCTACAGAATGATCGATAAACTGGCGAACGAGGGACTGGGAATTCTCATGATCTCCTCGGAGGTGCCGGAAGTGCTGGGTGTCAGCGACCGGGTTGTCGTTATGTGCCGCGGCAGAGTAACAGGCGAGTACGTCAATGAAGGAATCGGGCAGGATATGCTGCTGAAAGCGGCGTCCAGCAATGCGGGAGGTGAAGAGAATGAATAAGATACTGAAAAGACAGGAAACGCTTATCGCCATATTTTCCCTGCTTGTGTTTGCCGTGTTCTCGGTCTGCTCGGATAACTTCTTCACGGCCACCAATATCCGGCTTTTGTTCCAGCAGTATGCGGTAAACGGCATCTGCGTGCTGGGAGTCGGCATCGTTGTTATTTTAGGGGGAATCGATCTCTCGGCGGGCTCCATTCTGGCTATATCGGGAGCGCTGGGCGGCACCCTTGTAAAAATGGGGGTTCCGACGATCTTATCCATACTGGCGAGTGTTCTGACAGGTATGTTTTTGGGCGTTGTAAACGGTACGATCATCACAAAACTCCATGTCCCTGCGATCATCGCAACGATTGCCACCAATTATGTGTTCCGGGGAATACTGGTGATCATCACGGGCGGGTTCTGGGTAAACAATTTCCCGAAATCGTTTACATCCATGGTGACGGGACGGTTTCTCGGGTTATCCAATGTCTTCTGGATGGCCATGGTATTTTTGGCGGTGCTGACATTTGTGCTGCACTATACCAATTTCGGAAGGAAGATCTATGCGGTTGGGACCAGTGCCGAGACAGCGGAAAAATGCGGCATCAATGCGGACAGGATCTATATCCTGGGGTTTGTGATATGCGGCGCGATGATCGGCTATGCGGCGATGATGTATGCCGGGCTGTATGGGGCGATCAGTACGTCGGGAACCGGGGCGTCGCTCGGGACGACGGTGTTGGCGGCAACTCTCGCGGGCGGCATCAATTTTAACGGGAGGGGTACGCTGATCGGCGGTACGATCGGGATGTTTCTGATCACGATCATCAATAACGGCCTGATCCAGATGAGAGTCTCGGAATACTGGATCAATGCCGTGACCGGGGCGATCATTCTGCTGGCGCTGATCCTGAATGCGATGAACGCGAAAAATGCAGGGAGGGACATGTGATGAGAAAATTTCTGGCTGATTACATAAAAAAAGACGGAAACAGGAACGTTGTACTTCTGATCGTGTATCTGGTGATCCAGACGGCTGCATTTTCCATCTTATTGCCGAATTTTATGACTGTGTCGAACTTTCAGAACCTGATGCGCCAGAGTGCGGAACTGGGGATGGTGTCCATTCCGCTGGCGATCGTGCTGATGACGGGAAATATCGATCTTTCCATCGGCTCGGTGATGGGAGTGTGCGCGATTTCCATGGCGAGAATGCTGAGAGCGGGGCTTCCGATTCCGGCGGCGGTACTCTTTACGGTGTGTATCGGAGCGCTGGCCGGCAGTCTGAACGGATTCTGCGTCGCGAAACTGCACCTGGACGGTCTGGTGGCCACGATAGGGACGCAGGTTATGCTCAGAGGATTCTGCTATATTCTGACAGGAGGGAGATCCGTGAGCGGGCTTCCGTCGGAATTTACGAGGGTGTCCAAAATGTATGTTCTGGGCGTGCCGATCAGCTTTTTGCTGATGCTGGCCATATTCGCCGTCGCTATTTTTGTAATGCAGAAGACGAGGATCGGCATCCAGGTTCACGCAGTGGGTTACAATGCCAGGGCGAGCAGATTCTCGGGTATAGAGGCGGATAAGATAAAATTTAGACTGTTTGTCATGAGCGGATGCGTTGCGGCGATCGCTTCCATGTTTATGCTGATGCGTTTTGCGAGTGCGGAGTCCGAGTTTGCAAACGGGTACGATACGGACACGCTGGTGGCGATCCTGTTAGGCGGCATCAATATTGCCGGTGGTTCCGGCAATATGCTGGGGGCTTTTCTGGGTCTGATCACAGTGGCGATTTTGAAGAACGGTCTGAACCATATCGGAATGACGGCGACTTATCAGCAGTTTATCGTGGGGCTGCTCATCGTGATCTCCGCTGTGAGATTACCGAAAAAACGTGACTGATCAGTCTCTATGGACTGTCAAAATATTATACAAAAAGGAGAAAAATTATGATGAGGAAAAGAAGGAACAAGGTACTGGCAATCGTGTTGTGCGGCGGGCTGATGGCAGGCATTCTGAGTGGCTGCGGAGCCGGGCAGGAAGCATCTCAGGACACGGCGCCCGCGGCGGAAGAGACTGCGGACGCGGCGAAGGAGAATGCGGAACAGGGGGAGGCCGGCGGGAAGTCTCTGTTTCTCTGCCCGAAATGTGTGGGTTATGACTACTGGACTTCCTGTGAGACAGGAGCGAAAGCAGCGGCCGATGAACTGGGATATGATCTGACATTCAACGGACCGGCGGCGACGGACTCCGCACAGCAGATCACCATGATGGAAGATGCGATGACCCAGGGGATCGCGGGACTCGGCATCTCGGCAAACGATGCGGATGCCGTGATCGATACGATCGCGACGGCGAAAGAAAAAGGCATCTACACGGTAGCGTTTGACAGTGATTCCCCGAATTCCGACAGAGACTACTGTGTGATTCCCGAGTCGGATGCGGCGATGGGGGAACAGCTGGCAGAGATGATCGCACAGGAGATGGGCGGTGAAGGAAAACTGGCGTTTATGGTGGCTTCCCTGAGCGCTGAGAACCAGGTGTCCAAATTCGAAGCGGCGGAAGCTTATATCCATGAAAACTATCCCGATATTGAGATCGTGGCAACGCTGTGCTCCGATGATGAAAATGAGCATGCGTACGAAAACGCTCAGACACTGCTTTCCACATATCCCGATCTGAAAGGTATTCTGGGCTTTGCGGGGGCGGAAGCACCCCAGGCGGCAGCGGCGGTAGGACAGGCGATCGACAACGGAGACCTTGAGATGGGACAGATCTGCGTGACGGGGATCGGCTTCCCTTCCCAGTGCAGAGAAGGATTGAAGAGCGGCGTGCTGAAACAGATCTTAAGCTGGAATCCCCAGGAGACAGGGAAAGTGACAGTGTATGTTCTGGATGCGCTGCTGAATGGAAAAACCATAGAAGAAATTGAGATCGACGGGATCGAACTCCGGCTGGACGGTTCCTATGTATATCACGGATGTGTTTTACTGACACCGGAAAATGTGGATGATTACAATTATGCGTAAAGCGTTTGGAAATTCAGGAGATAAAACATGAAAAAAATAAAAGCGGTACCTGTTACAAAAGAGAATTTTGCACCTTATGGAAGATATTTTAATTTTTTTGATATTCCCGCCAGAGTCAGTGAAGATTTTACGGCGTACACAAGCGTTTCGGAACTGGCAGATGAACCGATGAACCTCGGCATAACGGTATGCAGGGGAGCAAATCAGTTTACATCGGTGAGTATGGAGCGGCATATGCTGACGGAAGAACCCCAGTTTTGCGGCGACGGGGCGATGGTTCTGACGGTGGCGGACAGCGACCCGGAAAAATATCCGGAGGCGGAAGATGTAAAAGCGTTTCTCATGAAACCGGGGGATGTCGTGGTACTTGCAAAAGGAATATGGCATGACGCAAACCATGGGACGGAAGAAGGAAAGGATGTTTTATATTACTTTATGGCGACAAATAAGGAACCGGATAATCTCCGCGAGATCGAATGGGTAAAGATATCTCCGGAACCGGTCCTGGTGGAAGTAAGAGGTGAAGAAAAATGACGATAAAAGCGATACCGCTCACGGAAGAAAATTTTGCACCCTATGGGAAATATGTAAAGGTGATGGAAGGCGAGGGAAGAACGGGAGAGGGAGGATGGAGAGCCTGGATGAGCGAGGATGTATGCATGGACGTTCCTGCGAACATCGGATTTACACAGGTGGACGGAATGCCGCTTGTGGTGGATTCCATGGAAGTACACAATCTGACAACGGAATTTCTCGCCTGCGGCAATAAACCGATCGTGCTTGCCGTGGCAGATTCCGATCCTCACGGAAAGGGCGCCGAAGCATCCGATATCCGGGCCTTTGTCCTGCAGCCGGGAGAATTTGTCGTGATGGACAAAGGAATATGGCATGACGCCTGCAGAAGCGCCGAGGGAGATGAATGCTATTATTATTTTATGGCACAGAATCTGGAAGTGCCGGAGTTTGTTCCGATCATAGGAGAAGCTGTCAGGGTGGAATTATAGGGTCTGGCAGGAAACAGAAAGAAACGAGGAATTATTAGGATGAATCAGAGTAAATACAGCAAGATTTTGGGGAGCCTGGTCTATTGCGCGCTGGGCGATGCGATGGGAGCGGTCACGGAAAATCTGACGTTTGACCAGATCAGGGAAATGTATAACGGCGGCCTGCGCGAACTGGCAGAACCCGGCAAAACCGCTTTTGCTTACGGAAACAAGGCGGGGCAGATCACGGATGATTTTTCCCAGACCTATCTTCTGACGGAGGAGATCATCAAAAATAACGGAGTAATAGATCAGGAGTGCGTGGAGAATATGCTGATCCGCTGGTCGGGTATCCCGAGGTATTTCAATCGGTTTGCGGGACCAACCACCCGGAGCGCTATCGACGTGCTGAAAGCGAAGAAGGAGGGCAGGGATTATAGGCCGGAAGGAGTGATCGACTATGCCAGACAGGCCACAAACGGCAGCGCGATGAAGATATCTCCGGCGGGGTTCTTTAACCCATGCGATGTCGATAAAGCGATCGAGGATGCCGTGCGCATCACGCAGGTGACTCATGATAACCATCTGTCCATCTCGGGAGCCTGCGCGGTGGCAGCGGCGATCAGCAGTGCGTTCGAGGAGGACGCCACATTGTACAGCGTTATGCAGGCGGGAATTTACGGCGCAAAGCGCGGGGAGGAGATAGGGAAGGAAAGATCCAGGGTCGTAGGAGGTCCCAGCGTGGTGACAAGGATGGATTATGCGATCTCCGTTGCCTTAAGTTCCGTCACGAAAGAAGAAAAGTTGAGACAGATCTATGAGATCGTAGGGACGGGACTTCACATATCGGAAGCCGTTCCGGCGGCCTTCGGTATTATAATGATCTGTGAGGGGAATGCCTGGGACAGTGTCTGCGAAGCGGTGAATGTGGGCTATGACACGGATACGGTGGCGGCGATAACCGGTTCTGTGGTGGGAGCGCTGGAAGGCGCGGAGAAAGCGGATCCCGCTCTGATCCATGTCATGGATCGGGAAAATGATATCCGGATAGAGGAACTGGCGAGGAAAGCGGCGGAGTGCCTCGGCGATTAACAAAATTTTTTACTAAGCCTCCTGTCTTAAAAACCGGAGGCTTTGCTGGCTTTTGCGCCAAAAATTTATTACTTTTTGCATAATCTGACGGTTGAATAAGTCGGGCAAATATATTATGATAATCTGTAATACAATTTTCTTAAAGAGATTGTATTACAGTTTTTTCATATTTTATTACAGATGATTGGAGGTGGCGTATGAGTGAATCTTATGTAGAATGCCTTGTGAAACATAAGACGCCGACGGTAAAAGTATTTTTGAGAATATTTTTTACCGTGTTGACTGTGTTGTTTGTTCTGCTCTTTTTTATAGTAGGCATTCCGGCAATAATCATGGCGATGGTGAGCGGTGTACTGAGCTATTTCATGTCGTTAGAGTGCAATGTGGAGTATGAGTATCTCTATGTGGACAGGGAGATCAGCATTGATAAGATCAGCGGGCAGAAGAGAAGAAAGACAATAGAAAAATTGAATACGGAAAAGATTGAAATTCTGGCACCCGTGAAATCATGGCATCTGGACGAATACAAAAACAGGGAGCTGAAACAGAAGGATTACAGTATCGGTTACGAGGCGCAGCCGGATCAAAGATATGTGCTGATCTATAATAATGAAGCAAGAGTGCTGCTCTCACCAAATTCTGCTTTTGTAGCTGCTGTTAAAAGTGTTGCCCCCAGAAAAGTGTTTACGGACTGACGGGATTTTTTTATATTTTACGAAACTATAAACAGCAGAAGCTCATGAAAGAGATTCTGCGGAACTAAAATGGAGGAAAAGAATGGGACAGATTATCGGAGAAGGCATTACATTTGACGACGTATTATTGGTACCGGGCTACTCGCAGGTGATACCGAACCAGGTAGATCTCACCACAAGGCTTACTAAGAAGATCGGGCTCAACATACCCATGATGAGTGCCGGCATGGACACGGTGACGGAACATCGGATGGCGATCGCCATGGCGAGACAGGGCGGTATCGGTATCATTCATAAAAATATGTCGATACAGGAACAGGCAGAGGAAGTGGATAAAGTAAAGCGTTCTGAGAATGGTGTTATCACCGATCCGTTTTCTTTAACTCCCGAACATACGATAAAAGACGCGGACGAGCTGATGGGGAAATTCAGAATTTCCGGTGTGCCGATCACGGAGGGCAGAAAGCTTGTCGGTATTATCACCAACAGGGACCTGAAGTTTGAGACCGACTACTCCAGAAAGATCAAGGAGTGCATGACCTCGGAGAACCTGATCACTGCGAGAGAGGGCATCACGCTGGAGGAAGCGAAGACGATCCTCGGAAGAGCGAGGAAAGAAAAGCTTCCCATCGTGGATGCGGATTACAATTTAAAAGGGCTCATCACGATCAAGGATATCGAGAAGGCGATCAAGTATCCTCTGGCGGCGAAAGACGAACAGGGCCGCCTTCTGTGCGGTGCGGGCGTGGGAATCACCGCCAATGTGCTGGAGAGGGTGGAGGCCCTTGTGAATGCGAAAGTGGATGTTATTGTGCTGGATTCCGCCCACGGGCATTCTGAAAACGTACTGCGCTGTATCCGGATGATCAAGGAAGCATACCCTGATCTGCAGGTCATTGCGGGAAATGTGGCGACGGGCGAGGCGACGAAGGCATTGATCGATGCGGGTGCGGATGCGGTGAAGGTCGGTATCGGCCCCGGATCCATCTGTACGACCAGAATCGTTGCGGGTATCGGCGTACCTCAGATAACAGCTGTTATGGATTGCTATGCGGTGGCGAAGGAATATGGTATTCCGATCATTGCGGACGGCGGCATCAAGTATTCCGGCGACATGACTAAGGCGATCGCGGCAGGCGGGGATGTCTGTATGATGGGTTCCATCTTCGCGGGCTGTGACGAATCCCCCGGTACGTTTGAACTGTTCCAGGGAAGGAAATATAAAGTGTACCGCGGTATGGGTTCCATCGCGGCCATGGAGAACGGCTCCAAAGACCGGTATTTCCAGTCCGACGCGAAGAAGCTGGTGCCGGAGGGCGTAGAGGGACGCGTGGCGTACAAGGGAAGCGTGGAGGACACGGTATTCCAGCTGATGGGCGGTCTTCGCTCCGGAATGGGTTACTGCGGCACGGCCACCGTAGAAGAGCTGAAGGAGAAGGGGAAATTTGTGAAGATATCCGCGGCGGCGCTGCGCGAGAGCCATCCCCATGATATCCATATCACGAAGGAGGCGCCAAACTACAGCGTGGACGACGACTGAGCCGTGCATTAGTGCAGATAAACAGACCGTGACAGCTTGCCGGCTAAGGTCTGATTACCTGCACTGATATAGGGCGAAGCCCGCCATGAAATAAATCGGCCGGGACATGCAAATGCATGAAGGGAGTGAAAGGCCGATTTATGAATGGACACGGCTCATAACGCGGCGAATTGAGAAGTTTCCCGTCAAAACTGAATTCAGGAGAACAACATTATGGAAATAAAATCTTTGCAGAGAGAACTGCAGAACAACGCATACCCGGGCCGCGGCATTGTGATAGGAAGGACGTCTAACAGAAAGTACGCGGTAAACGCCTATTTTATCATGGGAAGAAGCGTGAACAGCCGCAACCGGATTTTTGTGGAGGAGGGCGAAGGGATCCGTACGGAGGCCTTTGATCCGTCCCAATTGAGCGATCCGAGCCTGATCATCTATGCGCCTGTGCGGGTACTTGGAAGGCGGACGATCGTGACGAACGGCGATCAGACCGACACGATCTACGATGGGCTGGCAGCGGGAAAAAGCTTTGAGGAAGCACTGGCGGCGAGGGAGTTTGAGCCCGACGCACCAAACTATACGCCTAGGATATCAGGTCTTATGGAATTGGCGGAGGGAGCGTTTTCCTATAAGATGTCCATTCTGAAGAGCGCGGACGGCGATCCTTCCTGTTGCTGCAGGTATACTTTTTCCTATGATAAGCCGCTTGCAGGAGAGGGACGTTTTATCCATACTTATCAGCAGGACGGTGATCCTCTGCCCAGTTTCCAGGGGGAACCGACGCGGATCGCTGTGGGCGGGGAAGATATCGACAGCTTTGCGAAAGGGATCTGGGAGAGCCTGGACGCGGAGAATAAGGTATCTCTGTTTGTGCGCTATATCGAGATCGAAACCGGAAGATATGAGAGCCGGATCATAAACAAAAATGTTTGACAATAAAAAACAGGGGAAAGAATATGAATGAATTAGAGTTAAAATACGGCTGCAATCCAAATCAGAAGCCGTCCCGCATCTATATGGAGAACGGCGGGGCGCTTCCAATCGAAGTGTTGAACGGCAGACCGGGGTACATCAATCTGTTAGATGCCTTCAACGGCTGGCAGCTTGTGCGGGAATTGAAGGAAGCTACAGGGCTTCCGGCGGCCACATCCTTTAAACATGTATCGCCCGCGGGAGCGGCAGTGGGGCTTCCGTTGTCTGAGCTGGATAAAAAAATATACTGGGTGGATGAAAATGCACCTCTGACGCCGTTAGCCTGCGCCTACGCCAGAGCCAGAGGAGCGGATCGAATGTCCTCCTTCGGAGATTTTATCGCGCTGTCGGATGTCTGTGACAGGGAGACCGCGCTGCTTGTCAAGAGGGAGGTGTCGGATGGCATCATTGCGCCGGGGTACGAGCCGGAAGCGCTGGAGATACTGAAAGCAAAGAAAAAGGGCGGCTACAATGTGATTCAGATAGACCCGGCGTATGTGCCGGAGAAGCTGGAGCGCAAGCAGGTGTTTGGCGTGACCTTTGAGCAGGGCAGGAACGATCTGAAGGTGGACGAGGCGCTGTTTCAAAATATTGTGACGGAAAATAAGGAACTGCCCAGGGAGGCGGTGATCGATCTGATCATATCCATGATCACCCTGAAATACACCCAGAGCAATTCTGTCTGCTACGCGAAAGGCGGGCAGGCGATCGGGATCGGCGCGGGGCAGCAGTCCAGGATCCACTGTACGAGGCTTGCCGGGACAAAGGCGGACAACTGGTACCTGCGGCAGGCGCCCCAGGTGTTGGAACTCTCCTTCGTGGACGGCATCGGCAGGGCGGACAGGGACAATTCCATCGACCTGTATATCGGCAACGAGTACGAGGACATTTTGACAGAAGGGACATGGCAGAAGTTCTTTAAGGAGAAACCGCCCGTCTTTGCGAGGGAGGAGAAGGAGGCGTGGCTTGCCGGCAATACGGATGTGGCGCTGGGATCTGACGCGTTCTTTCCGTTCGGGGATAATATCGAGCGGGCGCACAAGAGCGGCGTGAAGTACGTGGCGGAACCGGGCGGATCGATCCGGGACGACAATGTGATCGAGACCTGCGACAAGTACGGGATGGTGATGTGCTTCACAGGGATTCGGCTGTTCCACCACTAATATAGATTATTACGGGAGATGTTGTTATATGGCTGAGGAAGTTATTTCAAGAAATTTTATTGAGCAGGAGATTGACAAAGATTTAGCGGAGGGGGTGTACGATCATGTCTGTACCAGATTTCCGCCGGAACCGAACGGGTATCTGCATATCGGGCACGCGAAGAGCATTCTGTTAAACTACGGGCTGTCCAGACAGTACGGCGGGAAGTTTAACCTGCGGTTTGACGACACGAATCCGACGAAGGAGAAGACGGAGTTTGTGGAGTCCATCATCGAGGATGTAAAGTGGCTGGGGGCGGACTATGAGGACAGGCTGTTTTTTGCCTCCAACTATTTTGAGAAGATGTACGAGGGAGCAGTGAAGCTGATCCGAAAGGGAAAGGCCTATGTGTCGGATCTGACGGCGGAGCAGATGCGGGAGTACCGCGGAACCCTGACGGAGGCGGGGAAGGAGGATCCCAGCAGGAACCGCAGCGTGGAAGAGAATCTGGCGCTCTTTGAGGCGATGAAGAACGGGGAGTTTCAGGACGGCGAGAAGACACTGAGGGCGAAGATCGACATGGCTTCCCCGAATATGAATATGCGGGATCCGATCATCTACCGGGTGGCGCACATGTCCCACCACAATACGGGGGATAAGTGGTGCATCTATCCGATGTACGACTATGCCCATCCCATCGAGGACGCGGAGGAGGGCGTGACGCACTCCATCTGTACGTTGGAGTTTGAGGATCACAGGCCGCTCTACGACTGGGTGCTCAGGGAGCTGGAGTATGAGGAGCCGCCGAGACAGATCGAGTTTGCCAAGATGTACCTGACCAATGTGGTGACGGGAAAGAGATATATCAAGAAGCTGGTGGAGGAAGGCATTGTGGACGGCTGGGATGATCCGAGGTTAGTGTCCATCGCCGCCCTGAGGAGACGGGGATTCACACCGGAGTCGATCAGACGTTTTGTGGACTTATGCGGCGTCTCCAAGGCTCACTCGTCCGCGGAATACTCCATGCTGGAATACTGCATCAGGGAGGATCTGAAGCTGAAGAAGCCGCGGATGATGGCGATCCTGGATCCGGTAAAGCTGATCATCGACAACTACCCGGAGGGGCAGACGGAAGAGCTGGAAGTGGCAAATAATCTGGAGAATCCGGAGCTCGGCAGCAGGAAGGTTCCCTTCGGAAGAGAGCTTTACATCGAGCGGGATGATTTTATGGAGGAGCCGCCGAGAAAGTATTTCCGGATGTTCCCGGGGAATGAAGTGCGGCTGATGCACGCATACTTTGTAAAGTGTACGGGATGTGAGAAGGATGAAAACGGCAATGTCACCGTGGTGCATGGAACTTACGATCCGGCAAGCAAAGGCGGCAACAGCCCGGACGGCAGGAAAGTGAAGGGGACGATCCACTGGGTGAACGCGGAGACGGCGGCGCGGGCGGAAGTGCGGCTGTATGAGAATATTGTGGATGAGGAGAAGGGCGTGTACAACGAGGACGGTTCCCTGAATCTGAACCCAAATTCACTGACCGTGTTAAAGAAGTGTTATATGGAGCCGGCGCTGGAGGAGGCCGCGGTATCCGAGAGCTTCCAGTTTGTCAGACAGGGGTTCTTCTGTGTGGACAGCAGGGATTCCGAGCCGGGAAAGCCGGTATTTAACAGAATTGTATCGCTGAAAAGTTCATTTGTGCTGCCAAAAGGGTGACAGGATAGCCCATGAGGGCGTATGATGTAATAACCATGTCTGGAAATAAGTAGTTTCGGTAGTTATTGGATGGAGAGATTTAAATGAAAGAAAAACCGGTCACAAGGGAAAAGCACAGAGGAATAACGCTGCTCGTCTCCATTGTACTGGTTTTTTGTATTTTGGGGACGATCGTATATGCGGTGGCGAGGAAAATATCGGAGGAGATGTCGGATGCGGCGATCCAGAATCTGAGTGAGAGCCTGGATCTGATCCAGTATACCATTGAGGCAATTTTGACAAATGAAACAGAGTTTCAGGAGCTGATCGCCGGAGAGGCTGCGAGGGCGGATGACCCGGAGGAATATGTCCGCACCTACCAGATAAATCAGACCATGGTGAAAATGTCTTTTATTCCGAAGGGAAAGACGGAGGGAGTATCCAACACGGGGGAAATTTTTACCGGAGAGGAGCTGGACTTCTCTGGGGGAGGTATTGTGAACGGCATGCCGGTCTCAAAGTCCTATGTAAATTACATGGGGGCGTGGGCCTACACGGTAAAATGTCCTGTCATGCGGGAGGATGAGGAGATTGGAACGCTGTATATCGAATATATTTATGAGAATATCGATCGGTCCCTTCCAAATGGATTTTATAATAAACAGGCGACTTTGTATGTGATGGATGCGGAGAGTGAACGTTTTATTCTGAAACCGAAGGGAATGGGGATGAGGAGCGCCGGACATCTGAATCTGGACGATTTTTATCGGGCAAATGATATCAGGGACGAAGGAATTCGGACGGAGGTGGCCAGATGTCTGGATGAGGGGGATTATATCCTGTTTTACCATGATATCCGGGGCGTAGAAGCTCTGAACTATATGTGGCCGGTCAGCGGCGGGACGATTTTTTTGGTGGGATATGTGCCGGTGGAGGCGATCCAGCAGGAGGGGAGCACCGTCAATCAGAATATCTTTCTCGTGGTAGTCGCCATGCTTGTGGCGTTTCTGGTGTGCGTGCTGCTGTACTATTTTAACTGGAGGCAGCGGGATAAGGACCGCAGAGAGCGGGAGGCGGAACGAAAACTTCACAATGAACAGCTTGCGGAGGCTCTGCAGGCGGCCCGGATCGCCAGCAATTCCAAGACTATGTTCCTCTCCAATATGTCCCATGATATCCGTACACCGATGAATGCGGTTCTGGGATTTACGACGCTTTTGGCGAAGGACGCGGATGATCCGGTGAAGGTGCGCGAATACACGAAGAAGATCACTGCCTCCGGCCAGCATCTTCTCGGGTTGATAAACGATGTGCTGGATGTCTCCAAGATCGAGAGCGGAAAAGTCGTCCTCAATTTTGAAAAGTTTACACTGAGCGACGTGATCTCCTCCGTGGAGGCGATCATCATGCCGATGGCGAAGGAGAAGAAGCAGGAGTTTCATGTGGCGGTGACGGGCGTCAGACATGAGGATCTGGAGGGGGATGAGACGAGGCTCAATCAGATTCTGATCAATCTTTTGTCCAACTCCGTGAAATATACGCCGGAAGGCGGAAGTATCTGGCTGCGCATCCTCGGACTGAAACAGCATTCGGCACAGTATGAGCACATACGGATCGAGGTGGAGGACAACGGATACGGCATGACGTCGGAATACGTGAAGACTGTCTTTGACGCCTTCACCAGGGCGGAGAACAGCACCACGAACAAGGTGCAGGGGACAGGGCTCGGGATGGCTATCACAAAGAGCATCGTGGAGTTGATGGGCGGCACGATAGATGTCTCCAGCGAAGTGGATAAGGGAACGCTCTTCCGGGTGGAGTTGGAACTGCGCATTCAGGAGAGAGAGGAGGACGGTCGGTTCTGGGAGGAGAAAGGCATATCCAGAATACTGATCGTGGATGAGGACGCGGGAAATTGCGATAATGTGCGTGAGCTGATGCGGGACAGGGGAGTCGCCGCGGACGCCATGGGAATTGAGATGGCTCTGGAATGTCTGCAGGCGGATAACGGCTCCTATCAGCTTGTGCTGATGGACTGGGATGTGTCGAAGACGGAGGGGATAAAGGCGGCGAAGAAGCTGCGGGAGCTTCTCTCCGTTACCGTGCCGATCGTGCTGCTGGCGGAATATAACGAGGAGGGAGTGGAGGAAGCGCTTCAGGTAGAGAATACGGATCTGCTCACAAAACCGTTCTTTGTATCCACACTTCGGGACAAGATCGCACAGATGTGGGGAGACGGAGAAAAGCTGCCGGATGAAAAGCCCGAAAAGGCGGAGAGTCTGGAAGGCCTGCATTTTCTGGCGGCTGAGGACAATGAGATCAACGCGGAGATTCTGGTGGAGATTCTGAAAATGGAGGGAGCTTCCTGCGAGATTGCAGAGAACGGGCGGGCGGCGTTAGAGCGCTTTGCACAGGCGGAGGAGGGCGAGTTTGACGCGATCCTGATGGATGTGCAGATGCCGGTGATGAACGGATATGAGGCAGCCAGAGCCATTCGCTCTCTGGAGAAAAAAGAGGCAAAGCGCATACCGGTTATTGCCATGACGGCGAATGCCTTCGCGGAGGATGAGAAGGAGGCGCTGAAGGCCGGAATGAATGCCCATGTGGCAAAACCGCTGGATGTGGAAATGTTAAAAAAGGTGATAGGACAGTATATAAAACGGGCAGGTGAAGTTTAAGATGTGCGGAAGGAAGGAAAAAAGAAGATGGCTGGCATGGATCCTGACGGGGGTTGTGATGTTAGCGTTTACAGCCTGTGGAAAAGAGGAGGAACAAAAGAATCTGATCAGGGAGGACAGAGAGGAGGAACGAATCGTCAATTTCTTCAGTCCCATGGAAAAATCTGATCCGGGCGCGGAGAACGTGGCGAGAAGCGCGTCCGAGTTGACAGTTATCATGGCGGAGGAGGAACTGGGTGTCACGATGGCGTACAGGACCTACACGGCGGAGCATTATCAGGACAAAACCTATGACGATGTGGCCCTGGAGAGAGCGCGCAGCAACATGGATGATCTGTACCTTCTGAATCCGGATGTGATCCTGAAGCTGGGGGCGGAAGGGAAGCTGATGGATCTGTCGGGGTTGGAGAGCGCTGAGAATCTTCGGGAGATCATAAAGATCGCCAACACGGTGGATGGGAAGCTGGTGGCGATCCCCCAGGAGGTGGCGGCGTACGGATTGTTTGTCAACAAGGATATGTTTGACGAATACGGGCTGGCACTGCCGGAGACGCCGGAAGAGTTTCTGGAATGCTGTCGGGTGTTCAAGGAGAACGGAATTGAGACGCCCGTCGGCGCGAATCGCTGGTGGCTGGAGACTTTCGTCTTCGCGCAGGCCTACGCAGAACTCTACAATGGCGGAAACACGGAGGCGGAGATCGCGGCTCTCAACAGCGGGGAGGTGAGATACAGCGACTATATGCGTCCCGGGTTTGAGTTTTTGCAGGAACTGATCGATCAGGGGTATATCGATGCGGAGAAGGCCCTGGTCAGCGAGGCGATCGAAGGTGAGGGAGAGGATTTCCTGGCACAGAAAACCCCCATTGTGATGGCGTACTGGGGCGCGGCGAACACGAAGACAGCTTACGGAGAAACGGATTTTGAGATGCAGGTCATCGGTTTTCCGAGCAGTATGGGGCAGATGCCGGTGATACCCATGACGGGTTACGGTGTGGGCGCCAATGCGGAACACAGAGAGGATGCAGCGGAGATGTTGGATATCATGATCTCCGATGAAGCGCTTCAGGTGTACTCGGAGACGAACCGGGTGATCTCGCCGTCGAAGAACGTGTCGGTGGAGTGCGTTCCTGCCCTGAGACCGCTCAACGACAGGATCGAGGAGGGCGTCTATGTCCTCGGCTCCAACGCGGGCATGAAGGTGGAGCAGTGGGGCAACACCTGTCTGATCGTGCGGGAGCTGCTCGGCGGCGCGTCGGTGGATGAGTGTATGGCGATGTTTGATGAATTGCAGGATGAGACGCTGTGACGGGACATCATTCTTTTTTGATTAATGTGATAATGCTGTGGAAAGTTGCCGTCTCATTACTGTAATACATCTGCATATCGCCATGATATTTGCCGACTGTTTTCCGAATGCTTTTCAGACCGAAGCCGTGTCTTTGACCGTCAGATTTGGAAGCAGGCATAAGACCAAGACCAGCGCGCACATGGCGTGAAAATGGGTCATTTCGGCAGGAGTTGACCATTGTTATGACGGTAAAAGGCGTATGTTCTCTTTTTTGAACAGTCATTTCAATAAACGCTTCCGGAATGCCCCAGCAGGCTTCCACCGCGTTATCCAGCAAATTGCAGAATAGAGAAGTGATATCATTATCTGCCATAAAGTCTACAGTGCCGCTGCGTATATCGGTAAGAAAGGATATATGCAGAGAGAGGCACTGTTTTTTGTATCGTCCGAGAATAGCATTTAAAAGCGCATTGTCGCATAACTTTGCGGCATCCTTTAAGTCCGAGGAAAGCAAAAGCTGTTTGATATAAACGGAAATTTTTTCATGGTCATGCTGATCGTTTAAGAGATCGATAGACTGTAGGTGCTTTTTGATGTCGTGGATCAGGATGCTCTGGTTGTCGTACTGGGAGAGGAGCATTTTGTAATATTGGGCGGAATCGGATTCTTTTTGGAGAAGGAGCAGGGTTTCGGTGTATTCGGAATGTTTATTTTGAATATACTGGTTTAGAACAAAGACCAGTAAACTGATACCCAAAAGGAATATGGAACTTAATGTGATCATCCAGTCTGATTTGTTTGAAAGAGCAGTATTTTCTCCAATATTGACAAAGGTGATTATCACAAAAACAGAGGTAATTGGGATAAAGCTAAGCAAAAAAGCAGAGATATTTTGAGACGGATTATAGTATCTCTTTCCCTTTAAAAGATGAATAAGGATATATATGATTAAAAAAATGAAATTTTGCTGAAAACGGATAAAATAGCAAGATTTCGGAAATAGGAAGCTTCAGCAAAAAAATGTGGAGAGTGTCGCAAAAGGATACCGAATGGAATCAATTCGCACGTGCTCATAATAGCGGTTAAGATGGCAGAATGGAATAGTGCTGAAAACCATTTTAGTTGATTTGAGTATATAAATATATAAAATTTATTAAAAAATATAAAAAGGCATTTAACCATGTTATTTCTGCTATCGATACTGCAAATAAGAGCAGATATAAAAGGGTAAGCAGTAATACACGTCTCTTTTCCAATCCCTTATGGGAATCAGCAGAATTAAAAAATTTGTGCGCTGATTTTTTATTTTTGGGAGGAAAAAGGTTGGAAGAATATTGCCAGAGAATAACGGCTTCCGTTAAAATGCCGAAGGAATAGCAAATTACATTGTTCTGACCAGAGCTTCTACAGCGATGATGGAAGATGCGGGAAGCGATACGCCCTGTCGGGTTTCGATGGGGAGGGTTCTGGTCAGATTGTTATACAGGTCGATAGCATCCTTCATATTACGAAAAAAGCGCTGTCTGTCGAGAGGCTTGGACAGGTAGCGAAATACATGGAAGCGCATGGCATCGTCAAGATATTCTATGTAGGATGTGATAATCAGGATAATAATATTTTGGTTTCGCTTTTTCAGCTCATAACCGACATAAATACCGTTCATCCCCGGCATTTCCACATCAAGAAAAAGGATATCGATATCTCCCTGATCCGCAAGCAGAGCTTCGCCGTTGTCAAAAGAGGCTGTTTCAGGGCATTTTAAATGAGCGCCTGCAAAATAAGTTCGGAAGTATTTTTGTAATTGTTCAGTTATCAGAGCATCATCGTCACAAATACAGATCCGCATAGTTTTGTTTGCCCTCGCCTTTCAAATGAAACTGGTTTTTATTATACACTGCAGTATGTGAAATTGCAAAAGGGTTTGCATGAAAAGACATTTTCAGGCGTTTTTTGGTTTACGGCTTGAAATACTCCGACTTTTATGATATAGTCAGAGGAAAGCAGATTATTTTCATAACTATAGTCTCTATATTGAGATTGTCTGTCAGGCGGCGTTCTGCCGTATCTTGCCGAAAGGCGTCCTGAAGATTCCTGCTTTTAGATTCAAAATCATTAAATGAAAAAGCAGGAGAAGAGGGGATGACGTATATGTTCTCCTGCGGGAAAGGAGAAAGTGGTATGTCAAATGTAACAAGAAATCATAAGGACAATGTATTTTGTCTGCTGTACAGGGAGAAGAAAAATTTACTCTCTCTGTATAATGCGATGAACGGCACATCCTATGAGAATGAACAGGAACTGGAGGTAGTCACATTAGAGGAAGCGATCTGTATGAAAATGCGGAATGATGCGGCGTTTGTGATTGATTCAACGCTGAACCTGTACGAACAACAGGCGAGTGTCAATCCAAACATGCCGCTCCGCGATTTATATTATGTGACGGAGGAACTGAAGAAAATTGCTCCGCCAGGCAGACTGCACTGGACAACGAAAGTGAAAATCCCGGCACCGCATTTTGTAATGTTTTATAACGGAGCGGCAAAGCAGCCGGAGAGAATGACTTACAGGCTTTCGGAATTATTCTTCAGAGAGGAAAAAGAACCGGGATTGGAGTTGGTAGTCACTGCGGTTAATATTAACCCGGGGTGCAGCCAAGAACTGCTGGATAAGTGCGAGAGCTTGAGAGGATATATGGCTTTTGTGGAGAAAGTCCGGGTTAAACTGGCTGCTGAGGTAAAATTGGAAGAGGCTGTGCGCCAGTCGGTAAATGAGTGCATTTCAGAAAATATCCTTGAGGATTTTTTCAGGGAACACAGGGAGGAGATCGTAGAAATGGGGATTTTCGAGTTCGATCAGGAATTGCATGACAGGGTACTTCGAGAAGATGGGGAAGCGATTGGGATAGAAAAAGGAATAGAGTGGGCGTCTCTTGTTTTTCACAAAGTGCAGGATGGGGAAACGGATAATATAATCATTGCAAAATCCATTGGCTGTGCACCCGGAGAAGTGGAAAAGATAAGAAAGCAGTTTAGGATTTGAATGGTTATGGATCTGTCAAACTCCCACGTTTGATGAGCTGCAGGATAAGACGCTTCGATAGAGGCTGTGTTACATTTTTTGATATTTTAATGTGATAATACTGTGGAAAGTGGCCGTCTCATTATGGTAATACATCTGCATGTCGCCATGGTACTTGTCGACTGTTTTCCGGATGCTTTTCAGACCGAAGCCGTGTCGTTGACAGTCGGGTTTGGATGTAGGTATAAGACCGCCGCGCGAAACACGGGAAAACGGATCGCTTTGGCAGGAATTTACCATCGTGATAACGGCAAAAGGCGTATTTTCCTTTTTTTGAACAGTCATTTCAATAAGTGCTTCCGAAATGCCCCGGCAGGCTTCCGTCGCGTTATCCAGTAAATTGCAGAATAGAGAAGTGATATCATTATCTGCCATAAAGTCTACAGTGCCGCTGCGTATATCGGTAAGAAAGGATATATGCAGAGAGAGGCACTGTTTTTTGTATCGTCCGAGAATAGCATTTAAAAGCGCATTGTCGCATAACTTTGCGGCATCCTTTAAGTCCGAGGAAAGCAAAAGCTGTTTGATATAGGCGGAAATTTTTTCATGGTCACACTGATCATTCAGAAGATCGATGGACTGCAGGTGCTTTTTGATGTCGTGGATCAGGATGCTCTGGTTGTCGTACTGGGAGAGGAGCATCTCGTAGTATTTTGCGGTGTCGGACTCCTTTTGGAGAAGGAGGAGGGTTTCGGTGTGTTCGGAATGTTTTTTCTGGATATAGCAGTTTAAACCGAATATAAGTAAATTAATACATAAAAGGAAAGCTGCGCTCAGTGAGATCATCCAGTCTGATGTCTGAGGAAGAGCAGTATTTTCTCCAATAAGGAAGAAAGTGAGTATTACAAAGACAGAAGCGGCAGAAATAAAGCAGAGTAAAAAGGAGGAGGGATTTCGCGATGCATTGTCGGAGGTCTTTCCTTTAAAAAACCAGATCAGTATATATATGATAAAGAAATTTAATATTTTACTGAAAACGGTTAAAAGGGCAAGATTTCGGAAGTAAGAGGTTTCGGCAAAAAAATATGGGATGTAGAGAGAAATAATGCCGTATAGTAGTAATTCACATGCGCCCATAACAGCGGTGAATATAGCGGAGTGGAATATAGCCGTTAAACACTTTAAATGGTATTGGGTTTGCAGATATGTGTAGTTTGCTAAAACAAACAAAATGGTATTTAGCCATTTTATTTCAAAGACTGATACAAAAAACAGGAACAGATACAAGAAGGTGAGAACTAATAATTTTTTGTTTTTCAATACTTTTTGTGAACGATCTGAAGAGAAGCATGTATTATATTGAATTTTGCCGAGAAACTTTGTTATTTTATAGCTGTGAAATTCAATGGCGAATTCTGCATCGTGTATTATGGGCTATCAGCCTAAAGCACCGAAAGAACTGACAAGATACAGGAGAACGAAATGATAGAAAAAGGCACGGAGGCAGCGGTTCGCTGGCTGATAGCCTGCGGTGCTGTAAAAGAGGAAGAAAAAGAAGTGTATTGCTACGCGGCATACAGTTTTCTGTTATCCATCGCGCCGCTGTTATTGGCCGCGGCATTCGGCCTGTGTCTGGGATGTGTAAAACAGAGTGTGCTGATCGTCGTTCCGTTTATGGCACTTCGCAAGTTTAGCGGTGGGTATCATACGAAGCATCTGTGGACATGTCTGATGTTTTCCAGTATATTGCTGCGTCTGTGTATTTTGTTTTCTCTTGTTGCAGTCTGTGATGGGAGACTGCTTGCGGTCACATTGCTTGCGGGGATCAGTCTGGTTATATGGAGCCCGCTGGATCATGAAAACAGAAAGCTGGAACCGGAAGAAAAAGTCTGCTATAAAAAGATAACAGCAGTGCTTACGGCGGTATTTTTGATGACAGGTCTATTGTTTTATTTTATGAAAATACCTGCCTGTGCAATTTCTGTCTTTACAGGCATTATCTTGTCGGCGGGGATGCAGATGCCGGTTGTATTTAAGAAACTGTTTATAAAAATACACTGACAACAAAGTTGACAGAGCGATAAGTGTGTTTGGAAAGAGAAAAGAGTATCTGAAACGAATTTCAGGGCTCTTTTCTTTTTTTGTATGTGGATATATTGGAAAACGACCAAAAAGGCTTTTGAAATGTCGTTTAGCGCAGATGGGGTCGAAAAGGGTGGAAAAAGATGGATAATAAGGGCAGTCATTGATTTCACGGTTACACGAAATAAAAAATCTGGCTGGAGGAAAAAAGAGAAATCAGACTTGGCGCTTTGTTGATGGCGGCGATAATGGCGATGCCGGTTCCGGTGATGGCGGCAGAAAAGGGGAATTTAGAGGTCGTTGATAAAAGCGTAGTAGGAGGTCGGGATGAAGATACAGGCTATTTCATCAATGCGGATGTATATAGCAAGAAATTTACTATTAACGAGGAAATGACGTTAGCAAACTCGGAACCTAAACATACAGGAACGAGAGAAAGAAATGATGATGAGTCGACAACGCGTTTCCGCGCACATGGGTGGACTACATGGACAGATACTTTTTGGGGCAGCAGGAATAGCGGGAATTGTAGTATCACTGATATGCTATAGCGTCGGAATAACGGCTGATTCGGAGGAACCGCTTTTGAGAAGAGGAAGCAGCAGATATACTGTGAAAGATAATTATTATGATGAGGACGGTTTTTATGAATTCAGGCAGAGCGAAAATAACATAAATATGCTGGCGGATTTTTATAATGAATGTTATGACTCAAAAGTAATGACGTTGGTGTCGGTTTTTAATCAGTCTCTGTTTATAGAAAGCTTTATGGGTGATAAAAGGTTTTATTATAACAGTGATGAGTTTATGGAAGGCAGTCAAAATACACAAGTTGGTATAAAGTCTGTGCAGATGAACAGAAAAACATTTGAATTCTATAAAATGGATATCGAGGATGGAACAGAGATTGATTGGGAAAGCATAGCATATAAGGATAATGTGGAAATACCTGTTTTACTGGGGACGGATTACAGAGATACATATAAAAGTGGCGATGTAATCACCGGTAATTTATACGGAAAAGAGTTTGAATTTGCAGTGGCAGGCTTTTTAAAGGAAAACTCTTGTATTTATTATAAAACTGCGTCAGAGTTTTGCCTGGATCAGTATATAGTGATTCCGTATCTGGTAAAATTGTGGGAAGTAGAACCGAAAAATTTTGAGTTTGAGGGAATCTTATATTTTGCAATGATCAACTGTGATCTGATTACAGATGCAGGTCATGAAGCATTTATAGAAGAGGTAAAAAGAATATCGGACAAGACAGGATTTACTGAATTTTCAATTATTGGTATTGATGAATTTATGATAAAGAATATCCCCCTTATCGTCTTCGTCTGGGAAAATATAAATATAGTATACTTTGGAGCGGCATGTGTTTATCTTTTGTGGCTGTCTATTTTATATAAAATTTCATACGTTATTATAAATGATAAAGAAAAGAAAGATATGAAATTTGTCTCTAAAAAATTTTAACAATAAGCATGGTATCATTGTCTGGAGCGATTCTTGTGCCATATTGTTATATGGGAAATCTTTTCGGAAAGCCGGTTGCCATAATGGCATTTATAATAGCAGTTTCCGGATGCTTATTGTATATAAAATGGTTACGGTATTTACGCAAAAAGAGTTATTGCTGAGCAGAAGAATATGCTCCGGAATGTTACCCGCTCCGTGATATACCGAGGTTTACGATTAAGGTTACTGCTTGAAATGATCTGACTTTTATGATATAGTCAGAGGAAAGCAGACTATTTTCATAAATATAGTCTCTATATTGAGACTGTCTGTCAGGCGGCGTTCTGCCGTATCTTGCCGAAAGGCGTCCTGAAGATCCCTGCTTTTAAATTCAAAACCAGTTAAATGGAAAAGCGGGAGAAGAGGGGATGACATATACTTTCTCCTGCGGAAAGGAGAAGAAATATGTCAAATACGGAGAGAAATCATAAGGATAATGTATTTTGTCTGCTGTACAGAGATAAGAAGAATTTACTATCCCTGTATAATGCCATGAATGATACATCCTATGAGAATGAGGAGGAACTGGAGGTAGTTACATTAGAGGAGGCAATCTGTATGAAAATGCGGAATGACGCGGCGTTTGTGATCGATTCAACGCTGAACCTCTATGAACAGCAGGCGAGCGTCAATCCAAACATGCCGCTTCGCGATTTATACTATGTGACAGAGGAATTGAAAAAGATTGCTCCGCCGGGCAGACTGCACCGGACGACAAAGGTGAGGATCCCGGCGCCGAG
Organism: bacterium 1XD8-76; assembly: GCA_003611955.1. Taxonomy (GTDB): domain Bacteria; phylum Bacillota; class Clostridia; order Lachnospirales; family Lachnospiraceae; genus 1XD8-76. The sequence goes on from RAZE01000010.1 coordinate 49,049, forward strand.
GTTCGTGGTTTTCTATAACGGGTCGGCAGATCGGCCGGAGAGAATGACTTACAGGCTCTCGGAATTGTTCTCCAGGGAGGAAAAGGAACCGGAATTAGAGTTGGTGGTCACTGTGGTTAATATTAATCCCGGGTGCAGCAGAGAATTGCTGTATAAATGTGAGAGCCTGGGAGGATATATGGCTTTTGTTGAGAAAGTCCGGAATAAATTGGCCGCTGAACTAAAAGTGGAGGAAGCTGTGCGCCAGTCAGTAAATGAGTGCATTTCAGAAAAGATCCTTGAGGATTTTTTCAGGGAACACAGGGAGGAGATCGTAGAAATGGGGATTTACGAGTTCGATCAGGAATTGCATGACCAGGTACTTCGGGAAGATGGGGAAGCGATTGGGATGGAGAAAGGGATAGAGATCGGTAGAAGAGAAGCTATAGAAAATTTGATGGATACGTTGAATTTAACAGAGGAGCAGGCGATGGAGGCATTGAAAATCCCGGAGAGTGAGAGAAAAAAATACAGCGTCAGTTAGTTTTCCGCGTTGCATTTTTCCGGAAAAAACTGCATGCAGGGATGATTTTTCAGTATCTGTGGAGATAAAAAGGAGGAACTTTCCATGCATTTGTTTCAGATTCATAAGCATAAACGCAAAGCCAGGATTTGGTTCGGCATTTCGATGGCGGCAATACTTCTTGCTGGCTGCGGAAAGAAAATACCCAGGCTTTCCGAGGAGGAATTGGCTGCTTTGCAATATAGAGAAAATGGAGGTGGAGGATTACTACGGAGACGGAGTATAATACGAGGCTTACGTTCCGAAAGGAAGCAGTTATCAGGATGGCAGTGTGTCCTACTTTGACCACGGAATTACATATTTCGCTTCCGCCTGCAGTTTGGAGTCCACGTCTTACCTGTATGAATACATGGGTGATACAGTGCAGTACACCGTGAATGACTGGCAGGATGAGAACTTCGGCAATGCGGACCAGGTAGAGTTGAGCAAAATGAAGAAAAACGGCGACGACAGAAAATATTTTTGATGGGAGTAAGTTTGGCGCCAGGGCGGTCTTTTATTTGGATGTGCAGGAAGAAGGTGCCGGCGTTTTGTGGAATCTGGAATTGGATGAAGGAAATGTAGATGAAGAGACGGCGTCTATTATCCATGAAATAGCGACATGCTACCGCATTGATTTGGAGGAGATAGAGACCGCTGTGGCGGCGAGGGAGAAAAGCAGCTTCCCGATACTGTTCTGTGGTTCAATGCAACGTATGCGACGTTGACATACAGCAATTCGGGGGACTGGAGACTGGTAGGCGGGGTAGAGCCCGCAGGGATGGACAGCAGTCTGGTGCAGTATGCGTTGAACAGAGATTGGAACATAGAGGATAAGGAATCTGCGTTAGAAACCGTAGAGTCTCTCAAGCTGGAAGGACACAGGGCAAAATGCCGGGAGTGTATGGAGGAACTCGAGGAGATGGGAATGCTTGAATACGGCGAGGAAGAGTTTGTGCAGAAGCTTCAGGAGTCAGGAATCGAGGAAAACCTTTTCCGGTATGTGATCGCCTATTACCTCTATCAGAACGGACAGGATGAAAATTATATCGCGGCCTGGGATCTGTGCAGAGTCAATCAGTTATATGCAGATTTCTATATCTGTGAGTATATGACATATGAGGAGGCGATGAATGCTTCGTTAGAAAACTCAAAGAATTTACAGCAGATGTACTCTTTCTGGGAGGAGATGATAGATTCCTATATGATGGGCTATCAGTTTTGGCAGAGCGATCCCGCTGTGACGGAAGATTCTCCGACATTGAAGCGCTATGGTTACTATGAGACATTGCACGCAATGGATGACGGTCCCTATACTTTGGATTGGGATATGGAACTTAAAAAGAGCTGGTGAGACAGAACGGAGATTCGGAAGTAAAAAGTGCCGCTAAAAAGAGAATCTCTCCAGAAACTCAATATAGGCAATATTTTCCTGATAGAGCAGTTCGGCCTGAAAACTGCCCGTGAGAAAACGATCTTCCATCAGGCTTTTCAGAGTATAGCGTAGAATATGGCGCAGTTTGACAGCGTCTGTTTCCGCGGGAAGATGGCTGAAATCCGCCTGGGCGTCGAAAGCATCATACAGATCCGTCAGCTCCCTCTTTTTCTCTTCAATGGCGGTCAGTGCTTCCGGCGTGATCTCCGCGTTGCACTTTTCCAGAAAAAGCTGCATACAGGGATAATTTTTCAGTACCTGAAGCCGCCCCGCCTCCATCTGTTTCTGCAGAGTGAAATAGTTCGTCTCTTTTGCGTCGACGGCAGCCTTTAGTTCCATGGACATAAAACGCACGCTGTAATCGTATATAAAACTGTAAAGTCCCAGCTTGGAACCGAAATAATGGAAGAGCAGTCCCTTGCTGATGCCGGCTTCTTTCACGATATCGTCCGTACTGGCAAAGGAATAACCGCGCATACCGAAAATTTTTAATGCGGCGTTGATCATGCGGTCCTGTTTTTCTTTTTTCAGATCAAAAAATTTCTCATTCATTCGTATTTCCATTCTTTCGGGTGTAAAATTGACTTTGACAGTCAGTTCTATAACTATATCACATTTGCCGGGAGACGGCAACCCAAAATAATAAAATTTCCTCTTTTCATATGAGGCATTTCGTATTAAGATACTAGTAAGCAATAAAATTGAAATATGCAGGAGAAGGAGAGAAAAATGGCTAAAAAATTTGGGAAGTTTTTGGTGGCAGCGACAGCGATAGGTGCGGCGGCGGTCGGCGCATACTATTATCTTCAGGGGAAAGACAAAGTGGCGAGACCTGTGGAGGACGAGGACGACGATTTTGACGATTTCAGCGATGACCTGGATGAGGACGAGGGGGAGAGAGGATATGTGACGCTGACGCCGGAGCGGGTGAGCGAGACAGTGAAAAAAGCGGCTGAGGAAGCGAAGGATTTCGCGCAGTTTGCGGCGGGGGAGGCGAAAGAATTTGCCCACGGTGTGATCCAGGGGACAAAAGAGGCTCTCGCGGCGAGAAAAGAGAGCGCGAAGGAAGCGGAGGAATCGGCAGTGGAAGTACCTGCGGAGGAGGCGTCGCCGGAGGAGGAAGCAGTGAAAGAGCCGGAGGCCGTAACGGAGGAAACCGTTCCGGTGAATGGATCAAAAGTGGAAACCTTTCTGGATGAGGAAGAGGAAGACAACGAATAACATCAGGATATAGGGAATATTTTTATGCTGTCATTTGTTTTTGGCGGTTCTGGTTCGGGAAAGAGCAGTATCTTGCAGGAGCGGATGATCCGGGAGTCCATGGAGCATCCGGAAAAAAAGTATCTGTTTCTTGTCCCGGATCAGTTCACGATGGAGACCCAGAGGTCGCTTGTGGAAAAACATCCCTGGCATGGCATTATGAACATCGATGTTCTGAGCTTTGGCAGGCTGTCATACAGAGTTTTTGAAGAAACCGGCGGAGTATCTCAGCCGGTTTTAGACGATACGGGGAAAAATCTGATCCTGCGGATCGTGGCGGACCGGCTGAAACCGGAGTTAAAGGTGTTGGGCGGTTATCTGAAAAAGCAGGGATATATTCACGAGATCAAATCCGCGATCTCGGAATTTATGCAATATGGGATAGGGCTTGCGGAACTGCGGAAGATAATCGATTTTTCCGGGAACCGCGGGGCGTTAGCCGGGAAACTGAAAGATCTGGCGGTCCTGTATCAGGGGTTTGAGGATTATATCAGGGATCATTACCTGACGAAGGAAGAATCATTACAGGTGTTATCAAACAGGGTAGCAAAATCCCGTCTGCTGAGGGGGTGTTCGATCGTCTTTGACGGCTTTACCGGTTTCACGCCCATTCAGCTCCAGGTGATCCGCGAGATCATGAAAACGGCGGAGAACGTGTATTTTACGCTGCTTTTCGACGGGAGGGAAGACCCCTGGAAGGAAGCGGGGGAGCACAGTCTGTTCGCGCTCTCGAGAAAGACCCTGAAGGCTCTGGAAAAGTGCGCGGAGGATACCGGAACGGATAGAGGGGAGGATATCTTTCTGAGGGAAGTGCCGGTGCCCAGGCTGAAAAGCATGCCTGCTCTCTCCCATCTGGAACAGAATCTGTTCCGCTATCCCCAGAAGAGCTTTTCCGGGGAACCGCAGGGAATCCGTCTCGCCTTTTTGCCGGGGATGCAGCAGGAGGCGAGGTACGCGGCGAGGATGATCAGACGTCTGATCCGGGAGGAGGGCTACTGCTTCCGGGATATCGGTGTGGTCTGCGGCAGTCTGGAAAACTATGAGACCGTGATCGGCAGCGAATTTTCCAAGTTGGGCATCCCGTTTTTTATCGACCAGAACAGGGGGATCCTGCTGAATCCCTTTGTAGAGTTTATTCGCAGCGCACTTCGGCTTGTCAGTCAGGATTTTTCGGCGGACGCGGTAAATCACTATATCAGGACGGGGCTGACGGAACTCTCGCCGGAGACGGCGGACGAGCTGGACAATTATATCCGGGAGATGGGGATCCGCGGCTTTGGCAGATGGAGCAGAATGTTCGCGGGGCTGCCGAAGGAGGAAAGCGGAAGAAAGTCTTCCGGGGAAGACGCGGAAAAGGAAAGCGCGGATCTGCTTGTGAGATTGAACGAGGCGAGGGAGGAGGTACTGCGCTGCGCCGTCTTTCTGAAGGGGATGGGAAAGACCGCTTCGGAGAAGGTGCGGGCGCTCTATGATTTTATTGCGGAGAGCCGTATTCAGGAAAAGCTGGCGGCTTTTGAGCGGGAGTTTGAGGCGCATGGGGATCTGGCCCGGGCGAGAGAGTACCATCAGATCTACCCGTTTATTATCGATCTGCTCTCGGAGATCGTGGAACTTTCGGGGGAGGAGGAGATGACGGATCAGGAGTTTGCGGATCTGCTGGACGCCGGCTTTTCGGAGATGCGGGTGGGGACGATACCTCAGAATGTGGATCATGTGACGGTGGGGGATATGCAGCGAAGCCGCCTGAAAGAAATACGGGTGTTATTGTTTATCGGCATCGACGATACGAATATTCCGGGCAACGCCTCCGGCGGTGGTATTCTCTCCGATATAGACAGGGAGTTTCTGCAGGGGTCGGAGTATGAGCTGGCGCCCTCGCCGAGGCAGAAGATGTATACGCAGAGACTGTACCTGTATATGAATCTGACAAAGCCCTCGGAGAAGCTGTATATGACCTGGGCAGGCTGCGATCAGGATGGAAAGACTCTCAGACCTGCCTATCTGATAGAGATAATAAAAAAGTTATATCCAGATTTAATTATAGAATACCCGGAGGAAGAGGAGATATTCGAGAGACTGGAGACCTGGGAGGACAGCTATGACTATGCGGCGGAAGGGCTGCGCGAAGCGGTCGCCGGGCGACTGCCGGCGGAGAGGGAATCCCTTTTGCTGCAGCTGCTCAGGGTGATGCGGGAGAGAGACGAGACGGCCGCGGAGACGGAGAAGCTTCTGCGGAGCGCTTTCGCGGGGTACAGAGAGACAAGGCTTCCCGGACATCTGGCGCTTGCCCTGTGTGGAGATCATCTGGTGGGAAGCATCACGAGACTGGAGATCTTTGCCGCCTGTGCCTATGAACACTTTCTGAAATACGAGCTGAAGCTGGAGGAGCGCAGAGAATTCGGGTTCGAAGCGGTGGATATGGGAAATCTGTTTCATGAGGTGCTGGCAGGATTTTCGGAGAGGCTTACTGAGACAGAGTACAGCTGGCTGGATTTTCCGCAGGAAGAGGGGGAGAAGCTTTTGCGGGAAGTGTTGGAGGAGCGGAGCGCGGCGTACGGAAACGCGGTGCTCTATGAGACTGCGAGAAGCCGGTATGCCCTGAACCGGATCGGGCGGATTTTGCGGCGGGCGGTCTTTACCCTGCAGCATCAGCTGCGCCAGGGGCAGTTTACGCCGAAAGAGTTCGAGATGTCCTTCTCCACTCTGGAGGATCTGGAGTCGGTCAATGTGGCGCTGTCGGAAAAAGAGAAACTCTATCTGGTGGGAAGGATCGACCGGCTGGATACCTGCGAAGAAGATAACGTATGTTATGTAAAAGTCATCGACTACAAGTCGGGGAAGAATAATTTTGATATCGTGGCGCTGTATCACGGGCTTCAGCTGCAGCTTGTGACTTACCTGAACGCGGCGCTGGAATATGAAGAAAAGCGGCAGCCGGAGAAGGAGATCGTGCCGGCAGGTATTTTATATTATCATATCGACGATCCGATTCTGGAACTCAGGGAGGAAAAAACGCCGGAGGAGATCAATGCGGAACTGCGCAAAGTGCTTCGCCCCACTGGTATCGTGAACGATGACGAGGGGATTATCGAGAGGATGGATGCTTCGCCGGGACCGGTGAAGGAGGCGCTGCCGCTCACCCGGAAGAAAGACGGGAGTTTTGCGGAGAACGGACTGTTGATGAGCAGAGAGAACATTGATCTGGTATCCTCCTATGCGGCGGATAAGCTGAAGGAGCTGGGCGGCGGCATTCTGGACGGAGAGATAGGAATGCACCCTTACAGCAGAACGGACAGGGAGGCCTGTACTTTCTGCCCCTACGGTAAAGTGTGCGGTTTCGACAAAAAGCTGCCGGGCTATGAGAAGCGGGTCCTGCCGGAGGAGGGCAGGGAAGAGATCCTGGAGAAAATGAGAGAGCGGTGCGGGGGAAGCGTATGAAGAGGCAGTTTACGGAAGATCAGCAGCAGGCTATCGAGCTGCGGGACAATAATATACTGGTATCGGCCGCCGCCGGGAGCGGAAAGACGGCGGTGCTGGTGGAACGCATTATCCGCAGGATCAGCGAGGGGGAGGACCCGGCGGATATCGACAGACTTTTGATCGTGACGTTTACCAAGGCGGCAGCCAGCGAGATGAGGGAGCGGATCAACGCCGCCATCTCCGAGAAGCTGGTATTGCAGCCGGAGAATGAGCATTTACAGCGGCAGTCCACCCTGATCCACAATGCGCAGATCACAACGATCCACAGTTTTTGTCTGTTTGTGATAAGGAATCATTTTCAGGAGATCGGGTTGGACCCCGCCTTCCGGGTGGCGGACGAGGGGGAGATGGGGCTGTTACAGCAGGATGTGCTGGAGGATGTGCTGGAGGAGGCCTTCGCGAAGTCGGAGGAGGACGCGGTCTTCCGTCAGCTGGTGGAGGCCTACAGTACCGGAAAGAAGGAAAAGCTGCTGGAGGAGAGCATTCTGTCTCTTCATCGGTTTGCGATGAGTTATCCCTGGCCCTCCGAGTGGCTGAAAGAGCACGGAGCCGACTATGAATTTTCTTCGGTGGACGAGCTGGTTCATTCCCCGTTTATGCGGTATATCATGGAATATGCGGGAAATATGCTGCCGGAGATGGCGGATACCCTGCGGCAGTGCATCCGGATATGTGAACAGCCGGACGGGCCCTACATGTATGCGGAAAATCTGGAGAAGAGCTGCGAGGCTCTTGCGGCGGCGGGCGCTGCAGAGAGTTTTTCCCTGCTCCGGGAGGCTCTGGGGAGGGTGGGATTTGACCGGCTCTCCTCCAAAAAGGATGAGACGGTAGACCCGGAGAAGAGGGAGACGGTAAAGCAGATCAGAAACGGCGTAAAAAAACAGCTGGAGCAGATGCGGGAGCAGTTTTTCTTGCTGGGCGAGGAGGCGCTTTTTGAGCAGTGCGGGCAGGTCTCCCCGGTGGTGCGGAAGCTGGCGGAGGTGACGATCCGTTTCGGCGAGCGGTTTGCGGAGAAAAAGAGGGAGAAGAATCTGATCGATTTTTCGGATATGGAGCATCTGGCGTTGGAGATCCTCTGCCGGCGGGGCGAGAAGGAAGAGGGCATGGCAGTGGAACCCACGGCGGCGGCCTTAGAGCTGCGGGAATATTTCCGGGAGATCATGATAGACGAGTATCAGGACAGCAATCTGGTGCAGGAATGCATCCTGCGCTGCCTGTCCGGGGAGGATGCCGGACGCCACAATCGTTTCATGGTGGGGGATGTAAAGCAGAGCATTTACAAATTCAGGCTGGCCAGGCCCGAGATTTTTATGGAAAAATTCCATAATTATGACGACGGCACGGAGAAGTGCCGCAGGATCGATCTGCACCGAAATTTCCGAAGCCGCAAAGAGGTGATAGAAGCCGTCAATCTGCTGTTTTGTCAGCTTCTCGCCCGCAGTCTGGGCGGCATTGATTACGATGAAAAGGCGCAGCTTCGCTACGGGGCGGCATATTATGATGGGACGGCGAAAGACGGGGAGACGAAAAATAAGGCGGAACTGCTGTTCATAGAGCGGTCGGAAGATCCGGTAAAGTCTGTGATCGAGCAGGAGGCGGAGGTGATCGCCCTGCGCATAAAGAAGATGATGCGGGAGATGGAGGTGCTGGGCGAGGATGGAAAAATGCGGCCTCTGCGCTATGGGGACATCGTCATCCTGCTGCGCAGCAGCAGCGGCATCGACGAGGTGTTTCAGGAAGTGCTCGGGAGACAGGAGATCCCCTGCTTTATCAGCTCCAGAACGGGGTATTTTGAGACCTCGGAAGTGCAGAATATCCTGCAGCTTCTGCGCGTGTTGGACAATCCGCTGCAGGATATTCCGCTCTTCGGGGTCATGAAGTCCTGCTTCGGGTCTTTCACGGATGTGGAGGCGGCAGAGATCGCGGCGGCCTTTCCGGAGCGGATGAGACTCTATAAAAAGATAAAGAAGTACGGGGAACTCACCGACGCTCTCGCGGAGAAATGCCGCGGTTTTTTGGAGTGGTATGGGAGACTGCGCCGCCAGGCGGTGTGGCTCTCCATACGGGAGCTGCTCTCGAAGATCATGGAGGAGACGCATTATCTGGAGTATGTGACGGCTTTGCCCGGCGGAAAACAGAGGCGCGCCAACGCGCAGATGCTGCTTCAGAAAGCGGCGGCCTTTGAGAAGACCAGTTTCAAGGGGCTCTATCATTTTGTCCGTTATATCGACCAGATGGAGAAATACAGCATGGATTCCGGGGAGGCGGGGACCCAGGATGAGCTGGCGGATGTGGTCAGGATCATGACGATCCACAAGAGCAAAGGACTGGAATTCCCGGTCTGTATCGCGGCGGGTATGGGCAGGAAGATGAATCGCAGGGACGCATCCGCTGCCGTGCTGATGGATGTGGACCTGGGGATGGCGGTGGATCTGGTGGATCCGGTTGTGCGCGTCAAAAGGCGGACGCTGCGCAAGGCAGCTCTCTCCCGGAAGATCCTGCTGGATTCCCAGGCGGAGGAGTTGAGAGTTCTGTACGTGGCGTTGACCAGGGCGAAGGAAAAACTGATAATAACGGGTGTTACTGATGACGCAGTGAAATTGCTGCAGGGGAAGGCAGGTATCTGCCGCAGAGAGGAAGTCTCATTGCCCTACTCGGTCAGAAGCGGTGCGGGCAGCTTTCTGGAACTGCTGGCTGCCTGTATCATGCGGACAGAGGAAGGCAGAGAGCTGCTGGCGGAATGCGGGGTGGAAATGGGGGATCCGGCACTTCTTCTTCCGGGCGGTATCGCCTGTAAAATCGTGAGAAACAGGGATCTGCAGGAGGAGTCGATGGCGGAGGATCGCAGAAATATAAATGACGCGAAAACCTTCAAATTGAACCTGGAGACCTGTGCGGTAGAGACCGAAATGAAGGAATACCTGCAAAAACGATTCGGTTATCTTTACCCCCATGAGAATCTGCAAAAGCTGTACGCAAAGACCACCGTCTCGGAACTGAAGATGGCAGCCATCCATAACAGGATAGGAGTCAGCGCGGAGGAGATGGCCGGGGAGTCGGATGACGGCGGCAAAAAGTTGTTTGAGGAGGAAGTGCCGGCGCCCTACCTGCCCCTGTTTTTGAAAGAACAGGAGGAGGAGAAGATTTCCGGCGCCATGCGGGGCAGCGCTATGCATCGGACGATGGAGCTGATGGATTTTGCGGGTTTGAGCGAAGCGGTATCCGGCGGGGAAACGCTCTGTTATGATATGGAAACGTTGGAGAGAGATCTGGAAAACTGGTGCGGGGAAGGACTTTTGTCGGAGGAGTACCGGAAAGCCATAAATAAAAAGAAGATTTTATATTTTATGAACAGCTCTGTGGCAGGGAGGATGCAGCTGGCGGCGAGGACGGGAAAACTGTGGCGGGAACAGCCGTTTATGCTGGGAATCAGCGCGGATCGGTTGTCGGAGGAATTCCCCGATACGGAGATGGTGCTCGTCCAGGGGATTATCGACGTGTTTTTCGAGGAGGATGATGAGATCGTTCTGCTGGATTACAAAACGGATGTTATTGAATCGCCGGAGGAACTGGCGGAGCGTTACCGGGTGCAGCTCGACTACTATGAGGAGGCGCTGGCAAGGCTGACGGGAAAGAAGGTGAAGGAGAGGATCCTGTATTCGTTCTATTTGGGAGCGGAAGTACGGGTATAAAGTATTAAATTTATAAAGTTTTCAGAAAATTTTAGCACTCGCCTATTGACGTGGCTAACAAACGGTGTTATCTTATAATCGCAGTGAGAAAGACAGCACATAATAATAGAGATAGGGAGGTGCTTTTATGAATATTTCAAAATTTACGCAAAATTCCATCCAGGCGGTGGAGAGATGTGAGAAACTGGCTTACGAATACGGCAATCAGGAGATCGAGCAGGAGCATCTGCTGTACAGTCTGCTGACGATAGAGGATTCTCTGATCTTAAAGCTGATTGAGAAGATGGAGATCCAGAAGGAATATTTTGTGAACCGTGTGAAACAGGCGCTGGAGAAGCGGGTCAAGGTGCAGGGAGGCCAGGTCTACATCGGGCAGTATTTAAACAAGGTACTGATCTCCGCGGAGGACGAGGCGAAGCAGATGGGGGACGAATACGTCTCCGTGGAGCATCTGTTCCTGTCGATGATCAGAGAACCAAACAGGGAGATCAAGGAGATCTTCCGGGAATTCGGCATCACAAGGGAGCGTTTTTTGCAGGCATTGTCCACGATCCGGGGCAATCAGCGGGTGACGAGCGATAACCCGGAGGCTACCTATGGTACGCTGGAGAAATACGGGCAGGAGTTGGTGGAGAGGGCGAGGCAGCAGAAGCTTGATCCCGTGATCGGCAGGGACAACGAGATACGCAATGTGATCCGCATCCTGTCCAGAAAGAGCAAAAACAATCCGGTGCTGATCGGTGAGCCGGGCGTGGGTAAGACTGCGGTGGTGGAAGGGCTGGCGCAGCGGATCGTTCGGGGCGATGTGCCCCAGGGGTTGAAAGATAAGAAGATCTTTGCGCTGGATATGGGAGCGTTAGTAGCCGGGGCAAAATACCGGGGTGAGTTTGAGGAGCGGCTGAAGGCGGTGCTGGAAGATGTGAAAAAATCCGACGGGCAGATCATCCTGTTTATCGACGAGCTGCACACGATCGTCGGGGCAGGTAAGACCGACGGAGCGCTGGATGCCGGAAATATGTTGAAGCCCATGCTGGCCAGGGGAGAGCTGCACTGTATCGGTGCGACTACGCTGAACGAGTACAGACAGTATGTGGAGAAGGACGCGGCGCTTGAGCGGCGTTTTCAGCCGGTGTTGGTGGAGGAGCCAACGGTGGAGGACACGATCTCCATTTTGAGAGGGCTGAAGGAAAGGTACGAAGTCTACCATGGCGTGAAGATCCTGGACACGGCGCTGGTGACGGCGGCGGTCCTGTCGAACCGTTATATCTCCGACAGGTTTCTGCCGGATAAGGCGATCGACCTGGTGGATGAGGCCTGCGCGCTGATCAAGACGGAGCTGGATTCCATGCCGACGGAGTTGGATGAGCTGAACCGGCGTGTGATGCAGATGGAGATAGAGGAGGCGGCGTTAAAGAAAGAGGACGACAGCCTGAGCAGAGAGCGGTTAGCCAATCTGCAGAGAGAGCTGGCGGAGGAGAAAGCGGAGCTCGATAAGCGGAAAGCCCAGTGGGACAACGAGAAACATTCGGTGGAGAAACTGTCCAAACTCCGGGAGGAGATCGAGGCTGTGAACGGTCAGATCGAGGTTGCCCAGAGGGAGGGCAATTACGAGAAGGCGGGAGAGCTGCAGTATTCCAAACTTCCCGCTCTGAAACGCCAGCTGGAGATCGAGGAAGAGACTGTGAAGAACAAGGATCTGTCGCTGGTGCATGAGAAGGTGACGGAGGAGGAGATCGCAAGGATCATCTCCCGCTGGACCGGCATCCCGGTGGCGAAGCTGACGGAGAGCGAGCGGAACAAGACGCTTCATCTGGACGAGGAGCTGCATAAGCGAGTGATCGGACAGGACGAGGGCGTCACCAAGGTGACGGAGGCGATCATCCGTTCCAGGGCCGGCATCAAGGATCCGGGGAAACCGATCGGATCGTTTCTGTTCCTCGGACCTACCGGCGTGGGCAAGACCGAACTGGCAAAGTCTCTGGCGGCATGTCTGTTTGACGATGAAAACAATATGGTGCGGATCGACATGAGCGAGTATATGGAGAAATACTCCGTATCCAGGCTGATTGGGGCGCCTCCCGGATATGTCGGATATGAGGAGGGCGGACAGCTGACCGAGGCGGTTAGAAGGAAGCCCTACTCGGTAGTGCTCTTCGATGAGATCGAGAAAGCACACCCGGATGTGTTCAATGTCCTGCTGCAGGTGCTGGATGACGGGCGGATCACGGACTCCCAGGGGCGCACCGTGGATTTTAAAAACACGATTCTGATCATGACCTCGAATATCGGCGCGCAGTATCTGCTGGAGGGAATTCAGGAGGATGGCAGTGTCAGTGAGGATTGTGAAAATGCTGTTATGGAAGAGCTGCGCGGCCGTTTTCGCCCGGAGTTTTTGAATCGTCTGGATGAGCAGATATTGTTCAAGCCGTTGACAAAAGAGAATATCGGCGGTATTATTGCGTTGATCATCGATGATCTGAACAGACGGCTTGCCGATAAGGAACTGTGCATCGCGTTGTCGGAGGACGCGAAGGACTATATTATTGAGCAGGCGTACGATCCGGTCTACGGAGCAAGACCGCTCAAACGGTATATACAGAAATATGTGGAGACTCTGTCGGCGAAGTTGATCCTCTCGGGTGAGGTGCATGAGAAGGATGTGATACGCATCGTGTATGAGGGCGGCTGCCTGTCGGCAAAGAGAGAGGAGAATAATCTATGATACCATCCGATCCGATTATGTTGCTCAGCTTTGTGAATTTAAAGCTGCGGGATTATTACGGAAGCCTCGACGCGATGTGCGAGGATCTGGATCTTTCCAGGGAGGACATCACGGCGAAACTGGAGGCGGTGAACTACTGCTATGACGCGGAGAAAAATCAGTTTGTCTGAGTGCAGAGAGAAGTATAAGGGGAGGCGCCTGTCCGGGCGTCTCTTTTTCATATAACAGGTGTACTTGCATTTTGAAATATTTCGAGACATAAAATGTGTAGAACGAAAGTTTATGAGTTGAGGAGCAGTATGGCTGTTTTAAAACGGATCTTGAAAAAGTGGGATGTGATTTTTCCTGTTTTTGAGGCAGTGGCGGTGGTTCTTCTGATCATGGGCTACAGAGAAGCGCTGACCAGAAAGGTCGATACATGGAGCAAAGGAATTGACATTCATGTCAGTGAGAGGAAAACGGATGTGACAGAGGAAAAGATCGCCATCACATTTGATGACGGGCCCCATCCCGTCTACACGGAAAAACTGCTGGATGGCTTGAAAGAGAGGGGGGTTAAGGCCACTTTTTTCGTGCTGGGGGAGAAAGCGAAGGAGCATCCCGAGATTATAGAGCGGATGCAGAAGGAAGGTCATATCATAGGAAACCACACCTATACGCACATCCAGCTTCGAAGCAGCAACCGGGACAAATTTCGGGATGAACTTGTGTTGACCAATCAGGTCATACAGGAGATAACGAAACAGGAAGTGCAGTATGTGCGCCCGCCCTATGGAACCTGGGACAAAAAACTGGAGGACGAACTGAATATGTTTCCGGTTCTCTGGAATGTAGATCCAAACGACTGGTGCACGGGAAACACCGATAAGGTGACAAAAAGTATTGTGGATAAGGCGAGAGACAACAGCGTTATTTTACTGCATGATTGTTACCAGAGCAGTATAGACGCGGCGTTTGCCTCCATCGACATTCTGGTGGAGAGAGGATTTGAGTTTGTGACGGTGGAGGAGATACTGTTTGAGTAGGGCAGCACTATTGCTGCCCTGTTTCATTTTTTTTCATAAACAGCAACCCGAAGGAACCGGAGCCGCAGTTGCAGGCGACAGCGGAAGAGACTTTCTGCAGGTAAACCCGCTCGAAGGGACAATACTGTTTTACAAGAGACTGGACAAACCGCAGTTTTTCATCGTCCATCCCAGCGTAGGTGATAAAGAGAACACGTCGGTCTATATTTCGTGCGCCGACAAACATTTTTCGCACATAATGCCTGGCGACATGCGCGAAACTGCCTATCGCCAGACCGCTCACGGTCATTTTGCTCTGGTGCAGACCAATGATGGGATGCAGCAGCAACGCGTCGCAGAGGCCCTGCATCCGCCTGGAGATTTTTCCTGCTTTGTACATCATGTAGGTGCTGTCGATGATCGAGGTGGTGGAAACATATCGCCTTAAGGTTTTCACAGCCTGGATGATCTCCGCCTTTGAAGCGTGCTTTTCAGCCATGGAGGCAGCGTGGAGGACAACGAGCCCAAGCCCGCAGGAGAGGTGCCCGGAATCCAGCACCGTCACATTCTCGAAAGACTTCGCCGCTTCGAGGGCATTGAGATATCCCTGGCTGGCATGCTTTGCCATGGTGATATGGATGACATTCTGGGCTTCGGTCAGTTTTTCGGCAAAGAATCTCTCGTAATCTTCCACGTCCGGCGGCAGGGAGAAACCTTCCTTTCCGCTGGCCACATGGGAGAGCAGATCATCAGCCGTTATCTCGAGCCCATCGAGAAAACGTCCCTGTTCCGTGCAGATGTAGTAGGGGCATACGGAGATGCCGAACCGCTTTTCCAGGGCCTCCGGGAGATCACAGACGCTGTCGGTGGTGACGGCGATGGAGAGTCGTTTGGCCTGTTCAAAGATCAGTACATCCTTTCCGATCTCCTCGTTTCCGGTGTTGTCGCTCAGCGTGACCATGTCTTTCGGCAGAATGCTGAGGACGGCGGCCTCGAGCAGAGCGCCGCTGACCGGTTTTGCCAGATAGCCGCTGAAGCCTTCCCGCTTGTAGAGAAGCTGATTATTGCTCCCGGCGTTGGCGGTGAGAGCGATCACGGGCACATCCCGGCATAATCCGCCGGGCTGAACGCGCAGTGCGTGCAGGCATTCAATCCCGTCCATCTCCGGCATCAGGTGATCCATCAAAATGGCGTCGTAGTGGATGTCCTGCGCCAGTCTCAGACATTCTGCGCCTCCGGAGGCCGTGTCGATCTGCACTTTTGTCTCCGCCAGGAGTTTTCGAACCACCTTCAGGTTCATGTCATTATCGTCCACGACAAGAATATGCGCGTCGGGCGCCTCAAAACTCTGCCTGTAGCGTTCCGTCTGGCGGCTTTTGGCGCGGGAGGCCAGCGTAAATGTCCCCAGTTCCTGATCGTCCACAATATCCTGTTCCAGCATGACGGAGAAAGTGGAGCCCTTTGTATAGACGCTGTTGACGTTTATCTCGCCGCCCATGAGTTCCACCAGCTGTTTGACGATGCTGAGTCCTAAGCCGGTTCCCTCGATATGGCGGTTTTTCTCCTCATCCACCCGTTTAAAGGCATTAAAAATATAGGGGATGTTCTCTTTCTTGACGCCGAGCCCGGTATCTTCTACGGAATACCAGACGCGAACTCGGTTCAGTGTCAGGCGTTCACAGCGGACGGAGAGCGAGACAGATCCCTCGCTTGTGTATTTTACGGCATTGTTCAGAAGATTGATCAGAACCTGCTTGATGCGCACCTCATCGCCGCAGAGCATACTCGGGATCGAGGGATCCACATGAAGACGGAATTCCAGTCCCTTCTCTTTGGCTTTGATCCATATCATATTGACGATCTCCGAGAACAGGATCCCGGTTTCGTAGGATACATTCACAATTTCCATCTTTCCGGACTGGATCTTGGAGAGATCCAGGATATCATTGATGAGCGTGAGCAGCATTTTGCTGGCGCCCTGGATATTCCTCGCGTTCTCAGCCACATCCTCGGAGATATCGCCCCGCAGAATGATCTCGTTCAGACCGATGATCGTGTTGATAGGGGTGCGTATTTCGTGGCTCATGCTGGAGAAAAAGTGGTTCTCCGCCTTGTTGAGCTCCTCGATCTCCTTTTTCTGCCGTACGGATAATTCGTTTTCCTCTTCATAGAGCCTTTTCAGAAACAGAAGCATCACGCTGGTCAGCGAGCCGACAAGGATAACGGAAGTGGCGGAATCAAAAAAGGAATTCCGCTGCGTGTTTCGGGCGACAACCTCCGGGAACTGAAAAGCTATGTAGTAACAGAGCAGTGTCTCGAAGGCGCAGAGCAGGAAAAATACGCCTTTGCGTCGTCCCTCCAGAGTGATGCTGATATAGATAAAACAGAGGATGAACCACTCGGGCATACCGCTGTAGAAGCCGCCCGCCGTAAAAAAACTGATCGGAAAAAGAAGGAGCAGCAACACGGAGATCGCTGTCGCTCCTCCGTTGATACAGTTCTTTCTGATGCTGAATTTTACAATGTAGGAGATGCTGACAAGGCTTGCCGCCAGGATCAGCAGATTGATAAGGGTCCTGCCCATAGGGAGGATGATGATCAGAGCGATCATACAGATGGCTGTGACTATGCGGAACATGCGCTCCCGCAGGCTGATTCTGTGATCAAATATTGTTTCAACCCATTTTTTAAACATTCGCAGTCTCCTCCTGTTCATTTTGCCACGATATTTTCTCCGGTGAGGCGATGCACGCACAGACTTCGTCGTACAAGGAGAGCAGCACAGGGTGATTTTGCCGGATATATTCCGCGTCCGCGTTTTTTCCGGCCTGTTCCAGCGCCTTGGCCTGTTCGGAGAGCTTTTCCGCACCGATGGTCAGGGACGTACTTTTTAAAGCGTGGACTTTGATGGCATAATTTGCCCAGTCCGCGGTCTCGTACAGGGAGACGATCTCCGCCTTTTTTTCTTCGCTCTGGGACTGGAACATTTCCAGCATCTCCTGATAAAAATCCTCTTCCCCGTTGCAGTAATCCAACCCCATCTGCACGTTGACGCCGATCCCGGCGAGAGAGGCGAAGGGGGCGGACGGTTCCGGTTCCGGCTGCAGTTGAGGTTCCGGCTGCAGTTGAGGTTCCGGTTGCAGTTGAGGCTCCGGCAGCTGCTTCGGCTGGGGTGCCGACGTCACACCGTACTGAATACAGTGCGGCGGCAGCACCTTGCGCAGTACCCGCTCCAGTACGGAGCGCTCGATAGGCTTGGGGATAAACTCCGTAAAGCCCTCGTTTCGGAACATCTCCCTGGCACCGCTGACGGTATTTGCGGTCAGGGCGATGATCGGCAGATCCTGATAGACGGTGTCATCCAGCTCACGGATCCTCTTCAATGTCTCCACACCGTCAAACCCGGGCATCATGTGATCCAGGAAGACGATATCGTAGGAGGAGCCGGCACAGCGGTCTACGGCCTCCCTGCCGCTCAGGCAGGTATCCACCTGCATTCCGTAGCTGCCTAAAACGCCCTTTGCAACGACCAGGTTCATCTCCTCGTCATCGACGGCCAGCGCACGGATGCCCGGGCAGGAAAAAGGTTTGCGTCCGGCCGCCTGGGCTTCATCAAAATCGTTTTCTCCCGCTTCACCGTTTAGGAGATTCACCACGGAAAGAGCGAAAAACGGCTTGTGGATCAAAAGCATTCTGCTGTCTTCGCGAGGCGTAAAATTCCGCTCCGCAATCAGTACGACCCGGAGGGAGGAGGCGAGCTCCTCATAGTAGGAACGGTTTTCTTCATATTCAGACTGGGCGATAAATACATGGGTCAGGTTATGATTTTGCAGGAGATTTTGCAGACCTTCAAGGCTATGTACCTGATAGCCCTCGATGTTGAGCCCCTCCACCATGTGCAGGATCATGTTGTCGTAATAACTGCTCAACTCATCGCTGCGGTACCGCTCCGGCCGGAAGTAACAGGCGATACTGAGATTCTCCGCGTGGGAGACCGTCATGGACGGGGAGGCGTCCGCCACGCCCTGCGGAATGGTGATATGGACCTCAAGGCCCTGCTGTCCTTTGCTTTCAAAATGGATAAAGCCGCCCATGGCGTGAAGCAGCCCCTGGGCGATGGGAAGACCGAGCCCCAGTCCGCCGGCAAAACGGCTGCTTCCGGAATCCGCCTGATAGAAATCGTCGCAGATCTGGGCGAGCTGTGAATCGGTCATGCCGATTCCGGTGTCATAAATGTCAATGATCAGGTTGATCCCGTAGCTCTCCGGCCGGAAGCCAATGCAGAGATTGATGCCGCCCTCCTCCGTAAACTTGATAGAGTTTTCCATCAGGATCTTGAGGACATGGGAGATCTTTTCGGAATCTCCGATGAGGGAAGCAGGTATTTTGGGATCGATATCGAACACCATCTCCAGCTGATGCCTGCTGCTTTGCATGGCGGTCATGGTGATGACGTCGTTCAACACGGAAGTGATCATGTATGTTTCCTTTGCGGGCGTCAATGTCCCCTCCACGATCTCCGTATAGTCGAGCATGTTATTGATCTGGTTTGAGAGGCGCTTGCCTGCCAGTCGTATGGAGTGTAATCCTTCCAGCACCTCCGGGGAGATGACTTTATCCAGTATGACCTCGCTGATGCCCAGAACCATGTTGATGGGGGTGCGCAGCTCGTGGGATACATTGGACAAAAATTCGGCGTTCTGCTGTCCCGACGTCTCTAGCTCTTTCAGAATGCGCATCTGAGTGGACTGATCCTCCCGTCTTTTGTTGATCCGGTATATCGCTATCGCTGCGGAGCCGACCACCAGGGATGCGCCGAAACTAAGATGCGCCGCATCCTGCGTATTGGCGAGCTGGGAGATGGTGCGCAGGATAAAGAACTGGTACAGCAATACCAGCACATACAGGCCGGCGGCCATGTAGACAAGCCGCTTTTTGTCGAACATGGAAAACACCAGGAGAACCATGCAGGCAACGCCGGGAATATCATACAGGACAGCATGGTGCACGCCAAAGAAAAAAAAACCGATCATCAGCAAACCGGCGCACAGATTTTCATAGAATGTCTCGGAGCCGACCCTTCCGATATGCAGAATCCACACAAGGGAGTTGCCGGCTACAATGACAGGAACCATCCACGCCTCCCACGACATCGCGATCGTGATGAACATCAGCATGACGCCGAATATGGTTACAACGGTTGCGAGGAGCAGATGGATACTGGTTTGTCCTTTTGTTCTCATGTCTTCTCCAATCCCGCCGCGACACGATTAAGCAGCTCCTTCGGAGGAAACGGTTTCCGCAGATAATTGACTGCCCCCAGATTGATCGCGTTGCGCACGTCGTCTTCATCGCCGGACGCCGTCAAAAAGATAACGGGAATGTTGATGGAGGATTCTTTCATGTGCTTAAAGGTCTCCAGCCCGTCCATTTCCGGCATCGCTATATCGAGGAGGATCAGGTCGATATTTCCCTGTCTGAGTTTTTCGAGCGCTTCCTGTCCGGAAGCGGCAAGAACAATGTCGTACTGATCCTTTAAAAGCCTCTCTGCCCTTCTCAAGTTCATTGCATCGTCGTCTACGACTAATATCCGTTTTTGCATAAGGCATCTCCTTATCTTTATTGGGAATTCTCCGGATTCCCTCTGCAATTTATTTTAAGATAGATGCACGATAAAGTCAAGGAATTGAAGTTTTTGGAGGATTCTGATAAAATGGATTTGCAAAAACCCTGAAAACCGCGTATTTACGCCATTTTCAGGGCAGGAAGAAATGGAAGCAAGGAGGCTCGAACTCCTGACCTTTCGCGTGTGAGGCGAACGCTCATCCCGGCTGAGCTATGCTTCCATTTCCATTATCATAACACAGTTTCAGGAAAAAGAAAAGTGGAAAATTATTTTTATGACGCACTGCACAATTTTATATTTGAGGAGGCGGGGGGCGGAGCGATCCGCCATCTGGCGGACAGGGGATATACGGCCAGACAGATAGCGGACCGGCTAAGTTTCCCGGTGCCCTATGAGACGGTGCGGGAGACGCTCACAAAGCATCTGATGGAGAGCGGCGTTCTGTTGAAAGTCAGACCGGAGGCGTACGAAGAGCCTGAGAGGATCGAGTATGTGCGGGAATATGACAAGTACGGTAAGCCCAGTTTTCGGAGAGTCGTCGCCGCGGGCAGCGCGGGAGAAAGCGCAGGGGCGGATAAGGGGATGAAGACGGGGAAATGGAAGGAGATGGAATTTTCCGCGTTTCTTCTATTATATAGGGAAGGGAAAAGTGGCGCTGAACTGCCTGCGGAGACAAAGCACAGGGAGGCGGAGAAAACAGTCTATATCGCCTGCGACTTTGGGGTGGCCGGCACGGAGGAACTGTTTCAGGCGCTGGATCAGGCGCAGAGAGAGTACATTCAGGGGATCTGCTGGATGAGAAGGAGGATGTATCATCTGTTGGATAGAAGGATGTTTGGAATCGCGGTGAGACTGGAGGAGAGAGGGCACGCTGCGGGAGATATTTATATCAGGCATTGAGAAAAGAAAAATTTTCCTGTATACTGTATGGGACAAGGAAATGGAAAGGTACTGACGGAATGAAGAAGAATATATTAAATAACAAGTATTATTTATACGCCACGGAGTTTTTTGCCGGGATGGCGGTGATGGCGGTGGAACTCGGAGCGAGCCGCCTGCTGGCGCCTTATTTCAGTTCCTCCCAGATCGTTTGGACGATCATCATTGGAACGATCATGATCGCGATGGCGCTGGGCAATATTTACGGCGGAAGGAGCGCGGACAGGGATCCGAGGCCGGACAGACTCTACAGGAGGCTTTTGGTGTCGGCGGTCTGGATCGCGGCGATCCCGGTGGTCGGGAAATATATCATTCTGGGTATCTCCGGAGTGCTGATTCTGACGATCAATACGAACTTTCTGATATGGGCGGCGTTTTTTGCCTGTATGATCCTTTTTGTCTTTCCGCTGTTCCTGTTGGGAACGGTGACGCCGTCCCTCGTAAAATATACGATGGGAAGTATGGAGGAGAGCGGGAAGACCGTGGGAGCGCTGGGAGCCTGCAACACGATCGGCAGCATAATCGGCACGTTTTTGCCGACATTTGTGACGATTCCCGCGGTGGGGACATCCATCACCTTTTTGATCTTCTCCGGCATCCTGCTGCTTCTCGGACTGCTCTATTTTGTCAACAGGAAAACGGCGAAGAGGGCGGTCGCGGTCTCGGTGATCCTTTTTGTTCTCTGCAGCATGCTGGGACATTCCGGAAGCTTCGCGTTTTGGGAGACCGGTTTGACCTATGAGGGCGAATCGATCTACAATTATCTGCAGGTGAAAGAAGATGACAGAAGCGTCATATTATCTACCAACGTGCTGTTCGGGGTACAGTCCATCAAAATGAAGGAAGACGGATTGACCGGTATGTACTATGATTACGCTTTGGCGGCGCCTCTGATGGCGGATGCGCCCGGAAAAGAGAAGACGGAAATTCTGATTCTTGGCATGGGGACGGGAACCTATGCGCATCAATGCAAAAAATACTTTGGCAATGTGGCGGTGGAAGGCGTGGAGATCGATCAGAAAATCACGGATCTGGCGGGGACTTATTTTGATCTGCCGTCGGATATACCGGTGACGACCTATGATGGAAGGGCCTATCTGCAGGCGATCGATAAAAAGTACGATGTGATCATGGTGGACGCCTACCAGGATATCACGATCCCTTTTCAGATGTCCTCCGCGGAATTTTTTGAGCTGGTCAGGGAACATCTGAAAGAAGACGGCGTCATGGTCGTAAATATGAATATGAAATCGGACGGGGCCGGCGGGATCAATGTCTGTCTTGCGGATACGATATCCAGCGTGTTTTCCAACGTCTACACGGTGGATGTAAAGGGGGCGACGAACCGGGAGCTCTTCGCCTCGGAGAATGAAAATATGCTGACACTTCTGTCGGAAAACAGAAAACAACTCAGTCAGGAAGAACTGACGGCTATGATGGGACAGGTGGAAGACAATCTGATGGCCTATGAGAGTACCGGCGAGCTTTTGACAGATGATAAAGCCCCTGTGGAAGTGTTGGGCATGCGTGTCATCGATGAACTGATCCAGGACGAGATCGGATATTACAAGGATATTTTTCAGGAGCGGGGATTGGAAGGACTGCTCCGGTCAATATAAATACGAGATGATTTTACAGACAACCGGTTCGGCTGATAAAAAGGAGATTTCCCATGGATCTATTTGAGTATATGCGCCAGAGTGCGATGAAAAAAGAATCCCCCCTGGCGGCGAGGCTTCGTCCGCGGACGTTGGACGAGGTGGTAGGACAGCAGCACATTATAGGAAAGAACACCCTGCTTTACCGCGCTATCTCGGCGGACAAGATCAGTTCGATCATTTTTTACGGACCTCCCGGGACAGGGAAGACCACACTGGCGAAGGTGATCGCGGGAACCACAAAATCGGAGTTTACCCAGATCAATGCCACCGTGGCGGGAAAAAAGGACATGGAGACAGTGGTGGAGAAAGCCAGGGAGGATCTCGGCATGTTCGGGAAGCGGACGATCCTTTTTATCGATGAGATCCACCGCTTTAACAAGGGACAGCAGGACTATCTTCTCCCCTTTGTGGAGGACGGGACGATCATCCTGATCGGCGCTACGACGGAAAATCCGTATTTTGAGGTGAACGGGGCGCTGATTTCCCGCTCCATCGTCTTTGAGTTGAAGCCGTTGGAGCCGGAGGATATCAAAAAGCTTATTCTGCGCGCCGTGGAGGATAAAGAGAGGGGCATGGGGGCCTACGACGCGGTGATGGAGAAGGATGCTCTGGAATTTTTGGCGGACCTTGCGGACGGAGACGCGCGAAAAGCGTTAAATGCAGTGGAGCTGGGGGTTTTGACGACGGAGCGCAGCGCGGATGAGAAAATTCATCTGACGCTGGATGTGGTGAAGGAATGCATTCAGAAGCGCAGTATGCGCTACGATAAGACGGGGGACAATCATTACGATGTCATCTCCGCTTTTATCAAGAGTATGCGCGGCTCGGACCCGGATGCGGCGGTATATTATCTGGCCAGGATGCTGGAATCCGGGGAGGATATCAAGTTTATCGCGAGAAGAATTATGATATGCGCGTCGGAGGATGTGGGAATGGCGGATCCCAATGCTTTGACCGTTGCAGTCAGCGCATCGCTGGCGGTGGAGAGAGTGGGGATGCCGGAGGCAAAGATCATCCTGTCGGAGGCTGTAATCTATGTCGCCACGGCGCCGAAGAGCAACGCCTCCTGCGTGGCGGTGGACGAGGCGGCAGCGGAAGTGCGGAATACCGGAAATCTTCCGGTTCCTCCCCATCTGCAGGATTCTCATTACAGAGGCGCCGCGAAACTGGGCAGAGGTTTGGGCTACCAGTATGCCCACGATTACCCGAACCACTATGTCGAGCAGCAGTATCTGCCCTACGAACTGACCGGGAAAGAGTTTTTTAAGCCGGACGGCAACGGGTATGAGGCGAAAATAAAAGAACATATGAGACGGCTGAAAGAAAAGAAGCCGTGATCAAAACAGCTTCTCCACAAGAAGTTGATAGATCTCCTCGTTTTTTTTCCGCCAGTTTCTGCAGATGGCGGCGGCGGTATCCTCGGAGGGGACAGAAAGCCTGATATCGACCAGGGAGACCCCCTTTTCCTTTGCGAGCAGATGCGCCTCAAATTCTCCGCCGGAAACTCTGTCATAGTTTGCGACGATAGAGATCTCGGAGAGCAGTTCCAGTCTGTTTTCTTTCAGATAGGAATGGATCTCTTCCTTGGTGACATCGCTGATATTGGCCTGAAAAAAGGACAGCGTCTGGGCGCCCTCGTCTGTCAGGGACAGATGAGAGCGCTCATTGATCTGCTGGGGCAGGACCATGCCGGCGTCGATCAGCTCGCCGATAGCCTGATTCAACAGAATATAGTTGGTATATCCCTTATCCAGAATAAAATTGCATACTCTCTGTTTCGAAAGAGGCAGGGCAGCTTTTTTGAGCAGATAGAGGATGATCAGTTTATAGAGGGTAAGCGGTTCCTGCAGCATATCGGACCTCCGGTTTTATATGTGATCTTTGACAGCCTGGGCGACGACCTCCGCGACGATGGGGTCAAAGGCTTCCGGCATAATATAATCCTCATTTAATTTATCGTCAGGTACGAGGGAGGCGATCGCCTTTGCCGCGGCGAGCTTCATCTCCTCCGTGATCTGTCTCGCGCGGCCCTCCAGGGCTCCCTTGAAGATGCCGGGGAAGGCGACCACGTTGTTGATCTGGTTGGGAAAATCGGACCGGCCGGTACCGACAATTTTCGCGCCGGCAGCTTTTGCCGCATCCGGCATGATCTCCGGGACAGGGTTTGCCATGGCGAACAGGATGGAGTCCTTATTCATGGAGGAAACCATAACGGGTGTTACGATGTTGGGGGCGGACACGCCCACAAAGATATCGGCTCCCTTCATGGCATCCGCCAGGGTTCCCGTCTCCTGGCCGGGGTTGGTGATCTCCACCATGTTTTGCTGCATCCAGTTCAATCCTTCGCAGGAGCCGGATAAGATGCCAGCCCTGTCGCACAGGATCACATTGATGAAGCCGTATTTTAACAGAAGTTTTGTGATGGCGATACCGGCGCTGCCCGCCCCGTTTATGACGACCTTACATTCCCGTGCCTGCTTTTTTACGACTTTCAGGGCATTGATGATGCCGGCCAGTACGACGATGGCGGTGCCGTGCTGGTCGTCGTGGAATACCGGGATATCCAGAGTCTGTTTCAGACGCTCCTCTATTTCAAAACATCTGGGGGCGGAGATATCTTCCAGATTGATTCCGCCGAAACCAGGGGCAAGGTAGGTGACCGCTTTGATGATCTCCTCCGTGTCCTGGGTGTCCAGGCAGATCGGAACCGCGTTGACGCCGCCGAATTCCTTGAACAGAACCGCTTTTCCCTCCATGACCGGCATCGCGGCGTGAGGGCCGATATTGCCGAGTCCGAGGACGGCGGAGCCGTCCGAGACAACCGCCACGGTGTTGGATTTCCAGGTGTAGGTGTATGCGGCCTCCCTGTCTTTGGCGATCACTTTGCAGGGCTCAGCGACACCGGGCGTGTAGGCCAGAGAGAGATCTTCCCTGGACTTGACGGGAGTTTTGGATACCGTTTCCAGTTTCCCTTTCCATGTCTCATGAAGTTTCAGCGCTTTTTCATTTATTGTCATTGGTATGCCTCTTTTCATTATTTTATTAAAGCTATGTTTATGATATATATTTTTGATTAACCTTGCAAGTCTTTGGGGAGAAATATTTTTTATGAAATTTTGAAAAAAATGAAAAAAAAGGTTGGCACGTCCGGTTTTGTAAGGTATAATGTGCATATTGAGCAGAGAAATCTTTATCATATCTTGATATTGGACGATAAGCCGTAAGGTATCTGTATGCTATTCGATATCCTGAACAAATTCAAAATGAATGGAAAAAGCGAAAAGATAGTGGAGAAAGGAGAAAAAACAGTAATATGAGTGATATGAGAGAAAAATATGAATCTCTTGCACTGAACGATCTGAAAGAAATCGCTAAAGTGAGAGGTATTCGCATTTCGGGATTGAAAAAAGCGGAACTGATCGAAGCGATGCTGGAGGAAGATAAAAAGGACGAAGAAAAGGGTAAAGTGGTGGAGGCGAAGTCCATTATACCCGGCAGCAGCCCCGAGGGGGAGAAAGAGAAATTTCCCTCAGAGCTGGACAGCGGCATCAAGGCGAACGGTATTTTGGAAGTGATGCCTGATGGTTACGGCTTTATTCGCTGTGAAAATTATCTTCCCGGAGAAAACGATGTCTATGTGGCGCCAAGCCAGATCAGGCGTTTTAATCTCAAAACAGGCGACATCGTGGAGGGAAATACGAGAATAAAGACGCAGAGCGAAAAATTCAGCGCGCTGCTGTATGTCAGGAAGGTCAACGGCTTTCCGCCGGAGATCGCCCAGCGCAGAACGAACTTTGAAGATATGACCCCTGTTTTCCCGGATGAGAGACTGCGGCTTGAGACGCCCGGCGGTTCCATCGCCATGCGTATTATGGATCTGATCAGCCCGGTCGGAAAGGGACAGCGAGGCATGATCGTGTCGCCGCCCAAAGCGGGTAAGACAACACTGTTAAAGGAAGTGGCGAGATCCCTGAAGAGGACGAGCCCCAACGTGCACCTCATCATTCTGCTGATCGACGAGAGACCGGAGGAGGTGACGGACTTTAAGGAGGCGATCGAGGGCCCCAATGTGGAGGTGATCTACTCTACGTTCGATGAGCTGCCGGAGCATCACAAACGTGTGGCGGAGATGGTGATCGAGCGCGCCAAGAGGCTGGTGGAGCACAAACAGGATGTCTGTATTCTGTTAGATTCCATCACCCGTCTGACAAGGGCCTACAACCTGACGGTCCCCCCCTCAGGCAGAACGCTCTCCGGCGGTCTCGACCCGGCGGCGCTCCATATGCCCAAACGTTTCTTCGGCGCGGCGAGAAATATGCGCGGCGGCGGCAGCCTGACGATTCTGGCGACGGCTCTCGTGGAGACGGGTTCCAAGATGGACGATGTGATCTATGAGGAATTTAAGGGAACCGGCAATATGGAGATGGTTCTGGACCGCAAGCTGTCCGAGAAGAGAGTGTTCCCGGCGGTGGACATCGCGAAATCCAGCACCAGGCGGGAAGATCTGCTCCTCACGCCGGATGAGCAGGAGATCATCAACATTCTGCGAAAGGCCCTGAACGGGATGAAGGCGGATGAAGCGGTGGACAAGATCCTGGATCTGTTTGCCAGAACAAAGACGAACGGTGAGTTCGTAAATATGGTTCGGAAAATGAAATTCATTTAGAGAATAAAAACGCGAAATTTATACTTGCATAGAACAATGCGTTATGTTATAATAACTAAGCTGTCGCTGAAATTGACGGTAATATGGTAGAAAAATAATCGCAAATGGAAATAGAGAGGTGAAAAAAATGAAAGAAGGACTGCATCCTGCCTACTATCAGGCAACTGTGACATGTAACTGTGGCAATACATTCGTAACAGGCTCCACAAAACCGGAAATCCACGTTGAAGTTTGTTCCAAATGTCATTCATTCTACACTGGACAACAGAAGAGTGCCAGAGCGGATGGACGTATTGATAAGTTTAATAAGAAATACGGTATGGCAGCAAAATAAGAAGATCAAGAAGGGGTTGGGGAAAAGTTATCCTCAACCTTCTTTTCATTCATGCAATAAATTTAGTGGGAGCGGATCCATGGGTAAGAGAAGAAGATGCTATTCCGGCATCGGCGGTCAGGCGGTGTTGGAAGGGATTATGATGAAAAATAATACTCGCTATTCGGTTGCCGTCAGAAAACCGAACGGCGAGATTGATGTGGAGATCGGAGAGTATGCCGGTATTCTGGGGAACAGTAAGATCACAAAAGTTCCCTTTATCCGGGGAATATTTTCTTTTGCGGACTCGCTGAGACTGGGCACGAGATGCCTGAACCATTCCGCCTCTTTCTACGAGGAGGAGGGCGCGGAGGAGACGAAGGCGGACAGGGTGCTGGACGGCGTCTTTAAGGATAAGGCGGAGAGTGTCCTGATGGCGCTTACAACGATCGTCGCGGTTCTGTTTGCGGTGGGGCTCTTTATGGTGCTGCCCTATTTTATCTCCGACTATCTGAAGAGATTTGTCAGAAACGACTCCCTCCTGGCGATCATCGAGGGAGTGATCCGCATACTGATCTTTGTGCTCTATGTGCTTTTGATCTCGCTTATGAAGGATATCAGGCGGGTATATATGTACCATGGGGCGGAGCATAAATGTATCAACTGTATTGAAAAAGGGCGGGAGCTGACGGTGGAAAATGTGATGAGGAGCTCCAAACAGCACAGGCGATGCGGTACCAGCTTTCTGTTGTTCGTCATGCTGGTCAGCGTAGTTCTCTTTTTCTTTATCCGTGTGGACAATATGGCCTTGAAGGTGGGACTGCGCATCCTGTTGATCCCGGTGATCGCGGGGATCGCCTATGAGATCATCCGGCTCGCGGGCAGATCGGACAACTGGCTGGTGCGCGCGATATCGGCGCCGGGGCTCTGGCTGCAGGGGCTGACCACAAAGGAACCGGACGAGGGCATGGTGGAAGTCGCGATAAAAGCGGTGGAAGCGGTGTTCGACTGGAAGACCTATCTGAGGGAGAACTTCGGCTACGAGGATAGTCAGGAACAGGAGCGGAGGGATCTGGAGATAGAGGAGGAAGATGAGCCCAGTTTTATCGGATCGGATGAGATAGAGTGAACAGAGAGGGCATATAGGAAAGAAGATGCAGTATCAGGAAATTTACAGGCAGGGAACCGAGGCTCTTAAGAGGGCGCGGATAGAGGAGGCGGCTCTGGACGCCAGGCTCCTCCTGGAAGAGATCTGCGGCACCGACCGGACGGCTCTCTACGCGCACGGCGAGAGGGAGCTGACGGAGGAGCAGGAAAGACGGTATCTGGAAAGTATTGCGAGCAGATCAAAGCGGATTCCGCTTCAGCATATACTGGGGAAGACGGAATTTATGGGGTTGACTTTTGAGGTCAATCAGGATGTGCTCTGCCCGCGGCCGGACACGGAGATTCTGGTGGAGGAGGTGCTGAAGCATCTGCACGATGGTATGCGGATTCTGGATATCGGGACGGGCAGCGGCTGTATACTGTTGAGTCTGCTTCACTACTCCAACGATTGCCGGGGGGTGGGGGCGGATATTTCGGAGAAAGCTCTGCGGACGGCAAGAGCGAACGCGGAGAGGCTTTCCGCGGAGGGCGTCAGCTTTGCAGAGAGCGATTTATTTGCAGAGATAGAAGGGAAGTTTGAGATTATTGTGTCCAATCCGCCTTATATCAGGCGGGCTGATATCGAGAACCTGATGCCGGAAGTGAGAGACCACGACCCCCGCACGGCGCTGGACGGCGGGGAGGACGGACTGTTTTTTTACAGGGAGATCACGGCGGGGGCGAAAGACCATCTGCCCAGAGGCGGGATGCTGTTCTACGAGATCGGATATGACCAGGGGGAGGCGGTCCGCCGGATCATGGAAGAAAGCGGGTTCCGTGAGATTGAGATCGTGAAGGATTTTTCGGGGCTTGACAGAGTGGTGTTCGGGACGCTGTAAATACAATGTAGTGGAAATAAGGAGAGAGGATTCATATGTTTGACAGATTAGACGATCTGCTGCGTCGGTTTGAGGAGATCATGAATGAGCTGGCGGAGCCGGGAGTTACGGATAACCAGCAGCATTTCCGCCAACTGATGAAGGAGCAGAGCGATTTGACCCCTCTGGTGGAGGCGTACAGAGAGTACAAAAAGTGCAGGCAGGACGCGGAGGATTCCCTGGCGATGCTGGAGGAGGAGTCCGACGAGGATATGCGGGAGATGCTGAAGGAAGAACTCTCCGCATCCAGAAAGCGGATCGAGGAGCTGGAGAATGAGCTGAAGATCCTGCTCCTGCCGAAGGACCCCAATGATGACAAGAATGTTATCGTGGAGATCAGGGCGGGCGCCGGCGGCGATGAGGCGGCTCTCTTTGCGGCGGAGATCTACCGTATGTATGTGCACTATGCGGAGACAAAAAGATGGAAGGTGGAGACGCTGGAGATGGAGGAGATCGGCATCGGCGGCATGAAGAGCGTGACTTTTATGTTGAGCGGTCAGGGTGCCTACTCCATCATGAAATATGAGAGCGGCGTACACCGGGTACAGCGTGTGCCGGAGACGGAGTCCGGCGGGCGCATCCACACGTCCACGATCACCGTGGCGGTGATGCCGGAGGCGGAGGAAGTGGATGTGCAGATCGACGAAAAAGATATCCGGATCGATGTCTGCCGATCCTCCGGCGCGGGCGGACAGTGCGTCAACACGACGGACTCCGCGGTGCGGCTGACGCATATTCCGACGGGTATCGTGATCTATTCCCAGACGGAGAAGTCCCAGATCCAGAACAGGGCGAAAGCGTACGCCCTGCTGCGCACGAAGCTCTACGACCTGGAACAGCAGAAGGCCCATGACGCGGAGGCGGAACTGCGAAAGAGCCAGGTGGGAACGGGCGACCGGTCCGAGAAGATCAGGACGTACAACTTCCCCCAGGGGCGGGTGACGGATCACCGGATCAATCTGACCCTGTATAAGCTTGACAAGATCATGAACGGGGACATCCAGGAGATCGTGGACGCCTGCATTGCAGCCGATCAGGCGGCAAAATTGCTGAAGATGGGTGAGAACTGAACTGCCGGCTGATCGGCTGCGATCAGGGGGACAAAGGGCTTCTGTGGCGGAATATATGGAATTGTACAGAAAAATGGAAGAAAAGATAGCCCACTGCCGGGAGAAATTCGAGAGGGACAGTGCGATGCTTATCGGGGCGTGATGGAACTTTTGCGGGAGGAGAAACCGTATAAAGGATAATATAATAAGAAGGAGGTCACGGTATGGTTTTGGATTTTGCGAAGATAGAGGAGAATATAACGCCGCATTTTAAGGGCGGCGAGAAGGAGATGGCGATAAGAGCCTATGCGGATGAGAAAAACCGCATTATGGTAAATCGCCTGATTCCCGGTGCCAGCGTGGGACTGCACACCCATCAGGGCAGCAGCGAGACGATCTACATACTGGAGGGCGGCGGAAAAGTAATATATGACGGGGAGGAGCTGCGCATCAGCGCAGGGCAGGTGCATTACTGTCCCGAGGGCCATGAGCACAGCATGATCAACGATACGGAGAGCGACCTCGTATTTTTTGCCGTAGTACCGCAGCAGTAAAGCGCATATACTGTAAAAAAGACATTTGGGAGTGTCAAATGGCTTCGCAGAAGTTGGAAAATTTATTAAACCTGTCTCTGGCCGTATCGCCGCAGGAGAGGGAGAGATCCCTGGAACTGCCGGTGGGCGTGGAGCAGGACAGGTGGGAACTGATCGTAAAATATCATGGAGATCTCAGGGGAGCGCTGCAGGGGACAAATATATCCCGGGCGGGCTCCCCTGAAACTTTGCAGGTGGAATACCTGTTGCCCGGCTACGCCATCGTGACGGCAGGGCGGGAGGATATCGAGAGACTTTCGGGGCTCGCGGAGATCGATTATATAGAAAAACCTAAGATGCTGCATGAGGGAGAAATCAGTATCACGCAGGGAAAACTTGCTTCCTGTGTGCAGGAGGTGACACAGAGAGAACCATTTTTGAGCGGAGAGGGATGTCTGGTGGGCATACCGGATTCCGGGATCGATTATAAGAACGGCGCGTTTCTGGACGGACAGGGACGGAGCCGTATTTTGTATTTATGGGATCAGACGTTGCCGGTGGAAGCGGAGAACAACCGGATACCGCCGGAAGGTTTTTATCACGGTGTGGAATTCACAAAGGAACAGCTGGACGAGAGCATCGAATCCGGAGAGGAACTTACTTTTGACCGATCTGGTCATGGGACTGGCGTGGCGGCTGTTGCCGCGGGGAGCGAGGGTGCAGCGCCGGGGGCGGAGCTCCTGATCGTAAAACTGGGCTCCGGCAGCAGCGCAGGCGGTTCCTCCCGCACAACGGAACTGATGCGCGCCGTGGCGTGGATGCTGCAAAAGGCGCAGATGCTTGGCAGACCTATCGCCGTCAATATCAGCTACGGGAGCACTTACGGCTCCCATGACGGGACGTCCCTGCTGGAGACCTTTCTGAACAATGCGGCTGAGAGTTACAAGACGGTGATCTCTGTGGGCAGCGGGAACGAGGGAGCTTCGGCGGGACATACGCAGGTTATTCTGGATGGGGAAAAGCGGGTGGAATGCAATATCGCTCCCTACCAGGGGGCGTGTTATGTAGCAGTCTGGAAGAACTATGGGGATGTATTTGGAATGGAATTGATATCTCCCGGCGGCATGAGGCTGGAGATTCCTCTGGACAGGAGCGGAATGCGTGAGTTTGTGCTGGATGGAACAAAGATCTTGTTCTATCGGGGGGAGCCGGCGCCTTACACCAAGCTGCAGGAATACTACTTTGACTTTCTGGGAGAACCCTATATAACATCGGGAATCTGGACATTTGTGCTCAGGCCGGTGCGGATCATCCAGGGGGCGGTCAGCTTTTATCTGCCTTCCGCGGAGGCTGTCAGCCGCGGAACCAATTTTTTTCGGCCGACGGCGGCCGTGACGATGACGATACCGGCCACAGCGCAGAAAGTGGTCACGGTGGGAGCATACAATCCGCAGTATCGGGAGTACGCGGATTTCTCAGGCAGAGGATATCCGATCAGCGAGGATACCCCGGAGGGGAAATTTTACTATGAACAGCAGATGAAGCCGGATCTGTGCGCGCCGGGGACGGATATTTTGGTGCCGGACGGTCGGGGCGGCTATGCGGTGGTCTCCGGCACATCCTTCGCCGCGCCTTTTGTGACCGGCGGCAGCGCACTTTTGATGGAGTGGGGGATCGTGCGGGGAAACGATCCCTATCTGTACGGGGAGAAAGTGAAGGCTTATTTTATAAAGGGGGCGAAGCGGCTGCCGGGGTATACAAGATATCCGAATGAGATGATTGGGTATGGGTCGATTTGTGTCGAAAATAGTCTACCGAAGTAGAAATGAGGGGATTTGGGGATAATAAGCACTTTATTTTGTGGTACATTGTGTCGAATAAAGTGCTTATTATGTGTTAGTTTAGGATAAATCGAATGAATTAAACCTATGTGATGTAGAAAATGCAAATTGTATTTCAAATATAGTTGTGTATACAGTATGATAATGATATGATGCAAATAAGAAATACGGAGGATTGTTTATGGGAAATATATATGATGGAGCATTTCGGACAATTTTAAATGACTGCAGACAGATGATTATTCCGGTAATCAATGAGATTTTCAAGGAAGACTATACAGGAAATGAAATAATAGAGTTTCATCCCAATGAACATTTTATTGACCAACAGGATGCAGCAGATAAGGAAAGAATAACAGATACTAATTTTATAATCTATGGGAAGAAAAAGAAGAAATATCATCTGGAATGTGAGAGCAGCCTGCCGGATGGGCGGATGATAATCAGGTTGTTTGAATATGATGCTCAGATCGCTTTAGATAAAGGTGAAGTCATCAATGAAATATTGACAGTGACATTTCCCAATACAGCAGTCCTATATCTAAGGAATTATAAAAAGACACCTGATAAAATGCGGTATGTGATAAAAACGCCGGGTGGCACCGTAGAGTATGATGTGCCGATTATGAAGGTGCAGGAATATACTCTGGAAGATATTTTTTCAAAGGGCTTGTTGCTGTTAATTCCGTTTTATATTTTTTTACATGAAAAGAACTTTAAGGTGTATAATAGTAATGAACAGAGATTGGCAGAGTTGAAAGCAGAGTACCGAAGTATCTTGGAGAGACTTGATAAACTGGAGCAGGAAGGGATTATTGGGGCGTTTGACAAACGTACCATTATAGAACTTTCTGGTGATGTGATTAGAGAAATTGCACAGAAGTATGAGAATGTGCAGAAAGGAATAGGTGGAATGATGAGCGGAGCGTTACTTGAGACAGAAGCGAGGACGATTTTGAACAGAGGAAAAGATGAAGGCAGGAACCAAACTAAAAAGGAAACTGCTCTTAGAATGTTGCAGGATGGAGAGTTACCGATTGATAAGATTGCAAAATATTCTGGGCTTAATATTGCAGAGGTAGAGCTGCTTGCAGAGTTTCAGACAGTGTAAAAAGTGTAGATATTATCATTAAGATTAAAACTGGGGAAATGGCAAGGTGGGCTGTTTCCCTAATTTATTTGAGAATATAATATTTAGTAATATTGCACTTAACAAGGAAGAATGGGGAATGTCTTTTTATAGGTGATGACGGAAGGAAGAATTTGTAGTAAAATAAATCTTAACATATATACATATTTAATCAAAATACAGAATGATATACAGAAGAAGGAGATATGCTGGTATGAAGGAGAATTCGTTTACGATAAATCCGGAGGTAAATAGTGCTCAAGAATTTATAGAAATATCCCAAGATTTTTCTAATTCATTGGATCTGGTAAGAGAAGCTATTAGCAATGCATTTGATGCACAGGCAAAAAATGTTGTTATTGATTTTAGCGTTGTTTTAGAATGTGGAGAGAGAATTTTAAAGATTGAGATAGCTGATGATGGAAAAGGAATGGATAAGGAAGGGCTGAAATCTTTTTTTGATTTGGGGAACTCGTTAAATCGGTATGATGCTGATGCAATTGGTGAAAAAGGGCACGGGACAAAAGTATATTTTAACAGCAGAAAAATAGATGTAATCACTATAAAAAATGAAATAAGATATCATGCAGTTATGAAAGAACCCAAACGGGAATTATTTAATCAGCATATACCACAGGTAGATGTTGAGGTTGAGCAAGTGGAAGGTGAAAGATCAGGAACAAAAATTTGCATATATGGATATAATAATGATCGCAGAGATAAATTTACTCACGAGCAATTAAAAGATTATATCCTTTGGTTTACGAAAATGGGATCAGTTGAAGCTGCATTTGGTATTGAGAAAAACAAGGATGTAAAATTAAAGTTTAAGGGTGTGGATCAAGATGATTTTGAGGAATTGAGCTATGGACATGTTTTTCCTAATGAAAGTAAAAAGGTTGCCGAATTATTTGATGAACATATGGTAGATGCGCCTAAATGGTATTGCAAGAAGATTGTAAAAACAGGGAGCTTGAAGAATCTTCCTGAAATAAAATATCAGGCGGTTTTTTATGTTGAGGGAACGAAAGTAAAATATGAATATAATCCTATGATTCGGCGTAGTGGATATACTGCGCCCGAAGGGTCATACACAATACAAGACAGGTATGGAATTTGGGTTTGTAAAGATTTTATGCCGATAAAGCGTGTAAATGAGTGGATTACTTCAAAAGGAACAGAATATACAAAATTACATGCATTTATAAATTGCCAAGGACTACGATTGACTGCTAATAGAGGTTCTTTTGAAAATACACCATCAGAGATACAACAAGATTTACGAGAAGCTGTAAGAGAAATATATGACGGCATTATTCAAAGTGATGATTGGGGAGAACTAGAATGGCTGGAATCAGAAGCAGGGGCTTATAATACCGTTGAAAAGGAAAAAAGAGATTTTAAACGTAGAATGGATAAAGTAAACCGTGCAAAAGTGGCTCAGTTTAATGGAATTAATTTAGTGGAGCCACAACAAGAAAATGGAGTGTTTTCAATTTTTATGCAATTAAGCAGCTACGATGAATCACTTTTCCCTTTTACTATTATTGATTATGATACACATACAGGAATAGATGTCATTGTCAAAGGGCAGGATAATATGCCCGTAAAAACCTCCAAAATGTATTATGTAGAATTTAAGAATTATTTGAATAAAAATTTTAATCATTCCTTTGAAAATATACATAGTATAGTTTGTTGGGACATCAATTTGAATGAATTACGTAGCAATGAAGAGGTTAAAGATATTGCAAATCAGAGAAGAACCTTAAAAGTTATTCCCCCTGAAAACGGAAATGACTATACACGTTATTATTTAGATTCGTTAAGGAGTGAGCGTAAGATAGAAGTGTTTGTTTTAAAATACTATTTGAAAGAAAAATTGAATATAGAGTTTGCTCCAAGAACGGAGATAGCTATTGTTTAAATAAAAGAATAACGAACGGATTTAGAGAGGATTGGTTTGGGCAGACAACGTCAAGCATTAAAAATGCACGTGAGACATGAAATAACAGCAGAGCATATGGTGGATAAATGAATATAGAAGCATATAATCTGGATTCTCTTCGAAGATTGGTTCGGAGCCTTCAGGATGAAAACAGAAAATTGAAAGCGCAATTGGACAAGGCAAACATTGCTTATGAGCCGGAGCATGTATTCGAAGAGAAAATTGAGACTGCCGAGGAATATGATCCGGATCAGGGTGGACGTATTCTATCTAAATATATTACGGGAGATATGGTAAATAAATATTTCGCAATGTTTTGGGGAAGAACGGATGTTTATGCCAAGAGAGGAACCAAAGGCGGGTATTTTCCGCAGTGCAATCATAGATGGAACAATCGGATATGCCCGAAACAGCGTGGTGAAAAAATCAACTGTGAAGCCTGTGAGCACACGGAATGGACAAAACTCGAACCGAAAAAAATTATGGAGCATCTTCTCGGATATAAGGAAGATGGCGCAGATGTATTAGGCATATATCCACTGCTTGCAGATGGCACATGCCGGTTTCTTGTATTTGATTTTGATAATCATGAAAAAGGCGCCGAAAGTGCAGATTTTGCCAATACGGATGATGAATGGCATGACGAAGTTGATGCATTAAGGCTTATCTGTGAACGCAATGGGATATCGCCGTTGGTAGAAAGGTCAAGATCCGGCAGAGGAGCGCATGTATGGATTTTTTTCAGGAAACCAATAGCGGCATCCTTGGCAAGGAATTTCGGCTTTCTTTTGCTTGATAAAGGCTCGTCTTCCATCAATCTGAAATCGTTTCACTATTATGACCGAATGTATCCGTCCCAGGATGTTGCAAGCAGCATAGGAAATTTGATTGCACTGCCATTACAGGGACAGGCACTGAAAAATGGAAACAGCGCTTTCGTAGATAAAAACTGGAATGCTTATCCGGATCAGTGGGATATTTTATTGAACCATACGAAAAAGCTTTCGGTAGAAGATATAGAAAAATATATGGCAAAATGGCAGACAGAACTTGCCGAAAAGGCTGGTGTGCCGGTTTCTCTGAATGACCGGAGTCGTCCAAAGCC
Source organism: bacterium 1XD8-76 (assembly GCA_003611955.1). GTDB lineage: Bacteria > Bacillota > Clostridia > Lachnospirales > Lachnospiraceae > 1XD8-76. The sequence continues at coordinate 86,017 of RAZE01000010.1, forward strand.
TTGGAAGAAAAAAGATGGTTTTGTAAAATCAGACGTTGTTGGGAAGATGCATATTATTCTTGGAGACGGTATTTATGTAGATACGTTAAATTTAATGCCGCGGTTACAAAATCAGGTCAGAAGTATGGCCGCCTTTGACAATCCTGTGTTTTACAAGAACAAAAGGCTTGGATATTCCAATTATTATAATTTCAGCGCTGTGTATATGGGAAAGGATACGGAAGGCTACATTTGCATTCCCAGGGGCCTGTATGATAATCTGATTGCATCCTGTAAAGAAGCTGGCATTGAATATGAGGTGACAGACCATAGAGAAAAGGGAAGACCGATTAGAGTTTCTTTTAAGGGAGATTTGAAGACACAGCAGGATTTGGCGGCACAGCGCTTACTTGCATTTGACTGTGGCGTTCTCAGTGCGGCCACTGCATTCGGAAAAACAGTAGTATGCAGTTATCTTATTGCCCAGAGGAAAGTAAATACGCTTATTCTGCTTCACAGCAAAGATTTGCTGGAGCAGTGGGTGGAGGAATTAAATAAATTTTTGGACATAGACGAGGAGCCGCCGATTTATAAAACGAAGGGCGGCAGGGAAAAGCGCAGGAACAGTGCTGTCGGTATTTTACATGGCAGTAAGAATACCCTGACAGGTCTAATTGATGTGGCTATGGTGGGATCCATTTACAGTAAAGGGAAATTCAATGAGCTCATCAATTCCTATGGAATGGTTCTGATGGATGAGTGCCATCATTGCGGTTCCAATACGTCTGTTGAAGTCATGAAGAAGGTGAATGCCCGGTATGTTTATGGGGTATCGGCAACCCCGAAAAGAGGGGATGAATTGGAGAAGATTATTTATATGCTCATTGGGCCGGTCAGACACAGCTACACTGCAAAAGAACGGGCGGCGCAGCAGGGGATTGGACATTATGTATATCCACGGTATACAAGGGTGGTTGATACGGAAGAGAGCAAAGGTGACATCAATGGAGCATATTCTTTAATCAACTCCAATGCTGCAAGGAATGATATGATTCTTGATGATACGAGAAAATGCGTAAAAGAAGGAAGAACGCCTGTCATTCTGACAAAATATAAGGAGCAGGCAAAATATCTGTATGATCATTTACAGAAAGACGCAGATTATGTATTTCTCTTATATGGTGATAACAGTGATAAAGAAAATTTGGATGTGAGAAGAAGGTTAAAAGAGGTGCCAGGTAACAAAAGTCTGATTTTGGTAGCAACGGGGCAGAAGATTGGAGAGGGGTTTGATTATCCGAGGCTGGATACATTGATGTTGGCAGCGCCGGTATCTTTTTCAGGCAGGCTTGAGCAGTACATTGGAAGGTTAAATCGTGACTATACAGGAAAAGAAGAGGTTATTGTGTATGACTATATAGATTCCCATATCCGTATTTTAGACAATATGTATGCAAAGAGACTGCGTACTTATAAGCGAACAGGGTTTCAGGTGATAACAAACAATATTCTTACGAAACAGTCAGTCAATTCCATCTATGATTCCGGGAATTATATGGATATATTTGAGAGGGATATTGTGGAGGCAGGGAAGAAAATCATCGTATCCAGTCCAGAACTTACACAGGATAAGGTGGCGCGGTTTATCTATCTTGTAAAACCAAGGCAGGAAGCCGGGGTATCGGTAACAGTTATTACAACAGAGCCGCAGAATATATCTTATGGCAGCCCGGAGTTCTATCAGGGGTTGATGAAAGAAATGCGGGAAAACGGCATTTATGTCATTGTAAGGGATGAAGTGGCGGAACACTTTGCTGTTATAGACGATGAACTTGTATGGCATGGCGGAATGAATTTACTTGGAAGGGAAGATGCATGGGATAATCTGATGCGGATCAGATCTTTTCAGGTTGCAGAGGAACTGCTGGAAATCGCATTGGTAAAAGGGAAAAAAGAATGATTTGTCTAAAAATACTTGACACTAATTTACCATCAATTTTACTCAAACTTAGCACTAATGTACCATACGCCCCACGAAGTTATGCGGGTTTCAGCGATTTTCGCTCAAAAAAAGTGAAAAAAGTTTGTGACATTAACTTGACATACGCGGGGTGGGGGGCGCTGTGTGTGGAAAATAGTTTGCCAAGTAGGATATAGTAGATTTTGGGGGAATAAGTACTTTGTTTTGGCATATGTGTTGTCGAATAAAGTGCTTATTTGTTAGAAATTGATTCCGTTTCCAATTGATGAACTTATCATTAATTCGAGAAATGAAATCTTGGAGAATTTGTAGTTAGTAAATAATTATAAAATTAGTGTCGTTTTTGAACGAAATATGATACAACAAACTTAATTATAATTTCCATAAAATATGTGGACCGAAAATGGAATTTGTGAAAGAAATTGAAATGGCCAAGGAAATTGAATTTTTTAAGATACATTCCCCGCAGCTCCGCTGCGTAACAAACTTTTCTGAAAAGTAGAACATGCGATATACTACCGGAAAAAGGGAAAGGGAATTATGGAGGAAGCTGTATGTAGTCAGGCGTACAAAGTTCCATGTTATGCAGGGTGCCAGGCCACTGCTTCTTATGGAGCAGGAACTACTCCTGGTTTTCAATCAGAAAAGGTAACAAGGCTGCACCCATAGCTGCCCTTTGTACGGCCTGTATTTTATAACGAAAAAAGCGTGTAGTAAGAAACGGCGCACTTGAGTAACTGCTATTTTCACTTTGCGAATCTAATCTGTGGTAAAGCTGCGGTAGATAGGTACTTTATTTCGTGGCAGGAAAATATATGGAAGTTTCTGCCGTCTGTGGAAAGCGCTGAACAGCCTGCCAGAGATTCAAGGTCGAAGGTTAGAGACAATTCAGAATTACATTTGTGAACAGGAAGAAAATGACAAACTGGGGGTTGCTAATTTGAGAACGTCAAATGTAAAATTATGTGTTATACTATTCTTCACAGTGACGGACTTTTAAGGGCGGATTAAATGAGCCTTAAAGAACTCAGGATGATAAAGAAGTGTAAAGGATGAATGGGGGGTATCTTATGACCGCCAGAAAAGCGTACATAGATCAGATTATCCGGGAATTGGCAATTGCGCAAACCGAAATTGAATATCAGTGCAGGTTGGGGATTTATGATGACGTCCATTACTGGGAGGAAATCGCAAAGGGGTTGCTTAATCGGTGCTATGGATTTCATCTGGTAAACCTGAATGAAGAGAAAAAGAATTTTCCGGGAATCGATTTGGGAGACAGAGGGCGTGGAATCGGGGTACAGGTGACAGCAGAAAAGGGAAGCACCAAGCTCAATGATACGATTCAGATTATGATCGGGAAAAAGGTTTATGAAGAGTTTCCGCATTTAATATTTTTTGTTCTGGGCAGGAAGCAGAAAAAGTATACTGTGACTCAGAATGTACAGACTCTCTTGGATTTTGATGCGGAGAAAGATATTCTGGATTTTGGGGATATCATGGAAAAATGTCAGACACTGGAATTAGAGGATCTGAAACAGGCTGCGGAATTTTTGGCAGGAGAGATATCTCAGGGAGGGACTTTTGGAGTAGGGAGTGCTGAAAAGGAAGAAGCCTACCGTAAGCATTTGTCGTCCTGTTCAGACAGCATTTCTATTATAGGTATGGCGAAGAAGCTTCCGATTGAAATGGCATGGATACAGCTGAGGCTTATGGATGAGGAAGCACTGCAGGATCTGAAGGAAAAAGGAACGGGGAGTATGCCCTATCAAGAGGAAATACGGCGGACAGAACGGAAGTTTGATATTGAATCTATCTGGACCTCCGTAGAAAATATGGTAATTTTGGCAGGACCGGGGGCAGGAAAGAGTACCCTGTTAAAAAAGCTGGTTCAGACATCCCTTCATCGAGAGCAAAAAGTAATATGGCTGTCGCTGATAGCTGTAGCGGGACTGCTTGGACAGGGGAAGCCCTTTGATCAGGCAATGCGGGAGACGATGACAGCGTCTCTGTCATTTGAGGTGAGCAAGGCAGAGTTTGAGTATAGGCTTCAGTATCTGTTTCTGGATGGCCTTGATGAATGTGGTAGCATACGAAGAAAAATCGGTGCAGAGATTGCAAGCTGGGCAGCGGCTCATCCTTGGGTCAGGGTGGTAGTCACCAGCAGACCGTTGGGGTATGATGCAGCGGCGCTGTCTGATTTTAGACATATGGCAATTTTACCTATGGATTTTGAGGAGTGCAAAAACTACGTTGGGAAACTGCTGGAAAAACTTGTGCCGGAGGATGCCAAGCAGTGCGCAGACTGGTTTGAGAAGCACACAGAAAACCGGAACATTGTGGAACTGGTCAGCAAAAGCCCATTGCTGCTGGGATTTTTGCTGCAGCTATCCATCAAGCGAATTGACTTTGGAAACAGCCGGATAGAGTTGTATAGCCGCGTTATGCAGGAATGGCTACAAGGCTCCAGCCGGCAGAATGAAATGAAAATAAGCGAGGTGGAACTTATGTGCGGCATCGAAACCGTGGCATATTACATGACGAATGCCATGGAACGCGTTCATGAAGGTGCATGGGAAAAAGAGAAGATTCTTTCCGCGGTGACGCCATGGCTACAGCGAGAGTTAAATTGTTCTAGGATGGCGGCGGGGCGGAAGGCAGAATATATGCTGAAATTCTGGGATGAGCGTGGAATTTTGGAAAAGAATTATCTGGAGAGTGGGATACAGTACCGCTTCCTCCACTTAAATATCGGGGAATATCTGACCGGAAAGTATATCAGTGAAATGGAGCCTGGCGAGGCAGAAAAATGGGTACTGGCGCGTTCCGGGAGTGCAAAGTGGCATGAGACGATCCGTATGGCTGTGGCCTGTGATGACAGCGGATTTCTGGCAGCATCTTTAAGTAAACACGAAGAAGCGGTGGAACTGCCGACAGGAGAGGTTTTTCTGGCGGCGGAGGGGCTTGCAGACCGGCAGACGGGGGCAGAGGCACAGAATATCTACAAAAGCCTTTTACGATTTGTCGTATCAGATAATGAGGAGCTTGTGAAACGAGCGGTGTCTGCTATACAAGGAATGCGTGCGTTGATAAGCGAATGGGATACAGAATATCTGCTTGAGCTTATGAAAAGCCCAAAACAACGGATCGCGGATGCGGCTTATGGTGTATACCTTTGCATGTCGCGGGAGGAAATGGATCAGAGTATATTAAGGCAGCATTTTCTGGATTATAAAGGGCGGGCGGAGCATGCATTTGGACAGCGCGCCTATCAAAATATGGAAGAGACGGTCGAATACCTGCAGCGTAATCCAAAGGACCGTGAAGTGATTGAAACAGCAAAATACTATTATGGAAATCACTGTTCTATGCATGGTATGGAAATTTTAGGGGAGTTTCTGTATGAGGTAGGAGAACAGGAATGGAAAAAAGAATGGGATAAAAGATATTTCTCAGTTTTTGACAATGAGACAATACAAAAAGCGTTTCAGCGCATGAATGTGGTGAATGATGCACTGTTAAATGTAATGATTGAAATTTACGGCATGAACGTGCCCATAAAACAGGAAGATGCAAAGTCGGAAGAATGTCTGGAGTGCTCCAAACTGGCGCAGGGATTACAATATATGCAGGCCACAATTCCGGAGCTGTATGCGTTTGGCGTTGATTTGAAACAGCCTTACTGTAAGAATGTCATAGGGGCAGTCGGTGTTGCTGCGGGAGTAGATGCTGGGCGGATCAAAAATGAGTTGTCCTATCTGCACCGGAAGTGTCAGGAAAATCCGGAATTTCGCCTATATCGGTATATGAAAGACGTCATTGTGAGCAGTGACTGGTCAAAAGCGGCAGAGGGAATCGATGAAGAAACCCTTTTAAAGGGGATTGCGGCATATTCGGAAATCGTTGCATTGCCCTGCATGAATATGCTGGTGCAGCAGGATGGGAAAGAGGAAACGAAACAGGCATTGCTTAAGATGCTATACGCAGAGAACGAAGATGTCATAGAGCGCATCGGGATGATGGCACCATATATCTGGAAAGAGAAATCCGCGGAAATCATTTTAAATAGGTTGCTTCATGAAAGGCCGGATGTATGCACTGGGTTGTACCGTTTTTTTCCGGAATCATATGGCAAATTTCGCATAAAGGACTGGATGGAAGCGATGCTGTGGGGAGTTTCGAATGACAATATTGCGTTGGTGCAGAATGCCTGTATCTGTATAAAATGTGGACTGCAGCAGGGATATTTGGATGGGGAAGCGAAGGAAGAATTGTTGTCATTTTGCAAAGAACAGTTTGAAACATGGCTGCAGCGAAAAGTAAAATGCACCAACTGTGATGCCGGAGCATATCTGGATGAAAGTGGCTTTTGTCCGGAATGTCATGTGGGAGGAAATCTGCCTTATCGAGCATTTATGGAACTGCTGATCAATAACCGGCGTCTGGATTATCAGGAGCTGATCCGATATGGCGGACATCGCTCATCGGATATCAGCGGAGTGGCATACGAAGGCATTAAAAGCTTTTGGGAGGAGAATCCGCAAGGCATAGGAGAAATACTGGAACAAATAAAGGAGGATAAGTGCTCGAAGTATCTGTTTGAATGGCTGCTTACCATGCCGGAAAATGTGATTGGCGGATACCAGAAGCAGATTGTAGACGTGGCGGAGAAAGAGAGCCAGGAGTTGCAACTCGTATTTCTGGAGAAAATGAATGGTCTGGAGTGGCTTCCGGTAAAAGAAAAGCGAGAATATTTAAAAAAGATGATGTGCAGCGCGGATGCAAAAGTGAAAGCCAAGGCGACGAAGGTGTGGCTTGTTTTGGAATAATAATAGAAAATGAAGCCGCTGTTTCACAATTTTTAATGATTTTCAGAAAAATCAAAGAATGTATGGTGGAATCGCCGGTCGAAAAATGGGAATTACTTATAATGGGAAAGATTATCTTTTGAAATTTCCGGGTAATTTAAAAGAACAGAAGATGAAAAGCATTAATCTTAGTTAATCCAATAGCCTTGTCTGCGAATATATTGGTTCAGATATATATGAATTAGTCAGATTATCCATTTACAATACAATTCTGGGAACAAGAAATGGAAAATTGTAGTAGCATGTGAAGATTTCTTGCAAGATGGAGACAGGCTCTATGAGTTTGATAAGATAAAAGTCACTTTTGAGCCCTATTTTTTAGATTCGAATGGGAATGAGACGAATGGTGTTGGGGCAGACATGTATGAAATTGTGATGACGATACGGGAACATCCATTTTTACAGGATGTTCTGGGAGTAAAAGAGCATTTTTGGAATATATTTATAATGGATGCACTGATTGGTAATACAGATCATAATAATAGCAACTGGGGAATTATTTTCAGCCTGTTTATAGATTGACACCGCAGATAGGTAATAATATGGATAAAATACAAACAATGATAAAAGAAATACCAATATTGTCATAAATATAGAAGAGATTCTTTATATCAATTATTGAATGCAGGTATGAAAAAGTATTGTTAGAATGTATAAAAAATGATTGTGTACATTAGATTATGAAAAAGCGTAAGGGGAGAGGTATAAATAATGTATGTAGATGAACAAATAATTTTAAGAGACAATTTGTCGGATGGACTGCAACGTGGTTTTACAGAGTTACAGGAATATTATAATACAGGTGATTGATTTATGTTTGATACTGTTTTTGAAGCGATAGAAGCCCGTGTTAAGGCATATTATCTGGCAGGAAAAATCAGCAGAGAGGATTTAGACAATATTTTTAGAAAATATGGTATTGCATTTATAGTTAGATGGTGTTATTTTATTCAATAATTTTTATTCAAATAAAGGCTTGATTGTAAAGTAGTCAAATTCGACCACTTTATAACTAAAACAACTTGACATTAATTTACCATTAATTTTGCCTTAACTTAGCATTAGCGAACCGTACGCCCTACGAAGTTATGCGGGTTTCAGCGATTTTCACATGGGAAAAGTGAAAAAAGTTTGTGACATTAACTTGACATACGCGGGATGGGGGGCGCTGTGTGTCGAAAATAGTCTGCCGCGGTGAGATTCAAAATTATCGTTTTAAAGAAAGATAATTGCTTGTGTGATAATTTTGTGGGGGGTAAAAAGTTGTAGAAATGCTTACAGTTTGGTACAATAACAATAATGTTATTGCCAAAGGAGCCCCTATGAGAGAACGAGTCAGAGAAATTGAGTTTGATGTAGACGCCTATACTGCCAGATTAATTGGAAGAGAGAATGTGTCTAAATTGGAAGGCGCAGTACTTGAAATTGTGAAAAACGCTTATGATGCTGATGCAAGTGTGTGTTGTTTGTATTACTCAAATACAGAAGAACGCGTCTATATTTTGGATAATGGCTGTGGGATGAAGGAAGAGGTATTACGCACTCATTGGATGACTATTGGAAATTCTTCCAAAAAGAATTCCTACATTACAAAGAACGGCAGGATACAGACGGGAGCAAAGGGCATTGGTCGATTTGCACTGGATCGAATGTCCGATCAGTGTGATATGCTTACAATTTCAGAAGAAGGCGGCTTGGAGTGGATTGTAGATTGGAGAGACTTTGACGGAAATAAAAGGATATCAGAAGTAAAGGCTAGAGTTTATGATACGGATGTTCGTTTGTTGGAGCATGTCGGAATTAAAAGTTGGAGAAATCAGGCGGTAGCAACGGAAGTAGAAAAGTGTGATTTTTCGGGAACAGGAACAGCATTTCTATTGGACCATCTTCATGATGTCTGGGATGAAAGGACAATGAATCGTCTCAGGAATCATTTAGAGAATCTGCTCCCTCCGGATGTGGTGCAGAATTTTTGTGTTTGGTTTTTTGAAGATAGTACCAGCGTAGAAGAGGCGTTGATAACCAGTGCAAATGTAGAGTCCTATGACTATCGGATTGATTTTCAGGTTGTTGCTGATTTGTTGGATATTCAGATTACCCGGAATGAGTTTGATTTTCATGGAGAAGAGCAGGAGGTATATGTAGAGGCAGGATTCGATGAGCAGGAACAGGCATATTTGCAAGGGCAAAAGAAAGAAGAATCTTTTACCATGGAAGAAATAGGGGAGAAAGAAAACTTTATTGGAGACTTTGAAGGTGTATTATACTTTTATAAGATAACCGCGAATAAAAAGGATCAGGAACGATTTTATTATAAGGATATTACAGGTCGGGCAAAGCTTGCCAAAAAATTTGGCGGGATTAAATTGTACAGAGATCAATTTCGTGTACGCCCTTATGGCGAGTATGGGGATAACGATTTTGATTGGTTAGAGCTTTCGGCCAGACGGAACCGTTCTCCGGCAGGTCTGGGAAAAGAAAGTGGAAACTGGCGTGTCGGTTCAGAGCAGATGTTGGGAACAGTGTCAATATCCAGAAAGAATACAAACTTGGAGGATGCAGCTAATCGAAATGGCATTCAGGAAGGAATTGGTTTCTCACAGCTGAAACGAATTTTGTTATTTGTGATTGCAGAGTTTGAACGAGACCGGCAGTTTGTTGGGCGTAAGTTAGCTAGATATGCGGACAAAAAGGATCAATTAGCGGCTGAATTGGAAAAGATGCGTCAGCTGGCAGAAGAAAGAAAAAAATGGGAAGCGGAGCAGGCAGCCAGACAGAAGGAGGAAAATACAAAAGAGCTGGAAGAATGGCCATCAGATCGAAACGTGCCACCCGCTGTAAATCCGGAAGATGTTATCAATCTGGTAGAAGATATAGAGCAGAAGCAGGAACAAGAACTGGAAGAGTTGCGGAATGAGAACAAAATGCTTCAGACTTTAGCTACGACAGGGATTATCACCAACATGTTTATGCATGAGATACGAACATCTACCAATAACATCGGTCTTGAATTGAATGCAGCCTATGAGGCTATAAAATATGACAATGATATAGATTATGCCTTAGACAATATCCTGCGTGCAATCGGAGTGAAAAAAAACTTTGCGTCATGGTTTGGTATCACCATCGAATCCATTAAAAAGGACAAACGAAAGAGAAAAAGGCATAACCTTCAGGCCATGTTGGAACAGTATATGAATACATGGAGAGATATTCTGGATAAAAGTGGTACTACGTTAATCTATGAATGTGATTTGGATATAGAACTTTGGTGCTTTGAGTTTGATATTGAGAACATTATAAGCAATTTGATTGCCAACAGTCTGGCATCCTTTGACAGAGAAATGGATAGTAAATTGGAAAAACGAGAGATACGTTTGATTATATCTGAATTTGAAAACGGGTTGTGCATGGATTATAGGGATAGTGGCTGGGGATTGATTCCCAAATATAAAAAGAGGCCGGAACTGATTTTAGAACCGTTTGAGAGCGGGCATAATTTTGATGACGAGGATGAAGATGACGGAACCGGAATGGGGATGTGGATTGTAAATCGTACGATATCCGAATATAATGGAATCATTGATTTGAGTAAAAATCAGAGAGTAGAGACAGGATTCTATGCGAGAATCATATTAGGAGGTTAGGATGTATAGAGTTGGATATATTGATGATGAACCGACACAATTTGAAAATTATAAGAGAGCATTGCGGCGGCGGTGTGATGAACTTGAACTGGTGTTGATAGAGGATTGTGAAACCAAGCAGGATATCTTGAATAAAATTTACGAGAAACAAATTGATGTGCTGTTGATTGATTATAAAATGGTGCAGAATTATGGATTTAACGGAACTACATTGATCAATTATATCAATGATTCTATGCGGGACATCCAGTGCTTTATTATGACTGGTGTGGATCCTGGTCAAATAACAGACGGACTTGTGGCAGAGCGGGATAAATATTCCAAAAATATTTTTGATACAGAAGCAGCAGATCCCCAAAAGGAGATGGAGTTAAGTGCTTTTATTCAGGTCTTACTGGAGAGCGCCAAAGTATTTCAAACCCGTCGTCAGCAGAAACTGGAGCGGTATCGGGAACTATTAAAAAAGAAAAAACAGGGGGAATTAGGGGCGGACGAGGAAGAATTTCTGGAGTTATATAAGGTTTTGTCATCCTACGGCATGGTAGAAAGATTACCTAAAAATATGCTGGATTCAGAATTTGAGGAGCAATTACAAAGGATATTGGAAATGGGAAGTGCAATTATTGCCGAACATAAGACGGAATAGACAGCAGTATTTATTGAGGAGAGTATATTGAGAGTACATGGTGATAAAGTAATTCGGAGACGGGAAGATGCACCAAAGTTGAACCGTTATCAGGACGGCAGGGAGCAGCTGGAACAGGATTTTCATTATCTGTGCGGCTATTGTGGAAAGGATGGAAGCGTGTTGCATCAACGCTTTCATCTAGATCATTTTGTTCCGAAGAGTTTGGATAAAAATCGGGAAAATGACTATTATAATTTGGTTTTGGCTTGCCAGAGATGTAATTTATCCAAGTCAGATAAATGGCCAACAGGAGACATTGTGTTGCCGTATAATGAGGAAGAGGGGTTTGTGGACCCGGCAAGTGAGGAATTTGACGAGCATTTAGTGCGGAATGAGGATGGGTATGTGGTTGGTAAAACATCTGTTGGAGAAAGTATGTGTAATATGTTACATTTGGATATCAGAAGGACGGATATTTATTGGAAAGCAGCACAGTTAAAGCAGCAGTTAGGGGAATTGGAAAAACTGTTTTTGGAAGAAAAATTGACAGAGAAGCAGAAAGATATTTATATCAAAACTAATATGATGTTCAATAAATACATAGATCAAGCATTTACAAAAGGTGAATAAATGGACAGTGATAAATTGTCAGGAACTTATTATACTCCGCCTGATGCGATTCAGTTTATGATAGAATATTTAAATAGAGAACAGCAGGATTTTTCCAATGTGTTGGAACCTTCGGCAGGCGACGGAAGGTTCCTTCCTTTGTTGCAAGGGTGCGCGGAGCACATAACGGCAATAGAGTTATTTCAGGAAAAGGTAGATAATATGAACCGGGAATATGCTGGAGATTCCTGCGCAATAATCAAAGATAATTTCCTTGACTTTGTGGTCAGTACATCGGAACGCTATTCCCTGATTATAGGGAATCCCCCTTATATTAATAAGAAATTAATGAAAGAAGATGATATTGAGAAAGCACGTAATATTTGTGTGGAGGCAGGACTAAAAGAAACGATAATGCAGAATATGTGGCTGGCATTTGTAGTAGGGGCCTGTAGACTGCTTCAACCGGGAGGTAGCATCTTTTTTGTGTTGCCGATGGAATTTTTGCAGGTACAATATGCAGAGAAACTGAGAGGATATTTAGAGAAGTTATTTAATATAATACATATTATTGTTTTTAAAAAAGCCATGTTTTTGGAAATTGAACAGGATGTTTGTTTGGTTTATCTGACAAATAATGATTGTACTGAAAGGCATATACGTTATGAGGTGTATGAGGACTGTAGGAAAAAGATTCCAGTACAGGAAAACAGCATACGCTGGAATAAACCACTAAAAAAGTGGTCAAATGCAGTTCTCAGTGATGACGATATTTCTTTGCTGAAAAATGCTATGAACCGATATTCACAGATTAAAAATATGGGTGAAATTGCACCAGGTATTGTAACGGGAGGGAACCGCTATTTTATTTTGCCAGAAGAAAAGGTGGAAGAGTATCAGTGCAAGGAGTTTGTGCTTCCGATTGTACAGAAGGCTTCTTATATATCGAAGGATACCATAGAGATTTCAGAAGCAGTAGTAAACGGAATAGCTCGTGGCAATAAACCGGTTTATTTATTGAATCTGTCCCAGGAAAAAGATATGCAAAGATTGCCAATTGGACTGCAAGGATATTTGGAGTGGGCAGGGGAACAAGAAATTGGCGATAAACGGTTGAAAGATTGCTATAAATGTTCAAATCGGATACCGTGGTATGGTGTGCCAATTGTGCAAAAGGGAGAAGTAGTTTTTTTTAAACGCTATGGCTGTCTGCCCAGAATTTTTTATAACTCTGCGAATGTACATACTACGGATGCAGGGTATCATATACGGCTTCAGGACGAATTTGATGGGGAGAGTTTGGTTTTTTGCTTTTTTAACTCCATTACTCTTGCTCAATGTGAATTCAATGGTCGATATTATGGGGGAGGAGTATGTGAACTTGTGCCAACAGAATTTAAGGACATTGTGGTCCCATATCGCTATATTGGACAGGAAGATAAAGGAAGGCTAAAATCCATGTTCAAAAATGCAGAGCCGGTGAAAAATATTGTCGGATTTGTAAATGAATTAACAATCTGCAGGGATTACGAGGCTGAGCAGATATATCGGTTTGAAAAAATTCGCAGGGTTTTGATGGGGAGGAGAATTGATGAGGCAGAAACTTAAGTGAATATTTATTGCCCGAAGATGTTGTATGATGGAAGAGGGACAAAACTTTTATTAAAAAGCAGCTTGACACTAATTTATCACCAAGTTCACCCCAACTTAGCAACAATTTGCCACACGCCCCACGAAGTTATGCGGGTTCCAGCGTTTTTCAATCAAAAAAAGTGAAAAAGTTCGTGACAATTACTTGACATCAACGGGGCGCTGTGTGTGGCGGAGAGTATTCCGGTTTGAGGCGGCTGCCGGAGTGAAGTTGAGTAGATTTTGGGGATAGTAAGCGCTTTATTTTATGGCGTATGGTAAGTGTCAACTAAATGTGTGCAATATCATAAAGAAAATTGACTTACTTTCTAACAAAAAATCAGATTCTACTTGTAAATAATAAAAAAAAGATTTTAATAATTGTTAGATTTAAAAATGATTAGAATTGGTTAGAGGATATTTTGTGTTCTCAGAAAATAAAACAACTGAATTCAAGCGAGAATATGTTGAAGATATAAAAAATACGATTGTTGCATTTGCAAACTGTGACGGCGGTACACTTTATATCGGAGTGAACGACGATGGAACAGCTTGTGGTGTCGATAATGTTGATGATACTATGTTGCGTGTAACCAATGCAGTTAGGGATGCTGTGCGGCAAGACCGTATTGTCTGAAAGGAAAAGGAATTCGCCCGGAGGGTGTTTATGTTCGTCAGGGAGCATCGACAGTTCCGGCAACAGATACTGCCATCCTGAATATGATCAAAGAAACTGGTGGTGACAATTATGAGACAGTCCGTTCTCTTGATCAGAATCTTATTTTTGATAAGTCTGCTGACTTCTTTAAAAACGGAAGGTAGAGTTTGGAAAAGCCCAAATGTGTACGTTCCATCTGATTGGCGAAGATGGTATGTACACGAATCTGGCATTTATGCTATCTGAACAGTGTACGCATATGATTAAACTGGCTGTATTTGAGGGTAGTAAAAAATCTGTATTCAAGGATCGCCGGGAACTGTTAGGTTCTCTTTTGGAGCAGCTGGAGGAAGCCTTCGATTATATTGACCGTTACAATCGTACCCGTGCAGAATTTTCAGGACTGGACCGCTTAGATATGCGGGATTATCCTTTTAGCGGTGCTGCGCTTATCAGTATTTTTGAAGACCGAATTGAATTTGTAAGTATTGGTGGTTTGGTGAAAGGTATTGCATTGGATGACGTGATGCTGGGAGTGTCCGCGTTGCGCAATCAGCATTTAGCGAATATTTTCTATCGTCTGAGATTGATTGAAGCATATGGCACAGGGATTCTTAAGATCAATGAATGTTACGATAATTATGTTGTGAAACCTGTGATCGAAACAACAAGTAATAAGCTCAATAATCATTGTAACTTGACATGCGGGGCGCCTTGTGCTCCCGTCTGACGGCGGAATGGAGATTAGAATGAAAGAAACAAAGGCCTGTTTGAAATACACATGGGACGATATCGAGAGACATATTGCCGTCTGCACGCACTGTCCGCTGTGCAGGACGAGGCAGCGGCCGGTCATGGGGAGAGGAAACCGTAAGGCCGATATCATGCTGATCGCCGAGGCGCCCGGAGCGCAGGAGGACCGGCAGGGGATTCCGTTTGTGGGAAGCTCGGGCGAAGTGCTGGACAGGCTTCTTCGGGAGAGCGGTTTGAGCAGAGAGGAGATATACATTACCAACATTTTAAAATGTCATCCTCCCGGCAACCGCGATCCGAGAGAGGAAGAAAAGGAGGCCTGCTTTCCGTATCTGAAGTATGAGACGTTTCTGGTGAATCCCAGAATTATAGTCTGTCTTGGCCGCGTGGCCGCGCAGCGCATTATCTCACCGGATTTAAAAATCACCAGACAGCACGGAACCTGGACATACCGGAAAAACTGTGCGCTGACTGCGACATATCATCCCTCGGCGATCCTGCGGGATCCCTCCAAATATGAGGATGCGAAGAAAGATTTCTCAGCGTTATTTCAGATAGTTCACCAGAAGAATAGCGGTTCCCAAAATGGCAAGAATGACGCCGGTCGCCCGGTTTAAGGCGCCCGCGCCGACAAAACCGCAGATAAAACCCACAGCCGTACCGCAGACAACGGACTGCACGATGCGCTTTTTCACACTGACGGAGGCCATGGATTCCTTTGTGGTCATAACCGGTTTTACGATAAATTTAATTCCCAGAAGCAATGTCATAAATACAGAAAAGCTTCCTATTAAAGTGAACAACAGCACGAAAGTCATCATGACCACGCCGTTTCGTATATCGAGATTTCTGTTTTTACCGTAGGTGTAGGCGCTGACTGCGCTGGCAAGAACGTCGCTTGCGAGGGCGATGCCCACCGCTTCATAGGCGGGGAGCCCTAAGAAAGTGATCAGCATGGGACTGATCACGGCAGCGGCGCTCATTCCCGCAAACCCTGTGCCGAGCCCGGCGCCTATGCCTGCTGTAAAACAAATAAAAAAAGTATAGATCATCTTTTGTCCTCCCTGTAGATTTTCTTTTCCGAGAGCGGGTGGAAGAAGATAACTGTGATTTTACAACGGGAAAAAGATTTGTCAAGTGAAATAAATATAAACAGCTTGAGACTGGAGAGCATATGACACCGCAATTTTTTACTTCCATAGAAGAAGCGCTGTCGGCAATTTGCGGAGACGGCGTTTTTCCTGTAAAGACAGAGAGGATATCGGGGGGCGATATCAATGAGGCATACGGGCTGACGACGAGCGACGGGCAGTATCTTTTCCTCAAAACAAATAGCGGAAAAGGAGCAGCGTTTTTCGCGGCGGAGGCGGCAGGGCTTGACGCGATCGCCAGGACGAGGGCGGTCGGAACGCCCCGTATTCTCGGCTATGGAAATGCGTTCTTACTTTTGGAGTTTCTGCACGGCGGGAAACGGGCGCCGGATTACTGGGAGACTCTGGGACACCAGCTGGCGGACATGCACCGGGCGGCGGCGAGCGACTATGTGAACGGCGCGAAATACGGGTTTATCTGTGACAACTTTATCGGGGAGGGAACACAGATCAATACGCCTCATGAAAGCTGGATATCCTTTTTTCGTGACTGCCGTCTCGAACCGCAGTTTCGGCGTGCGGCACGCTGGTTTGATTCCGGAGATTCCCGGAGGATCGCGCGGCTGCTGGACCACATGGATGATTTTTTGACGGAACCGGATCAACCCTCGCTTTTGCACGGCGATCTGTGGGCGGGAAATGTGATCACAGGAAATGACGGCAGGGCATGGCTGATCGATCCGGCAGTCTACGTGGGACATGCGGAGGCGGATATCGCCATGACGGAACTGTTCGGGGGTTTTCCTGCGGCTTTTTATGGCGCCTACAGAGAGTCCGGCATGCTGCGGGCGGATTACACGGAACGCCGCGGGCTGTACAATCTGTATCATCTTTTAAATCATCTGAACCTGTTCGGCGGCGGTTATCTTTCGTCCGTAAAGCGGATTCTGGCGGAGTACGTATCGTAGAACGGTGTCGGGCGCAGCGGAGGTTACCGGATATTTTCCAGAAACATCCTGTGTATCCTCCTGTCAGAGTCCAGTTCGGGATGAAAGGACAGGGCCAGTTGGTTTCGGCAGCGCACGCCGACAATATTTCCGTCCACCCTGGCGAGTATTTCCACGTCCTTTTCCGCCTTTTCAATATAGGGGGCCCGGATGAAAGTCATGGGGATATCTTTCATCCCCCCAAAATCCTGCACCGTGTGAAAACTGCCAAGCTGTCTGCCGTAGGCATTTCTCCTCACCGTGACGGGCAGGGTCTGAAACCAGGAGCGGTCGTCGTTGCTGCTTTTTTCCGCCAGCAGGATCAGGCCGGCGCAGGTGGCGAGAACCGGCAGACCGCCGCGGATCATTTCCCGCAGCGGTTCAAACATATTTAGTTCTCTCAGAAGCTTTCCCTGGGCGGTGCTCTCACCGCCGGGCAGGATCAGACCGTCGAAAGTCTTTGAAAGATCTTTCGGCTGTCGAAGTTCCAGACATTCCGCCCCCAGTTCCCTTATAACTTTTTCCTGTTCATAGAAAGCGCCCTGCAGCGCAAGTACCGCGATCTTCATATTATTTGCCTCGCTCCGCCATCAAAAGCCGGATTTCCTGTTCATTGATGCCGACCATGGCTTCCCCCAGATCTTCGGACAGGGAAGCGATCAGCTTTGCGTCGGTATAGTTGGTGACTGCCTGTACGATGGCGGACGCCCGCTTTGCCGGATTTCCGGACTTGAAAATGCCGGAACCGACGAAGACGCCCTCCGCGCCGAGCTGCATCATCAGGGCCGCATCCGCGGGGGCTGCCACGCCGCCTGCAGCGAAATTGACCACAGGAAGTTTTCTGTTTTCCTGCACATATTTTACCAGCTCAAAGGGAACTCTCAGCTCCTTTGCCGCCTCGAAAAGTTCGTCTTCCCGCATGGAGGTGATCCTGGCGATCTCCTGATTCATCCTGCGCATATGGCGGACTGCCTGTACGATGTCCCCGGTGCCCGGTTCTCCCTTCGTGCGGATCATGGAAGCGCCTTCCGCGATACGCCGCAGCGCCTCCCCGAGATCCTTTGCGCCGCAGACAAAGGGGACGCTGAACTTTCTCTTATCGATATGAAATATATCATCCGCGGGGGAGAGGACTTCGCTCTCATCGATGTAATCGATCTCGATCGCCTCCAGAATCTGTGCCTCCACGAAATGTCCGATCCGACATTTTGCCATGACGGGAATGGAGACTGCTTCCTGAATCCCACGGATCATCTTCGGATCGCTCATCCGCGAGACGCCGCCGGCCGCCCGGATATCCGCCGGGATTCTCTCAAGGGCCATCACTGCGCAGGCCCCCGCCGCCTCCGCGATCTTCGCCTGCTCCGGAGTGGTGACATCCATAATAACGCCGCCCTTCAACATCTGTGCCAACTGCCTGTTTAACTGATATCTCTCTTCTGACATTTTTTAACCTCCTTGCAAACATCATCAAAACCAAGTATAATACAATCTGACCATATTTAAATAACCACTTTGCAAAAAATCAAAATGGTCAGACGGGAGAGTTGCTGCGGATTGCTTACCTATTCTTTTTCAGAGACAAGGTCAGAACCTTTATACCAGCATCTGTATCAATGCATTAAAAACGATATTGTACAGGGAACATTGGCGGCGGACCAGAAACTGCCCTCAAAGAGGAATTTTGCAAAAAATCTGGGCGTAAGTATTATTACGGTGGAGAATGCCTATGCGCAGCTGATCGCGGAAGGATTCGTGTATTCTTTGCCGAAAAAAGGGTTTTTTGTGACAGATATAAGAAGGGAACTGGCTGCGGGAAGAAAAAAAGACAGCAGAAAAGAGGAGGAAGAACAGAACGGGGAGAAAAAATATCTGGCGGATTTTACGAGCAGCCAGACCAGACCGGAACAGTTTCCCTTTTCTGCCTGGGCAAAGCTGATGCGGGCTACGTTGAAGGAGGAGCGGGAGGGATTGATGATGAACGCTCCCAGCGCCGGGATCCGTCCTCTGCGGGAGGCGATCGCCGGACATCTTCGGAGTTTTCGCGGAATGGAAGTGGAACCGGAACAGATCGTCACAGGAGCGGGGACGGAGTATCTGTATGGGCTATTGCTGCAGCTTCTGGGCATGGAAAAGTGTTACGGGGTGGAAAACCCGGGATATCATAAGATCTATAAAATATATAAAAGCCACCGGGTGCCGTGCACTTACGTGGACATGGATCACGCGGGCGTACTCATTTCCTCGTTGGAGCACAAGAACGTGGATGTGGTGCATATCTCCCCGTCCCACCATTTTCCGACGGGGATCGTGATGCCGGTGAGCCGCCGGTATGAACTGCTGGGGTGGGCATCGAAGGAGAAAGGGCGCTATATCATAGAGGACGACTATGACAGTGAATTTCGGCTGGCTGGGAGACCGGTGCCCTCCCTTCAGAGCATCGATGTGCAGGAGAAAGTGATCTATATGAATACCTTTACAAAGACGCTCTCCTCCACGGTCCGCATCAGCTACATGGTGTTGCCGGAGCACCTGGCGAGGAAGTTCGGCGAGGCGCTCTCGTTTTATTCCTGCACGGTATCGAATTTTGAACAGTATGTGCTCGCCCGTTTCATCAGGGAGGGTTATTTCGAGAAACATATCAACCGCATGCGGAACTATTATCACGAAAAGAGGGATCTTCTGTTAAAACAGATAGCCGGCAGCAGGCTCTCGGAATGCTGTACGATCTCCGAGGAAGATGCGGGATTGCATTTCCTGATGAGGGTGGCGACCGGTCTTTCTGATGAAGAAATATGCGAAGCTCTCGAGAGAGAGGGCGTCAGAGTCTTCTCGACAGCGCAGTATTATGCAGATTTTGAGGAAAAAAAAGATCATATTTTTGTGATGAATTATTCCTCGCTGGAAGAAGAAAACGTGGAAAAGGTCATTCGGATCATGGAGAAGGTGCTTGTGGAGGGGGGAGGGAATTTGTAAAAAAAAGTTGCAATATTGAGTAAATAGACGAAAGAAAGCTATATTCTTTTTTTGAAAAATGTGCTATGATTAAAAGGCACTGCGGAGGTGGCGGCTATGGGTTCAAAGCGGCATAAGCGGAAAGTCGGCTACACGATCATGATCGTGTCCGATTCCGTGGAAAAAAACCAGAAAAAATTTCATATCAATACCGGAATTTTGTCCATTGTGGCATTTGTGCTTCTGGTGGTTGTGATCTGCTATGCGGAATATACGACGATTTTGATGCATGGGGCGACGGAGCGCAGTGAGGTCTATGCCGGGCAGATCGCAGGTTTGCAGAAGGAGAACGAACAGCTGACACTCGAAAAAGAGGCGCTTGAAAAGCAGGTGGCGAACTTAAATCAGACGCTGAGCCAGAAGGAAGTGCAGGTACAGATGCAGGAAGAAAGTCTGCAGGCGGAGGAGGAAGAGGAAAACATGCCCAGAGGATTCCCGGTGAGCGGCGCCGCTCAGATCAAAGAGGCGGGGGATGAGGCGGACACCGGACTGCAGGCGAAGGAGGAGTGGAGAGAGGTTGTTTTCACCGCGGCGGCGGGGACGAACGTTATCTCTTCCGGAGCAGGCACCGTGGCGGGAGTCGCGGCCGCGACGCAGGAGGAAGCCGCAGGCATCAGTATCGACCACGGCAACGGTTATGTCAGCAACTACCGCAATATGGGAGTGCCGAAAGTGGAAGTCGGCGGTACGGTGGAACAGGGCACCGTACTGTTTGAAATAGAAGAAAATAATATGGATATCGGATACAGCGTTACAAAGGACGAAGAATTTCTGGATCCGATGGACATTATGGAAATCAAAGGATAAGGAGGCAAGGACTGTGTTAAAGAAATCAACAGAACAGACAAATACGAAGATCAGCAGTATCGTCGGCGCTGATATGGTAGTGGAAGGAAATATCAGAGCGAGAGAAACGGTGCGGATCGAGGGAAGCATTACCGGCAATGTGGAGACCGAAGGGGCGCTCATTATCAGCGCGACCGGTAAAGTGAAGGGAAATATCAAGGGCAGCAGCGTTGTGGTAGGCGGTGTGCTGGAGGGAGATCTCTCATCCACCGGAAAGACCGAAGTGATATCCACGGGCAAAGTGATCGGCAATATGCGCACAAAGAGTCTGATCGTGGACGAGAATGCAGTATTCCAGGGGCAGTGTATTATGAATACGGATGAGGTGTTTGCGCTGCCGGAATCGGAGGTTATGCAGCTCGAGGATAAGAAGGACAACAAAAAGATGAGATGAAAAAAGCGAGAAAAGATGTAACAGTTCAGTCTTCGGCTGGACTGTTACATAAAACTGTTTTTCTTTCAAGTTTATTCTGAGAAATTTCAACTGTGCGCATCGCACGATCGGCGGTTTCTGCCGGAATTACCAAATCATTTTACAAAATCATATATATTTTTATACCGCTTGACATTTTTAGGGAAAGTCAGCAAAATAAAAGTATAAAAAAGAAACTGGACGCATGGCTGACGCTGCTTTCTTTTGATGAGCCGGAGAAGATCATAGCGCTGATTGAAAAGTATCCGGAGTTTCGGAAAATATATGAAGAGGGCTGTGAGATCTGCCGGAACACAGAGAGGGTGATGGAAATGTTCTCGAAAGAATTGTATGAGCTGGATAAGAATACAGTGCAGTATATGATTGATGAGATGCAGGATACGATAGATGCCCAGAAAGAAACGCTTGGAAAACAGCGGACGGAGATAGATGCCCAGAAAGAAATGATCAATAAGATGGAGCAAGAGAAAGAAAAGATATTGAAAGAAAATGAAGAAGCGCAGAGAAAGAATCTGGCTCAAATGCAGATGGAGCGCGAAAATGCGATCATAGGAACAATAAATCTTCTTCGGACGATGAATGTGCCGGAAGAGGAGATTATCCGACAGGTCTGTGGTCTGTATCGGATCGGTGAGGAGCAGGCAGAGAAATATTTTGACGACGGGGATTTAGCTTCGGATAAATAATGCAGGGGCAGTCGTGAAATATTATCGAAAAAATGTCAGGATATACAGTACAGTTTATTTATGTGATATCGAGTTGACAGATATGACAGATGTAATAAATGAAATAGAGTAATTAACATAATGAGTAGCTGGAAAGCGTTGCAAGGCCATTATTAGAGATGGTATTGCAACGCTTTTTTTATCCATAAAGTCAATTAAGGGTCAATACTGGTCAATTTAAGGTCAACATGTTCTCACCGGAGAAATTTATGATATAATTAATCCGTAAACAGATGGCGGGCATACACCTCAATTATTTCGAGAATTAACTCCTGTTGAGACTCATCTAACTGCTCTAAGACAGTTACAATATCGGAAATGACCGGATTTTGAGATGAGGATTGTTCAGGCAGGATATCATAAAGAATATAATCCAGGGTTACGCCTAAAATTTTGGAAAGATGATTCAGGGTCTTTAATGAAGTGGAGTTACGGCCTGTTTCGATCCGGCTGATTGCGCTGACAGATAATCCGCTGAGCTCAGCGAGAGTCTCCTGAGTTAAATGTTTTGCTTTTCTTGCCTGACAGATTCGTTTACCAATATGTTCATCCATTTTTTTCACTCCCTGATTCAGTCTATCAATTTAGGATGTGAAAGTGAAATGAATAATATGCCTGGTGATTTTATAAAAACGCGTATATTTAAAAAACAGGAGAGGCGCAAGAGGTGAAAATTCAGGAAAATGACATAATATCCATGGTTTACACATTGGAGATATTAAGCTGCAAAGGTCTGACGATCCGGGAAACAGTACATAAAAGTCTTGTTCGGCTGAAAGAATGGTATGAACAGCTGGGAGAGAAGGCTTATCTTGAACTGGCGCTTTTACAGATATGTGCTTTGTGTCAGATAGGACTGGCTCAGGAGGAGGATGAGGGGTTGTACAGAGAATTATGTGCGCTGGCGGATACCAACATGGAAGCTCTGATGGAAAATTGCACCGAAATCTCAAAACATATTAAAATAAGCCGTCAGGGAATATGCAGGCTGATCGGGAAATGGATGCCCAACAAAAACAATCCCATGACAAA
Source organism: bacterium 1XD8-76 (assembly GCA_003611955.1). Taxonomy (GTDB): domain Bacteria; phylum Bacillota; class Clostridia; order Lachnospirales; family Lachnospiraceae; genus 1XD8-76. The sequence goes on from RAZE01000010.1 coordinate 108,897, forward strand.
ATCGGAAGTTGTGGACGACATTATTGACAAGCTTATGAACCGAAAGACAGGGCAGTATTACTATCATTACAGGAAAAGCCGGTGCGGAGACAGTCATTCGGAGATTGCGAAGAAGGATCTGTATAAGCTGGTGATCAATGGGGATGAGAGTTTTTTTTTGGATCTGAAGAAATTTCGTATTTACACTTTTGAGATTTAAAAATAACAAAGGATAAGGATAAAGTAAAAAGATGGTTAGTATTGCAGTCCTGGACGACGAGGCAGTCTACGTTGACCGCGTCAAAAAAATCACGGAAGCATGTATGAAACAGATGAATGCGCAGTATGGGTTTCGCAGCTATGAAAAGGCGCAGGATATTTTAGAAGACCTGAAAAACGGAATATATTATGACCTGTATTTACTTGATGTGCAGCTGGCGGACATAAACGGACTGGAAGTGGCAAGGCAGATACGCAGAAGATATGAAGAGCCGGTATTGATCTATATTACCAACTACGTGGACTATGCGGTGGAGGCGTTTGAGGTAAATGCATTTCGTTATATTACCAAACAGATGCTGGAGGAGAAACTTCCCCAGGCGTATCAGGCTATGAATATTTTGCTGAAAGAGAAAAAAGTCTCCGAGCGGTTTTATAAAATAGAGAGATATGGAAGTTTGACTAAGATATTTTACAGCGATATCTTTTACCTGAAAAAGGATGAAAAATATGTAATTTTTGTGCACAAAGGCGGAAAAAGCCGGGTTCGATCAACGATGAAAGATATGCTGGAGAAGCTGCAGGATAAAAGATTTATGGTGATAGACCGCAGTTATTCGGTAAATATTGATCATGTGCAGGCAGTAAAAAACCATGAAATTTACATTAAAAACGGGGATATACTCCCTGTGAGTAAACCCAAATGGCCTTATGTCAGGAATACTTTAATGAATGGTGGATTATGATCTTACAGATATATTATGCGTTGTTGCAGGTGGCAGAAGTACTTCTGGGAGCGTGGATATTACATAACATATACCCGGAGTTCAGGAAAGACAGCAGATGGCGGCGGGGAGTTTTTATTTTGAGCTGCCTTGCGCTGAGTATAATCTATGCGGGGAATGCCAGAGATTCTTTTATTTCCACTATATTTATTTTACTTTTTTCAGTGCTTTTTTCAGTAATATACTGTTGTTGCTTTAAGGCAGGATTTTTCCGATGTTTTCTTGTTGAAATATTGTATTTGATCAGCATGTCGCTTTTGAAACTTCCGGTTCTGATTTTGGAGTGTATCGTGTCCGGGAAATCGGTATCAGAGATAAACCGGGGAGGCCGCACGATGACGGAATGCGTCTGGTGCACGATCCTGATATTGTCTGTCATGTATGCGGCAAAGAGAAAAAAATTTTTTGATTATTATAAGAGATCCGTAAAACTGCTGGTACATCAGGAGACAGGACTGATTCTGACATTAACGGGGATTTTGTGGTTTCTTCTTGGATATGGCATGCGGATCGGAAAGACGCGTTTCTATACGTTAGACTTTATTTTCAGCGTCGTCCTGATTTTCGGCATATTCCTTTGTCTGCATTACCTGATACTCCGGGTGGCATACCATGAAGCGCAGCTGGATAAGGACTGTCTGGAGATCTCGCAGGAGATGCTCAGGAAGCAGAACAGTGAACTCCATGAGATGTACCGGAAAAACAGTGGACATCTCCATAAACATCGTCACACCATAGAATATCTGTACTACTGTATGAGACAGAAGAAGTACAAAGAGGCGGAAGAGTTTCTCCTCAAAAATTGCAGTGAGCTGAAGAAAGGAAATCAGCGGGTATGGACAGGACTTCCCTTTCTGGATTTTTTAATCAACTATAAAAAGCAGATGATTGACGAAAAGGGTATCGTGTTCCGGTTGGAGCTGGATGTTTACGAGTATCCCTTTGAGGAGTCGGAGTTCGGTATTTTGCTGGGAAATCTTTTGGACAATGCCGTCGAGGCATGCGAAAAATGTAAGCCCGGTGAGAGAGAAATATATTTGAAGATTTGGAATCTCAGGAATATGTTCCTGCTGAAGCTCATTAACAGCAGTTCCAAAATCCCTGAGCGCAGGGGGGAACAGTTTTTGACGGACAAAGCGGATAAATATGCGCACGGAATGGGGGTGAAACAGGTCAGACGTATCGTGGAAAAATACGGCGGCGATATCAGCTTTCGATACGGCGGGGGGCATTTTGAGACAAATATCATTGTATCTGATGTGAAGGAGGATAAAGGATGAATACGGAATTAAGAGTGGATAAGGATCTGTTGACGGAGATTCAGGAAGCGGATAAGGTCAGCAGAAAGACGGAGGAGGCTGTAACTTACACGGTCACTTACGATTATGGCGGTTTTCTCAGCATTATCTGCTGCTGATCCCAAATTTTAGGACATACATGGTGAATGACTCAGGTATGCTCTCTGCGGAGAGCATACTATTTTTGTATAAAGGAGCCTAAATGAACTACAGACAGGAAATTCAGAGAAACAGAGAATACTGGGATGCCGTCCTGGGGGAAAGAATCTGTGCAAAGATTCTTGCGGAAGGCTTTCCTGACGAAAGGGAAGATTCGGATATATGTCAGGAGGAGCCGGAGGCCCTGAGAGCACGCTGCGAACAGCTCATGCAGGAGGAAACGGGATGGGGAAGGTATCCCTCCGAGGGGATATTCGGGAATTTTTATTGCTTTTTCGGAAGGCTTGCGGTTGAGTATGCAGGGAAAATCAAAGGGATCAGCGAAGACAACCTTAAAAGTGCGATTCTTGAAAACTACTATCGCTCCGTAGTGTGGATCCCCATGCGTGTGCTGATCAGAGAGATACATTTCTGCAAGGAAAAAGAGATGCTTCGGGGGGCGGATGCCAAAGAAGAGTATCGGGACTACCAGGAGAGATTTTTGAACAACCGCCTCTATATCAGAAAGCTGTGTGAACAATATCCTGAGATGAGACGCCTGCTGCTGCACAGGATCGTGACGGTGACCGGACAGATCAGGAATATTCTTCTCAGAATGACAGCGGATTTTGATGATATCAATGCCCGTATTTTTCCGGGGACGGCATTCCGGGAAGCGATAAAAATAGAGTGCGGTCTGTCGGACGCCCATGACGGAGGGCAGACCGTGGCTAAAGTACTGCTGGACAATGGGAAGATACTTTTTTATAAACCCCGCAATGTAGAAAAAGATATTTACTTTATGGATATGTATGGAAAGTTCTGCGGGCGGGCAGGTCTCTCCTTTCAGGGAATCCGGATTCTGGCGCGGGGAGATTACGGCTGGGAATCATGCGCTGTGCAGCGTCCCTGCGGGAACGAAGCGGAGGTAAGCAGATATTTTAAGCGGATGGGAGTTCTGCTTTTTCTGTGCCGGCTTTTGGACATGAGTGACATGCACGAGGAAAACATTGTGGCGATGGGAGAATATCCCATACCGGTCGATCTGGAGACGCTGCCGGGATGTCCGGATTATTCCGACTGGAAAGATGCGGAACAGATGATACGGGAGGAATTGAAACGTTCGGTGCTGAGTACCGGTATTCTGCCTGTTGCTGCATGGGGAAATAATGGAAAGGGAGTTATTTTAAATGCGCTTCACAGAGGAGAGACCATAAAGGCGCCGTTTAAGGTTCCGGTAATCTGTGAACCGGAAAGTTCGGAAATACATATAGCTTACCGGTATGGGGAGAAGGAGCTTTCCGGGAGTCTGCCTGTCTGCAAAGGGCATATGGCGGATCCCACGTTCTGTGTGGCGGAAATTACAGAAGGATTTCGGCAGGCGTATGAGTATTTTTTGGAGGAAAGAGAGCAGATTGCAGAAGACTTTGCTCCGGTGTTTTCGGGAAAAAGTCGTTGTATGATACGCCACACTCAGCAATATCAGATGTATCTGCGCACTTCCTTTTATCCGGAATTTTTGGAATGCGGAATGCGGCGTAGATTGTTTCTGCACATTCTGGATAAAGACCAGAGTGATGAGGAGCTGGCAAAACAGGAGAGAGAGGCGCTGTACCGGATGGATATCCCCGTTTTTTATCAGAGAGCGGCGTATGAGAGCTGGAAAAAGAAACGGAGTGAGTACTGTGCGGATGATCTGGAAAAGCAGGTTTCGCTGATCGAACTCTCCCTCGGGACACTGGAGAAACGTAAATTTGTCCGTCTCAAAAAGGAGTCCCCGGATATTACGGACCAGAATATATTCTGGAAAGAGCGGGTGGAAAGACAGGTCAGAAGAATCGCTGATAAAGTATGCGGTATGGCACATGTGACAGAGGGGGGAGATATAGGTTTTTGGGAGCCCTGTGTGGAGGAGAACGGAAATTTCAGGATCGCCCCGGCCGGGATCAGTCTGTATGAGGGACTTGGCGGCATAGCGGTATTTCTGGCGGAAGTGATCCGGGAGTATCCGGAGAACAGGTACCACTACATCTTTGAGCTGACAGTAAAGAAACTTATTCATTATACCGAAGAGGCGGGAGAAAAAACGCCGGAGAAAAAAACTGTTTCCGGCGGGGCTTTGCTGGGGGAGGGTTCCGTTATTTTTACGTATATTCTTCTCCATGAGACCACCGGGGAAAAGAGATTTCTGGCGGAGGCGGAGAGACATGCGGAGCTTACGGAAATGTACCTTGAGGCGGAATGCTGTATGGATTATCTCTCGGGGCTCTCCGGCATCATTGCAGTTTGGACAAAACTCTACAGATCGACAAAAAAGAGACGATATCTGGAAACTGCCGTCAGGGCAGGGGAGAAAGTCTGGGAGTGCTGTGAGAGGACAGGTTCCGGAGCCGGGTGGACGGGGACGGGGAAAGTGCCGCTTGCGGGAATGGCTCATGGAAACAGCGGGCTGCTTCTGGCATTTGCCTGTCTTCTGGAAATAACACAGGATTCACGGTATAGAGAAAGAATAGGAGAGCTTCTGGTGTATGAGGACAGTCTGTATGAGAACGGCAATTGGAAAGATCTGCGGCATCCGGGGGGATTGAGGCTGTGCAACAACGCATGGTGTCATGGCGCTACCGGTATTCTGCTTTCCAGATCAAAATTAAAACAGTGCGGCTGTCCGGAGTTCTCAGATGCAACAGAGCGTGATCTGGAACGCTGCAGGCGGATTTTTTTGGAGGACATGGAGGCCGAGGAACTCTGCCTGTGCCATGGACTGTCGGGAAACTACCTCGTATTGGGACAGTATCTGAGGACAGTGACAGACCCTGAGCTGGAACGAGAGCAGATTGCTCTTGGCAGACGGATCGTGGAACGATTGGAGAAAGAAGAACTGTCCGCGCGGGAGAGATATAACCCTTCGCTGATGACGGGAATAACCGGTATCGGGTATGCGCTGTGTGATGGCAGCCCGAGGGTGAATCTTCTCGGATAAGATATAAAAATTCGGCAAAAACAGACAATTAAGGGTCAACATTTTCAATTAAAGGTCAAAATATTGAAATTTATTTTCAGTTTGCTATCATGATGGTGATTGGAATTAAGTCTAACATTCGGAAAGTATGGTAGCAAATGTGAAAAAAACAATCAGAGTCCTGTTATACGGAGCCGGGCTGACCACCCTGCTGGTCCTATGCGTTATCACAGGAATGTACATGGAGCGAAAACGGAAAGAAGATAAGGAGATGCGGGAAGAGCACGTGTCGGACATTGCTGTCGTAAACATGGATGACGGCATAGTGGTCGGGGAGTCGAGGATCAATTACGCTAGTCAGCTCATGGATTTTCCCGGGGACAATTTTATCGTGACCGGCCTGAATGATGCCAGAGCCGGGATCGAGAACGGCACCTACGCCGCCTGCATCGTCATACCGGAAACCTTCTCGGCGTCGGTCACTTCGCTGGAGAGAGAACCGCGGAAGGTCGTGCTGAACTATCAGTACAACCTCCGACTGGACGAGGAATCGGGACTGCAGGCGGTGAACGATGTGAACGCTTTTATCACCATGCTGAATTCCAACACCGCCTACATGTATATGGATGCCATCATGGCGCAGTACCATCGGGTGCAGGATGACTCTTCCACGATCCTCTCCAACGACAACACGGAACTGGACGCTTACCGAAACCTGAACAGTTCCCTGATGGAGGCGCTGTACGCCGACTATGCGGATGCGGTGCAGGAGGGGAAGAACGACTTTGCGGTCCTGAAGGAGACAAATGCCGAGGCGGAGACGGTGATAGATGATTTTCAGAAGGCCTACCGGACGGTCATCGACGATACGGTGGCGGGACAGGCGGCGCTTTTAGAGACGGGGCATGAGAACCTGGCGGAGGCAGTGGGACACTACAACGAGGAGATAGACAGGAAGCAGGAAGAGGCGAAGGAGGCCGTGGAGGAGATCCTGAACGAACAGCGGCTCAGGGACCAGAGGGAGGCCAACGAGCGCCTGGAGGAACTGTACCCGGAGGATGTCTCCGGAAATAACCCGAAGAAAGAGCGCCAGGGAAGTATTTCCGGAAACGATCCGGATGGCGGGGACGTCTCCGGCAACGACCCGGGCGGCGAGGAGAATGACCGGATCAGGCTTACAAAGCCCGACGAGGAACAGATCGGCAGGGTGACGGACCTGCTTCTCGAGCTGTTTCAGGCGGAAGCGGAGTCGGAGGAGATCGCTCAGGTATTGCAGGAGTACTATGTGGACGCTCTGTACGAGGAGTGCGAGGAGCAGATGACCCGGATGGAGGAAGAGGAGAAAAAGCTGGGCGAGAATCTGGAGAAGTATGAGAAGGGCCTGCTCGAGTACGATCCGATGCAGTATATCGAGAGAGCGGATATGGAGTCACGGCTGGACGATATCAACGACAATGCCGGGAAACTGTTCGACAGCGTGGAACAGAACAATACGGACTACCTGATTTACGCCGAAGATGTGTACAGCGCGACGGCGGAGCAGAAGAATCTTCTCCGGGATTCCCTGGACGAGGCGGGCGAGCAGACTGCGGCGAACGTGGAGGAGTGCATCGGGGAATTAAAGTTGTCCAGAGAAGCCGTAAACAGCGAGAACGTAAGCCTTCTGGGAGGATTTGCGGGCACGCTGGAGTACACGAGGGTGGGAAGCCAGGGAAACACGGCAGCCTACGATCACATCATCAATCCGGTTCTGCCGCAGGTCAACAGCCGGACGGCCTCGAACACGGAGGAAAATACGGCGGACGAGGATGGGAGAGGCGGCGGTTCCATGCAGGTATGGCTGCTCGTCGTTCTCGGGATCGGGATCGTCGCCTGCCTGACCGAAATATTCTTTTCCGTCAGGCAGCAGTACAAAAAGTCATCTGATGGAATAGTCCAGTCTTCGGACTGATTATTAAATACAAAGGAAGGAGAGAAACAAATGGGAGCAGAAAGTTTGAAAATGAGTTATGAGGACATGCAGGCTGAAATAGCGAAGCTGTCCCAGTATGCGGAGGAGTTTGAGACCACAACCAGCTCCATGACGTCGAGCGTGACTACGCTATGTGACGGATGGGTATCCGCGTCCACAGAGACCTACCGGGAAGACTATACCGCGCTGGCTAATAATTTTTCCCAGACGCTGGAAGTTGTCAGGAGCCTGATCCAGTCGACTTCTGACTACATCGCCGACATGCAGGCGGTGGACAGCGCATATTCCAAGTCCAAAGTGTCTGTGGGATAACGGCGTGAGAGACGGGCGGGGTAACAGAGCGATCTGTTACTTCTGCTCGCCTTGTTTTGTGAAGCGGGGAGCGAAAATGGAAAATGATCTGATTTTAGACGGTGAGGCATGGAGGGAGAGAGACCAGATAACCTACACGTCCCTTTTGGATAAATACGGGGCGGCGGACCTGTTTTCCGGGGAGAACATGGAACGGTACCGTCAGGCAAAGGAGGGTCAGGACGCGAGGGCGCAGGAACTGACTGAATATCTGTTTTCGGGACAGATGCAGACGGAGAACGAAGAAGAAAACATGACGGAGCTCATCTTTTCGAAGGAGATACGGCTTACAAAAGCCAGAGATTACAACAGGGCGGAGGAAGACCATTCTCTGCATTTTGCCATGGCAGAACTGCTGCTTGTCCTGGTATTTCTGAGCGTGTGGATGAGAATACGGGCCGCAGGAAAGAGGAGGAGAGAGGCGGATGCAGCTGAAATTGACATGGAGGATTAGCGGGCAGAGGGATATGGATCTGCTGGTTGCCGACGGACAAAAGATAAAGGAGACCATGGAGATACTGGCGGAGAGAGGCCTGATAGATGAGGAGACGGCGGAGAGAGTCCGCTTTGTGAGGGCGATGAGGAAGAATAATCAGGTGAGCGTACTTTTGACATACAGGGAAGCAGAGGTCTATTCCGGGGATATTCTGGTGCCGGAAGAAGAGGAAGAGGACGAAGGATAAGGGGGTGGGATAAATGCCACGTGATAAAGATGCGGAAGAGAGAGCGAGAAGAGAGGCGCGCAGAGCTGCGATACGGGCGCAGATCAGGGTGTGGGAAGGAAAGAGAGCGGTCGTGGAGGGGCAGATCAGAGCGCTGAGCGGCGAACAGTCGAACCTGAACGGCTATCTGGGAGAGTGGAGCACCCAGAAGAGTATATATAGCGGGAACCCGCTCCTGTCGGAGGTCGTTATCGTAAACCTCTTTGAGGGCGTGTGTGCGGATGAAATAAAAGAAGAATTTACAAACTGCATCACGGAGATGGACCGGACTTACGGCGGGGTGTGCGGCCTGAATGGAAATGTGGGGACGCAGATATCCAGACTGCAGGATTATCTGGCGGTGATCAATGCGAAAATATCAGCGCTGTACAGCGAGCTGGCGTCCATTTAGGCGCGGAAACGGAGGAAAATATGGCACAGACAGTAAATCTGCGGGAGGCGGAATATCAGACGATCGTGACAGAGTTGTCTCAAATGCATACGGATCAGCTACGAAACGTGGAGGATTTTATCGCGGAGATGAAAATGATGGTGACCAGCCAGGAAATTTTCTGGGCCAACAAGACGTCGGCGAAGATGGTGGATATGCTGGACGTACTGTCAAACGATATCATGACGTTAGTGGAGCAGGCGTTTCAGGACAGCGAGGCAGGAGTTGCCAATATGATAGCGAGCACTGTGACAACGGACACCGCATGCGGTTGAAGGGAGGAAGAAAAAGATGTGTGATATCAGTATCAGCAGCAGTAGCACAGAGAGCATGATCGCCGGGCTGATCAGCAGAATCCAGACGAATATCATTGAAAGAAGCAAAGCGTCGGGGGACACGATTGTAAATGCGGTAGAAAACTCTGCAGGGGATTTTATCGAATCGCTGAAAGTGGAAGTGGAGCAGGAAGTGGTCATGATGAATTCTGTCGGAGAGCTTTTGATCACCATGGCGAACTATATACAGGCGGCATCGGCTTCTTTTGCGGATGTGGATACAACATACAATACTACAAAGATCAGCTAGAAATGCGGTTTATGAGGAGGAATGCAGATGGGGAAATATAACAGCGTCACTTTGGACAGGGATCGGGCTTTTGACGTGAACAGCTTACAGGAGCTGCTCACCCAGGGGAAATCCATTTTAAATCAGGCGATCGATTTAAGTAAGAAGATGGAGGCTTCCCTCTCAGCTATCGCCAGCACCTACAGCGGGATCGAGGGCGGATACAGGGTCGGCGCACTGGGGGCGGACATCGACAGCCTGAGAGGGACGCTGTTAAAGGAGGTCTATCAGGATACCATAGACCAGATGGAAAAGATCCTGACGAAGCTGATGGACGACATGCCCGCCTATGATAACAGTCTGGCCCAGGACATGGACGGGATCGGGGAGATACTGGGTTCCGTGCGGGGCAGGATCGAAGAACTGCGGGGACTTCTGGAGGCCGGGGACGTGAACCTGGCCTACCAGGAGTTCCGGAGCCGTCTGGAGGAAGTGAAGACCGGATGGGATGCGAGCACAGCGGAGTTTTCGGAGGCCCTTGCGGAGATCGAGAGCGACATGCTGGGGGTCACAGCGGCGGCGGTGCAGTACAGCAGGGACCCGGTGAACCTCTCCACGGGAAATTTCGTCTACGACCATGAGGACTTAAAGATCGGCGGGGAGATCCCGCTGTCCTTCCGCCGCTATTATAACTCCAGGACCCGGAGCAAAGGGTGCCTTGGCAGGTGCTTTGTACATAACTATGAGATGCATCTGGAGGAGAAAGCGGAGAAGGAGAAGATCACCGTCACCATGGGGGACGGGCAGAAAAAGACCTTCCGGAAGGAGGAGGACGGGACTTGCCGAAGCCTCTATTCCGCGGTGGAGACGCTGGCGGCGGAGGAGGAGACTTATGTCCTGACCACACCCGCCGGGGAGAGGACTGTCTTCCGGAGAGAAGGGCAGATGATCCGTCAGGAGAACCGGCAGGGCAGGGGCATCACCTTCTCTTACGGGGAAGAGGGAAGATTGGAGAAGGCGGAGACGGATAACGGCGCCTTTTTGGAGTATACTTACGATTCGGACGGCCAGCTGGTTCAGGTGGAAGACCATACGGGGAGGAAGGTGGAGCTCTCCTATGAGAAAGGGAAGATTTCCGCGGTCAAAACCCCCGGAGGGAGCGTCTATGCCTACCGGTATGGGAAGAACGGCCGGATCGAGGAGACCGTCAACCCGCGCGGTTATGTTACCGTGAAAAATACTTACGATGAAAAGCGCCGGATCACCGGGCAGGAGTTCCCGGACGGTGGGCATATGTGGTATACTTATGACGACGGGAAGAGGCAGGTCATCCTGACGGAGCGAAACGGAAGTAAGATCACCTACGTCCATGACAGCAGGTACCGGAACACGGACGTCCTGTACGAGGACGGGACGAAGGAGCACTTCGGGTACAACGGGAAGAACCAGAGGACGCTCTATGTAGACCGGAACGGGAACGAGACCCGGATGGCCTACGATGACAGAGGAAATCTTACCCAGACGATCAACGCGCTGGGGGATAAGACGAACTTTACTTACAACGCGGACAACCAGCTGATGACCCTGAAAGTGAACGGGAAGGAGAAGCTGCGCAACGTTTATGATAAGAACGGAAGCCTGGTCTCTTCGACCGGGGCGGACGGAAACGGGGACCGCACGGAATACGACGGGATGGGACGGCCGGTCTGCATCGTCCATGCGGACCGGAGCGAGACTAAGATCGCTTATGATGGCCGGGGGAACATAAAGAGTATCCGGGACGGCGGGGGAGCGGAGACCAGCTATCAGTATGACGATTTGAACCGTGTGGTCCGGAGCGTGGACGGAAACGGAAACGCCACGGCTTACGAGTACAATGACGCCGATCAGGTGAGCCGGGTGACAAACCCTCTCGGCGCGTACCGGAGCTACCGCTACAATGAGAGCGGGAAGGTCACCGCGGTCACGGACTATGACGGCTATACGGTAGAGGCCGACTACAATGAGATCGGCAGAATTAACAGGGTCACGGACAAAGAGGGGAATGCCACGGAGTATGCCTACGACAGCATGTGGAACACCAGTCTTGTCAGGCATCCGGACGGCGGCGCCATAAGCTACCGGTATGACAAAAATAACCGTCTCTGTGAGGAGAGCCTGCCGGAGGGCGGGAGCATTCTTTATGCCTATGACGGCAACGGGAACTGGACGGGCATCACGGACGCGGAAGGGAATCACACGGCCTTCGCCTATGACGCCCTGAACCGCGTCGTCAAAAAGACGGATGAGGCGGGGGCGGAAACCCGCTATGCCTATGACGCGGAGGGAAATATGGTCTGCGTCACGGACGCCTTGGGGAACCAGACCGCTTACGCTTATGATGAGAGGAACCGTCCCGTTTCGGAGACCGATGCCCTGGGGAACACCACCGCCTATACGTATGATGCGATGGGAAACCTGACGGGGATCCGCTATCCCAATGGGAGCGCAGAAGAGCGCGTCTACCGGAACGGAAATCTGGCGGAACACAGGAGGGCGGACGGAAGCGTCATGCGGTACAGTTATGACGCCAACGGGAACTGTATCTGCATGGAGAACAGTGCCGGGGAGAAAATGACCATCGCCTACGATGCCCTGAACCGCAGGGAGAGGGTCACCAACCCGGACGGCGGGATAATCCGCTATGCGTATGACGCCGTCGGGAACATCACGAAGATGACGGACGCCCTGGGCAGGGAGACCCGCTATGCCTATACGCCCAACGGGAACCTGTCGTCGGTGACGGACGCCCTGGGGAATGAGACAAGGTATGCCTATGACTCCATGGGGCGTCTCGTGAAAGCGGAACGGATAGGGGATGTAATGGATGGCGCGCCGGCAGACGGGGAGGCGGAGATACAGACTACGGCTTACCGCTGGAACCGGAACGGCCTTGTGGCCTCCGTCACGGATCCGTTAGGGGCGGAGGAATCCTTCGGCTACGACAAAAACGGCCGGATGACGGACCGGTGGGACCGGGACGGGTACCACACCGCGTACCGGTACGACGGGCGGGGCCTGCTGCAGGATATTTTCTACGGGGATGGAAACCGCGTATCGTACCATTATGACGCCCTGGGGAGACTGGAGGAAGCCCGGGATGCCGCCGGGGCGACAAAGATCGTAAGTGACGCCCTGGGCAGGGTGGTATCCGTGACAGGCCCCGATGGGAAGACGGTCGGTTATGAGTGGGGGAGCATGGGCGAGAGACGGCGGCTCACCTATCCCGACGGAAGGGAAGCACTGTACGGCTACAACGAAAAGGGACAGCTTTCCTCCCTGTCCGCCGGAAGGGGCGCCATCACCTATACGTATGACCCGTCAGGGCGTCTGAAGGAAAAGACCTTCCCCAACGGGACAGCGGCGGAATATGCCTACACGGCGGCGGGACAGCTTGAGAGGATCCGCCATACCGGGAAGGGGATCGGGGAGGAATACCTCTACCACTATGATAAGGCCGGGAACAAGACCGGGGCAGAGAAGAAAAGACAGGGGATGGAGGCGGACAGCGGGCTCTTCGGCTACCGCTACGATGCCCTGAACCGCCTTACGGAGGTAAGCCGGGACGGGCAGCTGCTGCGAAGATATGTCTATGACGCGTTCGGGAACCGCACGTTAAAAGAGGACTACAGCAGCGGGAAGCCGGTGCAGACCACGTACCGGTACAATGGGGCCAACCAGCTGATTTCCCACGTGGAGGAAGAGGGGAGACAGGATTATGCCTATGACCGGCGGGGAAACCTGACGGCGGTGAGCCGGGGGGAGGAACGGTTAAAGGCCTTCACTTTCGACGCGGCCAACCGGATGGACAGCGCGCTTCAGATAAAAGGAGGGACAGAGAGACGGGTAAAATACCGGTATGATGCGTTCGGCAACCGCACAGGGCAGACGGTGTACAGCGGGGCGGCGGGAAGCGGCATCCACGGCATCCCCGACATGGGGATGCAGGAGCCAAAAGACCCGGAGAAACAGATCTGCTATACCATCGACCTGACGAGGCAGTACCGCAATGTGCTGGCGGCGGAAGACAACGCGGGGCAGAAAGCGCAGACCTTCTACTGGGACGGGAATGTGGCGGCCATGGAAGAGGCCGGGCAGGACAGTTACTATCTGCAGGATGACCTGGGGAGCCCGATGCACCTGCTGGACGGGGACGGGGAAGTCAGGGAAAGCTACGGCTTTGATGAGTTCGGACAGGCCCTTTTCCCTTACGAGGAAAGACAGGCACAGCCGTTCGGGTATACCGGATACCAGATGGAAGAAGCCGGCGGACTGTACTTTGCGCAGGCGAGGAGGTATGATGCCGGGGCAGGGAGGTTTGTCAGTGAGGATGTTGTGAAAGGGCATGTAGCGTCGCCCTATATGCTGAACAGTTATATTTATTGCTGGAATCGGCCGTTGGAGCATGTGGATTTGGATGGGCGAATCCCGGAGGAGATAGTTGGGGAGGAAAACTCAGACTATGTAGCAGCAGTATATTTAGTGAATGAAAGCGGAGCATTGGGGCAAGGACATGCAGCGCTTTTGTTGATGCAAGATAATGGAAATGCAGAATTCTATAGCTATGCAGGCAAAGTGACCCCGAAAGCATTTACGTTGGGGAGTGAGGGATATTTGTCTACGCATGTTGATAGTTTCGGAGTTCCATCTACTATTTCAATAGAAGATTTTATAAATAATAGTGGTGCATATGCGGATAATGTATATAATAAAGGGGTTAATTTAAGTGAAATTGACTCTTATACAAATGGAGTATATATTCCAATATCAAACGATGAGGGAATTGCTATGCATAATATGGCAATGGAAATAAGATCTGAACCAGGAAAATACAATTTATGGAATCATAATTGCGGACAAGTGGCACAAATAATATTACAGGCAGGAGAAAAGGATTTTGCAAAAACAACATTTGCGTGGTGGGATACGCGGCCAAATTCCGTATATGATAATATTGTGGAAGAAATTGAAAAAGGAGACAGGCCGGGATGGAGATATGGATCAATAGGGGAATTGATGTTATTGGATAATAATAACGATAATTGTATAGACGGGGAGTAGGGAATGAAGAAAAAAAAGAGTTTAATAATTATAGCAGGAGGAGTATGCATATTGGTAGCGGCATTTTTTTTAAAAAAAGATATAAAAACAGATGATATTATTTGGACAAGTTATGTTCATGATAAAAATGGAAACATAAATGGGGGAAGGGTATGTACATATAGAGATGGAAAAAGAGAATGCATCGATAATATTGCATTGAGCAATGTTTCTATGAAGGAGAAAAATTTGCTGGTGGGCATGCAGAATCTGTACCCGGATGCAAAAGGATTTAAAGGTATTATAACGTATAATATTTCTTCAAAAGAAGTAATAGAAATTTTGGACTGTGATAGAATATACGATTATTTGGATGACAGAAAAATTGATTTCCGTGGGAATATTCAGGTTACTAAAGATGGCAATTTGTATTTCTTTACATGTGGCAAAAAGATGTTATTGTATGATGTGGAGAAAGACAATCTGGAGACTTTGTTTGAAACATCATGTAATCAATACGTTTTAAATGAAGGAGAGACATGCTTATATTTTTCTGAAAATGGAATTCTTTTTCAATATAATTTGACAGAACACACCAAAGATAAAATAATAGATCAGGTCAATAATTTTACTATTTCTAGAGATGAGACGTTAATTATATATGAAGATCGAAAAAAGCGAGAATTGTTTTTAATGGAGATGGAGACCGGCAAAAAGGAAAAGCTGTTAGAAGTAAACTATGTAGATAACCTGATATATATTTCTGAAGATAACAAATGTTTGCTGTACACAGATTACAAAGAGTCTATGATACCAACAAACCGGAGAGTGGAAATATATGTTTTTGAATTAGAGACAGGTAAACAAAAAAAGATTTATAGGGGGGACTATGGAGATAACATCAGAAGTGTTTTGTGGGAAAAATTATAAATGTAAGGAAATTTTATTAGGATTTAAAATGGTGGGATGATTTTGGGGAGTTTCGTAATGAAAAAGACACAGATCATTAAAAACACAGTAGGCAAAAAATTAAAGGATTACGGTTTTCGCTATCTGAAAACAGAAGGGCCATGCCGGATATTTATGCGGGAAGCACATGGTTATAAAAGATACTATGATCCGGAGACAGATGTGGTGAAACAGTACGTCAATATTCAGGAGTCCGATTATGGGATGGGCTTGACAGCCCGTTTTGAGACAGATGCGGTAAACGGGGTATCCGGTGATGATGTAGAATTTTTGAAAGAGAAGAATCCCAATAAACTGAGTGCAAATAAAGGGTCAAGTTGGTTCTTTTATTCCAGAGAGGAAGACTATAAAAGAGTGTTACTGTATCTGGCTGATCTCATCATGGAATATGGGCTGGATCATTTAGACCGGATGAGCATAGAGGAAGAGGTTATACCGACCAAAGCCATGGCAAATGAATTGATGGAAAACCATGCGGAATTGGATCGACGGTTTTTAGAAAAATATAAATTTAATACGGTTGCACATAGTATGGAGGATATTGAAGATTGGTTCCAGAAATTAAAAGAAATGATTATTTCCGTTTCAGAAAAACTATATGAAGAGGTTAAGGAGTTGCTGCTTGAGATGGCGGCCTTTATCGGGGAAAGGCATTGCGAACTCATTGGGGCTAAATGGTTTTTCAAAGAATATATGTATACTCCGTTTATACAAAAGGAAAATCATCTGGGAAGACTTTTTTGGGGATTAGAGGATGTAGTTAGATATTACAGAGCATATAAAAAGAAGGAAGAAGTTCCTACTTGGTTTAGGGGAGAGATTTTAGGATACGAAGAGGCTTATGAAAAAAAGAATGGGGCAGTGACGCGGCAGGAATCGGGCGGACTGTAGTTTGTGCAGGCGAGGAGGTATGACACCGGAGCGGGGAGGTTTGTCAGTGAGGATGTTGTGAAAGGGCATACAGCGTTGACCTATATGCTGAACAGTTATACTTATTGCTGTAACAGGCCGTTGGAGCATGTGGACTTGGATGGGCTAATCGCATGGGAAGTAGTGGCTCTGATAGCATTGGGTATAGGGGTTGTAATGGGCCTGACCGGGGGATCATGAATATAGACATACACCTGATATTTATAACAGTAGTGAATATGTGGAGAGAACGAATTGCTATGCATATGCTTTTGACGTTATTAATAATCCAATTACAGGTGAGCAATTTTATACAAGGGCAGAGGCAAAATCATATAAGAAAGCTTTTGCTAATCAATCGGGAATCTTTAGTGGACAACGTTATGAATATGATAAAAGTTTTATAGCAGGAACGAATGAAGGAAATGCAAAATTTGTTGAGATGGTTAAAGATGATGCAGTAGCGGTAGGACTAAATTTTCAAGAGATGGCTGTGCTGTATTGCTCGTTATATGGCCGAATAGGGACTATCATTGGTATAGACAAGACGCAGATGGGACATGGTCACATAAACCTGGTTCGACAAAGGTGATAACAGGAGTTGTTGATCCTGTAGCAGATACGCGGGAGAGAGGATATACATCAATAGTAGGATATTATTATATTACAGAGGCGTGTGATAATGAATAATAAAGACTTGAGAATTATAGGGATGCTGTTTTCTATTATAACTCTAAGTTTATTGATTTGGATGAATATGGGAAAGGAAACTAAAATGACGGTTAAAGTAGCTGGTTGGGATATGGAATATACTATTTCTGATAGAAAACTGGTGAAGGAGGACTTTGAAAATATAGAGTTGGGAAGTTCTTTAAGTGAAATAGAAGAAAAATTCGGAGAACCAGATGGTTGGGCGGGATCAGGAATATTATGGCCAGTATATGTTTTAGAGGATGGTAGTGCCGTGGAATTGGTTTTTAAGGAAATTACGCTTTGTGAGGATTTGGAAGCAGTATATCTTTATAAAGACGGGGAAGAGTTTGTGTTAAAAGAGTAATGAACTTTAAGATTTTTTACTGTTAATCCAGTAGCGATAATCTTTTTCTCGAGAGCAGTAATCAAATATTTATAGGAGCCGGGGATCTTCTCAACAGAAGCGGTAATAGTAGTAGCTGTCGCGGCAGCAATTGGTGGAACAATAGGCGGAATTGACGCTATGCAATCTGGAGGCAATGCTGCGGATGGGGTTATGTGGGGAGGTACGTTGGCAACGACAGCGGCAGTAAGCGCGGTAGCAAGTCCGATAGGGGCAGGTTTAGGACTGTTTTGCCAATTATCAACTGATTTGGCGTGGGATGAAATATCTTCACCGGAGGCATATACAGGTGTAATTGCGGCGGTATGAGAGAAACTGGATAGATTCGGTGTTATCTGAAATAGTTAATGCTATATACTTTGAAATAAAAGATTATTATGATAATTATAGTATTGATTAATGATTATAAAGAAAAGTTGAGTATACTTACAGAACTTATTATTGAGCATGGTCTGAATCTGCTGGAAAAAATGAGTTCTGAGGAAGAGATTATTCCGACAAGGGCGATGGCGGAAAAATTGTTTAATCAGCATAAGGAGTTGAGGAATGCTTTTGTAAATGAATTTCATATTAATGCAGTATATAATCAGCCTAAAGAGATAGACGAGAGTTTCCAGCCGATTAAGAAATTGATGATGGATACTGTTGAGTTATCCTATGAAAATGTACAGGAATTGCTTGTGAAAATAGCTGCTTTTATTGGAGAAATATCTTGTGAGATGTGTTCATATGAGTGGAAATTTCCTGAGCATTTTAAAGACCGGAAATAGTTGGAGACTATCCCTGTTTCTGGCCGCTAGATGTGGTGATAAATATATGGAAAAATAAATGTGAAGATCAATCCTGGAAATTATTGGAAGAGCATATTGAGGTATTAAAGCATAGTTTAGAGAATTGATTAGATAATTTTGAAGAAATGAAAAAGGGGAAAACCATGATCCAGAAAAAAACAAAAGAAACCTCCCGGACGGCGCCGGAGGAAAACAAGGTGATCCGGGAGAATGTCCGGAAATCCCGGATCACCGCGTCCGGCGAGTTTGAATTCAGGAAGCTCGTGAGACATCAGGACGGCTTTCTGGACTGCTCCATGACGGAGGAGAAAGAGAGCCTTTCGGTCGCCTACGAGGTCGGAAACCTTCTCCCCTGGGCGGACATCCGGCGGGAGAAGAGGGAGCTGATGATCTCGGCGCTGATCGATGTGGGAAAACAGGAATACCAGCGGTGGCTGTACCAGGGACAGCAATTGGGATTGGGGGGATTACTTATGCTGCAGCCGATAATTGTGTGATAACGGTTGGAGCATCTGGTAGTGCCAGTGCCGGAGGTGGATTATGTGGCTCAAGTCAAATTGCATTTGATAAAAATGGTAATTCAGAAATACGAATAACTGGTGGATATTTAATTTCTACAGGAGAAAAGGTGGGAGGAGTAGGTACTATTTCTATTTTTCCTGGAATGAAAGATGTTTCGGAGTCTAGAGATTATTTTTCAGTTTTGGGGGTTTCTGGTGGACTGGGGTTATTTGGTGGCATTGATATAATGTTTGCAGGTGAGGGAAATGGAACACATTTTGCGGGGGGTCGTTTTCGTTAGGCGTTGGAGAGGGATTAGAAGGACATTTCTATGGTACATATACATGGAAGTTATTAGGAATACAAAATTTGGAAACGTGCTTAGAATAGGAGGGGTGTTAATATTGAAATTGCATTATATAGATAATATTGAAACAGAATTATCTGAAATGGAAATAAAGAAAAGATTGAAAAATATCGCGGTAGAAGATAAATTTTTCAATATGAATATAAAAGGGAAAAAAATATATCATTTAGAATTTAAAGAAAATGTAATTTCTTTTTTCTATTTATCCAGTGTAGGTGTACAGGATATGCTCTCACCACGGATATATATAAAAATATTGAAAAAAGATAAAGGATATACATGCAATTTGTATTATCGCAGAACATGGATGTCCTTGTGCTTATTCATTTGGTGGAATATTTTTTGTGGGCTGTGTATCAGTGAAAGTGTTCAAAGAAATAATATCATTCATTTTATATGTTATATAGTAGCATATGTTTTAGGAGTTTGGATAGCGGAAAAACGTCGTATCAGTATATGCAAAAAGGTGGTTACAATAAAAGAGGATCTTTGATATCTGACGAAGTACGGCTACACGGCGCAGGGGGATGTGGACCGCATTGCCTACGCGGACGGGCGGGAAGTAAAGCTTTCCTACAACCCTTTAAGGCAGCTGGTGAAGATGGAGGACTGGCTTGGTATCACGAAGATAGAGAACGATGCCGCCGGGAGGGCGCTGAAAGTACAGTACCCGGACGGGAAGGAGGTATCGTACACCTACGGGAAGAGCGGGGAGCGGACAGGAATCACCTATCCGGACGGGAGGAAAGCGGAATATCTCTATGACGAGGAAGTAAGGCCTTCCGGGCTGGATGACGGGAATGGAATGATCCGTTACCGTTATGATGAGGCCGGGCGGCTCTCACGGAAGACGTTCCTGAACGGCATGGAGACATCCTATCTTTATAATACGTCGGGCTACCTGGCGGAACTGGCCCACAGGGACAAGGAGGGGATTTTAGACCGCTACCGATATCAGTATGACCTGACGGGGAACAAGACTGCTATCGAAAAGCAGAGGAGAGGGCTCCCGGAGGAGAGCGGCATTTACGCCTACGGCTATGATGCGCTGGGAAGGTTAAGCAGTGTCGCGAAGGACGAACAGAGTTTAAGGACTTATGAGTATGACGCCTTCGGCAACCGGAGCCTGTTGAAAGAAGGAAGCCGGGAGACGTCCTATGTTTACAATGCCCTGAACCAGCTGGTGAGCAGAGCGGATGCCGTGAACGAGGAAACCTATGCGTATGACAGGCGGGGAAATCTGAGCCGTATTCTGGAGAATGGGGCGTTAAAGAACCGCTATACTTGTGGTGCCATCAATCGGTTAGAGCAGGCGGTAAACGGGAAGGGAGAGACGGCTTCCTATACGTATAACGGCTTGGGGCACCGGGTGGGGAAGACGGCCGGGCCGGAGACGAAGATACAGTACACCATCGACCTGACGAAAAGCTATCATAACCTCCTGCAGAAAGAGGAAGGAGGGGGATGTCCAGACTTATCTGTGGGATGGAAACATTGCTGGGATAGTGGGGGATAACAGCAGGAGAGGAAGGTATTACCTGAACGATGAACTGGGAAGCCCGATCCGCCTGATAAGTGAGAGCGGAGAACTGACGGAAACCTACGGGTATGATGAATTCGGGCAGGATCTATACGGGAATCAGGGAGTGACACAGCCTTTCGGCTATACAGGATATCAGGCGGACCGGACGGCGGGGACTTACTATGCCCAGGCGAGGGAATATAAGACGGAGCTGGGGAGGTTTGGTGCGGTAGATAAATAATTAGGAATACTTTTCTATCCATATGATATAAATAAATATACATATTGTTATAATTCTCCATTAAGATATTTAGATAGAACTGGTAACGTATCCGAAGAGGAGGCACAGAATATTATCAAAGAAAATTCGGAATATATTATTAAATATGCAGAAATATATGATGTTGATCCACAAATAGTTACAGGATGTATATATGTTGAGCAAATAACAAATGTTGACTGGAAGGACTCTTTTGATAGTGCAATAGCTATAGTGACGGGACTGGATACATCAATAGGCATTGGTCAGGTTAAAGTTTCAACAGCTAAATTGCTGGAAGATGAAGGTTATGTAGAAAAAACTGAAGGCAGAAAATGGTATGAATATTTATTTTCAGGAATAAATAGAAATGATAAAATTGCAATGAAGTTGGAAAATAATGAGAAAAATATATCTTATGTGGCTGCCTGTTTAAGTAGACAAATAGATGTGTGGGAAGGAGAATATCCTGAAGTTTCACAAAATATTGCTGTGTTAGGAACTTTATATAATCTTGGGCACGAAATAAGAGGCGAAGGAATTTTAGGTTATATTTTTGGAATTGGTAATAAACCGAGGATACCACATTCGAATCCACAAGACAACCCTTTTGGTTTGGATGTTGAAAAATACTATGATCTAATGGGAGAATTGCTTGAAAGCAATTTGGTAAATAGTCAAGAGTTATTTTAAAAAGATTTTCAGGGAAAAGGGTAACCTTAATAAACCT
>RAZE01000011.1 GCA_003611955.1 bacterium 1XD8-76
GTAATGTAAAAGGATTCCGAATTTTTGGATTTAGATGTTGTCACCCGCATGATTATCACCTCTGTTATCAGTATACCACACATCACTAAACATTACTAGATAACAAAACAAAAAAGTTGACAAAAAAATAAGCCTATTACAAGGCTTAGAGATACGTTTTTGATTACTGATGTGTCAAACACCCGTGCCTTTTGCCGTATAGTTTCTTTGAAATATGTGGATGGTCAAATCCCTGTGTTTTGTGGTATAGTAGATTCCACCACGGAACGCGCGCTGGAAAATGCCAGGGAGGCGGAACAGTTGGGTGCGGAATATCTGGTAGCCACCGTCCCCTTCTATATCCATAACACCTGTCAAGGTGAGATCCTTCAAAGACAGTTCCGCCGCCATGATCTTCGGTGCTGACGGCTGCGTACCGGAGCTCGGCTGTCTGTATGACAAAAAATCAAAAAAAGGAGAAAACATATGAAACGCAGCGAAATTAATGCTATAATAAAAGAGAACGAAGCGTTTATCGCTTCCTTTCAATTCGCCCTGCCGCCGTTTTGCAGCTGGTCCCCAAAAGATTGGGAGACAAAGGGGCACGAATGTGATGAGATCTGTGACAACATGCTCGGATGGGACATCACGGATTTCGGAAAAAGCAGGAGGATATCATCAACCGCGGAGGCGGCATTTTGTGTATGCAGCTCTATAATTCCACCGAAGAGGAAGATCTGGACCGCGTCAACGATGTCCATATCGTATCCGACGGCGTTTCCATGTCTGTTCCTGCAGGCACCATTTTAGAACTTCTCCCCGGCCAGAGCGTCACTCTGACACGCGGCATCTATCACGCCTTCTGGGCGAAAAAGGGCTGCGGCAAATGTCTGATCGGGGAAGTGAGCCAATGCAACGATGACAACACGGACAATCGTTTCCATGAAAAAATGGGACGTTTTCCCACCATTGAAGAGGATGAACCGATCTATCGGTATCTCTGCAACGAATACCCGGAGGCAAAATGAACAAACGTGAAGAATTACTCCACTATTGCGGCTCTTTAGAGCAGGTTGCCCATGTGCGGCCGGTGATCTATCAGGACGGTTTCCGCAAAGGACTCCGCTCCATACAGGTAAAAAACGATCTGTTGGAATACTGCCTTATGGAGGACAAATGTCTGGATCCGGCCTACATTCAATATCGCGGTATGAATCTCTCCTTTTTGTCCAAACCCGGACTTCAGGGACATGACCTGTATACCACGGTCGGAGACCGGGGCAGCCGCTCTATCATGGGCGGCGCCATGATGACCTGCGGTCTGGAACATATCCACGGCGGCGTGGAACTGGAGGGTTCCTACTATCCGTCCCACGGGCGAATGCGCGCGACACCGGCCACCAAAGTTTCCATGGATGCCTGTTTTTCCGGCGACGACTATCTTCTGGAAGTATCCGGAGAGATGCGCGAGGCGGAACTATTCGGTGAAAACATGGTGCTTCGCCGTAAAGTGACATCTGTCTGCAGAAGAAAGGAAATTGTGTTCCATGACAGCATAGAAAATCAGGCTTTTCGGGAGGAACCTCTTTGCTTCTTATATCACTGCAATTTCGGTTATCCCTTTTTAACCGAGCAGACCGAAGTCTGGATTCCAAGCCTTCGGTGTGAGCCCAGAGACGATGATGCTGCCCGGGGACTTGCTCATTGGAACCGCATGGATCCTCCAAACGCGCTGGCCCCGGAGCAGGTTTTCTTACACCGCTGCGCCTCCGACGGGAACGGCAATACTTTTGCCGCCGCCGTGCGCCGCGATCTGCAGCTCGGCGTATGCATCCGCTGGAATCTGAAGCAGATTCCCGGTCTCGTTCAGTGGAAAAGTCCGGCCAGCGGGGACTACGCGTTGGCTCTGGAACCCACCAACGCCTCCTTTGCAGGGCGGGCAGGGGAAACGGAGAAACTTGCTCCCCTCGCTCTCCATGAGAATACTCTTACCTTCCGGATCCTGGACGGGAAAGAAGCTCTGGACGCTCTGGAGGAAGAACTGAAAACGTTGACAGGATAACCTTTACGGGTTTCTCCAAACATCCGTTCTATCTATGTACTGCTCCCCGGGAGGGTGTGGAGAGCAGTACATAGATAGAACGGATGTTTGGCATTGACGAGTTTCATGAATTGGAAAAAGTATGTTTTGCTATCTCCTCTGACACCTGATAATGTGTTTTAAATTCTCCCCGATCACTATTGTTTTTTTAGAAGCGATACACAAAACTCCCTCTCCTCCTCCGACATCTCATAATAAAATGTCAGAAATTCCTCCGGCAGGGAAAAGATTTTGATGCTCTCATCCGCCACTACTATCCTGACGATATCCGTATTTTCATACAAAGTCATCGTCAGGAACTTCACCGGCTCCCTATCGCCAAATTTTGCCACAGGGTACTTATAGACAACGATACTGTATGTTTCTCTCCCATCCTCTACCGGTTCTTTCGGTTCTTCTGTCCCCATCCCGGAATCCTCAAGTGCCGACTCCCACTCGATACAGGCATCCTCCGAATCGCTGCTATCTCCAGATCTCTGAACCATCTGATTAAACCGGTACAACGTCTCTTCATCCTCTATGGTCTTTAACAGGGTATCGCTCCCCGCCTCATAGATTTCCATCTTTGCCAGATTACCAAGCTCTTCCCGCGTATACCCGTTCTCCTCCGACAAACCGCATCCCGTCAGCGCAAAGGCCGTCAGTGCGATTCCTGCCAGGGCATTAAATATATTTTTTATATTATACATTATTTCCCCTCCCGATTTTCCAAAAGCAGCTTACACACCGTGACAAGCAGCGCGCAAAACAAAAGAATCACCGGCGCCATGGGGCTCCAGATATGGGACACAACCCCGATCAGGACTGCCAGAATCGTCACGGGTACCGCCCAGTAGATCCATCGGAACCTGCCGTATCCGCTCTTTGGTATTCCCTCCGCATTTTTTACCACCACGCTCTCCGCCATGGCGGACATCGCCGACCACATCACAAACGAAAGCCCCGCCGTGTCTGTGATCCACTCCAAGATTCCCGGCTCTATTCCGAAAATCCTGATCGCCGTATCATGCACCAGAAAAGAAGTGATCTCCGAACCTACGACCAAAAGCACCACGCCCGCGATCATCATCAGGGCGTATTTCTTCCTCTCCCGCTCCCGCCTTGCCTTGAATGCCTCATAAACTTTGTCGTCAAAGATCAGTTTCTCTTTTTTAATCTCCCGATACTTTCCGCTCTGGAAACACTGCCAGATCAACAGGGCTAAGCCTGAGAGCGTAACGATCCAGTATACCCCCTCCATCGCGCTATGCGCTCTTCCTCTTCCCAGCTCATCAAAGATATTTGCCAGCATCAGAAGACTGATGCCGCCGATGATCCGCTTTCTGTTCTGCTTTCGGTAGGATAGATAGCCCTCCAGCATCTCCCCGCTGACATAGTACCCGCTCTCCGCGCCGGATATTTCCCTGCTGTCCTCTTTTAATAAGTAGTCTAACGATACGCCGAACAGGTTGCTGATCTGGATCAGCTTGCTCACCTCCGGGATTCCCTTGTCATTCGCCCATTTTCCTACGGCCTGCCTCGATACATCGAGCTGTTCCGCCAGCTCCTCCTGCGTCATATTTTTTTCTTTTAACAGCATTTTCAGTTTTTGCCCTAATGTCATCTCTTTCCTCTTTCCCGGACGATCCCGAAGTTCACACAGGATCATGGATCGTCCGCATTTTTTAGCAACTGACCGGTCTGTTGTCTATGCTGATTCTACCGAAAAGCCGCCCCGATGACTACCAATCCGCCGTTTCCTTCTGTCAACTTTCGCGTGGCAATACGGGATTTTCACACATTTTTTGCAATTTATTCAAAATATCGTCTGCACGAGAAACATATAACAGATCGTTCCGCCCGCGATGGACAGAAGCATCTGCCGCTTCCACAGATGAAGCGCTGCGACCAGACAGATGGCGATCAGTTCCGGCAGACCGTGATTTCCGCTAAACACCTCCATATTTCTCAGACAGTAGACGACCAGCATGCCAAAGATCGCTGCGGGCAGCGCTCTCCCGAGGTATCTGACATACTCCGGCGTCGGCTTTTTCGAGGAAAAGACGAGAAACGGCAGAAACCGCGTGAGCATTGTCCCCAAAACACATATCCCTATCGTGATGATCTGCTGTTCTATTGTCATACCAGTCCCCCCGCTTTCTCGATCGGTTTTCTCATAAATGTCAGCCCTGCGACGATACACGCCATCGACGGCACCAGAAAGGAGTCCGCGCCAAACAAGAGCAGGCAGGCCACCGACGACGCCAGTCCGATATACGCCGTGTAATGCTTTTTCTCCTTCAGCCACTGTTCCAGAAAAATCACCACAAACATCGCCGTCATCACAAAGTCAAGCCCCTCCGTGTTGAAGGTGACAAGAGAGCCCAAAATTCCGCCGACCGTCGCCCCGGAAAACCAGTAAAAATGGTTAAGCAGCGTCACAAAGAACATAAAGCATCCCCTGTCCACATCCTCCGGGATATCCGCCGTGCAGTTGATGGAAAAGGATTCGTCGCACATGCCGAAGATCAGATAAAATTTCTTTAAGCCCATCCCCTGAAACCGGTCCAGCATGGCGATCCCATAGAACAGATGCCTTGCCTGCACCATCAGCACCATGATAAACGTCTGCAGGGGTGCAAACTTTGAGAGCAGCATGGACACCGCCAGAAACTCCAGGGAACCCCCGAAGACCGTCAGGCTCATGACCATCGGGTAGACAAAGGAAAAACCCGATACATTCATATAGATCCCGTAAGTCATCCCCAGAAACCAGAAGCCCGCAAAGATGGGGATGGTGTACGGGAACGCTGTTTTAAATGCCTTCCATTTCATATGGAATTCTCCTCTTCTCCTCTATCGCTTTGCGCAGTGCATTCAGCACCCGCTTTTTATCTCCACTCCAGGCAGGGGCGATCAGGCCTCTTTTCGCCCCGTCCCCCGTCATGCGGTGGATGACCATCCGCTCCGGCAAAAGCGCGATACAATCCGCCACAAGATTAGCATACTCCTCCATCTCCATCACGCGGAACTTCCCCGCCCTGTAATCCTTCTCCAGATCGGTTCCCCGCATCACATGCAACAGCTGCAGCTTTATCCCGTCCGCGCCGCTTTTCCCGACATAGGCTACTGTCTCCTTTATCTCCTCCGCACTCTCCCCGGGAAGCCCCAGGATCACATGGACGATCACCTGCACACCGATCTCCTTCAGCTTTTTCACCGCCTCGTCGTAAAGCGCCAGCGGATATCCCCGCCTGATATACTCCGCTGTCCTCTCATGGATCGTCTGTAAGCCGAGCTCCACCCACACCGGCTTTACCCGGTTCATTTCACCAAGCAGGGAGAGAACCTCCCCCGGAAGGCAGTCCGGCCTTGTGGCGATGGACAGCGCCGCGATATCCGGATGGGATATCGCCTCCTCATAAAGTTTCCTCAGCCTCTCCGCCGGAGCATATGTATTCGTAAACGCCTGAAAATAGGCAATATATTTTCCGCTTTTCACCTTGTCCCTTAACAGTTCTTTTCCCTTTTCGATCTGGACGGTGATCGAATCCTCTCTTTTTCCGGCAAACTCTCCGGAGCCCGCCCCCGAACAGAAAATGCATCCCCCCGTTCCCAGCATCCCGTCCCTGTTCGGGCAGGTGAAACCGCCGTCCAGCGCGATCTTATATACTTTTTCTCCGAAAGTGTCCTGCAGATAATTGTTCAGTGAATAATATTTCATAGTTCCATCCTGCGCTGCAATGTCATTTCTTTTGCATCTTCTGCCATTTTATCATAATACGGATCAAAAGACAAAACCGCGGTCATTCCTCTCAGAATAACCGCGGTTTTTTTCAATAAAATCCTTTACTCCTGCCAGTCTGTTATGATCTTTTTTACCCAGGCGCACAGCTTTTCACTGCTTTCATTTGCGATCTTCACCACTTCCTCGTGGGTATGTCTCTCCTTTGCGATCCCGGTAGCCATATTGGTGATGCAGGCGATGCCGAGCACTCTCATTCCCAGATAATTTGCCGCGATAGTCTCCGGCACAGTGGACATGCCGATCGCATCCGCTCCCAGTCGCTCATAAGCTCTGATCTCCGCCGCCGTCTCATAGCAGGGGCCTGAGAAGATGGCATACACGCCCTTTTTACAGGCGATACCCAGCTCCCCGGCGATCTTTTCGGAACGGCGGATCAGCTCCCCGGAATACGCTTCTGACATATCCGGGAACCTGACGCCCAGACGCTCGTCATTTTCTCCGATCAGAGAATTGTTTCCCAGCATATTGATATAATCCGTCAGGATCATCAGATCGCCGGGCACAAAGGATCTGTTGATCCCTCCGCAGGCATTTGTGACGATCAGATTTTCTGTCCCCAGCATTTTCATCACATAGATCGGGTAAGTGACCTCCTTCATCTCAAAACCTTCATAAAAATGGAACCTGCCCTGCATCGCAGCCACGACCTGGTCTCCGATCCTGCCGACCACCAGATTTCCCGCATGTCCTGCGACGGTGGATCTGGGAAAATTCGGAATATCCTGATAGGGGATCACCACCTTGTCCTCCATGATATCCACCAGGCTTCCCAGACCGCTCCCCAGCACAACGCCGATGGCCGGAACTCCCTGTATCTTTGTCTTAATATACTCCGCAGATTCTTTTACTTTATCATAAAACATCTCTTTCTCTCCTTTTTCGATTTTTTACAGGTGGATCTATATTACCTTTTGCCTTTTTCATAGGCGATGCCGTCCGCCTTCGGCGCCGCCGACCTGCCCACGAACACGATCAGGATCACGATCGTCAGGATATAGGGCAGCATTGCCAGCAGAGAAGACGGGATCGCTATGGAACCGCCGCCCAGCACGACGGTCAGCGCCTGCGCCAGGCCGAAGATCAGGCAGGCAAAGTACGCACCCATCGGTTTCCACTTGCCAAAGATCACCGCCGCCAGAGCGATAAAACCCTGCCCCGCCACCGCAGTCGGTGTGAACTGTGCCATCACATCCAGTGTGATGGAAGCCCCCGCGATCCCCGCCAGCATTCCCGATACGATCACGCAGGCGTACCGTATCCGATACACATTGATGCCCAGCGTATCAGCAGCAGCCGGCTTCTCGCCCACGGCGCAGATCCGAAGTCCCCACTTTGTCTTATAGAGAAACGCCCACATGCCGGCCGCCGTCGCAAGCGCAAGGACTGTCAGAACGCTGACATTCAGATTTGCCAGTATCCCGGAAACATTGCTTCCGAATATCTTCGGAATCTTGTTCTCCACCGGCATGGACATGGTCGCCCCCTCAAAGGCAAGCCTGCACAGAAACAGTGCGGCGCCGGGACCGAGAAGATTGATCGCACAGCCGGATATCGTCTGATCCGCCCTGAATGTGATCGCTGCCATCGCGTGCAACGCCGCGATCAGCCCGCCCACAAGTGCCGCGCTCACAACGCCGAGAAGAGGACTTCCCGTAAAATATCCCGTCAGCGCTCCGATAAAGGCTCCCACGGTCATCATCCCCTCTATTCCGATATTCATCACACCGGACCTCTCGGAGATCACGCCGCCCAGCGCTCCGAACACAAAGGGCGTGGAATACATCAGGGTAATGCCGATCAACAGTGTCAGTGTATTCATCATTTCCTCTCACCTCTCTTTGCCAGATAATCCGCCAGCGACGGCAGGATCTTTGTCAGTGCCACAAAAAACACGATCGTTCCGATCATGATGTTGATGATCTCAGAGGGTGCGCCGATCTCATACTGGATCGACTGCCCGCCGTACAGCAGGCCGCCGAACAGAAGTCCCGAGAAGATGCATCCGATCGGCGAGCCCCCCGCGATAAACGCCACAGCTATCCCGTTCATGCCGTTTTGCTCAAACATCGCCAGATGGGAGATGTTGTGGGGGTTGATCCCTGTGATGTTCAACGCCGCCGCGAGTCCGGACAGCGCCCCCGCGATCAGCATCGTGTGGACAATGTTCTTCTTCACCGAGATCCCCGCAAACTCCGCCGCGTCCTTGTTGCATCCAACAGCTCTCAGCTCATATCCCTTTGCCGTCCGGTACAGGAAGAAGGAGATTCCCAAGGCCAGAAGGATCGCCGCGAAAATGCCGATATTGAAATCTGTCCGCATCATATCGCCTATCATCGGATGCTTTTCGATAAACGCCGCCGCGGCTTCCGACGTCTTCCACTTTGAGAAAAGCACCGTATAACCGGATTCATTGACCGCGTAGGTTCCCGTTGTGCCGGATTTATAAAACGGTGCCAGCTGGGAGATAAAATTGCACAGATACAGTGCGATCCAGTTCAGCATGATCGTCGTGATCACCTCGTTGATGCCGAACCTCGCCTTCAGATAACCCGCCAGCCCGCCGTACAGCGCTCCCGCCGCCATTCCGGCGATCAGGATCAGAGGAACCTCAAACAGCATTGGAAGATCCAGGAGTATCCCCGTCATGGTGGCGGCAATGGAACCCACTATGTACTGCCCCTCCGCGCCGATATTAAATAAGCCCATCTTGTAGGCGAAGGCAATGCTCAGCCCGGTGATGATGATCGGCGTCCCCTTGATCAGCGTGTTCGCCACATATTTCGGGCGCCCCATAGTGCCCCGAAGCAGAGCCCCGAAAGCCTCAAAGGGATTGTAACCGGCAGCCGCCAGGATCAGTGCCGCGACGATAAACCCGAAAATAATAGAAACAAATGTTGCCGTGACCGGCTTTTTTAATACTCTTTCCATTGTCTTATTCATGCAGCGTACCTCCCGCCATCAGTAAACCGATGTTCTCTTCATTTGCCTCTTTTCTGTCCAGTACGACATTGATGGAACCGTTATAGATCACACCGATCGTGTCCGCAAGTCCCAGTACCTCGTCCAGCTCCAGCGAGATCAGAAGGATTGCCTTGCCCTTGTCCCTCTCCCTTATCAATGTCCTGTGCACATACTCGATCGCCCCCACGTCCAGTCCTCTCGTGGGCTGCACCGCGATCAGCAGATCGGGATCGTTTGCGATCTCCCTGCCGATGATGACCTTCTGCTGGTTGCCGCCGGACAGTCCACGTATCAACAGATCCTTGCAGTTGTCAGGCCTTACATCGTATTCCTTCAAAAGACTCTCCGCCGCCTCACCGATCGCCTTTCGGTCCAGGATGCCCTTCGGCGAAAATTTTCCGCTTGTGAAATTGTCCAGCACGACATTGTCAGCCACCGTAAAATCAGGGATGATCCCTCTTTTCTGCCTGTCCTCATGGATCGTGGATATCCCGGAATCCATGGTGTTTCTCGTAGTAGTGTTCTGGATCTCTTTCCCATGGATCTTCACCGTGCCGCTGTCCGCCTTCCGCAGGTTGGTGATAACTTCCACCAGCTCCTTCTGGCCGTTGCCGTCCACGCCGGCGATCCCGTAAATCTCTCCGCTGCGGACCTTGAACGAGAGATCCCTCAGCACGGCGACGCCCCTCTCATCCTTCACGTTGACGCCCGATACCTCAAATATAACCTCCCCGGGATCCGCCTCTTTCTTCTCCACTTCCAGCCGGACCTTTCTGCCCACCATCATGGACGCCAGCTCCTCCTGGCTCACATCCTTCACAGCTACAGTATCAATGTACTCGCCTCTGCGAATGATCGTACAGTAGTCCGCTGACTTTTTTATCTCTTTTAACTTGTGGGTGATGATAATGATCGTCTTGCCGTCGGCGATCAGGTTTTTCATGATCCGGATCAGCTCGTCAATCTCCTGGGGCGTCAAAACCGCCGTCGGTTCATCCAGGATCAGGATCTCCGCTCCCCTGTAGAGAGCTTTTAAGATCTCCACCCTCTGCTGCATCCCCACCGAAATATCGGAGATGACCGCATCGGGATCCACCTGCAGGCCGTACTTTTCGACAATATCTTCCACTTCCTTCCGGGCGCGCTTCATATCGAGCATACCCGCCCCTTTCACCGTCTCCATGCCGAGAATGATATTCTGTGTGACCGTAAAATTCTCCACCAGCATAAAGTGCTGATGCACCATGCCGATCCCCTTGGCTATCGCCATGCCGGGGTTTTTGATCTCCTCTTTTTTTCCGTAGAGACAGATCTCGCCCGAGTCTTTCTGATACAGTCCGTACAGAATGTTCATCAGCGTGGTCTTGCCCGCGCCGTTCTCCCCCAGTATCGCGTGGACGGAGCCTTTCTCTACGTCCAGGCGCACATTGTTCAGCGCACAGTAGGAGCCGAATCGAATCGTGATATCTTTCATCTGCACGGCATATTCTTTACTGTTTCCCATCGTGAAGCCCCCTCTCCCTGACAAATTCCTGATACTCTTCCTCTGTTTTCGGCGGAACGATCTCACCGTTTTGTATCTGCTCCGCAATATCTTCCGCCGCCTTCTGGATCTCTGCGTCCATATTCGGATTCTCCGCAGGTATGCCCGCGCATCCCTCCTTCATTCCATAGCTCAGCGTCTCGCCGCCGAGCTCCTCCCCTTCCATCATCCTCCTGGAGACGATGCCGATCGCCACATCCACATTTTTCAGGGCGGATGTCAGCACGTTGTCCGGGGCGAGATAGGACTGATCCTTATCCACGCCGATCACATATTTGTCCCACTCCTTCGCGGCCTCGATCACGCCGTAACCGGCGCCGCCCGCCGCATGGAAGATCACATCGCAGCCCGAGGAATACATTTTACCCGCCACAGCCTTCGCCTTTGCCGCGTCCGCGTAGCTCTCCGTCATCTGTACCTGGATCTCGATCTCTTTTCCCAGCTCCTTCGCCGCATAGGCGACGCCCGCCGCGTAGCCGTACTCAAACTGCATGCTTGTATCCGTCCGCACCGCGCCGACATATCCCAC
Source organism: bacterium 1XD8-76 (assembly GCA_003611955.1). Taxonomy (GTDB): domain Bacteria; phylum Bacillota; class Clostridia; order Lachnospirales; family Lachnospiraceae; genus 1XD8-76. The sequence goes on from RAZE01000011.1 coordinate 10,901, forward strand.
TTTGCCTGTATGCGTCGTTCTTCCCGCAATATAGCCGACAATAAAGGAGGGCTCCTCCGCCCGGAAGATCACCGACGTCACATTGAACGGCGCGTCCGGCACCTGGTTGTCGATCAGAGCGAAGGAAATATCCGGGTTCATCCTGGCGACCGTGGCAATGGAATCCGCCATCGCAAACCCTGTCCCCCAGATCAGGTCGTTAAACCCGTCTGTGGCACGGTCCAGGTTCGTGATATAATCCGATGCCTGTTTTGATTCTATGTAGCTGACCTCCGCTCCGGTCTCCTCCGAAAACCTCTGAAGCCCCTCCCACGCCAGCTGGTTAAACGCCTGGTCGTTCACGCCGCCGGTGTCGGTGATCGTCGCCACCTTATATGTTGTCGTGTCCTTCTGCGGAACACTGCATCCTGTTATCAGCGACGCTGCCGTCAGGAGCGCTGCCGCCGATAAAATACCTTTTCTCTTCATGATGACCTCCATATGCTATTTTCAGAATAGCTTAAAACAGATTCTTCTTCGTATATGCGTCCATCGCCTCATACTGCTGCCTCGAAATGCAGATCTTCCCGGCCTGTATGGAAATATATCCCTTCTCCTGCAGCCTTTTGATATTTCTGTTGATCGTCTTGACATGAAAACCTGTCGTGTTCGCGATCTCGTCCCTCGTCTTCCCGATCGTCACACTGCCGTTTTTCCGGTGCTTCTCATACTGGCTCAAAAAATAGAGGATCAGCCGGTCATCACAGTTTAACAGCAGATGTTTCCGGTTTTCCATCGTCTGATGCGTTAACTCCAACAGGAGCCTCTGCGCCCGCAGAAACAACGCGTTCCCATCCGTCTTCATCCATCTGAAATATACCGTGGACGGTATCACCCAAAAAATACAGTCTGTCACCGTACAGATCGTAATGCTGTACTCCGGGATTCCCGACAGGCACTCGTACTCTCCCAAAACATTCCCCGGGCCGAACTCCTTAAATGTATAGACCTTGCCCTGAATCTGGGTATCGATCCCCTGTGCCTTCCCACTCAGGATTATAAAAATATTGGTGCATTTTTCTCCGGCTACTATAAAATTGTGTCCTTTCCGCACTTCCCGCACAGTCAGGTTTTCCGCCACCTCTTTTGTGCAGTCCGCCAAGAGCCTGCGCATATACTTTTGTTCCTCTAAAGGTAATAACTTAATTTTTTCCATGGAATTCATCTCGTCACCTCTTGATGAACATTATATTTTTTTCAGGCTTTGTTTTTAAGGACATATGCTCCTTTTCGCTCTTATTATTTAATTTTTGACGTTTTATACAAAAACAAAAACGTGTTTTTGTATATTTTTCCTAATATATTTTTATATATATCCAAATTCATGGCATACTAAAGGAGGATATTCCCTCTTTCATGAATATCCTCCTGTCTCACAGATCGGTTCTATGTATTCTGCGGATCGCCATCAGAATATTGACACCGGCAAAACATATCCCCAGAAATAGGCGGATGAACGGGCGGCAGCAAAGGCATCCTTGATTCCCACGTTTCCCATCCAGTTAAATTTTCCTGAGATAGTCTATCTTAATATAGCAGTCCTGATCCGCTCTCTCCCGGAACTCCTCGTCATACTCCGCATCATAAATGGCAATATCCGACATCCCCCCATAGGGAAAGATGCGAATATTCTCCAGCTTTTCCAGCGTATTGTGCGCTTCGATGTATTCTTTTGCCGCCTCATAGCCTAAAGAGCATTTTATGACCTTCTCCCCTTTGATATGCAGCCAGTACACGTCGGAGACATGTACTTTTACCGGGTACACTGTCTCGCATCCCTCAGGCAGATGCAAGCTCTCTATTTTCAGAATGACCGGAACTTTCCAGCCGAATAAAAACAACAGGATCGCTGCAGCCACAATAATATACGCAGCCGTTTTTGCCTTTCTTTTCATTGCTTTCCTCCGAAATCTTATTCCGGTATATTGTATCCTCACAGATCTAAGGCGCCGTCGTTACTTTCGGCACAAAAAATTCTGACATATCTACCCCTTCATGCCTCAGCAGCTTTATTTTCCTGTCGATGCCGCCCGCGTATCCCGTCAGACTCTTATTAGTCCCGACCACCCGATGGCAGGGTATGATCACAGAGATCGGGTTATGCGCTACGGCGCCGCCCGCCGCCTGAGCGGACATGGTCTCTTTTCCCATGCGGGATGCCATCTTTCTCGCGATCTCACCGTAAGTGATAACGCTTCCATAAGGAACTTCGCAGAGTATCTTCCAGACTTCCTGCCGGAATGCCCCGCCCTGCGGCGCGAGGGGCAGCTCCTTTATGTCCGGCTTTTTTCCGGCAAAGTAGGCATCCAGCCAATCTGCGGCTCTCTGCAATACCGAAATACCTTCCCGCAGGATAGGCTCCTCCGATAATGTTCCGAGAAAATATTTCTGCCCTTCTATCCAGAGCCCTACGATATGCTTCTTTTCATCGTCACAGACAACGACCATATTTCCTATGTTGGATTGATAGTTTATATGATAATACATTTTTTCCGACTCCATTATTTTATATCTGCATGACCAGAAACACGTCAGTGCTAAATTTGTATTTATATTTTATTGAAGTGTCAACTCAAAAGGCTCTCCGATCTGCACATAGTCATGGCTCATCTGCCCGCTTTCCTTCGGCAGTTCCACCCCATAGAGTGTAATTGTCACCTTCTCCGCTTCCGCGTCCAGCCTGCCGTCATACTGCAATTCCTCATTCTGCATATGTCCCGAATCCATATCCTGTATCCTTACGCCAAACTCCGCCTTATTTCCATTGGAGTCCTCCGCTTCCGCCTTAAAGATATAACCGGAAGTATCGGAAAGGGAATAGAATATCCTCTGTTCCAGTTCGTTGGATGTGAATTCATCCAGCGTTATCTCTCCGCCGTTCGGAACTGCAAAGGTTTTTCCGATCACTGTCCGTTTTGTATCGGCAATCAGCTCCGCTCCGTCCGCTTTGAAGGCAAAATTCCAGTTTCCCTTCACCGTATCTGTTATTCCGATCCGCTCAAAGTTTATCTGAAACTCATTTTCTCCGGAGAAGTCCGCATTCTCCACAAAATATTCCAGCACTACCCCGACAATCTTCTGCTCTCCATCCAGGAACTCAGCTCCTCCTCCAACTCCGTCCGTCATATTTACTCCATTGATATACAGACTTCCGTCAGCAGTCAGTATCTCATCCATCGCCTCGCCGTCTTCCCGCTGCAGCGTATAGTTGATCACCAGTTTCTCTTCGCTGGCAACAGCCTCCTGCAGCGTGATAACATAGCCCTTATCCGCAACAGACGTATTGATCACTTCCCTGTAATCCGCCAGATCCCTGGAAATCCCCAGCGCACTCCCGATGCTCCAACTGATCTGCCGCATCATGGCGTGAACGTCATCACTGAATAATACCGTCCCGACGAGCAGGATCAGCGCCGCACATGCCGCATATATCCCTTTCGGTTTTCTCTTTTTTGTCAATCTTTCCCTTTGTATTTCCTGCATTATATATTTTTTATACTGTTCCATTTTCACATTACCCGGGCTTTCCGTCAGGGTGATCCCGTCTGTGCCAAGCTCTGTCTCTATTCTGTTTGCCAGTTCATAGGCCTTCCTGTTCATACTCAAGCCCTCTTCCTTTCATTGATTTTTCTGCGTATCTTCTGTTTTCCGCGAAAGAGGCGCACATACACATTCTCTCTGCTGATGCCAAGCGCCTCACCTGCTTCTCCTGGTTCTTCCTCTTCGAGGAATATCCTCCTGAACAACTCCTGATCCTTCTCATTTAGACATTTCAGAATATCCTGTGTCTCCTCGGAAAGTCCCTGTTCTGTCAGCCTCAGAAATTCTTTCTCTTCCTGCGGAATCTCCACATCTTCCAGTGAAACTGTCTGCATCCGGAATTCCCTCTGTATTTTCCGCAGGGTGTCTATGGCTTCTAACCTTGCCACGCCTGCCGCCCAGCCCGCAAAGCTTCCCCTGTTTTCATCAAAGCTGTCTATGTTTTTCCAGATGCCCAGGAATATGTCGTTCATACACTCATCAATCCTGTCCGGCGTCATAAAAAGGCGCTTCCGAACGATGGAATGCAAGAGTCCTCCGTAAGTCTCTATCACATAGAGAATACCTTCCTCCCTGCGTTTTTTGATCAGATCCACAAAATTGTTTTCATTTGCCTTCATATAGTAACCCTCAAAAAATTCCGTAAGCTTACGCGGCACCCGGCCGTGGCGCCATGATCCGGTGCAGAAATATTTTTCATTTCTGTACCTTTCACTTTATACTTCGTTTTCCGGAAGCAAAATCTTACAGTTTTTTTATTTTTTTCTGATCAACGCAAAAAAACCGCCGAACATTCCTCCTGTATTTTTTACTGAAAGGAATCGTCCCGGCGGATTTTTTGTCAGTCTTATGGTTTTTCGTATTGTTCTATAACATCACATGAATCACTCTCAGCACTTCCACTACTGTCTTCTCTGCTTCCTCTGCATCCTCACATAATTTCTCTTTAATACCCCTTCTCCAAACGCACAGATCTTATCCGCAAGGCAGACTAAAACCGCTTCCCTGGATCTGGGGAAATGTCTGAAAGTCAGCGGCCACATATGGCTGGTAATGATATTTTTTTCCAGATCCGATAATTGAAACTCTTTTTCCGCATTTTTTAACGCGGTATCGGGGTGCCCAAACCAGTGATCCTTTGTTCTGATCTGCTCATTATGCCTTGCCTGATACAGGTAATAGTCATGCAGCATGGCGCCTGTCGCCAAACTCTTTCCGTCGATATCCAGATACAGCCTGCGGGAAATATCATACGCGCAGAGAGCCACTCTGGAACTGTGGTCATAGAGATTGGAAATATAATGGTTCGGATATTTTTTCAGTTCCTGAATCAGTGGATCTTCCCTCAATCTGATAAAAGTCTCCCAAAATTTCTCTCTGTCTCTGTTTCCTTTATAATGCATCGCTCCTGTTGATGCTCCTTTCCGGTCAGAAGTATGATTTTCTTTATTCACGCAGATCATGAGTCAAGCAGATGCACGCTCGCTTCGCTCGGCGCTGGTATCATATCTGTCGATATTATACCATGTTCCCACTCAAAATACAAACGGAGCAATTTTACCTGCTTACTTCGGATCCCTTCTTCTATTCGTCTTCCGCTTAAACAATACAGCAAATATCAATCCTGCAATTAGTACTAAAAAACATACACCATACAGCGTAAGATTTTGCATTACACTGTTTGTTGTATTTCCGCCAAAATTCCTGTTAGGCGTATTCCACTTCTCCTCCATTTCTCCAAATGGAGGGAAGCCTTTTTCCCCCTCGACTTCTACATTTCCTGCCTCTTTTTTATCCGTTCTGTCATTAAAATCACGTCCTCCGCCCATATTCATAGTTCCCATAACGGATATATCAATATGCGATGCATCAATTAATGTATTTGAATCGGACTGTTCCTTTGCAGTAGACGGAATTATTCCCTTAAGCTGTCCATGAACGGATTGTCCTCGTAACTCGATTACCTCACAAAGTACTTCTGCGGCTTCTTCATATTCAGCATAAGTATAAAGTGCATTGGGGTCTGTCTTTACCAATTCATCAATCTGTGTACGAGTACGATTATAAAACTGTTCAAATCCACCGCCAACTAAATATTCCTCCACAAGTTGCCACATATATTTATAATACTGATCATGCCATTCTTCGTTCTCCAAAAGGCTGTCAAAAAAATTCGTTCCGGAAAAAGCATTATCTATCGCATCGTTAACAGTAGATGTTGCACCATTTGAAGAATTTCCATCCGTTCTGTCCATTCCTCCCATTCCACCAAGAGAAAGATTGTAATCCCAGGGAAGAATATTGAGCATTCCATCCGATTCATAAAGATAATAATTGTGAGCCATCATTCCTGAGAGACTGTCTGTATTCACTGAGAATATATGAACTGCTGCATATTTCAGAAGATTATCTATGTCCATATAAGTATCCAACCCTGTTCCTTCAGATATATTTCGTAAAGCTGTCACAACCCTTCTATGGTCTGCTTTTGTGGTATCTGTAACTTCGCAATTCCATATAGTCGAATAGCTATCCAAAGTATCATCTACATAATTCAAATCTGCACCGCCTCCGCCCACAGCCCCAAAATTCATACTGTCAGGCTTATAAAGTTCACCATAATCCGCGCCATAATTACGAAGCATAAAACTTTCCTCCACTGCTTCAAGCGCAAGGTAAACTCCCCAATATTCTCCATTCACAGAAATTTCAGCATAATTACAGAGAGAAGCATCCACCCCCATATACTGAAACATATCATAAATTAATGCTTCTTTCATATTGGTAGCATCTGCAAAATTATTATTCAAAATAAGCTTATCAAGCCCATAACAAGTTTGTCCGTCCACAAATTGATCAAACTCAAGTTTCAGACTATATCTATCATTATCAGGTTCGCTGGCGATTGAACTTAAGCTTGTATTTCCCTTAGGGCGAATACCGATGTTATAAAAAAGTTCGCCGTTTACTTCGACATCACATGAATAATATTCTTCAGCAATTGCATTAGAAAGCATATTATCCCATTGCTTCTCGTCCATGATTATATTGACACTGATAATTTCGCTTGTGTCAAATAATTTTGATTCATATTCCATCGCAATACCGGAACCACCCAGAGCATTTTTTATATCATTGGAACAGCCCATCGCACACAAGCATAAACATACAGCAATCGCCATAATTACAGCAATTATTTTAGTCATGTGTTTATTTGCAATCATGTATACCTCCGTTCCTACGACATATACTCGCCATTATAGCTCACCAGTGTTGCACTCTCCACATCTTCTATATCATGAATTCTATTTACAAAAGTTGTTGTCGCATCTTTTGTACGAAGCTCACAAATCATTTCAATTCCGGATATATTTATTGTTTTCGACTTTATGATATAATGCTCAACACTTTTCTCCAATATGTTCAATACATCTTCTTCTGCTTTTTCCTCTTTGCAGTTAAGAACTAAAATATATGGATTATTGCTGATTTTACGGTTTGCAAATAATAATAAAATAATACCAATAATAACGGAGCCAATAATAGCCAGCGGTATCATTCCGGCCCCAACAACAATTCCGACTGCAAGCGACCAAAACAGGAAAACGATCTCAACCGGTTCCTTTATGGCAGTTCTAAAACGTACAATGGAAAGCGCACCAACCATACCAAGTGAAAGAACCACATTAGACGTTACTGCTATAATAACCAGTGTTGTAACGAGTGAAAGTCCAATAAGTGTCAATGCAAATCCACTGGAATACATTACTCCTGTCAATGTCTTCTTATATACGATAAATATGAACAACCCTATCAGCAAAGCCGCTGTCAAAGCTAATACGGTATCCAAAATGGAAAACTCCGTTACACTGTTCAAAAAACTTGATTTGAAAACATCACTGAAATTCATTCTATTATCCTCCCATTTTAATCAACCAAACCGACGACACACACCGTATTTAGAAAATGCCTGTTGACGTATTCCCTCTGTTTGAATAAGATCTACTATCACTTCCGGTATAAACTCGTCATATTTTACTTCAAGAACTATTTGTCCCGGATTATCCAATGCACGGATATCATACATATCTTTTTCAAGAAATTCCCTATGAAACAAGCTTGTTCTGATGTCAGAATCAAAAGTAATCCTCACATTCCCTGCTTCATAAACATATGGTTCTCTTGTATAAGAAACCACAACTTTAGGACGAAGCTGTTGACTATTCATTTTGCAATATAACTCATGAACAATTTCACTTTCATGCATACGCATCCAATTTGTCCTGCCCGCCAAAAGCGCCCTGCATTCTTCCTCTGTAATTACACCATCCAGTTTCAGGCACAGGTTGTTATGTTTCATTTTCTTTTCTAATGTGATGTAGGAAAAATCATCATTATAATAACGAATTCTAAACTTTTCTCTCTTCTGCAGCCCGCACTTCTTTTCACGCAGGGCCTTGTCTTCCACATTATCAAAATAAATACTTCGAATCAAATACCGCCCATCCCTGGAAGCATGATTATCAACTTTCATCAATGGACGTATTCTTTGCCGAATAGCTAAATATTCTGCAAAGTTTATTTGATATTTCAGCTCATGTCTGTAAGCTCCCTGTAGTTCCAAATCCATCTGCTCCTCTCTATTCTATTTTCTTCAGTTTAATCGATGTTCTTAAAATGAGCCTGAAAAAGCGAGTGTCCAAAATGTGAACTTTCCTATCAGATTTCGCACATCCGACACAATCACGTGTTATAATCAAATTTATTAAATACATTTCAACCTGATTTCAACTGAAAAGGTTATACTATTTTCCTAATGGAGGTATTGGACCTATGAAAGTATTGATTGCAGAGGACGAGATATCGATTGCAAATGCGTTAAAAGTGATGTTGACTAAGAATAAGTATATTGTAGATGTTGTTTATAATGGAAAAGATGCTTTTGACTATATTACTCATTTTTCTTATGATGTACTAATACTGGATATTATGATGCCGGATATGGATGGTCTCACAGTATTGAAAGAGCTTCGCAAACAGGGCATTACTACTCCTGCTCTTTTTTTAACTGCAAAAAGCGATATTGAAGATAAAGTTATTGGACTGGATGCAGGCGCTGATGACTATTTGGCAAAACCCTTTGCATTTAAGGAATTTTTAGCACGGGTAAGAGCTCTTGCCCGCAGATGTGAAACCTATAGCCCCAATATGATAACTTTAGGAAATACAACGCTTGACTGCAGCCAGTATACATTAAATGCAAATAATAACTGTGTTCGTCTTAACAATAAAGAATTTTTGCTCATGGAGTTATTTTTGCGACATCCACACCAGGTGTTTTCTACAGAACGTTTAATGGATAATGTCTGGGAGCAGGACAGCACTTCTGAACTGGATGTTGTTTGGACATATATCGGTTTTCTCCGAAAAAAACTAAAAAGCATTCATTCAGACATTGAAATCAAAACCATCAGGGGGGCGGGATATTTATTGGAGGAAAGTGTATGTTAAAAAAGTTACGCTGGCGCTTTATCACAGTTGCAATGATTGCATTTTCTACCGTAATTATTGCATTACTCTTAATTATAAATATTTCAACATATAGCAGTATCACCCATCAGCAGGACGATACTCTACAAATGCTTGCCAAAATGGAAACGGCTAAAAAAATTCCTTTTTCTCCCGATTTTTTCCCCATACCACCATCTCACAGGGATTTTTCACCGGAATTCCAATATATGCTTCGTTTTTTTGCTGTATATATGAATGACAGAAACGAAATAGTAAACGTTAATCAGGACAATATCGCTTCCATCTCAAAAGAAGATGCCGCAAGCTACGCAAGTCATGTGACAAACATCAGCCGGACAAGTGGATATTATAATAATTATCGTTATCTGATTACCGACACTTCAAACGGAAAAATTATAATCTTCCTTAATTCCGAACGCGAATTGCAGGTATTAAAATCCCTTTTGTTATCGACTTTAGGTATAGCTATTTGTTGTTCTATAGCCACTTTTACACTGATTGCTGTTTTTTCAACAAAAGCCATCGCACCTTATGTGCGTAATATCGAAACTCAAAAACGATTTATTACCGACGCCGGACATGAACTCAAAACGCCTTTAACCGCAATCGCAACCAGTGCTGATGTTCTGGCAATGGAACATGAAAATAATGAATGGGTACAAAATATACAACATCAATCGAGCAGAATGTCAAAATTGATAGCAGAACTTATAACCCTTTCACGCCTCGACGAAGAACAACCTTTTCCAAATATCGCTAAGTTTGCGCTGACAGAAGCAGTCTGGGAGATATCTGAACCATTTTCTTCTCTTGTGGATGCAAACGGAAAAGAATATATTCAGCACATAGAGGATGACCTTGTGCTTTCCGGAGATAGAAATGCTATCCAACAAATGCTGTCTATTCTCCTGGATAATGCATTAAAATATTCAGACGAGAACGGAAAAATACGTTTGGATGTTTATAAAAAAAGAAAGAAAACAGAGATTGTTGTATACAATACATGTCCTACAAACAATATCCCTGATTTAGATAAGATATTTGACCGATTTTACCGTGCTGATCAATCTCGAAACAAAAAAGACAGCTACGGTATTGGATTATCCATTGCACAATCCATTGCACAGAATCACGGCGGCAGCATAAAAGCAGCCAGTAATAATAATGCTTCTATTACTTTCACTGTAAGAATATAGCCAAAAAGTTGATCCTTCCTGAAAACTCCATGCAAATTATGTGAGTTCACACTCCCAAATTTCACGGTACATATCTCTATTTTTATCCCATTCATTGTAAGCTTCACTCTCTGTTTTATGAAATCCAAACTTTGCATAGAGATGTCTTGCCGATTTTAGAATATCAAGTGTACCTAAAGTAAGGTACACATATCCTTTTTCTCTGCAAAAATGGATTGCTATTTTAAGCAGTTTATTTCCCAGGCCCTGCCCCTGCAAACTAAAGTCCACACCAAACCACCTTAATTGAGCCTTGTCAGCTCCCTTTTTAATAACAGCGATATCGCCTACGATTTTTCCGTCAAGTTCAGCAATCCACATCTGGCTGCCCTCCAAATCATTATAAAGTTCGGCCATTCCCTGCAGCATTTCCTTTTCATAAAAACCATTAAAGTTATACTGCCTCTCATAAAGCTTATATTGAAAATAGCAGACCATGCTCGGATCTCCCGGATTATATGTACGAATAGAAATTGCCTGATTCATTTCTGCATACCTCCCTTCTCATTCTCGATCAACACCCTTTTAATAAATTCCATTGCCTCACAAAGCTCAATGCAAATATCTTCATCCAACATTTTGAGCTTATCGACAATTTGCCGGCTGCCATTCCCATCTATCTGATGTGCTATTTTTTTCCCCGCCTCGGTCAACCATATTTTTTTTAATCCTTTGCTGCCTAAAATAAGTTCCCTTGTCAAAAGACCATGCTTTTCAAATTTCATAAGGATCCTGCTCATATAACTTTTATCCATATTTAAGTGTTCACATAATTCGGTAGCATTTATTCCTGGACAAATATGAATTTCAAATAGCACTCTTGATTCTGCCCACGAAAAATCGGTTCCTAAATACTCTTTATTCATTACTTCCAGCCATGCAGTATAATAACGATTAAAATCACGTATTCTTCTGATTATATCATCATCCAAAATTTTTTCCTCCCCATGAGTTGCCTTTGTCAACTCTTATTATAAAACACTGAGTTGATTTTGTCAACTTATGATATCGTTTTTGCAAATCACCCGATGAAATAAAAATAATCGCAGGATGAACAAAACATGCTATAATGGTATCCGACAACAGTCCTCCAAACACCGTGCAACGAAAAGTATCCCCTCCGCAACGATTCGTTGCTGTCAATACAAAAACTGTTGGTTGCACGCAACCGTGGAATAGTGGTATTTTTTTATCACAAATGCATTGTATGAGAAAGGAATTTATTAATGTTATGAACATAGCCGAACGCCTAAAAGACCTGCGGAAAGAAGCAGGATACTCTCAGGAACAGGTCGCTGAATTGTTAAATGTTTCAAGACAGGCAGTCTCCAAATGGGAGTCGGCTCAAGGGTATCCGGACATTGAAAATATCGTCAAGCTGGCGCAGATGTACGAGATCAGCACCGATTACCTTCTGCTCGGCAAAGAACCTCCGGCGCGCAATGCTGCCGAAGCTGATATTTCGGAAACCGTGATTCCCCAATCAGAAAGCCAAAACAAAAGGGAAATGAGCCCCGAGACAAAAAAGACCCTCCGCATTATTGCCATCATCGTTGCCATTATTGGCGCATCAGCGCTATTTACTGTTTTCCTTATCGCGGCGCTCAGTGTGGTCGAACGGTTCCTGGAATTGACAATCAGGCTTTAAACCATGCTTCCATTGTGATAAGCAGATTAAAAACAGAGAAAACACAGGAGAAAACTATGTCCCCAAAACATCCCAATAAGAAAAAAGCATTCCTGGAAATCACCCTCTTTTTTATGCTCATGATGATTTTCACGACAGTCGTAAACTTCTCAGAAAATTTTTTGCATTCCACCGGACTTTTCAGCGGCGTTTTATTCTATCTCCTGCTCTGCGCCATTATCCTTTTTTATGTTTCCAGGGTGGAAAAAGCCCCTCTCTCCACCATAAGCCTTATCCGATTCCGTTTTCAGGATATCCCGGCGGGGCTGCTTTTAGGCTTCTGCATGTTTGTCGTACAGCAGATACCGCTTCTCATCCTGAAAATGGACTATTCCGTCTATGCTATGGCGCCGGAGCCCGGCTATATCGCTGCCATGTCCCTCTACTGTTTTTTGTGCGTGGGCTTTGCGGAGGAACTCATCTTCCGCGGATTTATTCTGCACAAAACATTATCCATATGTTCCTCAAAAATACTCTCCATTGCCGTCAACATCCTGCTCTTTTACGCTGTCCACTGGTCTTCCATGCAGTTTGTCTTCGGCGAGTTTTACAATCTGTCCACGAATGTGATCCTTTTATGTATCTGTCTTTTCTGCTCCGGAAAGAAAAGCCTGTTTCCGCTTATGATCGCCCATGGATTTTATGACGTTCTGACTTCTGTGATACTGCCCGTCTTTGTTTTTCTTATGCAGTGATCGCCCGGAAAAAAATTAAATTTCCCTGTCACACGCCCGCATTTCGATCGTCTAATAAAATATGGAGGTAAAAAATATGGACAAGATAACAAACGAAGAATTACTGCTTTTGATCAAACAGGCTGCCGCCGGAGATAAAAGCGCGCTGGAAACCGTACTGCTCAGCGTGCAGGATCTGGTATTCAACCTGTCTCTGCGGATGCTCGGAACCTTCCCGGACGCCGAGGACGCGTCCCAGGAGATTTTGCTGAAAATCATAACCCATCTGTCCTCCTTCAAAGGGGAGAGTTCTTTTTCCACCTGGGTGTTCCGCATTGCATTAAATCATCTGAAAGATTACAAAAAGCATATGTTCGCAAAGTTCCCTCTCAGCTTCGAGTTTTATGGGGACGACATTCTGCATGGAAAAATTGACGATGTGCCGGATCTGACACAGGATGTGGAGAAGTCCATTCTGGCGGAGGAATTGAAGCTGTCCTGCACAAACGTCATGCTTCAATGTCTCGACGCGGAGAGCAGGTGTATTTTTATCCTGGGTACAATGTTTCGGGTTGACAGCCGCATTGCGGGCGATATTCTGGGGATCACCCCCGATGCATACCGACAGAAATTATCCAGAATAAGAAAGAAGATGGCAGAATTTCTGAGCGATTACTGCGGAGAATACGGATGTGGGAAATGCCATTGCTCAGATCGCATCAACTACGCCATCCAGAACCACAGGATTTCCCCGGACAGACTGGATTTTACCGATGCAAAACCCATATCCCTCCAGACATCCCTCCCCGTCTCTTCGCAAACCGCAGCCGGGGTAAAGGCAGCAATGGAAGCTATCGACGATCTATCGGAAGAGTTTTCTTTCTGCAAGACCTTTCAATCGCCGGAAGCACTCAAAACATTTATCAAAAATTTTCTGGACAGTACAGCCCTATCTGTCATCCGGAATGCATAGGAGGAAACAACTATCATGAATCTATCAACCATATTGCAATATCTGACAGACCTGAGTGAAAACAATAACCGGGATTGGTATCACGCCCACAAGTCGGAATACAAAGCCGCAAATGAAGAATTTGAAGCTTTGATACAGGCGCTCATTTTCCGTATCGGGGATTTTGATCCCTCCGTGTTGCACAACACACCGCAGTCGCTCACTTTCAAATTAAACAGGGACACCCGGTTCAGCCACGACAAATCCCCCTATAACCCCGCCTTTCGCACCCATATTTCCTCCATGGGGAAATTGCCTGTCCCGGTGGGGTATTATCTCATGATAAAGCCGGGGGATAAATCCTTCCTGGGCGGCGGCCTGTTCGCCGATATGTTCAAAGACGCCACGACGATGGTGCGGGACTACATTTCCGCAAACGGCGCACAGTGGGAGCAGCTCATCAACACCCCGGATTTTAAGGAGCACTTCACCGTACAGGGGACAAGCCTCAAAAACGTTCCCGCCGGATATGATAAGGAACATCCCCAGGCAGAATTTCTAAAATACAAAAGCTGGTATCTGGAATATCTCATCAAAGATACGGAACTTGTCGATGCAGAGCAGTTCCTCGATCGCGCTGCAGAACTTTTCCGCCTGATGAAGCCCTTTAACGATTACCTGAACAAGGCTCTCGCAGACTTTCAGATGCCGACACGATAAAAAAACGGACAGATCTGCCCTTCTTGTGCTGCGGGTGATCTGTCCGTTTTCAGCATCGAACATCCAGAAACTGCAGCTTTCCGTGAATTCGTATATCCACGGAATCTGCGGGCACAAAAACGCAGTCGCCTCTGTAGATATCGACCGTCCTGTCTTCAAAGGTCAGTGTGCCGCATCCCTCGATGCAGAGCAGTATCCGGAAACTGAGTTCATCTGCCCTGAATTTCACGATCTGGCGTCTCTCCGTATTCACCAGCATACGGTGTACCTCAAAATACCGGCATCTGCCCAGCAGTTCGCGGGCGATTCCCGGCTCATACCGCAGCACCCGAAGGGGCTGCCTGAGCTCCTTCCCCACCGTCAGATCCGCCGCGTCCAGCGCCTTCTCCAGATGAAGCTCTCTCTTTCTTCCGTCTTTATCCACCCTGTCATAATCGTAGAGCCGATAAGTCAGATTGGAATTTTCCTGGATCTCCGCGATCAGGCATCCGGCCCCGACAGCGTGGATGGTTCCCGCCTCCACAAGGAAAACCTGATCCTTCTCCACCGGAATCCTCCTCAGATATTTCTCCAGATCCCTGCTCAAAGCTGCCCCACAAAGTTGCTCTTTGTCCGCCTTTCGCCGGAGTCCGCAGACAATACCCGCGTCCTTCGCCGCATCCATGATATACCACAGCTCTGTCTTTCCCTGCTGTCCGTTTTCATGCCGGTCCGCGTAGGCGTCCGTCGGGTGGACCTGCACGGACAGATCATGTTTCGCGTCGATAAATTTTACCAGGACCGGGATCTGCCCTGCCGCCAACCCTCCCATGCCTCTGACATGGCTTCCCAAATACTCCGGGTGAAGCCTCAGTACCTCCGTCAGCTCCATCCCCCGATACTCCCCGTCCGCTGCCTCGGAGGGACCGTCCGGGTGGGTGGAACACTCCCAGCTCTCCGCCAGACGCTCCGCCTCCGTCTCCTTCACCAGATCATCCCTGAGGCGCCTTCCGCCCCAGAGATAATCCTTTCCGCAGGGTTTGCAGATAAACGGTCTGTTCTCTGTCTTCTTCATAACTCATATTTCACCTTGTCATGCACGGAGATCTCCTCCCCGATCTGCACCTCCACCATCTTCAATTCCGTCTCTGCCATCACCGTATGCCGGCATCCCGCACTCATAGTGATCACATCCCCTGTCTCTATCTTCTGCTCCATCCCGTCCACAACGCTTCTGCCTCTCCCCGCAGTCACGGTCCATATCTCATCCCGGCGCTTATGGGCGTGATAGTTCATGGAGTGCCCCGGATTCAACGTCACCTTTATCGTCATACTTCCCTTCTCCACATCCAGAACCCGATAGCTTCCCCAGCTCTTCTCCGCATACCTGACAGAACGGTCCATCCGGTCCACAAATGGCTTCATATAGGAGCTCTGCCCCTTGTCTGACACCAGGATGCCCTCCGGCGAGGCGGAGATCACCACACCTTTAAGCCCCATGGCCAGGATCGGCACATCCATCTCATTGATGATATGCACATCTGCGCAGGTCTCATTCATGACCCCCTGCCCAATCACGCTCTCCTCCATGGCTTCCGTCAGGGTATTCCATGTGCCCAGATCCTTCCACTGTCCGGAAAAACGCATCACCTGGATCTTCTTCTCCTTCTCCGCCACCGCATAGTCAAAGGATATCTTTGTCAGAGCATCATATTTCTCATACAGATCCTGGTGATCCGTAAATGCCATCTGTTCCTGCGCTTTCTCCAGAAGATAGCTCAATTTACAGGCAAATACTCCACCGTTCCAGAGCGCCCCCTTTCTGATATATTCCTCCGCCTTTATCGCCGTCGGCTTCTCTTGAAAGGTCTTCACCGATGTGATCTGCCCATCGTCCGCCGGGATGATATAGCCGTATTTCTCGCTCGGATAGGTCGGCGTGATCCCCAGAAGAACCAGATTTGCCTCCCCTTTTTCCGCCTGTCCGGCAAGAGCTCTTATCGCCGCAAAGTAGTCCTTCTCCACGTAAGGATCCACCGGACAGACAACCACACTCTCCTCCGGACTGACTCCCTGCACATCCCTCAGGTGTGCCGCCGCCAGCGCCATCGCCGGAAAGGTATCCCGCCTGCAGGGTTCCGCGGATATCTCCACCTTCTCTCCCAGCTGATTATGGATGGCGGATATCTGAGACCTGCTTGTGGCGACAGTCACCCTCGCCTCTGGATCCGTCTCCTTTATCTGGCGAAAGACCCGCTGGACCATAGATTCGTAACTGCTGTCCGCCTTCCGGAAAATTTTGATAAACTGTTTGGAACGGATATCATTGGAGAGAGGCCAGAGTCTCTTTCCGGAACCGCCCGACAATAATATGATGTTCAAGTTATCTCCTCCCATCGTTTTTCAGAAAATCCTCATAGCTGAGCCGAATGCCTTCCTCCAGCTCCGTTTTATAGCGCCATCCCAGTTTTTCCGCCCTGCTGACATCCAGAAGTTTTCTCGGCGTACCGTTCGGCCTGGAACTGTCCCATGCGATGTCCCCCTCGTACCCGACCACCTTTGCCACAAGCTCCGTCAGCCCTTTTATGCTGATCTCCTTCCCTGTCCCCGCGTTCACGGTCTCATCCCCGCTGTAATGATCCATCAAAAAGACACAAAGTTCCGCCAGATCATCCACATACAGAAACTCCCTGAGAGGGGAACCGTCCCCCCAGCAGACGACCGACTTCATCCCACTCTCCTTCGCCTCGTGAAAGCGCCGGATCAGCGCCGGCATCACATGGGATCTTGTGGGATGGTAATTGTCCCCCGGCCCATACAGGTTCGTGGGCATCACGGAGATGAAATCCGTCTGATACTGTCTGTTCAGATAGGAACAATATTTCAGGCCGGAGATCTTTGCCAGAGCATAAGCCTCATTTGTCTCTTCCAACGCCGAAGTCAGAAGACAGCACTCTTTCATCGGCTGAGGCGCCATACGCGGATAGATACAGGAGGACCCCAGAAACTCCAGCTTTTTACACCCGTTTCGCCACGCGGCATGGATCACATTCATCTCCAACATCATATTCTCATACATGAAATCAGCGGGCGCCTCTTTATTGGCCATGATACCTCCAACTTTCGCCGCCGCCAGAAAGACATACTCCGGCTTTTCCGCGGCAAAAAAATTCTCCACCTCAGCCTGTCTCAAAAGATCCAGTTCCCGGTGCGTCCTTGTGACAATATTATGGTACCCCTGCCTCAAAAGCTCCCTGACAATGGCGGAACCCACCATTCCTCTGTGACCTGCCACATATATCTTTGCATTTTTATCCATCTTTCCTCTCATCTTTCGTCTCTCACCTTCTCCAGATCGTGCTCCACCATGAGCCTTACCAGCTCCCTAAACCCTGTCTTTGTGGGATTCCATCCGAGTTTCGTCCTCGCCTTCGCGGGATCTCCCAGAAGATTCACCACATCCGTCGGACGGTAAAATTCCGGCGACACCTCCACAAGCACTCTGCCCGTCTCTCTGTCGATCCCCTTCTCCTCCACCCCTTCGCCCTTCCATACCAGCTCGATCCCGGCACAGCTAAATGCCAGCTCTGCAAACTCCCTCACCGAATGCTGCTCGCCGGTGGCGATCACAAAATCGTCCGGCTCCTCCTGCTGCAAAATCAACCACATGCACTCCACATAATCCTTCGCATAGCCCCAGTCCCGCAGGGAGGACAGATTCCCCAGATACAGTTTCTCCTGTTTCCCCTGTGCGATCCTTGCCGCCGCCAACGTGATCTTTCTTGTCACAAAAGTCTCCCCTCTGCGCTCCGACTCATGGTTGAACAATATCCCGGAACAGCAGAACATCCGATAAGCCTCCCGGTACTCTTTCACGATCCAAAAACCGTACTGCTTTGCCACGGCGTAGGGCGAATAGGGGTGAAAGGGCGTCGTCTCTCTCTGGGGCACTTCCTCCACCTTTCCGTACAGCTCCGAAGTGGAAGCCTGATAGATCCGACAGCTTTTCTCCAGCCCGCAGATCCTCACCGCCTCCAGCACCCTCAGCACTCCCAGCGCATCCACATCCGCCGTATACTCCGGCACATCGAAGGACACCTGTACATGACTCTGGGCCGCCAGATTGTAAATCTCGTCCGGGCGTATCACCCCGATCAGTCTGACGAGGCTCAGGGAGTCCCCCAGATCACCATATTTCAAATGAAACTTTTCCTCTCTCTCCAGATGCGCGATCCTCTCTCTGTAATCCACCGAGGAACGCCGTATTACACCGTACACCTCATATCCCTTTTCCAACAAAAATTCCGCCAGATAAGAACCGTCCTGTCCTGTCACACCTGTGATCAACACCCGTTTTCCCATACCATTCTCTCCCTTCCAAAACAGTTGCATTTCTTTGAAACACTATACTCCTGTAGAATTCAATTTATTATATAAATTGTTGTCCATAATTTGCATTATATTGACTTTTAATGTTTTGCCGTTCTGTATTCCGTTTTAAATCACGCCGTGGAGAGAAAGGATCAACAGCACACAGGTCGCAAGGAGAAACAGAGCTGTCAGGACAACCCCTGCATGGATCCGCATCTTCTCTCCGGTTTTCTGCACATCGCTCACCGGAACCAGATTGGAATGGCGCAGTGCTGTGACCACCGGTTTATACAGCAGTAGAGTTCCCGCCGCATTCAATCCGCCTTTTATCACATTGAACGGCAAAAAGGCCGGCAGCAGCAGCTTCGCAATCTCCTCCCTCGTACTCCCCATGTAGATTGGCGCCACCAGATAGTTCCAGAGCATCATCACTGCGATCTGACAGACTACGCCGGCAAAAAGCCCGCCCACAGCGCCGGACAATCTGCGGCGCTTTTTATAAAAAAACGCCGCGGTACAGGCGAAGGAACAGCTCGAGACCACATTCATCAGGCTTCCCAGGATCCCCGTTCCGCTGGTTGTGAACATTTGCGCGACGGAAACGATCACTGTGACCGCAAACGATGTCAACGGCCCGAAAAGAAATCCGGCGATAACAATGACAATGTCCTTTGAATCATACTTCAAAAAAAGCACGACCGGGATACGCCCGATGAGCGTTGCGGCATAGGCAAGTGCACAAAACATGCCTGTTGTTGTAAGTTTCTTTGTTCTGCTGATATTCATTGGAATACCTCCTTATAAAAAAAATTAACACTTGAAAGAGCCGAATGCCTTTCAGGTGTTAAAAGATAAGGTGTATTAAAAATGTCAACAGAGCGACTTGATTTTAAAAAAGAGTGCAAAAACTATCGTCAGATCTATTCTGACAATCTCAATACACCTTCTTTAATCCGGACTATACCGTCGGTTTTGGAATTTCACCAAACCCCGTGCCATCGCACCCGCGGACTATCACCGCCGATCGGGAATTTCACCCTGCCCTGAAGACATCACCGCTATTCAATTGTTTCTATAACTATAACATACCGGGAGAAAAATGTCAAAGATATTGCCTTAACGCGCAAGAACAGATACAATAAAAATACCAATGCAGAATCGAGGTAATCCATGAAAAAATCCAGTTATCAAGGCGAATTTGTCAGTTCCAGCCGGATATTGTACACCCCTTCCGAGTTTGCCAGAGAAAATCTTCTGTATCTGCAGGAGATCGGGCAGGTACACGCCAGACGCCCCCACGTCAGCACTCACCCAGGTCTCTCCTCCTATCTCTTTATGATGGTGCTTTCCGGCAGCGGCACGCTTTCCTATCTGGGGGAGAAGTATACGCTGACAGCGGGCAGCTGCGCCCTGATCAACTGTAAAAACGACTATTACCACAAAAGCTCCGAAGATCTCTGGACCATCCGATGGATTCACTTTTTCGGTCCCACTGCCTCCGGAATTTACCAAAAATACATGGAACGGGGCGGCCAGATCACCTTTTACCCCGACAACATGGAAGAATTTACATACTGCTGGGAAAATATATCAAGGTTTGCCTCCTCCGACGATCATATCAAAGACATGAGGATCAATGAACAGCTTGCCTCCCTCTGCTGTCTTGTGATGCAGCAGAGCTGGCATCCGGAAGCGCGGAAAAGCGAAAAAGGAAGACAATCTCTGCTGGAAATACGGGAATATCTGAGGGATCATTTATCGGAAAAGATCACACTGGACATGCTGTCCGAAAAATTTTATATCAATAAATATTATCTGACACGCCTGTTCCGACAGGCTTACGGCATGACCGTCAACGATTATCTGCTCCAGTCCCGGATTTCCCACGCCAAGGAACTGCTGCGCTTTTCCGCTCTCACCATCGAAGAGATCGGCGAGAACTGCGGCATCACGCCCTTATATTACTTCTCCAGAACTTTCAAGCAGGTGGAAGGCATCAGCCCCAGAGAATACCGAAAAAGATGGCAATAAACCGAGCCGTCTGTCAAAACTTAGCCAAAGCCGCCTCGATATGTCTGACATAGATATCCTGAATCTCCGGAAGGCGCCCCAGCCCTTCCACTATACACAGCACCTCGTAGCCCGCCCTCTCCAGTATCGATCTCGCGGAATCGTTTCGCTCTCCCGCCATATCCTTTTTCACATGGGTACCTGCCGCAACCATCAGAGGACGGAGAACGACCCTTTTATACTTTTTCTTTTTTTCCCACAGCGCCATCACTTCCTCCAGAGAAGGCGTATTTTTTATGACAGCTACATGGCAATTCTCATAACCCGCCGCCGCAAATCTCTCCTGCAGCCTGCCGTACGCCCTGTTTGCACCGGTCGGTGTGCCGTGTCCCAGAAAGCAGAGAGCCGTCTCCCCGTCATCATACTCTGCCGTTCTCCTATACAGCGCTCTCACTGCCTCATCCATATCCGCCGCTTCCGAAAGAAGGGGAGCGCCCGCCAACACTTTTTCAAAGAGATGTTCCTGTCTTTTTAAGGTATGTATCAGCTCCGCATATTTGTGTCCACGCAGCAGATAAAACGGCTGTACGATCACCTGTCCGGTACCGTCACGAGCCGCCTGTTCCAGCGTCTTCTCCAGATCGTTCCCGCTGCCGCCGGTGCAGACTCTACGAACCTGGAAGACGGGAAAAGTTCTCTTCACCGCCTCTTCGATCGCCGCAATATCAGGATCCGAACTCTCCTGCCCGCTGTCACCGATACCCGCCAACAAAATCAGAAGGTTTTTCCTCGCCCTGCCCTGATCCGGATCAGCCGAAGCGCATCCCGATATACATCGTCCGGATCTTCCAGATCGATCATAAGCCATCTCTGTCCACATTCCGTCAGCACCTCCTGCCTTTGTGACTTTGTCACAGAAATTACTGCAAAAATTGTCTATACTGAGAACAGAAAAAAGAAAGGAAGGTAAAAAATATGTCAGTACTCCATATCAATAAAAACAATTTCGATTCCGTCAAAAACAGCAGCAAGCCGGTGCTTCTGGACTTTTACGCAGACTGGTGCGGTCCCTGCCGCATGGTCTCTCCGCTTGTAGATGAAATCGCGGCGGAGAATCCACAGTATCTCGTCGGAAAGATAAATGTGGATGCCGAGCCGGAGCTGGCTCAGGCATTCGGTGTTATGAGCATTCCGACACTGGTGACGATGAAAAACGGAACCGTCACCGCTAAGTCCACCGGCGCAAGGCCAAAGCAGCAGATCCTCTCCATGCTTCAGTGATTTATCCGATCAGTCGGCGAAGACGCCTCTTGTCAAGAATTCTGATCCCCCCGCGGGAAACTTCCACGATTCCTTCTTGGGCAAAGTATTTCAGCATTCTCGACACAACCTCACGGGCAGATCCCATATAGCGGGCGATCTGTCCGTGTGTCAATGAGATGACATCCGTGCCGGTCCTCGACGACTCATCCGCCAAAAAGATGGCAAGCCTTTTGTCCATACTCATAAAAAGAATCTGCTGCATCACCCACATCACATCGGAGAAACGCCCCACCGCCGTCTCGAGCGCAAATATTTTAATGTCTGGATTGCGCTCTGAGACCGCCGCAAAGACAGGACCGCTTATCACACAGCACTCACTCTCCTCCTCCGCATCGATAAACACATCGAATGTAATGGATTCCAGCACACAGGAAGCGGACAGCATACAAAGATCACCCTCCCGCAGGCGGTACAGCGTGATATCCTTCCCCTCTTCCGACATCATATAGAGCCTGAGGCATCCGGACCGGACGAGGATCACCCCCGAGCACTCATTGCCGTCGTGAATGTTCTTCCCCTTCGGGTATGTGATGAGCCGGGAGTTGCTGCAGATCAGTTCTCTGTCCTCCCCGGATATCTTATCCCAAAACGGAAATATCTCTTTGTAAACCGTTTCAAATCCACTCAAAATTCTCTCTTCCCGCCCCCATCTCAAAATGATACTTCACCAGCCCTTTGTCCGCTCCGGAAAATATGCCATTATCACAGGTGATAGACACCGTGCGCCCTTCTCCTCTGATAAAAAATGCCTGCTTCGCCAATGCGGTAGGCGCAAGAAGCGCGGCATCCACGCCGGATCGAAACCAGACAGGTCTCTCTCCACCGTAGGAACTGACTTCCTCCGGTTTTTTCGTCTTGTGGGGAACTCCCTGCACCGCTCCGTATCCGACAACAACAACACCGATCACCTTCGCATCCGGCACCATTCCAGATACTTTTTTCCGGTTGAACGTACCCCCGACCCACCATGTATTGAGGCCGAGCGTCTGCGCATAAAG
Source organism: bacterium 1XD8-76 (assembly GCA_003611955.1). Classification (GTDB taxonomy): domain Bacteria; phylum Bacillota; class Clostridia; order Lachnospirales; family Lachnospiraceae; genus 1XD8-76. The sequence goes on from RAZE01000011.1 coordinate 33,961, forward strand.
CATCAGATCGGCACTGCTGTACCCCAGCCGTTCATCCAGATCCGGGGCATCCTTGCCCGCCAGAATAAAATAGTTCCTCACGCCTTTGGCGAGGACCAGTTTCACTGCCGCGTTAAAAGCGTTCGTATCATCAGCCATAAAACGAATCGCCAGATCATACTTTTTATTATTGTCGTCGATCCGTCTGTATAACTGTTCCATTATCTCACCCGGTATGGCTTTGTCTGTATATCTGCGCACCGTATGGCGTTTATGCATTGCCCCTCTCATTGACATACTGTCCATATTCATTCCTCACTTCATCACTCAGATTTATACTTTAATTAAAACGACATCCATCCAATCTGTCAATCCTTATTCTCAGAAAGAAATGGCAATCTGCATTCAGATGTGATATGATTTTGACAGTTTACAGAAAGAGGTGACAAAAATGAATCCCAGCTATTTCAGAATCAAACGAAATATGGAGGACGCAGTGGAGAGACTGTGTATCTGGAACGGTTCTTCCTTCAAAGAGCGGATCGAGACAGACTATTCCAAAGCCGTTGATGTCTCTCTGAATAAAAACGGACAGTGGAAAGGCGACTGTCTGTACGCCTATGAAAATGACGGATGGACTGTTTTCGAGGATCTCTCCGGAGGATATTCTTTTATCGAACCGGAGCAGTGGAAAGAATTTGCCGGTACAGACAAACTGGTATTTGCCGGCTATAATGACGCGCTGCTCTATGCAGAAATGATCGTAATCGAAAACGGCAGCCTGACGAAATATTTCGTGGAATGTGCCGATATGCCGGAAGAAAACGTAAATGAGGGCGACGGCGTCCCCGGAATCGAGAACTGGATCGATGTCGCTTCCTTTGTGGACGGCGACGATCTGGTGTATTCTGACATAGGTGTCGTGTTTATTTTCTGACTATAAGGAATGACTAAATAAACTGCAAAATCATACGATTAACCGACAAACAGGAATTGGAAAACAACCGGATCATCGGCTGGCTCGAGACCGTTTCAAATTTTGTGTAAACTCAAAAACTGACATAAGATTTATGAATAGTTGCAAGCGGGCAGAGCCGGTCTTCTGGTTCTGCCCTGGGAGTATCCCAAAAGATCTCATCCCGAACGTCTGTGCCGTCTATACCAACGAAGAATATCGCTGTCCGGGTATCGCCGGCGCTCTGCTTCGTTTCGTCTGCGATGATATGAAAGTAAAAGGCATACCCCCCATTTCTTCTCCATCGTGCTGCCAATCAGCTTTGACCGACAACTTTACACAGCCTGTCGTCCCTGACGAATTTCTTTCTCCGCGGATCGCCCTCCGCGCGGCAGACCACAAGGCTTCTCAGGTCAAAAACACTGCTCCAGACCGTCTCAAAATCCGGCTCCTCATCGTACTGGCAGATAAAACCGTAGTCTCCCCGCAGAAGTCTCTTCGCCTCCTCCACCGGATCCTGCCCGCACAACATGTATTTACGAAAGCCGTCCATCACTGTTTTGTATCGTTTATGGGAATCATAATCGTTTCCGCCGGCGTCATCATAGCCCCACATCTCATCAGAAGTAAAACTGTTTACTGTGCACACGATCCGGCCGCCCTCAAAGCTTTCCGCCTCCCTGATTCTCCTGACGGTCGGCGTGCACTCCGCCACCGCCATTTTCCCGCTTTTATCAGCCAGCAGAATATTGCAGTTGGAAGCGATGGGCAGCTCCGTCAAAAGAGAGATCGCCTGATCCGTATCTTTCGCTCTCTCCAGCAGATACCGCACGATAAAACAGGAGTTGAACCCCGGCCGTATCTTTTTCAGATCCGTCATCACAAAGGTCATCGCCGCCGCAAGCCCATGTTCGTTCAGCCCTTCCTCCCCGTTGATAAAGGAGGATGTGGTGATCTGAAATCTGTTGCCGCCCGTCGGCGCATAGATTTCACTCTTGCACCCTTTTCGCAGATACGGCGACAGATCGTTATTCCTCCCGTACAGCACTCTGGATTCCGTATGCCCGCCGGACTTCCCACTTCCATCTGTCACACAGGCAAACGCCGTGCACCCCCGCACCTCGACCGGAATATTCTGTTCCAGATTGTACATGCAGCAGCCCATACACAGCATCCATGATGCAAACCGCAGATAATCCGCGCCCACCGCATCGGCGACTCCCCTGATCTCCTCACAGACTTTCGGAAAAAATTCCCGCAGTATCCGCTCGCTCTCCCTTCCATGGGCAATCTGAAACTCATCCAACCGCAGCGGAAAAGCTATTCCGCCCCTCTCAAATATCTTTCCGCGTTTCACTCCCATCTCGTAATGGCTTCCTTTTAATCTCGCATGATACACTGTCTGTTCCTCCTCGCATGTACATTCTACAGACAGTGTAGTATAATATAAATTTTATGTCAATGAATTAATATTCATCTCACTACACAGAAACCGAAAACTCTGTCCCTGTCTCCGGCTGACCGGCCTCCCCGGTTTTTGTGTAGATCACGGGTCCCTGCTTCGCGGCATCCGTGCCCGCATCAGCCACGCTGCCGTCTGTCTGCTCCGCACCGGCCGAATCGGTGCTCTCTTTCAGCAGCGCCTTTCCATCTTCACTTATTTCAACCGTATCCGTGCCTTTATTCCTGCTCTCCTCGATCCGCTTCTCCAGTTCTTCCCTCTCCTCTTTGCGTTTGCGGATGGCATTTTCCTGCTCCTCCGCCGCCTTTTTCCTCGCTTCCTCTACATCCTCCTTTGTCCCCTCGTGGGCTCTCACCTTATATTCATCCGCTTTCTCCGCAAATTCACCGGCATAGCCCATCGCCCTTTCCATGGTCGCCACATCCCCTTTGCGTCTCGCCTCCTTAAAGACGCGCATCGGCGTATTGGTCAGATTCATATTGTTTTTGGATCCTACGATCCCTTCCATTGTTTTTGCGTTCATCCCGCTGCCTCCTTTTTTCGTTTTCCAAAATAGATAAACTCACATCGGTTGTTTCGGCAGCGCGGCCATACCTTGTTAGTTTCCTGTTTCAAACAGTTCTTCTGATGTCATGTGCGGTTTGGAAAGAGGCAGCAGAATCGAAATTCTGAAAATACCGTGCTCCGCTTCTATATCGATCACTCCGTTATATCGCTTCACCACATCCCTGACATTCAGCAGACCGATTCCATGCTCCCAAGGATTCTCCTTATCCGAAGCTCCGGCTATATACCTCCCGTTCCTGTCCATACTGTTTTTTCCTTCCAGCAGAAAGAGCTTTTTTACCTGTCTGGCTTCCATCTCTATAAAACGTCGTTCCCCATGCGGCAGTTTTGCACAGGCCTCCAGCGCATTATCCAATATGTTCCCAAACAGAACGCAAAGATCAAACTCATGGACGCCGCAGTCTCCCGGCACCTGCACATCACATTCCCACCCGATCTTCTCTTTTTCCGCCTGATTTCGTTTTCTCTTCAAAAGCGCATCCACCGCCCTGCTCCCTGTCACCTCCCCCTCGGTCTCCAGGATTCCGTCCGCCAGATTCTCCAGATAAGCGCGCATTTTCTCCCACTCTTTTCCCGAAAGCAGTCCCGACAGGGCTATCACATGATTTTTCATATCATGCCGCAGCCGCTCCGACTGCCTGTACTGTTCCTCCAGCATTTTGTAAACCGCGATCTGTGAATGATATCGGCTGCTTTTCTCCTGTTCCAGCCACACCCGATTCATCCCAAACACATAGGCTCCCGCCGCGAAAGCAGACACTACCGTCAGAAGAAGAAATTCACAGTGACTGAAAATCTGGTCATAATACATGTTCATATTTCCGCCGCTTCTGACCATGACGCCGTTGCTCGCACCCCAGGACGCTGCATCATTCACCGCGACCACTGCCAGTAGCGGAACAGCTGACAAAACGCACCACTTCCCGGATTTTCCTTGAAAGACACAGACCAGATGCTTCGACACCCTGTACAGTGTCCATATCACTATGACCACACTCAAAACCTCAAGCAATCCAGCTTGCCATCCGTTCACAATAGGTTCCGGTATTTTATCCACGATATGCATCCAAAACAGAGCCAGACAGGAGAAAAAAGAGACAAAAAAATTCTCTGCCAGTGTGATGATTGTCACAAGCAAAGACGATACCAAAAATTTTTTCTCCCAGCTTCCCTGAAACAGGAGGATCACCCACCCTATAAAAAGCAGATGTCTCAACAGGATCAGAAATATGGAAGGGATAGGGCTCCAACTGCCCCCAAGATTTATCGCCAGACTGCCGAGTATGGAAAACAACAAAAACAACCCTTCTCTTCCCGGGGATATCTCCTCTTCATATCTCCTCTTTGCGATCATGACTCTCTCTCCGTTGTCCAAAACAACCTCCTGTCTGTTATATCCGTCCACATATCTCAGATTGATGAGATAACTTTTATGGCAGCGAAAAAATCCCTTTCCGCGCAGCCTGTCTTCCAGTGTGCCGATCTGCTCATAATAGGTGAAAATACTATCTGCCCCGTGGACATCGATCACCCTCCCCCTGATCTCCACATAAAAGATGTCATCCAGAAACAATTTCCATTTCTGCCTTTCCCTGCTGACAATGATGTATTCCTGCGGACGTTTTTCCGCCTTCCCGACAGCTTTCTGCAAGACCTTTTTCAGCTTTTTCTCCTGAACCGGCTTCAAAAGATATTGGAAAGCCTCCACATCATACGCATCAAACACATACTCCCTGCTGGAGGACATGAAAATAAGTATTTTATCAAACGCCCTTTCGCGAAACAGCCGCGCTGTCTCCATGCCGTCCGGACCGCGCATGATAATATCGAGAAAAATGATGTCAAAGCTGTCCTGGGAAGCAATCAATTCCCGACCGCTGTAAAACTGCCTTACCATACAGGGCATTTTCATTTCCCGCATGATCTCTTTTATCTTTTGCGCCATCCTGCAGCACTCGATCACTTCATCGTCACACACCGCTATCCACAACATTTCCGTCACCCGCTTCGCCCGGCATATCTGTCAAAACACCATCCTCGTCTTCGCCGGACATACATTATATCGACATGGCAGCCGACAACATTTTCCCGCCGTCATAAACGGCGGTTTGCATGTCATAACCGTCTCTCTATCGGCGAATCTGCTCTCCTTAGATCAAACACCCGCCACGATCAGGTAGCGGTGTATCGTTCCCTCTATCTTTCCTTCCTGTTCGATCTTCCTCTGCATCCTGAGCAATGCGTCAAAACAGCGGTCTACCGAAAATCCCGGGAACTCCCACTCGATAATATGCGCAAACCACACAAACGCTCCCACATCATAAAACCGGATCGGCCGGTACGCCTCCTGTGCCCGCAGGATATGAAATCCCGCATTCTGAAATACGTCTCTCTGTTCTTTCAGGTTCAGATGCGGATAAGGTTTCGGTATGCCCGGAAGGACCATCTCCACCAGATCCCTGTCGTTGTCCCCGCCTACCTGCTCTGTCACAAAAATTCCGCCCTTTCTCAAAAGGCGGCGCAGCTCTCCGGCGTCAAAGTCGCCGTGCCTGTTGATGATCCGATCAAAACTTTCACTGTCGTAGGGAATTTCAGAAGGCGTGCCGCAGGCTCTGAAATCAATGCCCAAAGGCAGCAGCTTTCTCCTGCACAGCTCCACATTCGGTCCATACCCTTCCGTCGCCGCGGTTTTGTGGAATGGATGCCCAAGCGTCAGCAAAAATTCACCGCCCCCCGTGTCATAATCCAGCAGATCGGAATCCTTCTTCAAATACTGGCGGACAATACTCTCATAATCCCACGGCAGATCGTTCTCCTCCTCATATCTGCCGTCGATATGGGAAAAATTCCAGCCATGGATATGCGCCGCTTCCTCCTCCTCTTTCCAGATGGATCTCCATTTCGATTCGTTCATTTCCCCCCCTTTATCTCCACGGTTGCTTTCGCCCTCCATCATTCGCAGAAACATCTTTTTCATCTCATCCTGAAAGTTCATATTTTACAAGCATTTTCTCATCTTCACTTATCACTGGGCTTCTTTATCCCGGTGCTTGCGAACCGTCCGGGCTTCCGCCATAACCTCCTGATACCGAAAACACCCCTGCTGATGGTCATTCACGATTCCGCAGGCCTGCAGATGAGAGTATACCGTGACGGAGCCGAGATATTTGAACCCTCTTTTCCTCAAATCCCGGCTCACTGCATCGGATAGCCCGTTCCTTGCCGGAAGTCCTCCCTTCTGATGCCCCATATACAAAATAGTCTTTCCCCCCGAAAACCTCCACAGATAATCACTGAATGTATCGAACTCTTCCCGCACCTTCAAAAAGCATTTTGCATTGTGGATGACCGCCTCTACTTTCCTCCGCGATCTGATCATCCCTTCCGTGTCCAGGATCCTCTGAACGTCCGCTTCCGTATAATCCGCCACCTTCTGATAATCGAATCCGCCAAAGCAATTCTGAAATATCTCCCGCTTCTGTATCATCATATTCCAGTTCAGGCCGCACTGCATGACTTCCATCATCAGAAACTCAAACTGCTTCCTGTCATCGTGCAGCGGAACACCCCACTCCTCGTCATGATACTTTATCATCTTTTCATTGCACATACACCATGCACACCGTTCCATATACAGCCCTCCTGTCACAACCGCATATCTTCTTCACTGTGGATTATAGCTGAAAAAGGCCTCCAGAAGTTCGGTCGCGATCTCCTTCGCCTTTTGACTTGACGAATTCTGATCGCCGTTCTCCCCCAGATAGACACAAAAATAGACTCGCTGTCCCCCCTTCTCACCAAATCCCGTATACCATGCATCCACGATAACGCCCTTCGCTTTCCCCATCCCGGTCTTTCCGTAAATCGAAATATCCGTCCGCTCATGTTCCTCCAACAACATCACCTCTTTCAGCGCTTTCTGCGTATCTGCCGAATAAACGGCGTCCTTCCCGAAAATGCGCTCCATCACCTCCGTCTGTTCCATCGGCGATATTTTCAGTGAGGACTCGATCCAGAAACCGGTCAGCGCCGGATTGCTGTTGTTGGTATTAAGCTGTCCATCCCAATCGGAAATATCACAGTTTCCATACAAGAGATCGTAAATCTCCTCTTTCATCCGCTCCGGTCCGATCTCGTCAATGACCCCCCTAAAATACCAGACGCAGGACTCCCGGAACGCCTCCTTAAAATCCATATCCCTGTTCCACTTTTCATTCCAGAAAACCTCGCCGCTCCATACGCGGGTCGAATGCTCCGGATCGATGATCCCGTTTTCCAGGGCAATGCAGGACGAGACGATCTTAAAGGTGGAACAGGGCGACGCTCTCTTGTATGCCAGTTCCCTGTTATATATTGTATACTCCCCATTTTCCGCATCATACAAGACCGCGGCTCCCCGCAGTCCGTCGAAATATCCGCTGAAATCAGCCTCCCTGACTCCCGTGGAAAAAAAGCCGTAATCCGTTTCCAGATTGTGCAGGCCGTAACACCCCAACGTATCCGTTTCTCCCTCGAATGCATGTCGCTCCAGCCTCCAGTTACAAAAGTACACGGCGCCGTACAATTCCGTTCCCGGCTTATGCCCTCTCGCTTCCGGCGCATAAAATAAAAAGGATGCTCCCGGCTTTAACGCAGCGCCGTCCTCTCCGTCAAAACCATAGGGCTCACTGGAAATACAACGCACGCCCTCCTCGATCCACTCTTCTCCCACAGGATATTCCGTATCTGTCGAAAGTTCCTCTAATACCAGCGAGAAGGATGCGTCGCTGACCTGCCTGATATCCCCGAAACGCCCGTGAAAGCGACAGATATACCGGGTGCCGTTCGGATAATCCTCCCCCGTCGATCCCGCATCGGAATCCGTATACTCCCCGACAAAAGCTCCATCCGGATATAACGTGAGATAAGTCCTCCAGGCCCCGGCGCCGCTGCAAAACATCATCTCCATCCCCTGCTCAAAGGGCAGCGCATCACAGCTTTCCGTATCTGTCTGTCCTCCGTCCTCCTCCATAGTCCGCTGAAACTCCTGCAGATTTTCCGGCAGAGACCTGGAGGAGTCTCGGAAAAATCCGGTCTCCTCACTGTCAAGCCACCACAGCGTATCCTTCAACATCCCCTCTTTTTCAAAAGTTTCCAGCAGTTCGCCGTCCGTGTTGAGCAGTTCGGTGCTCTGTGCCAGAAGGCCGTTGACTTCCTCCATAAAAGCGGCAATCTCTTCCGCCTCAAAGCTTCCGTGAACCGGCGAGCCGAAGTTGATGTCGAAAGAGACCGAATTCCACTGCACCGTCGTCTCCTCGTTATTCGCCATCGTGAAAAGCTCATAGTCGTAATCGCCGCAGCCCTGATACATCGTGGGATGATACCGCAGCAGATAGTCCTCCCCGTCCAGTCTGCAGAGAAACATCGCTTTCTGCCCCGTATGAACGTAAAATCCCACTTCCCTGAAAATTCTTTCCCCGTTCTCCCAGACTTCAAGCTCCTTCCCTTCCCCGTCTTCCGCCTCCACGATGCGGATCTCCTCCGGTATGCCGTTTCGGTTTAAATCCGTCTCCGGCAGGCTTTCCTCCGGCGAAACAGCCACGCTTTCTGTCTGAGAATCCTGTTCCCCGGAAATGTCATCCGCATCTTTTTTTCCTGACAAACCGATGACAGCCGCCGCGATCCCAGCGGTCAGCAAAACCGCAGCGCATATTACCAAAAAGATATTCTTTTTTCGCAGCAAACATTTTATCCAACCATACATATTTTTTTCTCTTTCCCCGCCCTATTCTTCGTTTTCGGCTTTGTCAGATCATAACTCTCTGAAATCATTCTGCGGATCTCCTGATCCGGCACCGTACCGTCCAGTATAATGGAGTTCCAGTGCTCCTTGTTCATGTGATACCCCGGCACTACGGAAGCAAAGGTTTCCCGCCAGAAATCCCTCCACTCGGGATCACACTTCACATTGATCCAGATACGCCCTTCTCTCTCGTAGATCAGGGCAAACGTCTTCTTATTCTTTTTATGCCGCATCACGCACCAGTTGGGATCGTGGAACGGATAATCCTCGTACACATCCTTAAGCGCCGACGCGCAGGCTATCGCCTCTTTTCGATCTGTCATAGATACACTCACTCTTTTCTGCCTCACTCTCTCAGATAATATTTTTCCATCCCCGCAGGCACCTGCGTCTGCCCTATCCCCTTAACATCTTCCGTCGGCACATACTCTCTCGTTACACCCCCGGAGTTTTACCGAACAGAGACGCACCGCAGCGCATAAACCCTGTTCCCGCAGTAAGAAAGCTTTGTCAGTCCATCCTTCAACGGGTCCATGCACAGGTACTTCCCATCCTCCGCGCCGACGATCAGCACATAATGTATATTCCCCAGCGCATACATCCTGACTCTAGCCACCGGGTAATGCCCCTGAGAGAGACAGGCATCTATGACCTCCCCGGAAACTTCGCCGTAGACATCGACCTGATACTCATCCAGCCCGGAAAGCGGCTCCCATTGAAGATTCCCCTCCCCATCGTAAATCTTCTCCTGAGAAAGCTTCGCATTTAGTGTCCCGGGCGTCTCCTCTGTTCCGCTCTCCATGGATGCCGCTGAGGCGATACAGCTCACCAGACAACCGGAAGAGCCCATAGTATATGCCGAATCGCCCAGATAATCCTCTCTCCATCTCTCGTCATCCTGCCTGTAGAATACCACCTCCGTATCCGGCAGGATATCTCTGTTTCTCGGAGCTCTCACCTGCACGCCGCCCCTTAACCGAAAGCACACAAAGCCTGCCCCCGCAAGCAGAAGCAACAACACGATCGTAATATTTCGGCTCTTAATCTTTGAAATGTTCTTCAAAAATCCTCCTCCTCAATCCTTCTCACTGCAAACAGCTCACTTGCATTCCCCCTTGCTGTAATGAGCCGCAAGCATATTACATTTTATCCTTAAAAATACTCCGGATTCATAAACAGGGCCGTCAGAGACACCACCTCTCCCGCCGCATCCATTCCCCAGTAGCCGCTGTATATTCCATCTCCCATACCGCTCGAAAACAGCACGATCCTTCGGCCGCTTTCCGGCATCTGCCAGGCGAGGAAACTCCCGCCCGGATTTTGGAACTGGGGATATGCCTCATAGCTTTTCTGAAATAACTCTTTAAAATAGTCTGTATACTTATTCTTTCCGGGATTTTCCTGTTGCCATTTTTCCATAAATCCTCTGTACTCCCCGGAAACCTGTGCATCTGCAAAACATGCCAGTCCTGTGTCCACGCCAAAAAATGTAAAGACGCCCGCCGAATTCCAATCTTCTCTCTTTTTCCCCTTCGGCATGGCGATCTCATAGGTGACGGCATGCCCGCTGCCGATCAGAAGCCTCGCCGCTGCGAACCGGAGCCCAGCGATCCGGGAAAGGCAGACGGAAAGCTCCACCGGATAGGCACCCGCCGGAATATTCTTATCCAGCACCGTCTCATATTGGCTGCCCAGATAGGCAAGCGGATCTGCAAGCACTACTTCACCGGTGGGAAAATCCGCCATCCCCGCCCGCAGAACCCGTATTTTTTCGCTCTCCGTAAACAGGGACTCAAAAAAATCCAAAGAATAGGCTTTCTGATTGAGAAATTTCAGATTTTTCTCAAACGCGATCTGTGCCGGATGCTTTACCGGCTCCCTGATCTCCTCTCCTGTCCTCGTATCGACAAAATATTTTCCCGTCTTATCGTCGCAAAACTCCAGATCGCTTCCCATCGGCATATAAAATACATTCACCACCGCAGACTCTATATTCGCCAGCGTGTTAAAATCTACGATTTCCATATTGTGGAAATCATCCACGTACTCCTGCGTGTCTGTGTCGCCAAAAGCCACCCAGCCGTTTCCATGCCCTTCCTCCTGCCGGAACAGCCATTTTAACCTGGATGTGCCGTTCAAAATGGACTTGCTGACGATAGTCCCGCCGGCACCTTCGATATAGATTTTCATTTCTGCCGGTTTCTTTTTTTCGAAGATTCCCATAGAAAAACCCCTCCTTACCGCTATATTTAAAATTTTCTTCTACAATCTCCTGTAATACCAGACTCCCATTATGACTAAATAAAACAGAATATAGGCCCCGGAAGCTCCCAGTATCAGCATATACTTCCTCCTAAGTCCCGCAGTATAACTCTCCGCGCTCTCCCACGGCTCCACCGTGATATATGTACCCTTCGACGGTATGCTGAGTACCCGCCGCTGCGCCGTCTCGACGGCATCGATGCTCCGCTGTCCCTGCTCCCTGGAGAATACCTCTTCAGACCATTGATATCCATCTCCTGCGCTGTCAAAATAGTATAATTTATATATTGTTTTGGTCAGATTCATCCGCCGGCTGCGGCTGCTCGCGCCGGTATTTTTTACCGAGACCGGATACACCTCATAAGGCACAAACGTATGGACGCCCCTGTCCTGATATTCCTCGGCGGGAAGCACATCCGAAAAACCGCCGATCGACAATGCCCCCGAAACTGCCGACAGAATAAAGAGCATCATACCGGCTGTAAAAATAAGCGCTTTTATATTATCTCTGAGCTTTGACATCATATCCCTCTTCAACTTATTCTACTTACAAAATAACAGTCCAGTAAAAAAGCTGAACTGTCGTGAAAAAACTTATGTAGCATGAATGCCATCGCTGTCCGCAATCCGTTTTACCCCGTTTACGAACATTTGAAAGCTGACGGAAGAATTATCCTCAATACCGATAACCGGTGCAATTTTTCTGGCACCGGAAATTTGCTGATGTCCGGGCAGTAATCGCTTAAGTTCCGACTTGGGATTCATAATCGCATCAGGAACTCGGTATTTTTTCTTCCTCTTTACGGCGGATAAATCTATGCCATAAGCAGTGCTCAAAGCATTTATATCTCCAAAATACCATGCTTCCAACTCACGACATGCAATGCGGATCAATACTTCTTTCTCAGAATTTTTACATAATTTTGATAATTTTTCTTTCAGTTCTCTACAATCATTGCTATCCTGATCTTGCACAACCACAAACTTCACATTTGGCTCGTTCCACCCCTGAAGCTTCGCGGTAAGCGACTTCTGCAAATCGGATTTCCCCTCATGGGGAATGGTGACAAACTGTACATCCTCAGGCAGAATCCTGGGCAGCAATCCATCCAGGAAGTATTTCATCGACTGCTCTTCCAGTAAAAATACAAGCTTCATCCTAAACCTCCATCAGCAGCCCCTGTTTCCACAATGCACCCGGAAGTTCTCCGGCCTCATACAGAGATTTGATCAATGTATTATCGGAAGCCTTACATATCGTCGTAAAACCATTATCCTTCCTGAAACAATATATCTCATCCAATTGAACCGCGTTTAAAAAATCAGGAGAATGTGTGGATACAAACACCTGTCCTCCTTTATCCGCATACACCCGGAATTCTTCGGCCAGTTCCACCAAAAGCTGGGGATATAACTGGTTCTCTGGTTCCTCCACGCACAAGAGCGCATGCTGCGTGGGATCATGCAAAAGCACAAGATACGTAAACATCTTGATGGTGCCGTCCGACACATATTTCGAGGAAAAAGGATTCTTAAATGTGCCATCCTGAAAACGAAGCACGATATAACCATCCTGCGTCTCCTGCGCTTCTACGTATTCAACTCCTGGGACTCTTTGTTTCATTTTTTCTATGATATCAGTAAAAATATCTGGATGATTGTCATAAAGAAATTTTGTCACCGAGGACAGATTATCCCCGCTCTTTGTCAAATGCTCACTGTACTCGATTTCCTGGCGGTCTCTCGCTGCATCAATTCTAAAGTCAGACACATACCAGTCTTCAATTAATTTTCTGAATGTCGCCACCGCCTCAAATTCCTTAAATTGCCCTAAGCCCTTGATAGCCAGAATATCCGGAGAATCCAGTTTCTGTGGCTCCCTTGTAGCCAAATTTACATCCTCATAGCTGCTCAGTTTTCCTTTCGCGGCAATACCCTCACCCATTGAAAAATCCAATACCTTCCAGGGAGATCCTTTCTGTCCCCTTCTAAAGCGAAGAATTTCCTTTTTTACAACAGCCCTGCCTGTTTCGTCCAAGCCGATAGAAATCTCGTATGTAATTAACGGCTCGTCATCAGCTGGACGAAATTTAATGACAAATTCGATATCCCCTGTCTGTTCCCGGGATATGACCTCCTTATATCCACCTCTTTTCGCCAGAGCAGTCCGTACATTACTGTTCAAACAGTCATGTAGAAAACCAAATATATCAAAAAAGGTAGTCTTTCCTGTTCCGTTTTTCCCTAAGAATATAGCCAAATTAGGAATATCTCTGATTTCAACATTTCGAAACACCTTATAATTGTGTATTTTCAGTGATTCGATTTTCATATCCTATCTCCCCCCATATTCATTCGGCAGTTTTTTCTTTCTCTGACGATTTTATTCTCAAATAACAACTTAATAATAACATACTTCTGTATGGCTCTCAATAAAAAAGAGAGCAAAACTTTCACAGCCGGGCCGGTCAAAGCTCACTCTCTTTTTCTCCCTGGCACTCACCCCTGCAGCATCTCCTCGATAAAGATCCCATAGCCTTTCTCCGGTGCGTTCACCAGCACATGAGTCACTGCCCCCACCACTTTTCCGTCCTGTATGATCGGGCTTCCGCTCATCCCCTGGACGATACCGCCGGTAAGATTTAGCAGCCTCTCATCCGTCACCAAAAGCTCCAACCCCTTGCTGCCGCCGTCGCTGCCCATATGGATCGCAGTGATCTCAATTGTGTACTCCTGCATCTCATCGTTGACGGAAGAGATCATCGTGGCGGCGCCCAGATGAATATCCTGCTTGAAACCGATTTCCCTTGTCTCGAGATTTATGCCGCTCTCCGCCATCTTTTCCAGATCAAGTTTTCCAAAAATGCCGTAGGGCGTATTTTTTGTGATCTCTCCGATCACATTGGTGTCATCATATTCGATCATTCCGGTCAGCTCCCCCGGCACGCCATCCGTTCCCTTTCTCACCGCCACGATCCTCGTGTCATAGAGCGATCCGCGCCCCAGCTCCATCAGTTCTCCCGTGTCAGAATCCGTGATCCCGTGTCCCAGCGCGCCGAAATTCCCATGTTCGTCCACAAAGGTAAGAGTTCCGACTCCCTGGGCATTGTCCCGGATCCAGATGCCCATCTTATATTCGCCGTTCTGATTTTTTACGGGTGTCAGCCGCTCCTCTAAGTATACACCGTCCCGCTCGATGCCCAACACTGCCTCCGCTCCCTGACTCTCCTCGATCAGGCTCATAAACTGTTTTTTTCCGGTGACTTCCACACCGTTATAACTTAAGATGTAATCCCCCTCGGCGAGATGATTACGTGCGGGCTCGTGCACGGTCCCCTCTATGTCGTTAAAACTTCCTACGCCGACCACCATGACACCCTTCGTCTTCAAAAATATCCCCACCGGAAACCCCGCTGCGGACACATTTCGCTCCCCGATCACCTGAATCTCCACACTCTTTAGCGGGATGACCCCGAGGAGTTTTACATCCATCTGATAAGTAGCTTCCGAAGCTCCCGTCACCACCCTGAGCGGCCGGTAAAGCCCCGCCTGCATTTTTCCCTGCGTCGTTTCAATACTGGCGCTGGCCGGCAGCTTAAAATTCACCTGCTGCTCCTTTTCCGTTGTCAGTCTTACCTGGGAAGGCACGCTGCTGTAACACAGATACCAACCGGTAATAAGTACGCCTGCTATGGTAAACGCAAGGATTCCTTTATATAAATTTCCGATCACCTTTCTCATCTTTCTCAGTTCCTCCAACGCCTGCAACTTATGCTCACACAAAAGGACACGAACAGTGTTTTCACTGCGGTGTCCTTTTTAGTATGCGTAGGTAATCGAAATTCACTACAATCATTTTTTGTTTTATATGGAATTTTTTGCCATTTCGATCAGCTCTTTCGCGTTTTGAAGAGCCGCCGGCGAAATTTCCTCGCCGCCCAGCATTCTCGCCACCTCGGAAATTCTCTCCTCCTTCTCCAAAAGCGAAATCTTCGTCCTCGTCACGCCGTCTTCCACCCTTTTTTCAATATAAAAATGGCTATCCGCCATCGCTGCGATCTGTGGCAGATGGGTAATACAGATCACCTGCCGCTTTCCGGCGAGCACTCCCAGTTTTTCCGAAACTTTCCATGCCGTCTTTCCGCTGATCCCGGCGTCGATCTCGTCAAAGATCAATGTCTCCACGGCGTCCTTATCCGCCAGCACAGTCTTTAAACCCAGCATGATGCGGGACAGCTCACCGCCGCTGGCCACCATGGAGAGCGGGCGTGGCTTCTCCCCCTCGTTTGTGGAGATCATAAATTCCACATCGTCCCAGCCTGAAGGTCCCCGCCATTTTCTGTCGCTCTCCACCGACACCCGAAACTCCACATGGGCAAAATTCAAATCCTGCAGCGCCTGCTTTAACTCTTTCTCCAACGCCTTTGCCGCCTGGGATCGTACCACGGATGCCTTTTCACAGAGCGCTTCGTATTCTTCCTCCAGCGCCCGGATCTGCCTTTTTAACCCCTCCTGCCAGACATCAAAATCGGCCAGTCTCTGCCGTCCGGCCTCCCGTCTCTCCTGATAGGCCAAAACCTCCTCCAACGTTCTTCCGTATTTATTTTTCAAATGATTCAATACGTCCAGCCGTTCCTGTGTCCTCGAAAAATCCTCCTCCGAAAATTCCAGCCTCTCCTGATAGTCTGTCAAATCTCTGTTAAAATCATGCAGGAGCTGGTCGATCTCCTCCAGCTGCCCTGCCAGATCCGAAAGTTCCTCGTCCAATCCCGACACGGATGTCATTTCCCGCAGAGCATGACCGACCAGATCCGCCGCTCCCTGTCCGTCATCCGCCCCAGTGAGGGCGCAGCTCATCGAAATACCCTCCAGGATCTTCCGGCTGTTGGTCATCTTCCGATAGACCTTCTCCAGTTCCTCATCTTCCCCGGGTCTGATCTGCGCTGCCTCGATCTCCTGCACCTCAAACTCCGCAAGGGAAAGCTCCCTGAGTCTCTGCTCCTCATCCAGGGCCGCCTCCTCCAGTTCTTTTCTCAGACCGGAAAGTTTCTGCCAGTTTTCTTTTAACGCGGGAAACAGTTTCGCCAGCTTTTTCCCCGCATACTCGTCCAGTATCTCCTGATGCTTTTTCTTGTGCAGCAGTGACTGGTGTTCATGCTGTCCGTGCACGTCCAGTAATTGTTCCGCCAGCTGTTTTACCTGTTTTGTTGTCACAGTCTCCCCGTTGATACGATAAATACTTCTCGCGGGCTGGATCTTTCTGGAAATCATAATGGAACCGTCCTCCCAGGGCAATTCCAGTTTCTCCATCAGCTCTCTCAGTTTCGGGGAATCCTCCTGAAACAGCAGCTCAATGATCGCATGATCCGCTCCCGTCCGGATGCTCTCCTTTCCCGCCCTCTCCCCGAGCGCAAGATTCACGGAGCCGATCAGAATCGATTTACCGGCGCCTGTCTCGCCGGAAAGAATATTCAGCCCCTCCCCGAATTCCACTTCTTCCGCATCGATCAGCGCAAGATTTTTTACACTTAAACTCTCTAACATTTCTGCCTCCATCTCTCTCCGGACAGAAGTTTTATTTTTTCAGTACACGATTTATTTTTTCCCTGACCGTCTCCGCATCCTCCATGGAGCGTATCGCCAGCATGATCGTGTCATCCCCCGCAATCGTGCCCACGATCTCTTTCAGATGCATCGCGTCCAGAGCTGCCGCGACCGCCATCGCCATCCCCGGAACGGTCTTCACGACCAGAAGGCTTTGAGCCATCCCCATGCTGTTTAACCCTTCCTGCAAAACCCGGACATATTTATCGCTCATCTCTCCGTGCGCTTCCCGCAGCAGCACATACTTCTGTCTGCCGTCGCCCAAAGGCACTTTGGACAGTTTCAATTCCCGGATATCCCTGGAAACGGTAGCCTGAGTCACCTCATATCCATCCCGCCGCAATCTCTCCGCCAGTTCCTCCTGAGTCTCTATATCATAGTTCTCAATCAGTTCCACAACTTTCGCATGACGATTCTTCTTCATTTCCCGATACCTTCCCTTTTTATACATCCATTTTCTTTCGCAGCACTTCCACGAAACTGTCCTGATTCAGTTTCAGCATCTCCGTGACCTTCCCGGCTTTTTGTATCTCCATCCTGTCGCCGGTGCGCATCGCCATCGCCACACTGCCGTCGAAGCAGGCCTCCACCTCCTGCTTAGCCCCCTTCTTATTCTCCCCGATCTCTATTTCTACCCTGTCCTGCGCCGAGAGCACAATGGTGCGGGAATTCATGGAATGAGGACAGATCGGTGTCAACAGGATCAGTTCCGCGTGGGGCTCCACGATCGGTCCTCCCGCAGACAGATTGTACCCTGTGGAGCCGGTGGGGGTTGCCACCAGAATGCCGTCCGCGTGACAGGTATACAGAAGTTGTCCGTTCACATAGATATAAAAGACAATGATCTGCAGTGATCCCTTTCTCGTGATCGCGATTTCGTTCAGCGCCCAGTCCTCTTTTGTCCCCCGGGAATCCTCCTGCTGCTCGCCTGCCGTCAGGACCCTGCCGGAGAGCATCATCCGCCTCTCCTTTGTGTAATTGTCATACATCAGCTGATCCAGCGCCTCCTCCAGGTCGTCGCTGTCCACCTCCGCCAGATATCCCATTGTTCCCAGGTTCACTCCGATCAGCGGAATCCCCGATACCGCCGCATTTCTCGCCGCTCGAAGAATTGTCCCGTCGCCGCCCAGAACGATCACGCACTCCGTCTCCTCCGGAATCTTCAATTCGGAAGTGTCCCCTGTCTCCGTCCGGCATACCCTTCCATGCCGCTCCAGATAACCCCGGATACGGTTTGTACAGGTAAAGGTCGGATCCTTTTGTCTGTTTATCACCACAAGAAAATTATTCATGTTACCTCATTGTTCTTTTCCAGTTCATCATGCGCCCGCCGCACCACATCTTCCATCAGGCGTTTCATCTGCTCCGTCAGATCCGGTTCATACTCCGCTCGCTCCACTTCTTTCCGCAGATAGACAAGATATTCTATGTTCCCCTCCGGTCCTCTGATCGGCGAAAAGGATAATCCCGCAATCCGAAAACCGATATCCGACGCGTAGTCCACCACTTTGCAGATCACTTCCCTGTGCACCGCCCTGTCGCGGACCACACCCTTCTTGCCCACTTTTTCCCGTCCCGCCTCGAACTGCGGCTTGATCAGGCAGACCATCTCCCCGTCGTCCCGCAGCAGCTCCCGCGCGGGAAGCAATATTTTTGTCAGAGAGATAAAAGACACGTCGCAGGACGCAAAAGCCGGTCTGTCCGGGATATCCTCCGGTTTCATATAGCGGAAGTTGGTCTTTTCCATACAGACCACCCGCCCGTCGTTTCGCAGCTGCCAGGCGAGCTGTCCGTGCCCCACATCGATGGCGTAAACTTTCTCGGCCCCGTTTTGCAGCATACAGTCCGTAAACCCTCCGGTAGAAGCCCCGATATCCATACAGATTTTCCCACTGAGTTCCAGCGGAAATACCCGCAGCGCCTTTTCCAGTTTCAGGCCGCCCCGGCTCACGTAGGGAATCGCCGCTCCCTTCACTTCAAACGTCCTGATCTTCTCCGGGACGAACGCCGCTCCCGCTTTATCCTCCCGCTGGCCGTTGACAAACACGCTGCCCGCCATGATGATGGCCTTGGCCTTCTCCCTGGACGGGGCGTATCCCTGCTCCACCAGAAGCACATCGAGCCGCTTCTTTTTTGATTTTTCTCCGGAATAATTATTCTCCAACACCCACGTACTCCGTCACAATTCTTTTGGCAATGCAGCCGTCCGTCAGACCCAGTTCCTCTTTCAGCAGATCCACGCTGCCATGCTCCACATACATATCCGGCAGCGCGATCGACAGCACCTTGCAGCGATCTCCCCGCAGGGAATCCACAAAACTTCTGACACCCTCTCCGAAACCGCCCTTAGCCACATTTTCTTCTATCGTTACGATCATCCTATGACTGTCGGCAAGCTCTCTGATCTGTTCTTCGTCGATCGGTTTCACAAACCGGGCGTTCACGAGGGAGCAGGCGTAGCCGATATCCTTCAACATCTTCCGCACGGAAACCGCCGTCTTCACCATGCTGCCCACCGCGATCAGACAGATGTCCTCCTCCTCATAGAGAACCTCGCTCTTCCCATAAGCGACAGGCTCTCTGAACTCCTGCAGCCCTTCGTACGCCTCCCCTCTCGGATAGCGGATCGCTATCGGACCCTCGAACTGCAGGGCAAACTTCATCATATCCGACAGCTCCCATTTATTTTTCGGCGCCACCACGATCATGTTCGGTATGCTGGACAAAAAGGAGAGATCGAAGATCCCCTGATGGGTCTCCCCGTCGCTCCCCACCAGCCCCGCCCTGTCGATCGCGAAAATCACAGGAAGGTTCTGGATACAGACATCGTGGATGATCTGGTCGTAGGCCCGCTGCAAAAAAGAGGAATAGACAGCGACCACAGGGCGCAGTCCGCCTGCCGCCAGTCCCGCCGCAAAGGTCACGGCGTGCTCCTCCGCGATCCCCACGTCAAAAAAGCGCTCGGGATAAATATTACGGAACCGTTTTAATCCCGTCCCGTCCGCCATGGCGGCTGTGATCGCCACCACCCGCCTGTCTCTCTGGGCAAGTTTGATCATCACCGTGGAAAAGATATCCGTGTAGTTCGCTTTGGTTCTGGGGCGCGCCGGAAGCCCCGTCTCGATCTCAAAGGGCTCCGCCCCGTGGAACCGGGCGGGATGTTTCTCCGCCGGCACATAGCCTTTTCCCTTTGTCGTCAACATATGTATCAGGACCGGTCCCTTCACCTTCTTTGCCTCCCGGATGAACCTTGTCATCTTCTGGATGTCGTGTCCGTCCACCGGTCCCATATAGGTCACGCCCAAATCCTCAAAATACATGCCCGGCACCACGAGACGTTTCACGTCATTTTTCACCCGTCTGATGCCTTTCACCATGCTCTCTCCGTGCTGCAGGCCGATCAGCGCGTTGTAGACCGTATTTTTCAGATCCAGATAATTCTCCGTCGTGCGAATCGCGTTCAGATACTTTGAGACACCGCCCACATTCTCGGAGATGGACATATTGTTGTCATTCAAAATAATGATAAAATTCGTCTCCAGCTTGCTGGCATTGTTGATGGCCTCATAGGCCATACCCCCGGTCAGCGCCCCGTCCCCTATCACGGATACCACTGTGAAATCCTGTCTTTGCAGGTCTCTCGCCAGCACCATCCCCAGCCCCGCGGAGATGGAAGTGGAACTGTGTCCCGTATCGAAACAGTCACAATCGCTCTCCTTGCGCTTCGGAAAACCGCTCATGCCGCCGTACTTGCGCAGCGTATCGAACCCGTCTCTCCTGCCCGTCAAAAGCTTGTGGGTGTAGGCCTGATGGCCCACATCCCAGACGATCTTATCTTTTGGCAGATCAAGGGCCAGATGCAGCGCCATCGTCAGCTCCACACAGCCCAGATTGGATCCCAGGTGCCCGCCTGTGACCGAGATCTTCCGGATCAGAAAATCCCTGATCTCCTGAGCCAGCTCTCCGAGATGCTCCCTCTCAATTTTTTTGATATCGTTTGCCTTTCTGATCTTTTCCAAATACATAGCGACTGCGCCCCCAAATATCCGCTTTACTTAAAGCCTCCTATTTTCTTCTTGTGATCAGACTAACCACAAGTTCCTCCAGAAATTCGTTTCTCTCCGGCCTGTCCCTCAGTATCCCAAGAGCCTCTTTCGACAGTCTCTCCACATCCCGCTTCGACTGTTCCAGCCCATATACCGACACATATGTCAGTTTATCATTCTTCTCATCGCTGCCCACCGGCTTGCCCAGTTCCTCGAGCGTACCCGTAATGTCCAGAATATCGTCCTGAATCTGGAACGCGACGCCGATCGCCAGCCCCGCTCTCTCCAGCTCTCTTACCGCTTTTTCGTCCGCCCCCGCCAACGTGGCGCCGATCATCATCGCGGACTGGATGAGCGCTGCCGTCTTGTGCTCATGGATAAACAGCAGTTTCTCTCCGTCTAACCGCAGCTTTCGCTTCTCCGCCTCCACATCCACGGCCTGTCCGCCGATCATACCGTAAATGCCTGCCTTCCGTGTAAGGATCTTCATGGCCCGGCAGACTCTCTCCAGCTCCTGCCGGGAAAGTCCCTCCATGGAAAACGCTCCGCAGGCAGTCTCAAAGGCATAATTCAGGAGTCCGTCGCCTGCCAGGATCGCCATCGCCTCCCCGTAGACCGCATGGGTGGTCTTTTTCCCTCTGCGGTAGAGATCGTTATCCATCGCCGGCAGATCGTCGTGCACCAGAGAATACGTGTGGATCATTTCCTGTGCCGCCATAAAAGGCCAGACCAACCTGTCATCCCCACCGTACATTCTGCAGCACTCCAGCATCAGAAGCGGGCGAAGCCGCTTTCCCCCCGCCAGAAAACTGTAGTTCATCGCCTCCAGAAGGCTCTTCTGAAATCCTTCCTCCGCCGGCAGGTATTTCCTGATCACATCCTCCACATATTTTATCCGCGACTCCAATTCTTTTTCAAACTCCATCCTCAAATCCTCTCCGTGTTCCTCCTGCTGTCTCAGAATTCCTCCAGTTCCCCGTTTTCATTCAGTTTCAGCACGCTTTTTTCCACTCTGTCAATGGTCTCGTTGCACTGCCTGATCAGCTTCATGCCCTCTTCATAAACCTGAAAGGATTCTTCCAGCGAAATATCCGGAGATTCCAGTTCGTTCAGTATCTCATCCAGTTTCGCGAAAGCTTCTTCCAGCTTTATCTCTTTTTCTGTCCCATCCATCGCCATATCTTCCTCTATATTATGCCTTTTTTGCCCTCACCGTATCCGCTTCCACAAACCCGTCCGCGACATAAATTTTCAATCGATCCCCGGGCTTCACCTGCCTCACCGAGATAAGGGTCTTTCCCGCCTCCGTGCTCACATAGGAATAGCCCTGGTTCAACTTTTCCAACGGGGAGAGCCCTTTCAGCCTCTCCGCGCAGAGAAGCAGCATCTGTCGTTTCTCCAGTATTTTCCGCTCCATCGCATCCTGCAGAGCCTCCTCCAGTTTCATGGCGAGATTCCGTTTATCCCGGATCCGGGAGAGCGGACTCAAATATTTTAATCTGTCCTTTTTGTTCTGGAGCAGCAAAAAGGCTTCCCTCAGCTTTCTCTCCATGCCGCGGCAATATCTCTCCCGCATCGTCTGCATGTGCCCGAACAGTTCCTGAACGTCACAGACCGCCAGCTCCGCAGCCGCGGAGGGTGTGGGCGCCCGAAGATCGGCCGCATAATCCGTTATCGTGAAATCGGTCTCATGTCCCACCGCGGAAATGACAGGCACCGCGCACTCAAAAACCGTTCTCGCCACTTCCTCCTCGTTAAAGGCCCACAGTTCCTCGATGGAACCGCCGCCCCGCCCCACAATGATCAGATCCACCCCGATCTGTTCCAGGGCGTGAATGCCGTTCACGATACTCGAGACCGCCGCATCCCCCTGCACGATGGCAGGATACAAAATGATCTGCACAAAAGGATTTCTCCGGCGCGAAATACTGATGATATCCCGCACCGCCGCACCGGTCTCAGCCGTCACCACCCCAAGCGTCCGGATATACTTCGGTATCTCCCGCTTATACTCGGCGGCAAACATCCCCTGCTCTTCCAGTTTCCGTTTGAGCTGTTCAAACTTCACGTACAGATCCCCGATGCCCTGCCTCGTGATCCTGCTCGCGTAGAGCTGATATTTTCCGTCCCGCTCATAGACGTTTACTTCGCCGCTCACAACAACCTGCATCCCTTCCGTCATCCGAAATGCAAGGCCGGAACGCTTGCCGGCAAACATAACGCAGGCAATCGTCCCGGAGCGGTCCTTCAAGGTAAAATAAATATGTCCCGAAGTGTGATATTTACAGTTACTGACTTCTCCTTTTACGGAGATGGACTGAAGCATATAGTCCTGAGTAAACATATTTTTAATGTAGGCATTTACCTGGGCAACCGTATAAATGTTCTGCATACTACTCCTCTACCGCGCTTTACATCTCTTTCGCAAATTTCGCAAGAACACCGTTCACAAAAGCCGCAGAACCGTCCTGCCCGTAACTCTTGGCCAGCTCCACCGCCTCATTGATCGCCACCCCGGTGGGGATTTGTTCATCAAAACAGATCTCGTAGACCGCAAGACGTATGATCGCAAGATCTACCTTTCCCATACGTCTGCTGCTCCATCCGACCGCCTTCTCATCTATCATCACGTCGATTTCAGGAAGTTTGTCCACGATCGCATCATACTTTTCTGTGACTTCCTGTTTATCTTTTTGCGTTGCTTCCTCCGGGAAATCTTCCACGTCCTCCAAAAAGAGTTCTTTCTGCTCTTCCATCTCCTCGGCCCTGTAGAATTCCACACGGAACAGCAACTTAAAAATGCGTTCCCTTATTTCACGTCTGCTCATAACGCTCATTCTTTCGTCTGCTTATTTTGTCGTCTTTACCATGTTCACTCCGGCGATCCTGATATTGACATCCGTCACTTCCAGTCCGGTCATACTCTCGATCGCTGACTGCACCTTGCTCTGGATCTTCTGTCCGGTAGTGGGAATATTGTAGCCGTACTCGATATTCAGGGAGATATCTACCTTTACTTTTTTATTGTAGACTTCCACCTTAACCCCTCTGGCAATATTTTTATATCCCATCCGGTTCATCAGTTCGTGGGTGACATTCCCCACCATGGAAGCGACACCCTCCACTTCCGTCGCCGCAAGCGCCGCGATCATCGCCACCACGTCATCTGCAATCTTTACGGAACCCATGCTGTCATCTTCCCTCAACTCCAGACTCTGTCTCTCCAATTCTTTGCTCATTTTGTTTTCTCCTGTTTTATTTTCTGTTTCCTTTATTTTCATACTCTGCTACTAAATCAGTATACCAAAAATCTTTCCTTTTGCAAAGCATATCTTCATCGAAGTTACTCCCAGAAGCTGATCGTGTAAAGTTCTTCGTTTCCGGAGTAAGCGATCTTATACTCCCCGCTCTCCTGATAGACGCCAAAATAGTCGAAAATTTTCTGTTCTTCTATCAGATTGCGATAGATCTCCTGGTAGGCCTCCCAGCCGGACGCTTTGATGATCGCCGTGTTTCGTCCCTGCGCCTTCGCCGCGTCAAAAATCTCCCGCATGCGTTCCTCCTCATATCCGTACAGGTAAAGCCCTTCCCGCACAAAATAATTGGCCTCCATGGAGACGCATTCCGGCAGAACAAACGCCGTATCCATGCTGTGATTTTTGCTGATCTCCTCCGTCGTCACGCACAGATAACTGTAATCGATGTCCGGCGCCCCCTCTTTTTCCTCCGTCTCCTCCGAATAGTAGGAGGGATCGCCCCAGGTGACATCCATATGATAATATGCCCCGTCGATCTCCACAATATTCCACGCGTGGGAGGAGCCGTTGGCGTTCCCGTTCACGATAATACAGGGAATCCCCAGATCGTTCAGCAGATACTGCGCCGCCTTCGCGTATCCGTTGCAGACCGATCTCCTGTCCAGAAACACAGAGCAGATATTCTGGTTATCGGGCGACTCCATGCTGTAATCCGTACTCAGGATCAGATCCTCATAGACCAGCTTCACCGTCTCATAGTCATCGCTCCCGACAAGTCCCGAACGCTTTTCCTCCACCGCCGCGTCGATCAGCGCCTGCCGCCTTTCCACCTCCCGGACATCGTAGAGATACCTCCCGGAAAACGTGATATACTGCACTTCCTCCTTCCTGGTATACTGGGTGTAAGTGTAGCCGTTCAGGTAAAAAAATTCCGGGTGATCATTGATCACACACTGGTACACTCTGGGCAACAGCTCCACGTCCGTCGTAGAGAGAAGGATTTCCTCCCCCTGCAGAGCCAGGATCTGATAGCACTCCACATAGAGAATCCTTTCTTCGGAGTTCAGCTGCTCAAAATAATAATTGCCGAACTGAGCCTCCTGCAGCCCCACAAGGTCCGCCTCGGAGAGTCCGATCTCCTCCCTCTTCTTCTCCAGATCGCTTTTGGAAAGATGACTGCTTCCTTCCTCCACCTTGTTTTCCTCGATCCGGGCGTACTCCTGAGGGACTTCTCCATCCGGATCCTGTCCGGTCTCCGGCGCTTTTTCCGCCTCCTCCTCCGGTTCCGGCTCCGCGATCCTGTCGATCACGCCGTCCCCATCCGACTCCGTGATCTGCTCATAAAAATCCGACACACCGCATCCGGTCAATCCGAGAACACACACGAAAAGAAACGCCGCCAGTCTCCCTTTCCTTCTTCCTCCTGTCCGCAGATTCTCCGCCTTTTCATTTAAAAAACACATGTTATTTTCCCTTAATTCCTTCCAAATTCGGACAGCCTGAGATCCTTGTTCCTGTCGCAGGTCATGCGGATACTCCACTCATTCACAAACAGCAGCAGCGGATTCCCCTTCAGATCCTGAATCTTTTTCATATCGGAAGTACCCTGCAGCCTCGGCACATCGATCTCCTCCTTATTCTCGATCCAGCGGATATATTCGTAGGGCAGCTGCTCCAAAGCGATATCCACGCGGTACTCGTTCTCCAGACGGTATTTCAACACTTCAAACTGCAGAACGCCCACCACGCCTACAATGATCTCCTCCATGCCGCCCGCCAGTTCCTGAAATACCTGGATCGCACCCTCCTGAGCGATCTGGCTGATTCCCTTGATAAACTGTTTTCGCTTCATCGTGTCCATCTGCCGCACTCTGGCAAAATGCTCCGGCGCGAAAGTGGGGATGCCCTCATACTGAAAATTCTCTTTCGGCACACAAAGCGTATCTCCGATGGCAAAGAGGCCCGGATCAAAGACGCCGATGATATCCCCGGCATAGGCCTCCGACAGAATCTTTCGCTCGTCCGCCATGATCTGCTGGGGCTGGGAGAGCCGCATCACCCTGCCGCTCTGCACATGCCGCACTTCCATCGCCGCGTCGTACCTGCCGGAACAGATTCTCATAAAGGCGATCCTGTCCCGGTGCGCCTTATTCATATTTGCCTGTATCTTAAACACAAAAGCGGAAAAATCATGTTCCGCCGGCGAGAGCAGGCCGATATCCGCCTTTCTGGGCAGCGGTGTTGTGGCCATATCCAGAAAGTGCCGCAAAAAGATCTCCACGCCAAAATTCGTCAGTGCGGATCCGAAAAACACCGGTGTCAAATCACCGCTTCTCACTTCCTCCAGGTCAAACTCCGCTCCCGCTCCGTCCAGAAGTTCCAGTTCTTCCAGCAGTTTCTCCGCGGCGGCCTGTCCGATATTTTCGGCGAGTTCCTCCCTGTTTTTCAAAAGGATCTCCCTCGATACTCCTTCCTTCGTGCCCTTCTCCGTATCCGAGTAGGTGATGACCTTATCCCCTTCCCTGTCATAGACGCCCTTGAATCCTTTCCCGGAACCGATCGGCCAGTTGATCGGGCAGGTGGCGATACCCAACTCTTTTTCCACCTCATCCAGCAGATCGAAGGTGTCGTTTGCATCCCTGTCCATCTTATTGATAAAGGTGAAGATCGGAATACGGCGCATAGCACAGACCTTAAAGAGCTTTCTCGTCTGCGCCTCCACCCCCTTCGAGGCATCGATCACCATCACCGCCGAATCCGCGGCCATCAGAGTCCGGTAAGTGTCCTCCGAGAAGTCCTGATGTCCCGGCGTATCCAGTATGTTGATGCAGAATCCGCCGTATTCAAACTGCAGGACCGAGGAGGTGACGGAAATACCTCTCTCCTTCTCGATCTCCATCCAGTCCGACACCGCATGCCTGGCCGTGGCTTTCCCCTTGACGCTGCCCGCCAGGTTGATCGCGCCCCCATACAGCAAAAACTTTTCCGTCAGCGTCGTTTTCCCCGCATCCGGGTGGGATATAATGGCAAACGTTCTTCTACGATTAATTTCCTTTGTATATTCTGTCACTTATATTTCCTCCAGTTTTTCATGATCCGCCCGAAACCTGCAAGTTACGGGTAGAAACCCGAAAAACTTCGTTTTCCGGGTTCGCTTCGCTCGCCAAACGGGCGAAGAAACATCTGTTCAGACAAGTCTGACAGCTGCTTCTTTGCCCGCCTGGTTCTGCCCTGTCCGCATATTATACCACATATCTATTTTAATTCAAAGTGGTACTGATCACAATATTTTCGATCGGTGCTCCGGTCTTTCTCATCACAATGTCCTCGATCTGCGCCCGCTGGCTGTCGGTGAGATCGGAACTGTACACTACCACGTCCACGGTATCCCCGGTGATGCTGACCACCGCATCCTGAAATCCTCTCGCGTCGAGCAGGATCTCCGCCGACATCTCCTTCTCCGCCGTCTGTGTGAGCTCCACAATGCTGTTTAAGGCGATCTGCTTCTGATCATCCGCTATGTTGGTGCTGTTGATGATCTGCATCAGCGCAGCCTTATTTTCCGCGCGGGTCTGTTCTTTCATCAGTTTCGCGCCCTGCAGTGTGTTCACATTCACAGTGGAAGTGAACACCGCCTCCCCGGGCACCTCGCCGTCCTGCACGTCGCTGCTCTCCGCCAGCATCCCCTCTATCGATGAGAGTTCATCCTCATACCCGTCGTCCGCATCCGTCACATCACTGTCGAGGCTCTCGATATCCGCAAGCATATCCTCATCCGAGATATCCAGGGAACCCATATCGTCGTCCGTAGCGCTCATATCGCTGTTTACTTCCATCTCCGCCAGTTCATCCGCCGTATATGTATCTTCCACCGTATACTCGATCATGGTGGCCGCCTCAGATGCGGTGTTCTCCGTCTGTTCCTCGCCGTCGCCCTCGGATATCGTGATCTGATCCGACACATCGCCCGAAAAATGCAGATAGCCGGCAACCGCGATCATCAAGGCTAAAGCCGTTATCATAAGCTGGTTCTTTTTAAATATTTTTTTCAAAACTTTCTCCCCTTCAAGATTTCATTCTGATTACTTTTATTCTATGCTCGTTCAAATTAAATAATACTCCAACCGCTCCAATTATATTTTCTTTTACTCTGCTGTTTCCCGCCCCCTCCGCCATCACCACCACCCCCGTCACTTCCGGAAGCTTTCTGCACACCACGTAGGGTTTCTCATTTCCGTCGGCATCCCTGATATAGATCACCTCCTCCCGCTGTCCGCTCTCCAGACTTTTCCGGCTGCCCCCGGCATTGTCCGTCTCCTCCAGATCGCTTGTTGTGATCTCCTTATCCTTCTCCAAAATCTCGGTACCCATATCCGCCACCGTGATCATCACCTTTACCTTTCCCGCCCCCTCCATACCGGAAAGCATCTCCTCCACCCGCTGTTCCAGATGAACCACGTAAGCATCAATATCATAACCTTTGTTATTTTTAAAATTTCCCGCCTCCGCAGACTCGGTTTCCACGTTTTCCAAAGTTTCGGCGTTCTGTCCGCCTCCTGCGCTCTGTTCCTCCCCTCCGAGAGAAGACGCCCCACTCTCTCTCCCCTCCTGCCCCCTGTCCGCAGGCAGAGAAATGATCAGAAGAAGAACGCCGAGAAGCAGCAACACGATGTAATCCTCCTTTTTCATATTGCCAAGCTTTCGTCTCCATTTTTTAACGACTTTATCAGTCAACAAAGATCACCTCCAAATTCTCTTCCTCCATGCCTAAGACAAGAGCGAACTGCCTGCGAAAAGTTTCCGTATCTTCCCCGCGCTCTCCTTTCTCCTCCCTTCTCTCGTCCCTCTCCCCCGGCTTGATCTCCTCGATCTCCACCTGCTCGATCTCCGGAATTTTTGCAGGATTTCTTTCATCCGTTCCCTCCTCCTCACTCTTCGCTTCCGAAGCGGAGGCATTTTCAGCGGGAATTTTTTTGAAAAACACCTGCAATTTTTCTCCTTCCTGTTCCACTTTCTCTATCTCCAGACCGTATTGTCGGGCAAAATAATTATAGTTTGATTTGATTTCATTTTCCGTATACTTTTCCACAAGCCCTTCCACCGGGATCCCCCCCATAAACACCTCGTCAAAGCTGTCCATATCCAGCTGTCTCGAGAGCGCCTCCTCCATGTCCCGCTGCATGCCCGCCACCGCCCCGCCCGCCGCCTGCATCTCTCCGCTCCGGATGCCGAAGGACTGCAGGGTGTTTAAGATCATCCCCACAATTCCCGCAAGCACAAGAAGCTCCAGGATCATCCGGCAGATTTTCTCATACTTCTTCCCGCTCTGAAAATACAGAAGCGTCTGTCCGCAGATCATAAAAATACACAATTCCTTTATCTGTTCCCGCATATTTCTCCCACCCGTCTTCCTCCGAATCCGCTACATGCTCCTGCTCACCGCCAGCACCGTAACCGCGATGCTCAGCAAAAACAGTCCCATCCCGGTCAGAAGTACCTTGCACAGCATAAACGCCGCCTCAGCCGCCTTGTCCGAGCAGGTCGTCAGCCTGGAATGGTTCACCACCGCCCCCAGGGCGGAGGAAAGTTTCAGACAGCCCGACAGCACAAACATTTTGCACAGCGGCACCAGGCATAAAAACAGCAGCGTGACCGCAAAGAAGATGCCGACGCCGTTTCGGATCAGGATGGCTGATCCCACAAATATTTCTGAGATTCCCTCCGATATATTTCCCACACCGGGCACCATCCCCGCCACTTTTTTCGCCGTATTCCACTTCAGAGAGTCAATAACAGGTGTTATCATTGCCTGCAAAACCCCTACACTGCCGATGACCCACAACAGCGCCTTCAGCAACAACTCGATCCCCCTCTTCAAACTCTGCAGCAAACCCCCCAGCCTTTCCCCCGTCCAGACACCGTTCATAACCGCCAGCAGCATATACAGCTCTATCCCGGGCAGGGCCACGCGGCAAAGCACCTCCTCCACGCACCAGATCACAAGCAGGATCCCCTCATAGTACACAGCGGCAGTGGCGCTGCCGTTGGACATCCCGAGCGCCGCCGTGTAAGCCGGCACCAGTATCCTGACAAAATCTGTGACGGACATCAGGATCTTCTCCGTCTCCAGATAGATGGTTCGGAACACTCTGGCGAGCATAATGCACAGCAGCAGATACAGAAAATAGAATCCCAGATGGGATACCTGTCTGTTTTCCACAATATCCATCACCACCGTAAATAGAGCGGACAGCACAGCCAGCAACAGGATATTCATAAAAACCTCCCGCCCCGCCGAAAATTCAAAAAACAGATTCTTCACCGCCTGCGTGCCGAACTCTTTTATACCGTCCTGCAAGTTTCCCTTCATGATATCCTGCCACAGTTTCCCCGCATCCGGCGTCGATTTCCCGTATGCGCTGTCCAGATAATCCGTGATCTCCTGCATATAGTTTTCATTCCAGAGCCTGTTTAACTCCTCGGAAATATCCTCCGGTCCAGCCATTTTCTCCTCTTTTCCCTCTGTCTCTCCCCCAAAATCCTCTTCCGTTATGACAGCGGCCCTGCATTTTATGTCGAAAATTACAAAAAAAAGAAAGAATACTGTGCAAAATAGTAATAACGTATGTTTTTTCATGCAAAATTTCCTATCGTCTGAAGAAGTGAAATCACGATCGGCAGCCCGAACAGCAGGATACATACCTTCCCGAATACTTCTATCTGCCCCGCGATCGTCTGAAATCCAGCATCCCGGCAGATCCCCGCACTGAATTCGCAAATATAGGTGATACCTATCATCTTTAACAGGATATTCAGATACTCCCTGTTCGCCGCCACATACTGCTGCAGCTGCCCGAACTGTTGAAATACTCTGGAGAGATACTCCACGATAAACACGCAGATCAGTCCGCCGCAGGCCACTCCGATGTAAGCCGCATACTCCGGCCTGAGTATCTTAAACTGCAGCGCCATCAGCACTGCCAGCACACCGAGCATTGAAATCTTGACTACGATCATCCGCCTCGCTCCTTTCCGGGATTTTGCTTCACCTTCTGCCGATCTAAAGAGAAAAAAGATTCTGAATAGACATAAACAGATCGTATATGTAGGGCATGATCCAGGTCAACACCAGGATCAATCCCGCGAGCGACACCAGGAAAGCCTGCTCTTCCCTGCCGCTGTGCTTCAAAACCTGTCCCAGTATCGTAACCAATATGCCTACCGCCGCTATCTTGAAAATCACACTAACTGTCATGTCCGTCTCCCATTTCTATTTTTGCACTTTGTCTGTTATTACAGCAGAAGAACCGTGAGAAGCAGCCCGCCCATCACACCGGCGCAGAGCGTCAGCTTGTTTTTTTCCCGGTTCAGACTCTCCTGCTCCTTCAGATGTTTTTCCAGATACCGCCCCGTATCGGACAACATCTTCCTCTGCATCCCACCATCCTCGAAGCAGAGCCTCTCCCCCAGTTCCTCCACTTCCTTCTCCACTTCCCCGTTCAGAGGCTCCAGTTCCAGAATCCGTCTTATCTCCCGCCGCCAGACTTCCCCCAACGTATCGCCGCCATCCACAAAAGCCTGCCCGATCCTGTCCAAAAAAAGCTTTTTATTTCCTGTCAGACGACTCCCGCTCCTGGCACAGATCTCCGGCAGAGAAGATTTCTGAAAGGCGATCTCATTTTCCATCAACTCGAACAATTCCAGCCACTGTCTGCATCTCTCCAGATACTCTCCCCGCTCTCTCACAATGCTGTACGCACAGCCGCTGCTCCCCGCCATGATCACAAATATCCCAAAAATGCGCAGCATAACACCCTCACTCACACCGATATATTTTTTTTACTACGCAGCTCCCGTTTTCCTTTCCCAGAACGATAAACCGCCGAAAAGCCTTCTCCTCGAGAAGTCTCTTCATAAAAGCTTTCTGCCTGAGTTCCCGCATATCCTCCGCATGGATCGTGGAGAGAATCTGACAGCCGCATCGCAGCACCTTCTCCACCGCCTCCGCATCCTCCGGACTTCCCAACTCATCTATGGCGATCACCTGCGGCGACATCGAACGGATCAACAGCATCATCCCCATCGCCTTGGGGCAGCCGTCCAACACATCCGTCCGGATCCCCAGGTCATTCTGCGCCACCCCCAGATAGCTGCCCGCCAGCTCGGATCTCTCATCCACTACGCTCACAAACATGCCGCGCCCCCATCTGTTCCCGTTGGAAATCTCCCGGACAAGATCCCGCAGCAGCGTAGTCTTTCCGCAGCCGGGCGGGGACAATATCAGCGTATTGCAGAACCGTCCGCCTTCATAGACTTCGGAAACCACCGATTTTGCCGCTCCTTTCACTTCGTGTGCTATACGGATATTTAAATAACGTATGTTTTTTATTGTTCTGATCCGATTTTCATCCTCCAGAACTGCCTGCCCTGCCACTCCAACCCTGTGTCCCCCGGGCAATGTCAGATATCCTTGTCGAATCTCATCCACATAGGCGTAGACAGAATATTTGCAGATGTGCTGCAAAACCTGCTCCAACTCCCCGGCATCC
This sequence comes from bacterium 1XD8-76, assembly GCA_003611955.1. Taxonomy (GTDB): domain Bacteria; phylum Bacillota; class Clostridia; order Lachnospirales; family Lachnospiraceae; genus 1XD8-76. The sequence goes on from RAZE01000011.1 coordinate 66,424, forward strand.
ATTTTTCTCGCCGCGTCCGCTTCTTTCGTCAGCTCTCCCTCCCCTGTCAGAAAGTACTCCCGCTGTCTCCTTATCACAATCACCGGCTTCTCCGCCCGCAGCCTTATCTCCTGCAGCTCCTCCGCCCCGCTCGCAGCCGCGTGGAAAAGCCCTCGCAGGGATGACGGAAACATATGCAGGATCTCCTCCTTTTTCACCGCAATACCGCCTCCCTTCCGTCATCGGGATCATAGTATCCGGAAAACATTCCTTTACCATATCTTGATGGTACATGTTCTCCTATCCCTATATATATGTACCTGTCCCTCTCTTCATCACTTTTCCCTGAGAAAAAAACATGAAAAAAGCGGCTTCGCCGTGAAGCCGCCTATTATTCCCACCTGACAACGCTCCCTGTATCGCTTTTGCTGACGACGAGTCTGTCCTCGATCTCCTGCTTTAACTCCGTCACATGGGAGATGATGCCGATCATCTTCTCCCCCTCCGCCATCTCCTTCAACACCCTGACTGCCTGATCTCTGGAATGATCGTCCAGAGATCCGAAGCCCTCATCGATGAACATGATATCCAGATGGATGGACGAGGTACTCTCCTGGATCTGATCCGCCATACCCAGGGCAAGGGACAGCGCCGCCATAAAGGATTCCCCTCCCGATAGGGTTTTGATCTCCCGCTCCTTCCCTGTCACGGTGGAGTATACCATCAGGTCCAACCCTCTGTTTTTCCCCTCCCCGGCCCGCTCGGCAGACACCATGCGCAGTTCATACTGCCCGGCGCTCATCTGCAGAAACCGTCTGTTGGCGGAGGTCAGAATTCTCTCCAGGTAGTAGCGCTGCACGAAGGTCTCCAGATCCATCCTGAAACCACTCACATTTCCGGAGACAAGCCTATACAGCGTCTCCAGACGGGAATGCTGCACCACCGCCTCCCTTCTCTCGTCCGAGTCCGCCGCAAGTTCCTCGTACACGACGGCATTGTCCCTCTCCCGGCACACCCAGAGATCCAGGTTTTTTTTGACAAAGCCAAGTTTTTCCTCCGCCCTCTCTTCCTCCGCTTTCAGCTTTTCCACATCGGGCTTCTCCCTTCCCTCCAGGGCTTCTTTGGCCGCCTTTTCCAACGTCAGAGCTCTCTCTTCTCTCAGTTTAAAGTCATCTAACTGTTTTTGCAGGATATCGATGTCTTCCCTCCTGTACTCCGCCGTCAACTTTTTCCATTCTGCCTCCGAAATATCTCTATGCACCATCAGGGATACGTACGCTGACTCTCTCTCCTTCGCCTCAGCCTCCTTCTCCGGGAGTTCCGCCGCATATCTCTGAAGCAGTGTCTCCGCCTCCTTCACTCTGCCTTCCGCCTGCTTCGCCTTATTCTGCGCTTCCAGATAGAGCGCTTTCGCAGCGTTTCGCCTCTCCGCTTCCTCCCTGAGCAGATTTTGAGCTTCCTCCATTCCGGAAAACTCCGTCCTGTCCGAAAGGCTCTCCAGTCTCGCCTGATTCTGATGCACGGCGATGTTCGCCTCCTGCACACTCTCCGCCAGCTTCTCTGCGGACTGCCGCAATTTTTCCTTCTCTTTTCCGGCGTCTTCCAGTTCTTTTTGCACTTTCTTCAGCCTGTCCGCATTCTCCCGCAGGACAGCGCCCTCCGCCCGCACTTTTTTCAGAAAACTCCCGACCAGAGTGTGAACCGCATCCGCTTCCTGCTCTGCCTCGCCTGTTGCCGCCGTGCCCGCATCACCGGCCGCCTCCCGGTACCTCTCCGCCAGCTCCCGGAGTTCCCCCTCATATAAAGCCGTCTTCTCCCGCAGGGAAGTCTCCTCCTCCCTGGCCTTTCCTGACGTTTCCTCCTGGCTTTTGCGCAGTTTTTCCACCGTTTCGCCCAACGTTTCAAGCTCTTCCCTCGACAGACTCCTCCCCTGACCGCTGTGACAGGGGGCAGGGTGCTCTTTCGAACCGCAGATCGGGCAGGGTTCCCCCTCCTTCAACTGCGCGGCAAAGATCCCTGCCTGCGCGTCGAGAAACCTCTGTTTTTCCCTCTCGTACACAGCATTTTCTTTTAAGTATGTAGCTTTCGCCTTTTCATAGGAAACTTTTGCCCTCTCCGCCTTTCCGGACTGCTCCCCGATCTGTGTTTCCAGCACTCTCAGTTCTCCGGATGCTTCCGCCAGATCCTCCGCCAGCTTCTCCTTTCGCTTCCATTTCTCCAGGATCGTCTCTGCATCCGCAAGCATCCCCTCCTGGACTTTCCACTCTTTTTCCTTCTCTTCCAGGCTTGCCAAATGATCCTTCGCCGCCTGCCACTTCTTTTCCGCGTCCGCAAGGGCCTCGGCGTTCTCCTCGTATTCTTTTCTTGTGTCTGCCATCTCCGCCAGGATCTGCCTGGCCGCCTCCACCCGCTCAGACAGTTTATCATACTTCTCCCGGGCGGCATCGTATTTTTTCTCTTCGTCCCTCTCGCGTCCGACAAGTTCTTCGGCGCTCGCCCTGAGCCCCGGCAGCGCTTCCTCCTGTCCGGCTTTCTCTTTTCCCGTGATCTCCGCCGCCTTCGCCGCCGCCTCGTAAGCCCTGTAATCCGCCAAAACGTCATAGGCCGCCTGAATTCCCATCCTCAGACGCCGCTTTTCCTCCATATCCGGTCTTTCTTCCCCGCACTTTACAAGCTCCGCCCGGGCCTGCTCCAACCGGGCATAATCTTTCAACAGATGTTCCGCCGCAGTACAGGCGTCCCTCCTTTTATCCCTCATTTCGGACGCCGCCCTGTAGTCCGCTTCCGCTGCCGCCTTCCCCGCCCTGCAGCAATCCCGCAGCAGCGCAATCTCCCTGAGAAATTCCTCCATATTGGCCAGAATGCCGCTCTGCACCTGGCTTTTCAGCGCAGAAATCTGTTCCGAGCGCTCATAACCCTCGGGGACGTTTATCCCGCGGACTATAGCGCCGTATTTCGACTTTATATCGGCAATCTCCCGCTCCTTCCCGCGTTTACGCTCCTCCAGCTCCGACACGATCCTCTCGTAAAACTCCGTGTGGAACAATTTTCGGAAAATCTCTTTCTTGGCGTCAGACTTTGCCCGCAGAAGCTCCATAAACTCCCCCTGGGCGATCATTGCCACCTGCATGAACTGATCCTTCGTCAGCCCCACGATCTCCTCGATCTTTCCCTCCGTCTCCTTCGAGGGATACTCGGAGCCGTCCGGCATGATAAGTGAGACGGATGCATTCTCCTCCCTGGTCCGCCGCCCCTTGTCCTTTCCTCTGGTGATCAGTTTACGGTGCCTCGGGACCCGCGTCACCGTATAGGTCTCCCCGCCGGCGCCATCGGAAAACTGCAGCCGCACCAGGGGCGTCACGTCGAGCGCCGCGTACTGACTCTGCAGAAGCGTCCCGTCCTTCTTGTTCGACATGGAGGAAGCCTCCCCGTAGAGGGCGAACACGATCGCGTCAAACACTGTGGTCTTTCCCGCGCCGGTATCTCCCGTGACCAGAAACAGTTTCTGGGATATGTTCGTGAAATCGATCGTCGTCTCCGCCCCGTAGGAACCGAAAGCGCGCACCGTCAGCTTCAATGGTTTCATCTAGACTTCCCCCTTCACCATATTAATAATATCTGTTATTATCTTTTCTTCCTCCGCATCCATATCCTTCAGAAACAAACAGCACAGCTCAAACGGATCCAGAAGTATCTCCCTGTCCGCTTCCCCGCCATAATCCGCCCTTCTTTCCGTCTCCCGTCTGATCTCCAGCAGATTCGGAAATGCCAGATGCAACCGCTCCTTCATATCGATCACATCCAGATCCACCTTGTCTGTCAGAAGCACACTCACATAGTCCTCACAGCTCTGTTCCAGGACATCCTCCAGCTTGCCTTTTATCACGGTCACCTTCCTCAGCGGCACAAGGGGAAGCGGGGTGACTGTGACCTTTCCCTTCTCCTCCAAATCTACCATCAAAATCGCTTTCTCCTGCCCCGCCTCGCTGACGGAGGCCGCCAGAGGCGTACCGCAGTAGCGCGCCCTCTCGCCGCCCACTTTCATGGGCCTGTGGATATGTCCCAGCGCGGCATAGTCGAAGACGTCGAGAAGCTCCGCCCCCACCTCATCGATATTTCCCACGGTGCGGATCTCCGAGTCCATGCGCTCCACCTCCCCGGCGCTCTTTCCCGCCGGCACATAAAACTGGTGGCTCACGAACACATTTCTCTCGCTCGCCTCGATATCCTCCCGCTCCATCAGCTTTTTCAGCGCCTCATGATAGGAGAGCAGGCTCCCGTCCTCCCTTGTCCCCGTGATATCCCGCACCATCCCTGGCTTCACAAAGGGGAGCAGATAAAAGTGCACCCTGCCGTAAGCATCCTCCAGTGTCACCCGCTCCATTTTCTCCCCCTTCCGCACAGGAGGTTTCCCGATCATATATAACCCCTGCCCCGACAAAATCCCGCGGAAGCAGTCCACTCTTGAAGCACTGTCATGGTTGCCGCTGATCATCATGACCGCCGCCTCCGGTACCGCCTCCCGCAGCTGTCCCACAAAGCGGTCAAACACCTCCACCGCCTCCGCCGAAGGCACGGACTTGTCGTAAATATCCCCGGCTATCAGTACCACATCCGGCTTTTTCTCCGCCGCCAGCGCTGCGACACGCTCCAGAATATACTCCTGATCCTCCCGCATATCCCGGTTGAGGAGTTTCAGCCCAATATGCAGATCCGATAAATGAAACAGTCTCATCTGTACTCTCCTTCCGAAAAAGCCGGATCATATCCCTACGATCCGGCTCCGATTCCTTACACGGTTTACAGCATATATTTTTTCAGCAGCGCCACCACTTCATCAAGATTGATAGGCTTTGCCGTGTGCGCATTCATTCCGCTGTCCAGGCACCGCCTGATGTCCTCGGAGAACGCATCCGCCGTCATGGCAATGATCGGGATCGTCTTCGCATCCTCCCTCTCCAGTGCCCGGATCGCCTCGGTCGCCTCATAACCCGTCATCACCGGCATCCGCACATCCATCAGGATCGCCTCATAATGCCCTTCCCCGGATTCCCTGAATTTGTCCAGACAGACCTTTCCGTTTTCCGCCCACTCCAGTTCCATCCCGATATCCGAGAGCAATTCCGAGAGAATCTCCCAGTTCAGATCATTGTCCTCCGCCACCAGGATGCGGTGTCCCGTCAGGTCCATATCTTTCTCTATCTGCTGTTCCTCCACATCCATGTACCTCTTCAGCCCGTGGTACAGCGTGGATTTGAACAGAGGCTTCGCGATAAAGCCGTCGATGCCGGCATCTTTCGCCTCCTCCTCAAACTCGTTCCAGTCGTAGGCGGAGATCAGAATGATCGGCACCTCTTCATTCAGAATACGCCTGATCTGCCTTGCCACCATGATACCGTCCATTCCCGGAAGCTTCCAGTCCAACAGAACGATCTGATAATCGTCCCGCATCCTGTGATGCTTTGTTATCATCTCTATGGCCTTCTCCCCGCTCAGCGTCCAGTCGGCCTGTATGCCGATGGAATCTAAGGACTCCACCGCCGTGCGGCATAACGTCTCGTCATCGTCCACCACCAGCATCTTCCACGCCGGCAGGATCATATTGACCTCCTCCACCTCTGCCTTCTCCAGATCCAGTATCACCTGAAATTCTGTCCCTTTACCCTGTTCGCTCTTAACGGTGATACTTCCCTCCATCGCGTTGATGATATGCTTTGCGATCGCCATGCCCAGTCCTGCACCCTCAGTCTTGTGCACCCGCCTGCTGTCCGCCCTGGAGTAAGAGTCAAAGACATGCTCGACAAACTCCGGGGACATGCCGATCCCGTTGTCCCGCACTGTGAGATGCGTCCTGATATAATCCTCGCCCTTCTCCGGCGGCGCCTCCTCCTGAAACAGGGACAGCTGGATTGTACCACCCTCCTGCGTATACTTCACCGCATTGGAAAGCAGATTGAGCATCACCTGGTTGAGCCTGACAGAGTCACAATACACCTCCTCCGTCACAATATTATCGATATGTACATTGAAATTCTGATCTTTCCCTCTCACCTGAGTCTGCACGATGCCGACCACGCCTTCCACGACCTCCCGCAGGGAAATCCTCTCCTCCGTCAGCGTCATCTTGCCGCTCTCGATCTTGGACATATCCAGCACATCGTTGATCAGCCCCAGCAGATGCTTGCCGGACAGCGTGATCTTGCGCAGACAATTCTGCACCTGTTCCCTGTCGTCGATGTGCGCCGTCGCGATCGCCGTCATGCCCACGATCGCATTCATCGGCGTCCGGATATCATGACTCATGTTGGACAGGAAGGTACTCTTCGCCTTGTTCGCCTCCAGCGCCTCCTCCCTGGCCAGCTCCAGATCCCGCAGCTGCTGGCGGGTAATCCGGAAATAGGTAAAGAAGATAGTGAGCAGAACGACCAGGATCACCGCACAGACAAGCATCGTCGCCGCCGTCCGGCTTCTGTTCATATTTTCCACAGTCTCATTCAATACGCCGAAGGGCAGGATGGTCAGAAGATGCCACTCCGAGTAGGGCAAAAGTGTACAATAGATCTGCTGACTGCTCCCCTCGAAATTCATAATGCTGGAATAGTCTTCCTTTTTCTCCATGGATGCGGAGAGATCCTGAATATAATTCTCTATCTTTCCCGGATCGTCATGGTCGTATCTCTCGTACAGGGCACTGAAATAATCCGGGTACTCATCGCTCATATCGCTCACGATAAAGCTTCCGTCCTTTCGGATAATGTGGGAATAGATCAGCGCGTCCTCATCCTCGTCCGTCCCCAACATTGTGCTGATGTATTCTATCGGCACAGCTGCCGCCATCGCCATGGAATTTTCCCCGTTTCTCATCGGATAATCCGCGTTGACGCCGAAGATGATCACTTCATTGCCGTTGATATCCCTGCCTACCGCAACCTTTTTCTCCCCCTTTTTCAAAGACTCAAAAAACGGATCGGGATCGGCAAACTGAAAAATTTCCCCGTCCAGCATCTCGATCCTGCCGTCCTCAGCACAGAGCGCCAGATAGTAAAAATTCCGCACATTGCTCCGATAGACCAGCTCCTCATACAGTTCCTCCGCATTGTCCATATCGTTCGGGACAACTTTCACCACCGCTTCCACCTGCTCAAACTTCAGGTCGATCAGCGTCCGAAAATGCGCGACAATATGTTCCTTGATACCTGCCATATACACGTTGCCCACCTTGTCGATAGAGTTCTCACTCACTCTGCCCATATAGTAGCCCAGACAGACAAACGCCCCGATACTGATGATCAGAAGCATGGCAAAACTCCCTATCAGAAAATGTGTGGTATGCCCCTGCTTCTTCGTTTTTTGATTTTCCATTTACTTCCTCACCCTTTATTCTGTCTTTATTATATCTTTTTTCTCCGGTCACAATATCGCCGATAAAATGATTCTCACCACAAAAGCGCAGATCCACGCGATCGCACATTGCCCAAATACCATCGTCAACGCCCATTTACCGCCCAGTTCGCGCTTCACCGCCGCCACCGCCGCCACACAGGGCGTATACAGCAGGCAAAACACCAAAAGCGATGCCGCAGACACGGGCGTAAGCATCTCCTTGATCGTCTGCCCCGCCCCGAAAAGCACCGTCAGCGTGGATACCACGCTCTCCTTCGCCATGAAGCCGGTGATCAGAGCCGTGGAGATCCGCCAGTCGCCAAAACCAAGCGGCGCAAAGAGCGGCGCGATCAGGCTTGCCGCCATCGCCAGGATACTCTCCTTAGAATCCGCCACAATGCCAAAGTGCAGATTAAATGTCTGCAGAAACCAGATCACGATGGTCGCCATAAAAATCACCGTGAAAGCTCGCTGCAAGAAATCCTTCGCCTTATCCCACAGAAGTCTCGTCACATTTTTCACGCCGGGCAGCCGGTAATTCGGCAGTTCCATCACAAAGGGCACCGCCTCCCCTTTAAAGAGGGTACTCTTAAAGAGCAGAGCGGTCAGGATGCCCGCGAGAATACCGAAAAAGTAGAGCCCCACCATAATAAGTCCTCCCCGCCCGGGGAAGAACGCCGCCGTAAAGAAACCGTAGATCGGCAGCTTCGCCGAACAACTCATAAACGGAGTCAGCAGAATCGTCATCTTGCGGTCCCGCTCCGAAGGCAGCGTCCGGCTCGCCATCACGCCGGGTACCGTACAGCCGAAGCCAATTAACATCGGCACGATACTTCTGCCGGAGAGGCCGATCTTCCGGAGGAGCTTATCCATCACAAAGGCCACCCTCGCCATATAACCGGTATCTTCCAACAGCGATAAAAAGAAAAACAATGTCACAATCACCGGCAGAAAACTCAGCACGCTGCCCACGCCGGTAAAGATCCCGTCGATCACCAGCGAATGCAGGGCGCTGTTCACATGCCACGCCGTAAAGGTGCGGTCCACCGCCTGCATAAATGCATCGATCCCTGTCTCCAGCAGCCCCTGCAGAAAAGCACCTATCACATTGAACGTCAAAAAGAAGACCATTCCCATAATACCGACAAACGTGGGAATTGCCGTGTATTTTCCGGTCAGAAGCCGGTCGATCCTTCTGCTTCTCGCGTGCTCCCTGCTCTCACCGGGTTTCACTACCGTGGCATCCACCAGGTTCCGGATAAAGGTAAACCGCATATCCGCAATGGCGGCCGCGCGGTCCAGTCCCCGCTCCTCCTCCATCTGCACGATGATATGCTCCAACATCTCTTTTTCGTTCCCGGACAGGGACAGAGCATTTTCAATCCTCTCATCCCCCTCCACCAGCTTGGTGGCCGCAAACCGCACGGGAATCCCCGCCGCCTCCGCATGATCCTGCACCAGATGCATAATGCCGTGAAGACATCTATGTACCGCACCGCCGTGATCTTTCTCATCACAAAAGTCCATACGACCGGGCTTCTCCTGATAATTTGCCACATGGACGGCATGATTCACCAGCTCGTCCACACCCTCGTTCTTCGCCGCCGAAATCGGAACTACCGGAATCCCCAGCAACGACTCCATCTCATTGATGCGTATCGACCCGCCGTTGCCCCGCACCTCATCCATCATATTTAGCGCTAACACCATCGGAATTCCCAGCTCCATCAGCTGCATGGTCAGATAGAGGTTGCGCTCGATATTCATGGCATCCACGATATTGATAATACCCGTGGGTTTTTCGTTTATGATAAACTGTCTTGTTACGATCTCCTCCGCGCTGTAGGGCGACATCGAGTAAATCCCCGGCAGATCGGTGATCTCGGTCTTCGGATAGCCTTTGATCGCACCGCTCTTGCGGTCCACGGTCACCCCCGGGAAATTGCCTACATGCTGGTTGGCACCGGTCAGCTGATTGAACAGCGTCGTCTTGCCGCAGTTCTGGTTTCCCGCCAGGGCAAAAGTAAGGATACTGCCGGGGGGACGCGGATCACCATCCCCCTTGGCATGATATTTTCCGCCCTCGCCAAGCCCCGGATGCTCCTTCTTCGCCTTTCCCTGATCTTCCCTGCCAGTAACCCTGCTTCTCTCCTCCGTCTGCTCTGTCAGCACTTCTATCTCAATCTTCGCCGCATCGTCCAATCTGAGCGTCAGCTCGTAACCGTGGATCAGCAGTTCCATCGGATCCCCCATGGGGGCGAACTTCACCAATGTCACCTCCGCGCCGGGTATCAGCCCCATGTCCAGAAAGTGCTGGCGCAGGGCTCCCTCCCCTCCCACCGACTCGATCCTCGCCGAACGTCCGATCTCCAGATCGCTCAACATCATAGTCTCTTTTGTCATAACTTATGCCGTCATCTCCTAATTGTCCATCATAAAATATTATTGCAGAAAGATATGATTGCTCTCCGTAAATCTGTCATACTCATTATGTACCCGGACGCAGACCTCCCCGGTGCTGTTTTCCGGCAGAGTCAGCTCAATGATGCCCTCTCCCGCGGGCGCCCAGCCCCACAATCCCGACCAGGTCTGTCCTCCGTCCCCGCTGAAGCTGTAATAAATGATCCGGCTCTGGGCATCCTCAGCCCTCGCATAGAGCCGGACGCGCCCCGTATCCTTATCGTAGAACAACAGCTCGATCTGAGCCACCTCCGGATCAGTCACATCCTGCATCTTCGGCGTCCCGGCGTTGGGGTACTGTAAATAGGCATAATTGCTGTAATCCACCCCCAAAGCTGACGATTTCAAACCGTAATATTTCGCCACCGCCGTTGCATCCGCCTTTCCGAGTCTCTCCAAAGCCCCCTCGCCTCTGTAAAATTCATTGTCGTGCGCCTCGTCCATATGGCAGTGCTCGATGATCGCCGCTGTCACCCCCAGACGCCTGGCCTGATGGATGACACCGTAGTAATCGCCGTTTCCGTTCTCCCGCAGTTTTGTTTTTACACCCCTGGGATATACACCCACATCCGCCGAGAGCTGCTGCAGGACGATATTGCCGAAACTCATCCCTTTTGCATAGTGATTGCCGTACCCCGAAACCCACACTTCGGAACCGAAGAGATTGTGGGAAGGGGAGGCGTTTAAGTGGATACTGTAGAGAAAATCCGCTCCTGCCCCCGCCGCGATCTGCGCCCGCTGTTCCAGCGACAAATCCACATCGGCTGTTCTGGTCATAACGACCGTAACCCCGTCATACAGAGAAAGTTCCTGATACATGGCATTGGCGATCTGCACCGTCAGATCTTTCTCCCAGAGGCCATTATACATGGCTCCGCCGTTTTCGCCTCCGTGTCCCGGATCGATACAGATCACCAGAGGTGTCCTGGCTTGCGTTTTCATAACGGGCTTCATGAAAAATCCGCAGGCCAGAAGGCAGGCTGTCATAATAAGCGCTGTCGTTTTTTTCCTGTTGTTATATTTCATGTCATTCTCCTCATCCGTACTCTACGGCGCCGTACTCAGATAACTGCTGATGCAGTACAGCGTCTGTCCGTTGTACTCTACTCTCGACCAGCCGTTGTCCGATATACCGGTTCTGGTGATCCATTCCCCGTATTTCAATGTGGCGGACACCGCGGCGTCCGGGTTCGTGACACTGGGCAATGTCCGCAGATTCACTTCGATCTTTGCCGTCACGCTCTCGTTCACTGACGCAAATTGTGTCTTAATGCCGTTGTCGGGCACCGCAGGCACCTGCGCTGCCGTCTGGTCGGGCGTCACATAGGAAGTATCCGTCGTCAGGAAACTGGATACCGCATACACTTTCTGTCCGTCGATCAAAAGCCTGGACCAGCCGCTGTCGCTGATACCCGTGCGCTGCGCCGTGGTCCCGTTTGCCAGCGTGCCGAGTACCACACTGTCCGCCCCCTGTCCGGGACGATCTCTCAAATTTACCACATCCTTCGCCGTAACCGTCTCATCCACTTCCGTAAAATTCACCAGGGCTTCCACATTGGCAGCCACTTCCTCCGGCGCCTCGCTGTTTAGCGCCGCTGCCGTCTCGTCATAGCCGAAATATGCCACGTTCATATCCACATTTTTCGGAATGCCGGGAATCGTACCCCGATTGGTATACTGCCACATGGCGTGACTTTTGCTGTACGAAGATTTCTCAGTCTGCGGAAAAGGCACCTGCGGATATTGAGAAACCCATATTTTATATTTTGCGGAGATGGCGCTGACATCCCAGTCCCTGTCACCCTCCATCTCATTTTTCGCCGCATAGAACATGGGCGTATAACCGCGCTCCGAGATCCGGTCCAGAAACGCAAGCGCCGCATCGCTCCGCGCTGCCCTGTCCAGCCCGAACTGTCTGCTGCCTTCGCTGCTGTACCCCTCACAATTATAAGCCACCGGGTAGGTGATCTGGTACTGGGAAATATAGTCAACCGTCCAGTCCGCCTCCTCCTTCGCCTCCGCCTCGCTGACAGCGGTGGAAAAAAAGTAAGCCCCTATCTTGATCCCGTTTTTTGTCGCCTCCTGCATATTGTACTTCGCTGTGGAATCCTCACAGATCTCCCCGCCGCTCTGGGTTCTGTAGCCTACCCGGACCATGGCGAACTGCACACCGCTGGCCGCCACCTGCTGCCAGTCGATCACGCCCTGATATCTGGCGACGTCTATGCCGATGGTGACGTTGGCATTTTCGCCTGCGCCGGTCTGCACCTCGGACATATCCGCCTCGGCGCCCTCCTCTTCTCCCACCATTTGTTCCTGGGGATCTTCGGCCTGCGTCTGATCCGCCTCTCCGGGCAGATCTTCCTGCTCTTTCGACGCCGTTTCCTCCTGCCCCTCTTCTTCCGGGAATTCCCGGGGAATATCCTCAAGCGGTTCGGCTTCCACCTTTTCCACAGATACCGGCGCTTTCTCCTCCGCATCTCTCCCCAAAAACAACTTTACTCCAAAGAAGAGCAGCGCCGCCGCCAGTACCGTGAACGGGATCGCAAACAAAAGTTTCGAAAAGCCTTTTGGTTTCATCTTGTCTCCTCCGAAGCCTCCTGTGTTCCCACATCCCGGATAATTTTCCCCAGCTTCGCTTTCACGATCCTCTCCGTTCCCTCTCCCGGCAGATAATAAAGCTCCACTGTATCGCCCTCATTCAGCAGCACCGCCTCCAGGTTTTCATCCGCCCGCAGCATAAAATATCTTTCCGACTCCATTTCGGAGATCGATACAAAATAGCATGTATTATTTTCCACAACCGCCGTCCGGATCTCCCCGACCGTGCCGTCTATCTTTTCATACTCCTCTATACCTGGTTCCTCCTCCGGGCTCTCCCTGGTATTTTCCGCTCCCGTCCCGCCGTTTTCCCCGGAAATACCCTCCGGCGAGGCATCGCCATTCATGCCGCCCTGCATCCCGTCCTTTTGAGCCCTGTCATCCTCGATGACCTGATTGTCGATCAGCAGTTCATGATAATTCTCCTGGCACTGTCTGACGGAATTTCCCGCCGCCACGATCTGATACTGCTGCACATTGACCATCGCGTACATCTTCACCAGACCTGCCGCATCCTTCAGCGCCATAAAATAGGTGGGCTGATCCGAGATATTCAAAAGCAGCGGAAATGTCGCGTCATAGCTGAACTGCTGTACCGCGCCCTCAGCGGAAGACATCGCCGAATACTCCTCCGCCCCGGCACAGGAATAATAGCGGGCGTCCTTGGTCCGCTGATTGACCAGAATAAAGCCGATATTGCCTCTGTCGCCGCTGATGGATGTGATGCCGGTATACAGATACACATCGTCGTTCATCGCGATATAGTTGTAGCCTGTCGTCGCCGTGGTACAATCGCTCTGGGTGAAGAGAGAGTTGAAAAAGCCGTTGTGGTATCTGCCGTAATAATTGTACTGGTTCACCACCAGCCCCGCGCTGTACACCCTGTCCACCCAGGTCGGCACATCGGCCACATCATGGTAAACACACTCGCCTGTCACCGCGTTCAAGAGTACCACTCCCTGCACATCATCGCCGTTAAAAAGCCCGATCCGCTTTTCCACCACGGAAGCCACCCAGTAGGGCACCCCCTCCTCGTCGATCTCAAAATTGACATTCTCAAAAATCGCCGTAGGGTAATTGAAGCGCAGATGACGGTAGAGATCCCTGTTGAAATACTCCGACGGAGAATACTTGATGCCTTCCTCCAGGCGCACCACATTGACATCCTGCGTCACCATATCCACTATCATATAGGCGGGGATACCATCCGAACGGTTGCTCCACCATTTGAAAAAGCTCTCATAGTGCAGGTACGTCACCCGCACCGGTCTCGCTTTATAGTTGATCTGCGCCGAAGTGTCGCTGACCACAAACTGAGATACCAGGTCGGACAACTCCCCCAGCTTTCTGTTCGCCAGCGTATTGGCGGAATCCTCATCCAACATCGGAATCTGATCCATGGATATCTCCGCCACATCCTCTGTGAAATCCCCGGTCGTGATAGGCATCAAGGAAGAATAGGCTGAAGCCCGGAAGATCACAAGACCAAAAAGATATCCCACCGCCGTCACGGCGACGATCGCCACGAACACGATAAACGGCAGCTTCACCTGCTTCCAGCTGAACAGGATAAACTCCTTCACGGAATGGGTCTTCGCCCCTCCCAAAAAGATCATGCATCCCGTGTACACCAGGCAAAGCAGCATGATAAAGCCGTAAAAATCCTCCGAGTGTATATTGATCGCCGGCAGATTGATGTAGAAATAGATAAATCCCACCAGACCTGTCACGATCAGACTGTATAGATTCTGTTTTATTTTTCCCCTTTTTTCCATCTTGTTCCTCTTTTTCCTGCCTGTTTTATCTGTTCAGATCAGTCCGCCGCAGGACTGCCCGTTTCCATTACAAAAATTTATTCAGTTATATTATAGTATGGATGAACACAAAACTCAATAAACTTTCCCCATGTCGGTAGAATTTTACACAGATTTTACACAATACTAATAATAAATTTTACATTCGACTGCTAAAATAAAATAAAAATTTAGTAAAAAGGGGTGAAAGACAATGAATGTTTTCGATGTGCTTACTTTGATCGGCGGACTGAGTCTGTTTCTGTTCGGCATGAGTCTGATGGGGCAGGCCCTGGAGCGACGGGCAGGCGGACAGCTCCGATCCCTCCTGGAAAAACTGACTGCCGGCAAACTGGCAGGTCTCCTGACCGGTCTGGGGGTCACAGCCGTGATACAGAGTTCCTCCGCCACCACGGTGATGGTGGTGGGCTTTGTCAACTCCGGTCTCATGACGCTGAAGCAGGCTATCAACATCATTATGGGCGCCAACATCGGCACCACGGTCACGGCATGGTTTTTGAGCCTTGCGGGGATCGACAGCGGAAATCTGTTTGTCCAACTGCTCAAACCATCCTCCTTCACCCCTGTTCTGGCTCTGATCGGTATCATCTTTTATATGTTCTGCAAGAATGCAAAGAGGAAAGATACCGGCATGATCCTGCTGGGTTTCGCCACCCTGATGTTCGGTATGGAGACCATGTCCGGCGCGGTATCCGGCCTGCGGGACGTCCCGGCGTTCCAGCAAATGTTTCTCGTGTTCAAAAACCCGGTGCTCGGCGTGTTTGCCGGTGCAATTCTCACGGCGGTTATCCAGTCCAGTTCCGCCTCGGTGGGCATTTTGCAGGCGCTGGCTGTCACCGGACAGGTTTCCTACGGCGCGGCCATCCCCATTATTATGGGCCAGAATATCGGCACCTGCGTGACCGCCATGCTCTCCTCCGTAGGCGCCAACAAAAATGCAAAGCGGGCGGCGTTGGTCCACCTCTCTTTTAACGTCATCGGTACGGCAGTCTGGCTCGCTGTGTTCTGCCTGCTGCGGGCCGTATTTACCCCCGCACTGCTTGACAAACCGGCCTCCCTGTTGGGCATTGCCGTGGCTCACTCGGTGTTTAACGTTCTGTGTACCATTCTCATGCTTCCGCTGTCCGGCTTTTTAGAGCGGTTCGTCAGCATCCTTGTTCCCGAGACCAGGCAGCCGGAAATATTTGAAGAACTGGATGAGCGCCTGTTCGCCACTCCCTCCATCGCCCTGGAGCGCTGCCACGCGCTGGCGGTCGATATGGCGGAAACCTCCGTATCCTCTCTGAAGGAGGCGCTCTCTTCCCAGCAGGACTATTCCTCGAAACTGGCGGCATCTATCCGGGAAAAAGAAGATAAGACAGATCATTACGAGGACATTCTGGGCACTTACCTTGTGAAACTGAGCACAAGACAGATCGGAGCGGCGGACACCCGGGAAGCGGCCAAGCTTTTAAAGCTGATCGGCGATTTCGAGAGGATCGCCGACCATGCGGTCAGCATTCTGGAATCCGCGGAGGAACTGAGAGAAAAAGAGATTCGTTTTACCGATGTGGCTGCGGACGAACTTGCGGTTATTTCCGGAGCCGTGGGCGACATTTTAGATCTCTCCCTAACGGCTTTCCTTCAGAACGATCTTTCTGCCGCTGCCAAAGTGGAACCGTTGGAGCAGGTCATCGACCAGCTGAAGGAACAACTGCGCACCCACCATATTCTTCGTCTGCAAAACGGGGACTGCACCATCGACGCGGGATTCACCTGGATGGACCTGCTGACCAACCTGAAGCGCACGGCGGATCACTGCTCCAATATCGCCGGGTGTATGATCGATACCGCCCACGATACCATGAATCTCCACCAGTCTCTGCGCGAGATTCGCAACGACAACGAAGAGTTTCAGGAGAGATATCGGGAGTACAGGCGCAGATACGCGCTGAAGGAAAAAAAAGACGCGCACACGCAGAGATGATCCGTATCCCCCTGTCCCCCGCATTACATCCGGGATCTGTTCATCTCATAGATCTCTTCCGCCCGCCTTGCCAGAATCTCCCTCAGATAACCGGGCGAAAGGACCTCCACCTGTGTCCCGAGGGACAGGAGAAACCCGATCAGCCACGCATCGTCCGGCATTCTTTCGGAGACGATCAGATCACCGTTCTCCTGCCGTTTGATCTGCGCCGCATCAAACTCATCATAGACGCGGTACGCCGCCTCTCTCGAGAAGCGGAGCGTGATCTCAGGGTACTCTCCCCTCAAGCCGCCTGCCGGCTCCGGGATATCTCTGTATTCAAAATCTTCGTCCAGCATTTCCAGATCAAGAATCCGGTTTAACTTGAAGACCCTCCAGTCCTGTTTTATGCAGCAGAAAGCTTTCAGGTACCACGCATTCGCTTTGTAGGCAAGTTTATGCGGTTCCACGTTCCTCACACTCATACTGCCGTTGGAGCCCGCGTATCGGATCCTGACCTTTCTGCAGTGGACTATGGCCGCTCTCAACCGTTCAAACTTCCCATTGTCGGGGGCCTCGTTCCCCCACCTGGAAAAATCCACCTCAAACCAGTTTTCTGAACTCAGCTGAAACATCCCGGAGAGCTTTTCCAGCGTCCGGCTCCCCGCAATGTTCTGCATCGTGCGGATGCCCTGCAGCGCGGTCAGAATTTCCTGCTTCTCCTCCTCCGACAGCACCACCCTGTCCAAAACAAAATCATTCATCAGGCGAATGCCGCCGTTTCTGCCCTGCTCCGCGTAGACGGGAATGCCGGCCCCACTCAGGGCGTCGATATCCCGGTAGATCGTCCTGACCGACACCTCAAAGCGCTCCGCCAGTTCCGGAGCCGTCGCCTGCCCCTTATCCAGAAGATAGTATACGATCCTGAACAGTCTGCTCTCCTGCATCGCTGCTTCCCCCTCCCACATAAAAAGCCGGCCAAAACCGGCTATATCATCCGTCCCGGTTCCGAATACTTACAATAAATCTTTGTTCTCCACATTGCAGATCGACAGTACGGCAGCCCCCAGGGACACAGCCGTAAGCACAAGGGGAAATACTGCGTTACCTGCCATCGTAAAATCACCTACGTTTGCCTGAGTAAGAAAAGCTTGACCACTACAATCGGTACATCTATACGGACGCCCTGTCCAGACTGCACTCACGCCTCCAGTCCAAATATTCCTGCTCCAGCTTATCCGCAAAGGGATCGCCCACAGCCCTCGCCGCAGCGATCCCTTTGGTATACAGGTTTCCATACCGGTTTATCCGGGGCTTTCCCTCCAGCTCGCCCTTTGCCCATTCCCACAAATCAGAGGTCCCTGCCGGCTTCTGTGCGATAACTTCCATGCAGCCCTCCAGAATATCCCCGAACAGCCTCAATCTTCTGACCTGCTTATAATCTGTTGATTGTATGACAATCCTGCAGTAACAGGCCGCCCTCTCATAATCTTCCACCCGCAGATAATGATGGATTATGTCTCTGTATGCGGAGATAATCTCTTTTATCCCGCCTTCCGCAACCGTTTCCGCAAGCTGTTCCTGATAGAGGCTTTCATTTTCGTCCTCTCTTCCCAGATATGTATAAAAGCCCATCAGCCTGCTTCTTTTAGCAGGGTTCCGGTCCGCTCTGTCCTTGCCCTCATCTTTCCACTCGTCCACCAGAACGCTCATAACATCTTTATATTCCAGCTCCCGGCATAAATAAACACAGTCCGTAAGATCATTACTCTCAAAGTCATCATCCACCAAGTCTTCCGCGTCATAACCGCAGGCACAGTCAAAATTTGCGTTTTTTGCCCGTTCAAACAAATCATCATATTTATGGCCTGCATTGTATCTTTGCAGCAGCATGGTCAGAATCCTTATTGTGCTTCCGATTCCCTGAAAAGAATTATTCTCCCTGTCCTTCAGCTCCTCCTGAAACAGATACGCGACCGCATCCTCATCTTTTATTTTCCAGTACAAAAGATAGTATGCCAGCCGCAGGCGGTTTACATAATTGGCATCATCGGTGCCCCATTCCCCGTTCTGAAATTCTTTATAGCAGACCGTATCAGTATTTCCCGCTTTCAAAGAAACATACACTTTTTGTTGTTCTTTCAGTTTTTCCTTCAGTTTGTCTTTTCCCATGCACATTTTCCGTCTCCCGCATGTCAGCATTTCATCCGACATATATTATCTTTCTCTCCGGCGCTCCATCCTATCCGGTCCCTTCAGCAAATCCCTTTATACTGCCGCTTCGGCTTCTTGTGAATCAGCACGGTTGCCGCCCTCCGGGGGCAGAGATTAACGCACCTGTAGCAGAGTATGCAGTTGTCCTTCTGCCGTACCCTGCCGTCCGCAAGTTCAAGATTCTGCATCGGGCATCTCTTAACACACAGACCGCACCCCGTACAGTCCTGATCCGCGGCAAAAGCGCCGCGCCCTTTCTCCTCTATCCCGGGAAATGCCACATTCTGCGTTTTTCCCAGGGCAGTGGAAAAGAAATGCCATCCGCGCTTTTTTGAAATCCCCCTCCGGATATTTTGGCAAGTTTTCTCCAACTTTTTATCCGCCGCCCTCTTTTTGCGGATGCGCTCTTTGTCCCGTACCGGAAACAAAAAGAAATTGCAGATATTATTCGGCATACAAAAGTGTTCCGCATAGACCACATTTTTTTCACAGCCCGGAATCAGTCTGGCAAATGCCCTTGCGCCGTCGCCGGAAAACATCATCTGTGTGCAGAAAATGATCAGCTTTTTCTCTCCGATAATATTTTTATACTTTTCCACAAACTCCCGCATAATGCGGGGCACCAGAGAACCGTAGATCGGATAACAGACCGCCAGGGTTTCCGCGCCGGAAAGAAGCCTCTCAAAATCCACATCCTCCTCGATGCTGTGACACTCCGCCCCCATAAGGTCCGAAAACCGTCTGGAAATGTATTCTGAATTTCCGGTGCCCGAAAAATAAATTGCCACCATCCTCTACTCATTCTCCTCGATCGTACACTCTTCCATGGTCTTAAACCCTATCTCGTCAAGCAGATACGGGGTGTTTTGATAAACATAATAATTCAACCAGTTACTATACAACGTATTACAGTGCGACCGCCACTCCATCATCGGCTTTTTCGTATGGTCATTGTCCGGATAATAATTAAAGGGCACATGGATCGGCAGTCCCTTATTCAGATCCCGCATATATTCGTTGTGCAGCGTCATCCTGTCATACTCGGGATGTCCCTGCACAAAGATCTGCCTGCCATCCCTCGAGATCGCCAGAAAAACCCCGGCCTCCTCGGATTCCGCCAGCACTTTCAGCTTCCTGCACGCCCTGATCTGATCCGCCGGCGTCTCCGTGTGACGGCTGTGGGGTGCGTAAAAAATATCATCAAACCCGCGCACCAGCGGCACCTTCCGGTTGGATACCCGGTGGGCGTAGACGCCGAACAGTTTCTCCGACAGATCCTGCTTGGGCAGTCCGTAATGATGGTACAGAGCCGCCTGGGAACCCCAGCAGATATGCAGTGTACTGGTCACATGGGACTTCGTCCAGTCCATGATCTCACAGAGCTCCTCCCAGTAATCCACCTCCTCAAAGGGAATCTCCTCCAGCGGCGCCCCGGTGATGATCATGCCGTCAAAGTTTCTCTCCCTGATCTCATCCATTGTCACATAAAAAGTATTTAAATGATTGGCGGACGTATTTAAGGACGTATGGCTCTTTATCGTCACAAAAGTCACATCCACCTGCAGCGGCGTATTGGAAAAAGCCCGCAGAATCTGCAGTTCCGTATCCTGCTTTACCGGCATCAGATTCAAAATACACACCTGCAGCGCCCTGATGTCCTGGGATAAGGCACGCTGTTCCGCCATCACAAATATATTCTCGTTTTCCAGTATTTCCTTTGCAGGCAGATTATTCTGCACTCTGATCGGCATAATGTTCCTCCATATACTGACTGATGAAATCCTCCTCCGTCACGATCGGAATCCCCAGCTCTTTCGCTTTCTTATTCTTTGACGAATTAGAAGCGATATCATTGTTGATCAGACACACTGTCTTTTTCGTCACGCTGCCTGTCACTTTGCCGCCTCTCGCTTCGATCGCCTCTTTCATGGCCTCTCTGTTCTCATAGCGGGTAAGACTTCCGGTGATCACAAAATTCTTACCGCTCAGACTGCCACCTTCCGCCAACTCACGTTTCTCGATCACAAGCTCCTCAAAGAGCGCCCTGACTTTCCGCAGATTCTCCGCATTCTGAAACCAGGAGACAAATGCGCCCGCCAGCACTCCGCCGACACCGTCTATCTCCGCGAGTCTCTCCGCGTCCGCCTGCAGCATCCTGTCAAAATCATCCCCGAATTCCCCGCAGATCATCTTCGCGTTCGCCAGTCCGATGCCGGAGATGCCCAGCGCATACAAAAATCTGGGCAGTGTCGTATGCCTTGCCGCCTCGATGCTGCTCACCTTCCCGTCAGCGGCGGGCTCCTTCGCTATCAGGTTCCGGTAAGATTTCTCCCCGAAGCCCTCCATCTCCACGATCTCCTCCCTGTACCGGTCCAGATGAAAAATGTCCGCCGGCTCATGGATAAAGCCTCTGCCGATAAACTTTTCAAGGGTCGCCTCCGAGAGCCCGTCGATATTCAGCGCATCCCGGCTCACGAGGTGGCCGAAGGACTTGATCTTCTTCGCCGCGCAGTCCGGGTTGGTGCAGTACAAAGACGCGGCATCCGCCACCTGTCTCACTTCCGTCCCGCCGCCGCAGGCGGGACAATGCGCGGGGATCTCCAGCGTATCGCTGCCGGTCAGGTTCTCCGCGATCTGGGGAATGATCATATTCGCCTTATACACGGTGATCTTATCCCCGATACCCAGCTTTAACGCCCGCAGAATGCTGATATTGTGGACGGAAGCCCGGCTCACCGTGGTCCCCTCCAGTTCCACCGGCTTAAAGATCGCCACCGGATTGATCAGCCCCGTCCTGCTGGGGCTCCACTCGATCTCCAGAAGCTCTGTCTCCCGTATCTCGTCCTGCCATTTAAAGGCGATGGCATTGCGGGGAAATTTGCTGGTCCGCCCCAGGGACTCCCCGTAGGCGATATCTTCAAAGATCAGCACCAGGCCGTCCGACGGAATATCATAGTGCCTGACCTTTTTCTCAAACTCATCCACCTTCTCGGCCACCGTCTCCGGCGTCACTTTATGGTATTCCACCACATCAAAGCCCTGCTCCGCAAGGAAGGCAAACTCTTTTTCCCTGCTGTTCTCAAAATCCACATCCTCCGCTTTTACAAGCCCGAAGGCATAAAACCGGATATTCCGCCCTGCCGCGATCCGGTTGTCAAGCTGTCTGACGGAACCGCTGCAGAGATTCCTGGGATTTTTATACCGCGCCGAGACATCCTCGATCTCCTCATTCATGCGCGCAAAATCGGAGTAAGTGATGACCGCCTCCCCCCGCAGGATCAGCTCCCCGGTATAGGATATCTGCAATGGAATATTCTGAAACACCCTGGCGTTTCCCGTGATCACTTCCCCGATCTCGCCGTTTCCCCTCGTCACGGCTTTCGACAGCTTTCCTTCCCGATAGGTCAGCACTATGGTCAGCCCATCCAGTTTCCAGCTAAGGAGCCCTTCCTTTCCGTCAAGCCACTCGGCCAGCGCTTCTCTGTCCTTTGTCTTATCGAGGGACAGCATCGGACGCTCATGGCGCTCCTTGGGCAGTTCCTCCACCGCCTCATATCCCACCCGCACGGTGGGGCTTCCCGCCAGGACGATCCCCGTCTCCTCCTCCAGCCTGCGCAGTTCATCGTACAGCGCGTCATACTCCCGATTGCTGATGATCTCCCGGTCTTCCGCGTAATACGCCCTGGACGCCTCATTCAGCTTTGCGGTCAGCTCCCGCATTCTGTCTTTTCTGTCCTGATAATTCATACAGCCGTCGCTTCTCCTCACCTTTAATTTCCCGCCACTCATTCTCCCCAAGGTCCCCCAGCAGGATATTCATGATCCGTACCCGCCTGATGGCGGATACCGTGTTCCCGCAGGCCCTGCACATTCTTTTGATCTGTTTATTGACTCCTTGAGTCAAAACAATGACAAAGGTATTGCAGTCCACCTGTTTGACCGCACATTTTCTCGTCTTGATATGCAGATCTTTCAGATACACTCCCCGCCTCATGCAATCCAAAAATTCCGGCGTGATCTCTTGCTTTACCGTGACAATATACTCCTTCTCATGCCGGTGGGAACCCTTCATCATCGCCTCGATCAGATCCCCGTCGTTGGTCATCAATATAAGCCCCGTAGAATCCTTATCCAGCCGCCCCGCATAGGTCAGCCGCACCGGATAGTCTATCATGTCTGTGATCAGTTTCTCCGCATGGACATCCCTCTCCGAACAGGTCACCCCTGCCGGCTTGTGGTAGGCAAGCACCACAGGCTCCTGCTTCTCCGAAACCCGCTCTCCTCTCACCAGCACAATATCCTCATCCGAAACGCTCTGCCCCGTCTCCCCGGACGATCCGTTTACCGTCACAAATCCCTGCTCTATCAGTCTGTCCGCCTCCCGCCTCGAGCATACGCCGCGGGAAGCGAGAAACTTATTCAGCCGCATCCTTTCCCTCCTGCTAAAAATAAGCTGTCAATTCTATTCCCTCTGTCTTTTCTTTAACATCGATTTAAAAAGTAGCCGGACGATCCCGGCACTTACAAAGATCAGAAAACCCTTTTTTACCAGCACCTCTCCAATTCCCATATTGACGGCATATTGTATCTGCAGCTCCTGCGGCGCATCCTGATAGGGAATCCCCGCTTTGACCACGCAATAATATGCGCCAATAAATAAAATGATCAACCCGGCCAATAAAACAGCATTGACTGCCTGATGAAAATATAATTCACTTTTCGTTGACTTCGTACGATCCATCCGTTTTTTCAGCCTCCGATTCTATACTGCCTTTTACTCCGAATCCTGCAATAAAATCAAAGCAGCTCAATCCCTGATTTTTTTCAGCAGTCTGTCCACATCCTGATTGTGCCCCAGCACCAACAGATGCATATCCTTATCAAACACATAGTCCGGTCCCGGCAGGAGGCTCGTCTTATCCTCCCTCTTCACCCCGATAATATTGATATGATACTTCGCCCGGCAGTTTACTTCCTTGATTGTCTTTCCATGCCATGCGGGGATCGTCGGAATCTCAAAAATGGAATACTCTTCCGTCAGCTCGATATAGTCAAACACATGGTTGGCGCTGAACTTCATCGCCGCCTTCTCCGCGATATCTCTGTCGGGATAGATCACCTCATCCGCCCCGTTGCGCAGAAGGAATTTCGCGTGGATATCCCGATTCGCCTTGCTGACCACATATTTCGCCCCCATATCCTTTAACTGGCTCGTGATCTCTAAAGAACTCTGGAAATTTGTGCCGATACAGACAAAGCAGATGTCAAAGTTTCCCACGCCCAGGCTCTTTAAAACGTCCGGACTGGTGCAATCCCCTATCTTCGCGCTGGTCACAAAGGGGATCAGATCGTCCATCACCGCCTGATTTGTGTCCACGATCATCACCTCGTTTCCCAGATCCACCAGATTCTGACAGAGATGATGCCCGAATTTTCCCATACCTATGATCAAAATTGATTTCATGATCTTACTCCTCCATTCCCTTTTGTTCTCCCCCAAAAATCACCCCACCGGCACCTCAATCTCCGGAAGCTGTACCTTCGGCACCGGCTTTCTCTCATAGAACGAGAACGCGAAGGACATGCTGCCCACTCTGCCGAGAAACATCAGTGCCATGATCAGCACCCGTCCCACCGTTCCGAGATCTCTCGTCAGCCCGGTGGTCATGCCTACCGTTCCGATGGCGGAAAAGGCCTCGAACATCAGATCCAACATCGGCAGCTTCTCTACGCCGTTTATGATGAGAACCGCCCCCAGTGCCAGGAACAGATTCAGCACAAAAACCGTCACCGCCTTCCGAACCGTCTCATCGCTGATTCTTCGCCCGAACACTTCCGCTCCCTGCTTTCCCCTCAGATACGCGATCATATAGAAAAAGATCACCGCGATGGATGTGGTCTTGATGCCGCCCGCAGTGGAACCGGGGCTGCCGCCGATGAACATCAAAACGATATTGAACAGCTTCCCGCCCTCCGACATCAGCGCCGTGTCCACGGTATTAAAACCCGCCGTCCGCGCCGTGACCGACGCAAAGAAGGAGGCATATATCTTCCCGTTCAGAGAAAGCCCCGCCATGGATGCATCCGTCTCAAACAGATAAAATACCGCTGCCCCGCCCACGACCAGAACCGCCGTTGTTGTCAGCACCAGCTTTGTATGAAACTGAAACTTCCGGAACCGAAACTTATGTTTCCACACATCCACCCAGACGATAAACCCAAGGCCGCCCAGAATAATTAACGCCATGATCGGTATATTGATCAGCGGATGATCCACCGCCGAGACGAAAGAGACATACTCTCCCTGATAGCCCATCAGGTCAAACCCCGCATTGCAGAATGCCGATATGGCATGAAAAATACTGTAATAGATGCCCTTCTGCCATCCGAGCCTGGGCACAAAATAAAATGCCATCACAAAAGCCCCCGCCGCCTCAAACAGGATCGTCCCCTTTAACGCCTGGCGGATCAGCCTGACGATGCCGCCTATCTGCAGACTGTTGATGGACTCCTGCAGGAGATTCCTCGCCTTCAACGTGATATTGCGCCGCAGAAAAGTCGCCAACAGGATCCGCATGGCTATGGTGCCGAGTCCGCCTATCTGGATCATCACAAGGATCAGGATCTGTCCGAAAAGTGACCAGTGGCTAAAGGTATCCACCAACACTAACCCTGTCACGCAGGAGGCGCTGGTGGCCGTAAACAGCGCTGTCATAAAATCCGTCCACTGTCCGTCTCTGGAGGACACCGGCAGCGTCAGAAGACAGGCTCCTATAAAGATGATCGCCATAAAATTCAGAGCGATCGTTCTTGTTTTATTTACGCCGTAGCGTTTTATTTTTCGTTTCTCCATCTCTGCTCAGCTTTCTCGCTTTCAGTCTTTTCAGTGCGCTCTTGTGCGCATACAGTTCCGTCCAGATTGCCGGATGAAACAGGATCAACAGCGGAAACAGCTCCAGGCGCCCCGCCAGCATATCAAAGATCAGCACAAACTTGGAAAAAGGCGAAAAGAATGCAAAATTCCTGCTGGGCCCCACCAGCTCTAACCCCGGTCCAATATTGTTGATCGTCGCCGCCACCGCCGTAAAATTCGTCGTCAGATCCCACCCCTCAAAGGAGATCGCCAAAACGGACGCCGTAAACAGGATCACAAAAGTGATAAAATACACGTTGGTAGACCGCATCACCTCATGTTCTATCGGTCTGTCGTCATAAGTGATCTTCTTGATGCTCCTTGGATGAATATAAGAATTCAGCTCCTTGAATATCGTCTTGATCAGGATGATAAAGCGGGATACCTTGATACCGCCCCCCGTGCTGCCGGCGCAGGCGCCGATAAACATCAGCAGAACCAGCACGGTCTTGCTGGTCTGGGACCAAAGATCAAAGTCCCCGGTGGAGAAACCTGTTGTGGTGATGATCGAGGCGACCTGAAAGGAGGAATGCCTCAGCGCATCCGCAAAGTTTCCGTATATGTTCATCGTATCGACCAACAGAATGCCGATCGCCGCCAGAATGATTCCAAGATAACAGCGCACCTCCTCCATATGGAACGCTTTTCTTACATTGTGGAACAAAATAAAATAGTAGGCATTAAAGTTCACTCCGAAGGCGATCATAAAGATCGTCACGACCCACTGCAGATAGGGCGAATATCCCCCTATACTGTCCGCCTTGATCCCGAATCCGCCTGTTCCCGCTGTGCCGAAGCTGGTGGTCAGCGCATCGAACAGCGGCATCCTCCCAGCCATCAGCAATATCACCTCTATCACTGTCATCCCGAAATAGATCAGGTACAGAATACGCGCCGTGTGCTTCATCTTAGGCACCAGCTTCCCCACAGAAGGTCCCGGGCTCTCCGCCCGCAGCAAGTTCACCTGGGAGCCGCCGCTTAAGGAGATGATCGCAAGAAGGAACACCAGCACCCCCATGCCGCCGATCCAGTGGGTGAAACTGCGCCAGAATAACGCCGTGTGGGAGAGAGCCTCCACATCCTCCAGAATGCTCGCTCCTGTCGTCGTGAAGCCGGACACCGTCTCAAACAGCGCATCCACCAGAGAGGGAATCTCCCCGGAGATCCAAAACGGCAGCGCGCCGAAAAAGCTCATAAAAATCCAGCAGAGAGCTGTCGCCACACAGCCCTCCTTCAGATAAAATACCGTATCCTCCGGCTTCCGGAATGTCATGGCCGCTCCAAAAAGGACGGCTGACACCGCCACGGCCAGATAGATAACGCCAACCTTTTCCTGATAACACAGGGAAACCAGACAGGGCAGAAGCAGAAAAGCCGCCTCTATCTTCAACACGCTTCCCAGAATATATCGAATCATTGAACTGTTCATAGTAATACCACGCCTTCTTCACACTGCCTTCCCTATTTCAGAATATCCTGCAGATCGTTAAAACCTGTATGAGTCGTCACGATCATCACCGTATCGCCCACCTCGATCGTATCGTGTCCGCTGGGGATGATGATATCGTTGTTCCGGTTGATAAATGAGATCAGCAGATTTTTCTTAAGAGACAGCTTCATAAGCGGCACTCCCGTCACCGCTGACTCCTTGTACACCCTGAACTCGATCGCCTCCACCCGGGAATCAAACATATGGTAAAGCGTCTCGATATTGCTGTCCATGGAATCCTTCTTCGCCCGGACATAGGCGATGATCTTCTCCGCCGTGATATATCTCGGATAAATCACGCTGCCCAGATCAAGCGAATTGATCACGCCCCGGAAGTCGATCCTGTTGATCTTTGTGATGACCTTTGCACCCGACACCTGCCTCGCGTACATCGTCAGCATGATATTCTCCTCATCGATGCCGGTAAGCGGTATAAAGGATTCCACCCGGGCGATCCCTTCCTCCTTCAAAAGCTCCTCGTCGGTCCCGTTGCCGTTGATGATGACCGCCTTCGGCAGCAGTACGCTCAGCTCCTCACATCTTTTCCTGTCATCTTCGATAATCTTTACGGATATCCCCATGTTCAGGAGCTGCTTTCCGAGATAGTAAGCCGCCTTTCCGCCGCCGATGATCATACAGTTCTTCACCTGATTCGTCTTAAAACTGATGCGTTCCAGAAAAGCTTTCGCCTGCAGCCTCGATGCCACAAAGGATATAATATCGCCCGCCTCTATCCTGAAATCACCGGAGGGGATATAGACCTCCTCCCCGCGCTCCACGGCGCAGATCAGAATCTTATCCATGATCTCGATCTCTTTTCCTACCCGGGCGATCTTCATGCCTGCCAGCATATTCCCCTCCGGCACCTTGATCTTGATCATTTCCGCCTGCTCATGGGCAAAGGAATTGACTTCCAGAGCGGTGGGCACCGACAGGATCCTGACCACCTCCCGCGAAGCTTCCATCTCCGGGTTGATGATCATGGCAAGCCCGAGCTTATCCCTGAGATACCCGGCTTCCATACTGTAATCCGGCGTTCGGACACGGGCTATGGCAGCGCAGTGTCCCACCCTCTTTGCCACAGTACAGCATAAAAGATTCAGTTCATCGGAATCCGTCACTGCAACGATCAGATCCGTATTCTCGATCCCGGCATCCATCTGGACGCTGTAGCTTGCGCCGTTCCCGGTCACTCCCATCACATCATAAAGGCCGCTGATGGCCTGCACCTTCTCCGCGTTCTTATCGATGATCGTTATATCGTGTCCTTCCTTCGACAACTGCTCCACCAGCGTCCTGCCCACTTTACCGCAGCCCACAA
Organism: bacterium 1XD8-76; assembly: GCA_003611955.1. Taxonomy (GTDB): domain Bacteria; phylum Bacillota; class Clostridia; order Lachnospirales; family Lachnospiraceae; genus 1XD8-76. Next base: position 94,543 of record RAZE01000011.1, read on the forward strand.
TAATGATCTGCAGGCCTTTCACCGTATTTTTCCGTGACATGAACCCCATTTTCTGCCTCCTGATAACTCTATCCATATCTATTCGTCAAATTTCTTTGCCATTCCTTACTATATCACTAATCGAACAAAAAATCCACAGACAAAGTATTTTCTTTGCCTGTGGATGGAAAATCATATTTTTCTTCTTTACACGATCCCCTGCGCTTTCATCGCCTCAGCAACCTTTAAGAAACCTGCAATGTTGGCGCCTGTCACATAGTCGCCTTCCTTGCCATACTTTTTGGAAGCCTCGTCCAGATTGTGGAAGATGTTGACCATGATACCCTGCAGCTTGCTGTCCACTTCCTCGAATGTCCAAGACAGTCTCTCGGAGTTCTGGCTCATCTCCAGAGCGGATGTAGCCACGCCGCCTGCGTTGGAAGCCTTTCCGGGACAGAACAGCACGCCGTTCTTCTGGAAGTATTCCGTTGCTTCCAGCGTAGTAGGCATGTTGGCGCCTTCTGCTACCGCAAAGCAGCCGTTCGCAACCAGTGCCTTCGCATCCTCCAGTCCCAGTTCGTTCTGTGTCGCGCAGGGCAGCGCGATATCGCACTTCACACTCCATACGCCTTTGCCTTCATGATACTCGGCGCTCTTTCTCGCCGCCGCATACTCTGTCAGGCGGGCACGCTTCACCTCTTTTACCTCTTTCAAAAGTGCCACATCGATTCCTTCGGAATCATAGATCCAGCCTGTGGAATCGGAACAGGTCACAGGCTTTCCGCCAAGCTGCTGCGCTTTCTGGATCGCGTAGATTGCCACATTGCCGGCGCCGGATACTGCGATGGTCTTGCCAGCGATATCCTTACCGTTGCACTTTAACATCTCCGCCGTCAGATACAAAAGACCGTAACCGGTAGCTTCCGTTCTCGCAAGAGAACCGCCGTAGGTTAAACCCTTTCCTGTCAGAACGCCCTCATACTGATTTCTGATTCTCTTATACTGGCCGTACATATAACCGATCTCTCTGCCGCCCACACCGATATCTCCTGCGGGTACATCCGTATCCGCGCCGATATGTCTGTAGAGCTCTGTCATAAAACTCTGGCAGAATGCCATCACTTCCCTGTCGGATTTTCCCTTCGGATCAAAATCACAGCCGCCTTTGCCGCCGCCGATCGGCAGCCCTGTCAGGGAGTTCTTGAAGATCTGCTCAAAACCGAGGAATTTGATAATGCCAAGGTTTACGGACGGATGGAAGCGAAGACCTCCTTTGTAGGGGCCGATCGCACTGTTAAACTGTACACGGAAACCGTTGTTTACCTGTACCTGACCCTTGTCATCCACCCAGGGAACACGGAACATAATTATTCTCTCCGGTGTTGTGAGTCTCTCGAGCAGGGCTTCTTTCCGGTATTCCTCTTCATTTGCCTCGATCACGACTCTCAGAGATTCGAGTACCTCTTTTACTGCCTGATGAAATTCCGGCTGTGCGGGATTTTTCTCTACTACTTTTGCATAGACCTCGTCAACGTATGACATTTTCTCATTTCCTCCTTTAATGAATAAACTAAAAAAACAAAGGCAAAACAAAAGCAGAAGATTCACGTCTTCTGCCTCTCAGACGCCTTTGTCTAAAAACCATTATATTACGTTCCCTCTGATAGCACAAGAGTTTTTTTCCGTAGAAATATACAAATTTTCACAGGATTTTTGTATGTTTTACACAAATTCAGGGAGGAGTCCTAAAAGCCCTCCCCGTACTTCCGGTAGAGTTCCTCCAGTTTTTCTTTGTCTTCCTCCGTTATGCTTTCCTTCAGGTACTCTTTCATCTCCGAGACGCTCTCCCCGTTCAGTCCGTCGTCTATCATATCCACCACATCCGATATGGTCTCCTCATTCACGTATTTTTCGATCATCTCTTTTGCCTGTTTTTTATCTTCTTCGTCAAAGCTGTCCATGATCTCCTTTGCCTTTTCGGCCGCCTCCGGATCCCCGGCGCTCTCCAGCGCCTGCTGCAGTACCTGTTCCAGCATCTCCTCCTGCACCTTCTCCTTCACCCTGTCGGTGGTCACGCTTTTCAGCTTATCCGCAAAAGCCTCGTTTGTCAGGCCAAAGAGCACCACGCTGCCCGCCGCGATCAACAACATCAAAAAAAATATTGTCCCCGCACCTTTTTTCTTCTTCCGTCTTCTTCTGCTCATCCTGTCCTCCTTCCCGGTCCTCCCCCAAAAACCGTCTGTAAAGAAGATGCAGGAACCCTCTAAAAAGTTCATTTCATAAATATTTCTTCAGCCGTTCCATATTCTTTTCCTCGAACCCTGCCAGCTCCTCCGCCAGCTCCATGCATTCCCTTCCGGCGCCCTCGTAATTTTTCATACTTCTCCAGATATCCGTCACACCCCTGCTGTTCTCCTGAAACAGGATATCCGCCACATGGCTGGTGCTGGAATCGAGCAGCGTACTCATCTGCAGACCGCTGCGCTGCAGCACTTCCTGCATCTGGGAATTTCGGTACCCTTCCTCTTTTCCTTTCGTGAGTTCTTTTAACGCCCTGTTGTGAATGTCCGCGAAGGTGATAAACTCTCTGGACATCTCCACCGAAAGGTCCTTGTCGTAGACTCTCTCCGTCACCGCATCCAGCGCATTCATCGCAAGCTGCGCGTTTCTCTGTATATGATGATACAGTTTGATATCCTCCTTTTTCATAACAGCCTTCCTTTCCGCATACACTGATGATCCACTATACAGTATGGACTGCCTCTCTGTTTTTATGCAGTTTTTTCTCATCAAAAAAAGTACCGCGCTTTTCTGCGCGATACTCTTTCGTACATTTCATTATTCCACAAACTCGCTCTTCACATAGGCAGTCTGCCCCTGATATTTTACCTTACACCAGCCGTCCGCCTGGTTCATCACAAGGTCCAGCCTTTCTCCCATATAGATCGTTCCCAGCCTCTCGGAGGTCTCACTGGCGCTCTTTCTGATATTCACCGTCGTCTTTGCCGTCACATAGCCATTGCTGCCGAGGGAAGGATTTGTCGCTGCCGTCTGCTGCTCCTCCTGGGGCTGCTGCGTCTCCTGCTCCTGCGGCGTCGTCGTCTCTTCACTGATGACCTCCAGGTACTCCGATTTGATAAAAAATTCTTTTGTCCCATCCGACAGTTTCGTCCAGCCGTTGGCCTTCTCCTCCAGCACATCAAAAGTGTCGCCGATCTGTGCCTTCCCGAGCTTATCCGCTATCTCGCTGTCGGAACTTCTCATATTCACCACATCGACGGCTTTCGCCTTTTTGGCGACGGACGTCACCTGGGGCTCCTCAGGCCCGGCAGTTTCCTCCGGCTCGACAACTTCTTCCGGCTGCTCTGCCTCCTGTCTGGCAAGCAGAGCCTCCTGTATCCCCTTCGTGATGGACTCCTCCACCTTGATAAAGGCCTGAGCCGCGTCGGAGCCCGTCTGCACAAGCTCGTTAAACTCTGCCGTAACCTTATTGTTCAGATCTACCACGTCATCCTGCAGATTGATCGCCGTAATGTAGTCCGCTTCCTCCTTATCGATCTCTTCTTCCATATTGATATAATAGTTGCCCGCTTCGTTCTTACAGATGAAGAAACTGGTCAGCCCCGGCACGGTCTCATCATAGCCGGCGATCTGAACCTCCGCATAGACATAAGCGATATAGGAATCCTTCCTGGGCCCCGGCTTCGTGTAAATATTGACCGCCGGACAGGACTGGGTATGCTTCGCCCACTCGGTGAAACGGATCAGCACCGTATCGGTAAGCGGACTTACGATCTCCGTGAGCTCATCCGTATTCACCTCTTCCAGCGCCTTATAATATCTCATAACCAGTTCGTTTATCTCCGGATAGGCGTTTTCCTCCAGGGGAACATCCGGCACGGCCAGTCCTTCTCCGCCCGCTTCCGCCTGCTCAGGCCGGGCATTCGCCTGCACCTCCTCCTGCTGCTGTTTCCTCCGGTTAGCCGACACGCCGATTCCCAGCGTGATCAAGATCGCCGCCACCAGCACCACCGGCAGCACGACCTTTCTGTTCTCTATGACCAGATCTTTCAGTCTCTCCAAAAACTCTTTTGCATTTGGCATATAAAATTCTCCTGTTTTCGCTGTAAGCTCAAACAAGAGGCAAGTAAACTTACCTCTTGTTTGGCGGTTTGCTGATTCAAATGCACCCGACAGGAATCGAACCTGCATTAAAGGCGTCGGAGGCCTTCGTTCTATCCGTTAGACTACAGGTGCCCGGAATGGTATGTTGACAAATATTACAAAATTATTACATCATGTCTGCTATCATACCATATCCTTGTCTATCTGTCCAGACTTTTTAGCAATAAAAAATTTCCATTTTTTATTTTTCAGTTCTGTTGCTTTTTGTCATAAATGCTGATCTTTCCGGTCTCCCTGTCGTAATAATAGACAGTATCCGAGAGCACTTCCTCCGGCGCAAGCTGCATCCGATTCACATCCATGACCACCTGGAGCAGATTCTCCGCACTCTTTATCCTGTTCTCCGGCAGAAGGATCACCTCATGGACGGAGCTGGGCAATATATAAAAATTCCCTCCGAGGCTCTTTGCGAATTTCTCCAAAAGTCCCCTGTACAAAATGCACGACGCTCCCAGATATCTTTTCTCGTTTGTGAGAACGAGAAGCGGGGTTCCCCCCGGTTCCGCATTCTCCTCCGCAAATCCCTCCAGCTTCGGAAAATCCCCCTGCTCCTTTCCCGGCCATTCCCATTTCGGAACATCCTCCTCCAGCAAGAGTTTCGAGAGCAACTCCTCCATCGTCCGGATGCGGCCGGGAAGGATGCTCTCCGCATTGCTCAGAGCATCCTCATACAGTTTTTCCAGCGAAACACCCCATTTTTCCATATGCGCATTTTTGACCAGAATGGCCGCCGTCCCGGGCACGCCCCGCTCCACAAAGCAGTAAAAGACGATCGCCATGTCCAGATAATCCATGTAGGGCATTTCCGCCAGCATCTTTTTATTCTTCTTTTTGTTGATCAGTTTGACCGCCAGTTTTTTCTTCACTTTTTCATAATCCTGATAAAAGTCAAAATCCGGAAAGCACTCCGTCTCCTGCTCCTCATAGATCTCGATAAAGTCTTCCAGGATGTCCTCCAGATCCCTTCCTTCCAGATAATCCTCATAAAAACTCTCCAGATAAATAGTCGGAACGATCCTCTCCCCGGGTCTGCGTATCGTGATTCCCTGCAGCACGATGCCGTTATTTTTCGGCACGTCGATCGTCTCCACTTTCACCTGCATCCCCAGTTTTTCCTGAAGGTTTTCTTTCATCTTTATAATAAATTGAGAATAGTTCATAGTAACCTCACTTTCTTTTCTTTATGGTTTTCGTTTTTGGGAAATTTATGAATAGAATATAAAAAAAGAAAAGGACAATAGAAAATTTCTCTACTGTCCCATAGACTCAAAATATAACAGAATTGTAAGATACTGCCTATACACGGCTCAGATATTCGCCCGTACGCGTGTCAATCTTGATCGCGTCTCCCTGATTTACAAACAGCGGAACGTATACGGTTGCACCGGTCTCCACCGTCGCTGGCTTTGTCGCACCTGTCGCCGTATCGCCTTTAAAACCGGGCTCTGTCTCCGTAATCACAAGTTCAACAAACAGGGGAGGCTCTACGGCAAATATGCTTCCGTTGTGGGAGAGCATCTTCACCATCTCGTTCTCCTTCACAAATTTCATGGAATCTTTAATGTCAGCCGCGCTCAGAGCTATCTGTTCGTAGTTCTCCGTATCCATAAAATTATACAGATCGCCGTCCGCGTATAAATATTGCATCTCTCTTCTGTCAATACGTGCCTGAGGGCATTTCTCCGTAGGACGGAAAGTTTTTTCCACTACGCCGCCGCTCTTGATGTTTTTCAGTTTTGTTCTAACAAAAGCCGCCCCTTTTCCGGGTTTCACGTGCTGGAACTCGATGATCTGAAATACGTTCCCCTCCAGCTCTATTGTTATACCATTTCTGAAGTCACCTGCAGATATCATAAATAATCCTCCTGAAGTCTCTCTAATAATCCTTTTTCAGTTTATCCTAAAAATCCATCTTTTTCAACTGTTTTTTCAAGGAAAGTTATTTTTTTTCCAAATTCAGCAAAAAATCAATGGCGCTCAGATATCCCTCCAGCCCTTCCCCGTAGATCTGCCTGTCGCAGGCTGGCGCTGTCACGGAAACTTTCCGGAACTCCTCCCTGCTCGTGATATCCGAGATATGCACCTCCACCTTCCTGATCGTGTTCACAGAGGCGAGCGCGTCATGGATCGCGTAGCTGTAATGCGTATAGGCGCCGGGGTTGATGACGATCCCTTCGGTCCCGTCAAAATAGGCATCCTGGATCCGGTCGATCAGCGCGCCCTCGTGGTTGCTCTGAAACACCTCGATCCGGCAGTTTTCCTTCTCCCCCTTTTCCGCGATCATCTGCAGCAGATCATCATAGTTTTTTGTCCCGTAGATCTCCTTTTCCCTGATGCCCAAAAAGTTCAGATTCGGTCCGTTAATAATCAAAATTTTCATCTTTGTTCTCCTGTTCCAGTTTTTTCGCAATTTCTTCCACCACCTGCGCCGTTCTCTTCCCATCCGCCGGGATGACGATATCCGCCGCAGCCCGGTAGAGCTTTTCCCGTTCCCCCATGAGTTTTTGAATCCTCCCCATGGGGTCGTCCCCCTGCAAAAGCGGCCTGGTGCTGTCCCCCTTCAGTCTCCCGTAGACCGTCTCCGGGGAAACCTCTAAATACACTACCCTTCCCAGTTCCCGCAGAAGTTCTCTGTTTTCTTCGAGAAGAGGGGTCCCTCCGCCCACGGAAAAAATCCGTCTCGCCTTCCCCTCCCTCAATTCCCGCAGAAGTTCCGTCTCCTTTTTTCGGAAATAGCCCTCCCCCTCCGCGGCAAAAATTTCCGAGATGGTTCTGCCCTCCCGGCGTTCGATCATTTTATCCGTGTCCTCCAGCGTACACTGCAGTCTGTAGGAGAGTCCGATCCCGGTGGTGGTCTTCCCGCTCCCCATAAAACCGATCAAAATCACATTGTCCTTCCGCAATTCCCTACACCCCCAGTGCCTTTTCCATTTTCCGGTAGATCTCCTCCGCCGCTTCCTCCGAGACCCGGACATCGTTCCACAGTTCATAGGCTATTATCCCCTGGTAAAGCAGCATCCGCAGCCCGTGGTAAGCCTTTCCGTGCGCCCGCCGCACCAGCTGCATAAAGCGGGTTTCCAGCGGATTAAAAATCACGTCATATCCCGTCCCCGCCAGCTTATAAAAATCCTCCTCCTCTATGACCGCCCGCTCCGTGTGGGGATACATCCCCACGTTCGTCGCCTGTATCACAAGATATTTCCTGCTATTGTCCAGTTTCCGGTACTCCTCCAGGGCATAGGCCTCCGCAAAAGTCCTCCCCGCCGCCTTATTGACTTCATCGGTCAGAGAAATGGCCCGCTCTTTGCTGCGGTTCAATATATAGACCTTCCCCGCCTTCTCCTTCAGCAGAAGAAAGGCGATCGCTCTCGCCACGCCGCCCGCGCCCAGCAGTATGACTTCCTCCTCCTCTATTTTCACGCCGTCCGCACACATGGCGCGGAAAAGTCCTGGCATGTCCGTATTACAGCCTCTGTAACCGCCCTCCGTGCGCACCAGCGTGTTGACCGCCCCTATCTGCTCCGCCAGCGGTTCTATCTCCCTCAGACAGGGAATCACTTCGCTCTTGTAGGGCACCGTCACATTCATCCCCAGAAAGCCGAAAGCCTCCGCGCCCTCCAACGCCTCTCTCAGCTTCCCGGGCTCCACCTGCAGCGGTACATACACAAGGTTCTGCCCGTAAATTTCAGCCAGACTGTTGTGAATGACCGGAGATACCGAATGCCCCACCGGATAGCCGATCAGGCCGCACACCTTTGTTTTTGTATTAATTTCCTTCATCCTCTTTTTCTCTCCCTCTCGTAAAAATGCAGCACGATCCGTTCCAGATACCTTTTTAAAACGATCTGGATCTCCTCCTTCGGATGGATCGGCCTTACCAGAATGGAGTAGATCCCGCTGCGTTTTGCTCCCCAGACGTCGGTGAAGAGCTGATCCCCCACAAACAGGGTCGATCCCTCCGCCGTCCCCATGCGCTCCATGGCCAGCCGGTACCCGCCTCTCTTCGGTTTTCCGGCTTTATAAAGAAAGGCCGTCCGCACTTCCTCCGCAAAAGATTTCACCCGCGGCTCTTTGTTGTTGGAGAGAAGCATGGTGGAGAAGCCCAGTTTGTGCAGGCGTTCAAACAGTTCCTTCGCCCGCCCGTCCGCCGGCGCGTCATGGGGCACGAGAGTATTGTCGATATCGAAGATCACACCCCGCATCCCTCTTTCATAGAAAGATTCAAAATTAATCTCATAGGCGGAGTCCAGATATTCATCCGGATAAAATACAGAAAACATATCCTCACCTCAAATCCTGAAAAAGCACTCCCAAAAAACAGGAGTGCTCTTATCCCTTCCTAAAAATATCGTTACAGTTTCCGCACGGCATTGTTATACCGCATCGCCGAGAACAGCTTCGCAAAAGACATGATCATGAGCAGCACGATATCATACCACAAAAAATTATAGAGTTTCTGCCGAAGATCGATAAACCACTGCGCCTCACCCCAGGCTTTACCGCCCCAGAAAATAAATACCAGCAGTATGATCGCAATAAACATAAAACACAGCCGCCACTTATTGAGGCGCTCCATCCGTCTTTTTGCCTTTTCAAGCTTTTGTTTCTTCTCTTCTTCCATCCTGAATCCCTTTACTTATCCAGTACCTTTTTCAGTTCGTCCATAAAAGTATTGATATCCTTAAACTCCCGGTAAACAGAGGCAAAACGGACATAGGCCACCATATCCAGGCCTTTTAACTTCTCCATCACATACTCGCCGACCACGCCGCTGGAAATTTCCTTCTCTTCCATCTTGAAAACTTCCGTCTCCACGTCGTCCACCAGCTTTTCGATCTGCCCTGCGCTGATCGGTCTCTTATGGCAGGCACGCAGCACGCCGGCCTCGATCTTGGAACGGTCATATGTCTCTCTGTTGTTGTCTTTTTTGATAATGATTAAAGGGATCGTCTCCACCTTCTCGTATGTGGTAAAGCGCTTGTCGCATTCATCACATACACGCCGCCTGCGGATCGAATTATTTTCCTCCGCCGGACGGGAATCGATCACCCTCGTATTGTCATGACCGCAAAACGGACATTTCATCTGTCTTCCCCCGCTTTCTTTTTCTTAGCAGTATAAATTATGCGCCCCCTTCTGTCAAGTATGCCCGGGCGCCGCCCGCTATATATTCGACATGAAATCGATCAGATCCGCCATGATCTCTCCCACCAGCGCATCGGCCTCCCCGGAGTTAAGTTCTTCGTCGTCCAGGCCTTCCGCCAGCCACTCTGCGCTGTCCACCAGCTGTTCGTCCGAATTGGAAAGATCATAGGAAAATCCATAGGATGTTATCATATCGCTCCCGCAAGTCATCACGATCTCGGAATTCAGCCCCTGCATGGCCTCCATCTGAATGGTTTCCTCCAACGCCGCATAGACATACGCCGCCTTCCATTTTTCTTCCATCTCCAACCCGATCGTAAAATGGGTTCCGCCGTTTCTGTCCAGGGAGAATAAAAGCGTCATGGCGCTGCCGTCATCGTACTCGTAGGACTCCGTGGCGAGTGTCTCCCAGTCCTCCTTCTCCTCCATCGGGTCTGTCTCTTTTTCGGATTCTTCCTTCTTCTCTTTCCCGTTCTCCTTCTCTTCCGCTTCCGTATCTTCCGTTTTTCCGTCCGCCTCTTCCTTCCCGGTTTCCTCCACCGTCTCCTCCCGCTTCACTTCGTTATCCTGCGCTGCGGCATCTGTCTTTTCCTCCTGCGCACCGTTTCCGCAGCCCGTCAGGAACAGACACAGCATCAGCATTATCACAAATTTTTTCATAGGTTTCCTCCTGCTGTACATCTTTCGCTATTCTACCACAAATCCCAGAATATTCCTACCATTTTTTCATCATTTTGCCTTATCTCCTGCAGTGTTCCTTTACCTCCACCAGTATAATATCCGGTCCAACCTGCTTAATGTCCCTGTACGGAATCGTGTAGTCCGACTCACATTTAAACCAGTCAAAGACAGAACAGCCGCACGCCACTATGATCTTGCAGATCTGTCCGCTGCATTCATCAAACTCAAAGTCCGTCACCTTCCCCAGTCTTTTACAGTCTTTGATATTGATCACTTCTTTCGATTTAAAATCCGAATAAAGCATTTCGCTTCCTCCCCGGAAAAAGCTTTCCTGTAATATATGCATCCGCTCCTTTTTTCGTTCCTCTTTTCTTCCGGAAAATGGAACTTTTTTATGAATAAATTCATGCAATCCGTACAGTCTAAAAAGAGAAAGAAATTACGTGAACTTTAACGCGGAGGAAAGATACCATGCAGGGAAAAGTTGAAATATGCGGGGTCAACACAGCGGATTTACCCCTTTTGAAGGAAGAGGAAAAGGAGGCCCTCTGGGCGAAAATAGAGGCCGGCGACATGGCTGCCAGAGACCAGTATATCCGTGGAAATCTGCGGCTTGTTCTGAGCGTCATCAAACGCTTCTCTTCCAGCAATGAAAATGTGGATGATCTGTTTCAGATCGGATGCGTCGGACTGATCAAGGCGATCAACAACTTTAATCCTGCCCTGCAGGTAAAATTTTCCACCTACGCCGTGCCCATGATCCTCGGAGAGATCAGACGTTTTCTGCGCGACGGCGGCTCCATCCGCGTGTCCCGCTCCTTAAAGGATACGGCGTACAAGGCGATCTACGCCAGAGAGCATATGACGAGAAGCAATCTGAAGGAACCCACCATGGAAGAGATCGCCCAGGAGATAGGCATCTCCAAGGAGGACATTCTCTATGCGCTGGACGCCATCCAGAGCCCTATGAGCCTCTACGAACCCATCTACACGGACGGCGGAGACACCCTCTATATCATGGATCAGGTCAGCGACAAGAAAAGCAGAGAGGAGAGATGGATCGAAACACTCTCCCTGAATGAAGCCATAAGACATCTGAGCGACAGGGAACAGGAGATTATCCATCTGCGTTTCTACGAGGGAAAAACACAGATGGAAGTTTCCGAGATCATCGGTATTTCCCAGGCTCAGGTTTCCCGCCTGGAGAAAAACGCCCTGCGCATTATGCGCAGTTATCTGGCGGCATAAAATCAGGTCTCCCTGCTGATCTCCTTTTTGAGCTGCTTCATAATCTTTTTTTCCAGCCTGGAAATATAGGACTGCGAAATGCCAAGAAGTTCAGCCACCTCCTTCTGAGTCATTTCCCGGCCAATGCTGGCGTCCAGGCCAAACCGCAGGTTGATGATGGTTTTTTCCCTCTCTGAGAGACGGCTGATCGCGTCCTTGAGAAGCTTATGCTCCACCTCGGACTCGATCCCTCGGTAGATCACATCCTCCTCCGTCCCCAGAATATCCGAGAGCAGCAATTCATTTCCGTCCCAATCCACATTGAGCGGTTCGTCGATGGACACTTCCAGCCTCGTCTTGCTGTTTCTGCGCAGATACATCAAAATCTCGTTCTCAATACAGCGGGATGCGTAGGTCGCCAGCTTGATATTTTTGTCCGGCTTGAAGGTATTGATCGATTTGATCAGCCCGATCGTCCCGATGGATATCAGATCCTCCACCCCCACACCCGTGTTGTCGAACTTTTTCGCGATATAGACCACCAGACGCAGATTGTGTTCGATCAACGTGGCTCTGGCCTCCTTTGCGTCCGCGCTTTCGAGTCCGCGGATCATCTCATTCTCCTGGGCGCTCTCCAGCGGAGGCGGCAGGATATCCGCACCCCCTATGTAATGAATATCGCCCTCTCTCTCCCAGAAATCAAACTGCCTGCTGCGCACCATTTTGAATTGAAACATCCCCGGTATTGCCATTTTAAAAACCATCTTTCTTCCTCCTAATTATAGTCCAGTACAAAATCCGGATGTAAAATCACCTGATAATTCCCCTTATGGCTCAGCTCCTCATCGGAGAGCGCCACCACCACTTTCCGGAAAACTTTTCTCTGTCCCTGTTCCTCCACTTCCATTTCGGGCAGTTCCACCGCGTCCAGCAGCCCGCTCTTTTTCCCGATGCTGTGAAATGGAACCAGATATCGCTTTTCCTGCGGTACTCTCTCCATAAGTTCCTCCGCTGCCCGCCTTTCCAGAATCGACACCGGCCGCCTGCCGTAGGGCTCGTACAGACTGTTTCCGGAATCCGCAAATCCCCTGCAATGAAGCGTCTCTCCGTAAAAATCCAGTTTTACCATATAGAGTTTCCTGCGATCCCTGCCTCTGTTCCGGATATGCAGATACCAGGATACCAAACCCGTGGCCGCCGTGCTGAGCGCGATCACCTTCCCGCATGTCATCCCCCTCAAGCCCCCCGGCAGATAGACCGTCAGACAACAGACAAGTCCTCCCATAAAAAGAGCGTAGCCGCTCATACAGATATAAGATTTTACAACCATCTCTTTCGTCCGAAAAGAAAAAGCAGCCTTCAACAAAAACAGATTTACAAACACCGCCTGAAACAACACCTTGAAAGCCATCCCCATGCCGGGCAGTAAAAGAAGAAGCACAAACACCGACGCGCTCACCGCCGAACTGAGGATCATCCTCACCGGACCGCACTGCAGCCCGTAAGTCTGTTTTACCAGAAACAGCAAATATGTACCTGTGACAAAATCCATCAGCCATACTTTGTCAATATAAATGATATAGTGCACCGACGACGCCCCTATCTGTCAAAGACCGTTTTCCTTCCGGTAGATACAAGTATACTCTCTCGCTGTCAAAGATTTTGTCGTTATGTGCGCTGCTTTATAAAAAAATATAGTTCTAAAATCCGGCACACAAAAAGAACCCTGCTCTCACGCAAGGTTCCTGGAAAATCAGGTTTTATTTTTTCTGTAAAAAGATAGGGATATTCAGTGTCTGCTCTTTCACGGAACTTTTGATATCTGTCGGTTTCACTCCGGGAACCGGTCTGTTCACCGGCTTCACTGTGGGCGTCACCGGCGCAGGCTTCGGCATAGTCGGAATACCCGCTCCACTCTGGAGTCCCTTGTTCTGCAGAGAAGTGGGGGTGATGATATTGCCGGGCTTATAGGAGAAGCTGTTTAACCTGTTTTGAGGCACATCCTCCAGCCCTGTGGCGATGACTGTGATCTTGCAGTAGTCAGCCTGGGATGCGTCATACATCGCGCCAAAAATAATGTTGACTTCATCACCCACCAGTTCCTGCACAAAGCTGGCCGCCTCGTTTGCATCGATCAATGTGATATCGCCCGATACATTGATAATGACATCGGAAGCTCCCGTGATGGTCGTCTCTAAGAGCGGGGATTCCACGGACATCTTCACTGCCTCTTTCGCCTTGTCGTCTCCCTTTCCCTCACCGATTCCGATATGGGCGATTCCCTTGCCCTTCATAACCGTCTGCACGTCCGCAAAGTCCAGATTGATGACCGACGGCACATTGATCAGATCCGTGATGCCTTTCACGGACTGCTGCAACACCTCATCCGCCTTCTTCAGCGCATCCGGCATCGTCGTGCGCTTGTCCACGATCTCCAGCAATTTATCATTCGGAATCACGATCAGGGTATCCACATCCTCCTTGATCTTCTCGATTCCCTGCAGCGCGTTGGTCATGCGGACCTTCGCCTCAAACCGGAAGGGCTTCGTCACGACGCCGACCGTTAAAATACCCATGTCCTTAGCGAGCTTCGCCACGACGGGAGCCGCTCCTGTGCCGGTGCCGCCGCCCATGCCGCAGGTGACAAACACCATATCCGCGCCCTTGATCGCCGCGCTGATCTCCTCCGCGCTCTCCTGCGCCGCCTTCTCGCCGATCTCCGGTCTTGCCCCGGCCCCCAGACCCTTCGTCAGCTTTTCGCCGATCTGGATCAGTTTCGGCGCTTTGCACAACTGCAAAGCCTGCTTATCTGTATTCACACCGATGAAATCCACACCGGTAATGTTTTCTTCTATCATTCTATTTACAGCATTATTGCCTGCACCGCCGACGCCGACCACAATGATCTTTGCAGCAGATTCCGCATCGCTTGTCCTAATCTCTAACACAGATACTTCCTCCCACTCTGTAATTAACCTTTATCTAACTTATCATATAATGTAATCCCCAATTTATCAACCACTTTTTTGTGATATCTCAACTTTTATCTTTATGAAAGGGTATAATTTTCGATTCCGCCGTGAAATTTTCCATCTGCAGCACGCCCTTTTCCCCCACCAATTCCGGCAATATGCTTCTCAGCCTGGAAAATTTTTCATCGATACTGCTGTTATCGCCGATCTGCACCCGTATCTCGCCGAAGTAGAGCGTCACTTTATATTCCTTGTCAAAAAAAAGCCTGTCCGCCTGCAATTCATACTTGTCCAGCGACTGGGTGATGTCCAGGATCCTCGCGAAAATCTTATCGTTTTCCACCGGAAGCTTCTCATACATCACCACATGGTCAAATTTCAGACCGGTCACCTCCGGCACCCCCGCCGTCTTCATCTCGGAGCTCTCCACGATGGTACCGTCTCTGTCAAAATACATGTACCGCCCCAGATAGGACACATAACCGGCAAAAGATTTCTCGTACACCCTGATCCGCACCGTATCCGGCGTCACGATCTCCACCTCCACCGCGGAGACAAAGGGGATATCCTCGATCTTCTTATCCCGATATTTAAAGTTCAGATAAATGGAATTACGGCCCAGACGCCCCGTCATGATCCGATCGGTGATTTCCTCATCCGTATAATGGGCGTTCCCTTCCACATACACTGTATTTACCGTATAAGTCGTCTCAATATAATACCACGCTCCCAGACATGCAATGAGCAAAACCGCCGTCGCTATGACGGTGATTTTAGCCCCCAGATGACGGCTTTGGTATACCGTTTTTTTCTTCTTCCCTTCCTTCTTACTTCTCATAGTTCTTTTAACCTGATGCTTCTGCCCACATTCAGCACAATGCCGATCTCGATCAACAGAAACATGACCGAAGACCCCCCGTAGCTGATAAACGGCAGGGAGATACCGGTATTGGGGATCACACTGGTACACACCGCGATATTCAGGATGACCTGTATCGCCAGATGTCCCATAACTCCCACTACTAACAGCGCCCCAAACAGATCCGGCGCATTGCTGGCGATGATCATACATCTCCAGATCAGAAGCAGAAACAGCAGGATCACCGCTATAGCACCGAAAAGTCCCAACTCCTCACAGATAATGGAAAAGATCATATCGTTCTGCGCCTCCGGCAGAAAGCCCAGCTTCTGAAGGCTCTCTCCCAGTCCCTTGCCGAAGATGCCGCCGGAGCCGATGGCGTAGAGCGCCTGCAACGTCTGGAATCCTTTTCCGTCCGCGTAGGCTTCCGGATTGAGCCAGGCCAGAATACGCAAACCGCGGAACTCCAGCTTTTCCATCATCTCCGGAGAACTGGCCATCTTGACGATACTGAAAACGATCAGTGCCACGGCGGCGCTTCCCACCGCCGCCATGATGACAAATCTCTTGTAATCCGGGCTCGCCACAAAGATCATCAGCATGGCGATCCCCAGAATAATGATCGCGGAACTCATGTTCTTAGTGATCTTCCATACCATCACTCCTATGATCGCAGGCGGTATCATCAAGGTAAAAAGCCCCTTCCAGGTCCGGATCCTTTTTCCCATTCGACACACCAGAAAAGCCAGAAAGATAACCATACCCAGTTTCGCCACCTCCGCCGGCTGCAGGGAAAAACCCAAAATCTTCAGCCAACGCGTCGCCCCGTGGGAAGTGATGCCGAGAGGCGTCTTTACGAGAGCGATCAAAACAGCGGAGGCAATATAGGCCGGAAAAGCCAGCCTCTCCCAGAAATGATAGGGAATCCGGGAGACTACGATCATGGCAGCTATTCCGAGAAGCGCGGAACGAAGCTGATTTTTCAGGAAATGAGCGCTGTCATTATAATCCAGATTCGCCCGGTAGGAGCTGCTGGAGTAGATCATCATCAACCCGAACGCGATCAAAAACAGCACCGTGAACAGCAGACTGTAATCAAAATAGGTCTCCTCTTTATTCGATTGCCTTGCCCCTCCCTGTACGGTCCTGAATCTTGTTGCCATCTACATCCTCTCTTTTACCTGATATACCAATTTTTTGAACAGCCTGCCCCGCTCCTCATAATTCGGAAACATTCCCCAGCTCGCGCAGGCGGGTGAGAGAAGCACCGCCTCCCCGGCTGACGCGTTCTCCCTGCTGATCCGGAAAGCTTCCTCGAAAGTCTCCGCGAAAACAATATCATCAAAGCCGTGCGCTCTCGCGCAGACCGCTATCTTTTCTCTCGTCTGGCCGATCAGCACGAGAAGCTTCACCTTCCCCTCAAAAGCCTTGACCCACTCGTCATAATCACTTCCCTTATCGTATCCGCCGCCGATCAGAACAGTCGGCCTGCTCATCGCCTGGATCGCCTGGATCGCCGCGTCCGGGTTGGTCCCTTTGGAATCGTTGTAATAGGCAACGCCCCCGACCTCCTCCACGAACTCGATCCTGTGTTCCACCGCCCGAAAGGCCCTGATGACTTCCAGATACTCCGACCTGGGAACTCCCATCGCCTCCGAGATCAGAATAGCCGCCATCACGTTCTCCACATTGCACAGACCGACTAACTTCATCTCATGCACATCCATCAGCGGCTCCTTCTCTCCGTTTTTCGAAAGGCAGATCGTCTCTCCTCTCAGGAAAACGCCCTCGTCAAGCTCCCGACGCACGGAAAACCAGAGAACCTTTGCAGGGCACTTTTCCCCCAGTTTTCTTGTCTCTTCATTGTCGTAATTCAGAATACAGTAATCCTCTTTCCCCTGGTTCTTCGTGATATTATTTTTTGCCGCTATGTAATTCTCCATCGTGTGATGTCTGTTCAGATGATCCGGCGTTATATTCAGAACAGCCGACACTCTCGGATGAAAACTCTCTATCGTCTCCAGCTGAAAGCTGCTGATCTCCCCCACCGTCACCGAATGTTTTGTCGTCCTCTCGGCGATATCCGCATAGGGATATCCGATATTTCCCATCACAAAAGACGTCTCGAAATGCCGCTCCATGATCTCTCCCACCAGCGTGGTGGTCGTTGTCTTGCCGTTCGTCCCGGTGATGGCCACGACCTGCCCTTTCTCTCTCTGCCAGGCCAGCTCGATCTCGCCCCAGACAGGTACTTTTCTCGCCAGAAAAGATTCCACAAAAGGCGTATCCACCGGCACGCCGGGACTCAGCACCAAAAGCTCGATCCCGCTCTCTTTCTCCGCCGGCAGTTTCCCCAGAATCACTTCCGCCGCTCTCTCCTCCAGGTCAAGTCCCAGTTCCCTTATCTTTTCGGCCAGGTGATCTCTGACCTCCCGCTCCGTCAGCTTCCCGTTTTCGTCGAACAGGATCGGATGAGCTTTCTCCTGCAACAAAAATACCGCGGCCCCGATACCACTTTTTCCGCAGCCCACGATCAATGTTTTTTTCCCTGCCAGTTCCATGATCTCTTATCCCTTCTTTCTCGTCTGCTTTCTATCGCCCTTCTCCGATGCAGGTCAGATCCCCATGTACGCCAGCAGGCACAGGAGAGTCGTGACGATAGAAAATACCGTTACCACTCTGGTCTCCGACCAGCCGCAGAGCTCAAAATGATGGTGAATGGGAGCCATCTTGAAGATTCTTTTTCCGCCGGTCATTTTAAAATAACTGACCTGCAAAATAACAGAGAGCACTTCCGCCAGATAGACGAACCCCACGATAGCGATAAATAACGGCATCTGCAGCATATAGGCCGCGGCCGCCACAAAACCGCCCAACGCCAACGACCCCGTATCCCCCATAAACACGCTGGCCGGGTATACGTTGAAGAGCAGAAAACCAAGCAGCGCTCCCACCACCGCGCAGGTGATCGGCTCGATACCGCTGCCTGTTCCGATGGCCACCACGGTAAAAAATGTGGCGACGATCACCGTCACCGAGGATGCCAGACCATCCAGTCCGTCAGTAAAGTTGGTGCCATTCACGGTTCCTATCACGATAAAAAACAAAACAGGTATATTAAATATACCAAAGTCCAGATACTGATTCGGCCAGAAAGGAATTTTCATCGCCAGGGAGACATCCGTGTAGTTTGTCACATAGAAGGCGAAAATTCCCGTCACGATCAACTGTCCCAGCATCTTCTGCCAGGCCCTCAACCCCATGGAGCGCTTTAACACCACCTTGATATAATCATCCACAAAGCCGATCAGCCCGAATCCCAGGGTCAGAAAGAGGATCGGAATGATCTTGGGAAAATCTCTCACATAAAACAGCGATGTGATGACCACCGCCACCATGATCAGAATACCGCCCATCGTAGGCGTCCCGTTTTTTTTCAGATGAGCCTGGGGGCCTTCATCCCTGACGGTCTGCCCTACTTTCAGCCTCCGCAGAAAAGGGATCACCACCGGCCCCAGCAAGGCACTGATCGCAAAAGATATGATTACCGGTAAAATAACAGTTTGTCTCATAGCCACAGCCTCTCTTCAGCTTATTTTCTTCTATACCGATTATAAGCTTATTTCTCCAAATAAGGAAGCACATTTTCAAAAAGCTGTCTGATCACCGGCGCAGCGATCTGTCCGCCATAGTAAGTTCCCTGGGGCGAATGGATAACCACCAGGGCGAGAACCTGCGGATCGTCCGCCGGAGAAAATCCCACAAACGAGGCGATATAACGGCCGCTTCCCCTGGGCAGCGTCTGGCTTGTGGCTGTTTTTCCGCCGATCCGATACCCTTCCACCTGCGCTTTCGACCCGCCTCCCTCGGAGACCACTTTTTCCAACAGTCCCCGCATTGTCTCCGAAGTCTCCGCAGACACGATCTGACGTCCGGCTTCTTTTTCAAAGCTTTCCACCGAAACGCCTTTCTCATCCACGGCCCGCACCGCCAGATGGGGCGTGATCCTTCTTCCCCCGTTCACCAGGGAAGATACGGTGGTCGCAAGCTGCAGCGGCGTGATCTGGAAAGACTGCCCGAAGGACATCGTCGCCAGTTCCACATTGCCGATCGCATCCTTCCGATGCATGATCGTGCCGGCCTCCCCCGGCAGATCCACGCCGGTCCGTTCCAAAAGTCCGAACTGTTTCAAACAGTCATAATACCGCTCCGCGCCAACCCTGAGTCCCAGCGTCACAAACACGGGGTTACAGGAATTGCAGATCCCTTTTGTAAAATCCTCCGCTCCGTGGCCGCCCACTTTATGACACCGGATCTTCCGGTCGTCCACCACGATAAAGCCGGGACAGCTGAACGTATCCGAAAGCGTCACGCATCCCGTCTCCAATGCGGCGGCGGCTGTGATCACTTTGAACGTAGAACCCGGTTCATAGGTATCGTTAATGCAGCCGTTTCGCCACATACCGTTTAATTTTTCCTGCCTCAGCTCTTCCTCGCTTTTTGTCTCCTCCTTAGCCGGTTCCTCCCCGGCATTCTCACTCTGCGCTCTCTTTGCCTCTATCGCCGCCTGTCTTCTGGCTTCCTCCTTCGCCCGCAGCGCCTCGTATTCCGGCGTCAGGGTGTAGGGTTCGTTCAGATTAAATTCCGGCACATCCACCATCGCCATGATCTCCCCGTTCTGGGGGTTCATCACGATCAGGGACACTCTGTCCGCCTCCTTGGTCGCCATCACCTGTTTGGCGAGCTGTGTCGCGTAGCTCTGAATATTATAGTCCAGGCTGACCACCAGATCATTCCCGGGTACCGGCTCTTTCCTGTGCTCGCTGGCCGCTTCCAGTTCAATACCGGCGGCGTCCGTCAAAGTCAGGATCATCCCTTCCTCGCCGCTCAGATATTCATCATAGATGACTTCCAGACCAATAATACCCTGATTATCGCCGCCTGTAAAGCCAAGGACTTTGGATGCCAGCGCATCGTAGGGATAATATCTCTTGTAATCCTCATCCACTTTTACGCCGGGCAGATCCGCCTCCCGGATCTCGTCCCCCAGCTCCTTCGGCACGTTGCTCCTTATCCGCTCCATGGAGGAGACTTTCTCCACCCGTTTTCGGACAAACTCCTCCGACAATTCCAGTTTTTCGCAGAGGAAAGAGATCACTTCCTCACTGTCCTCCAGCTGGGAATGAATGACGGAGATCGTACACACCGTCTTATTGTCGGCGAGCACCACACCGTTTCTGTCCAGGATCCTGCCCCTGGCGGCCTTGATGGATCGCTCCCTCTCGTGGAGCTGCTGCGCTCTGTCTGTATAATAGGCGGATTGAAAGATCATCAGATCCACCAGCCTGACAGATAGCAGAAGAAAAGCGGCCATATAAAAGAAGAACAGTACTACTACTTTTTTTCGGTTATAAGTCTTATTCTTTCCCGACATAAAGAAAACCAAAATTCTTTCTCGTTATACTTTATGTCTGAACGGCATTTTTTATGCTTTCACCGCCGCCGGGGATCCCGCTTTATTCCTCCGCCGCTCTTCCCCCACCGGCTACCCCCACCTGGGAGCCGATCAGGGAACCCGCCTCCAGGTCATGTCCCGTCTCCGGGTCGATCTGATGGCCTGTATTGGGGTCAATATAGTTTCCCGTATCGGGATCTTTTTCAAAGGTTTTCCAGATCTCCGGCACAAAGCCTCCCTCTTCGCCTTCCGCAGCACCTTCGTCTTCCCCGCCTTCCGTTCCCTCTCCTTCGCCGCCTTCTGCCGGGGTCTCTATTGTCTCTTCGCCTTCTCCGGGCTCCTGCGGCGGGAGATCATTGCCGGAAACCGCCTGCTGCTTATAATAGTTCGTGTTCTCCAGATGCAGCGCGTCCAGCTCCTCCTGTTCTTCCTCCGATACTTCCTCCGTCATGAATATCCCCAGATAGGGAAGCGACTCGGTCAAAATGCTCCGCACCAGTACTGTCGCAAACTTTGCATCATCCTGATCCTCCACGTTCGGCCTGTCCACCACCACATAGATGGCGATCTGCGGGTCATCCGCCGGCGCATACCCCATGAACGATACCACATACTCGTCATTGCCGCGGGGAAATGTTTCCGCCGTCCCGGTCTTGCCGCCGATGGCATAGCCCGCCGGTCTCGCCGTGACTCCGGTTCCCTCTGTGACGACACCGTTGCAATAGTCCAGGATCGTATCGCTGACGCTGGGGGATATCGTCTGTTTCAATATTCTTGGTTCTATCGTTTTTACCGTGGAGCCATCCTGGCTGATCACTCTGCTCACCATATGGGGCTCGTAATAGTTTCCGCCGTTGATCAGAGAACAGAACCCTGTGATCATCTGGATCATCGTCACATTAAAGCCCTGTCCGAAAGAGCAGGTCGCCAGTTCCGTAGGACCCATGCTGTCTGCGTCATAGATCAGTCCCACCGTCCTGGCCTCACCCGCCAGATCAATATTGGTCTTTAATCCAAAATTATAGTTGTGCTGATAGTTGCAGAAATTATTTTTCCCCTCCGCCTCCGCGATATACATAAGCGCCACATTGCAGGACTTCTCCACAGCCTGTTTTACGGTAATCTCTCCATCCCCGAACGTATTGTGGCAGGCTATGGGCCATCCGCCGATCTCCCTCTTCCCATTGCACAGATAGACTTCATTTCCCTTGATCGCGCCGCAGTCCAGAGCTGATGCCACCGTAAACGGCTTGATCGTAGAGCCTGGCTCATAGGTATCCGAAATGCAGTAATTTCTCCACAGCTTATTGTAGGCGTCATAGATCGTTCCGTCTTCTTCCATCGCAGCGATCTCCTCCGGCGTGTAGAGCTCGCTCACATTCTTCGGATCATTTAAATCAAACCCCGGGGCGCTGGCCATGGCGATCACATTGCCCGTGTGAACCTCCATCATAATGCAGGCGACGTTGTTCGCTCCCTGCCCCTCCCGCACATTATCTTTGTATTCCTCCATGAATTTGTTCAGATACTTTTCGGCAATGCTCTGCACGTTGGCATCCAGGGTGCCCACGATCGTATAGCCGTCCACCGCCGGTTTTACTGTTCTTTCCAGTATGGTGTCATCGTTCAGGTAACCGTATTCTCTGCCGGTGCTTCCGTTCAGTATATCATCATAAAATTCTTCCAGACCGAACGTCCCCTTGTTGTCCTCCGTGATAAAGCCAATCACATCGCTGGCAAGTTTTCCATTGGGATAATATCTTCTGTACTCTTTTTCAAACCAGACCCCCTTGATATTTTTTCCCTTTTTCGCATCAGCCTCCAGATCCAGAAAGGCCTCTATCTCATCGTAAGTGAGCTGTTTCAGAAAAATTTTATACTGCGCCCTCTGGCTTTTCTCTTTCTCTTTATTCTCATTCAGATACCGGTTCAATTCCGTCTGATCTAACGTCGGAAAGCAGCTTCGCAGTGCATTCACGGTGGGCTGCAGATATTCCTCTTTCTCCAGTACCAGCTTGGCATCCACGACCAGATTATACACCCTCTCGCTGGTGGCGAGAAGCGTACCGTTCCGATCCAGAATATCCCCCCGTTTAAAGGGCAGCGTCGTGGAATCATACTGCCGCTGGGACAACACCTGTTTCTCGTATTCTTTTCCGTTGTCCTTTCCGATGTAGAACAGCTTTACGCTAAGTCCCACGAAAGCCAGCAGTACTATCAAATATAGTACCACCAGCTTTTTCTGCATGCGCAATGTAAACTTTCTCTCTGTGGCTCTTACTCTTTTCCGTTCTCTGTCTCTTCGTTCCGCCAAGGATACCGCCTCTCCTTTCACATCAGTCCAGCGAATCTGTCTGACGCACATAGTCCGTCTCGGAATCTTCCACACTGATGATCTGTCCCTCTCTCGCGTATGTCATGCCCAGTTCGCCGATCGCAACCGCCTTGATCTGCTCGAGATCAATACTGCTGTTGATACGATTATACTCCTCATCGTTCGTCAATTTCAAATTATTATACCGCGACTCCATCTCGGAAATTTCTTCCACACAGTTGGTGATATCCGACTGCAGGTCAATATAGCCGCACAGAGTGATCACCGCAAAGGCCAGAGCCGCGGACAAGAAGAGCACATACCCTGTATTCATGTGGGAAGCCTTCTCACGGTTCTTTCTCGTCGTGTTGCTCAGACGCTTTCTTCTCGGTACCTCTCCTGTATCGTAGCCTTCTTTCAACTGCCTTGCCGCGCTGCCTTCCAAATATGCAGTTTTCCTCGGGATATCATATCTGCGAGTATTTATGCTGTTTTTTCTCTGTGCCATTTTTTCTCCTCGCTCTCATTACTTCCGCTGAAATACGCGCAGCTTCGCGCTCTTTGACCTGCTGTTCTCCTCCAGTTCTTCCGTGGACGGAAGAATCGGTTTTTTCGTTACCACCTTTCCTTTCGAGATTCTGCCGCAAGTGCAAACCGGAAACTCCGGCGGGCAGATACAGGGAGACTCGTTTGTGCGGAACGCCGTCTTGACGATCCGGTCCTCCAACGAATGAAAAGTAATGATACAGATCCTTCCTCCCGGTCTCAGAAAAGAAATCATATCATCCAGAGAATCCCGCAGTACTTCCAGCTCATGGTTGCATTCGATCCGGATTGCCTGGTAGGTTCTCTTGGAAGGGTGACCGCCACCCTGCCGCATTTTGGCAGGAATGGCGTTTTTGATGATCTCGTTCAGTTCAAAAGTTGTTGTTATCTCCTTTTTTTCTCTCTCTCTCGCAATATGCTTTGCAATATTTTTGGCAAAAGGCTCCTCTCCATAGTTCTTAATAATATGAAACAGTTCGCTCTCCGAATAACCGTTTACGATCTCTTTCGCGCTTAAGGTACTTCTCTGATCCATCCGCATGTCAAGCGCCGTGTCATAGCGATAGGAAAAGCCCCTCTCCGCCTCATCGAACTGGTAGGAGGATACACCCAGATCCAGGACGATCCCGTCCACGCCTTCCACACCGAGCTCTCTTAGCGCCGCCACCGCATTGCGGTAATTATTTCTGAGGATCGTCACTTTACCACGGTAAGCCTCCAGTCTTTTTGACGCCGCCTCTATCGCCGCCTCATCCTGGTCGATTCCGAAAAGCCTCCCTTCCTCCGAAAGCTTTTTCGCCACCGCCTCAGCATGTCCGCCTCCGCCTAACGTTCCATCCAGATAAATTCCATCCGGCCTGACCTGAAGCTGTTCAATTGTCTCCTTTAACAAAACCGAATAGTGTCTGAACTTCACTTTTTTCTCCTGTTTACTACAATCTGATTCCCATCCCGGAAAGCTCCTCCATCACGTCGTCCATCTCCTCAAAAGAGGTCTCCATGCTCTCATAGCGCTCCCTGCTCCAGATCTCCACCTTCGTGCCGACGCCCACGGACACCACCTCTTTTGTGATACCGGCGTACTCCCTGAGCTTCGCAGGAATCAGGATCCTTCCCTGCCCGTCCGCCTCCACCTCGGCGGCTCCCGCAAAGAAAAAGCGGATGAACTGTCTTCCGTTCTTGCTGGTGAGCGGTAAATTTTTGATGCCTTCCTCCACGCGATGCCATTCCTCTTCGCCGTAGGCAAACAGACAGCCGTCCAGCCCCTTTGTCACCACGAATTTCTTACCCAGCTCATCGCGGAATCTGGAAGGGACGAAAAGCCTGCCTTTTGCATCGGTGCTATGGTCATATTCACCCATGAACATACGGCATCACCTTCTCTTACTCACCACTTTTAAACACAATTGCTCCATTTCGCTCCACTTTTATGTCATTTTACTCTACTTCAACCCGTTTGACAAGCCCCTGCTCTTCCCCGAAAATACGTAAAAAAAGACATTTTGCAAGCCTTTTTACAAAATGTCTTTTCTTTTTCCACCATATCTTGTGTCGGTTTTTCATCCATCTACAAAATACGCCAATTATTTTATCTTAAAATTTTCTAAAAAAAATTTTATATTTTTTTTATTTTTGCATCCTTTCTGTAACATCCCGGTTCTACTGCAGCCCCAGATATCCCTCCAGGCTGTCCCTGATCTCTCCCGCCGTCATAGATTCCGTCTGCCACAGATCATTGTTGCTGCCCTCCGGACAGAGCAAAAAGTCCTGTTTCCTGTCCTTATCCACCACAAACAACAGCGTGTACTCCAGCTCGTCGCCGACCTTCATATCCCGGAAGAAAAAGTGGTTCCTCTCTTCGCCGTCCACATGGACCGCCTTGTCAAACCAGACCGCACTGTCGTCCATCTGCAGCCAGTAATTTTCCGCCGGTACAGGCTCATAAAAATCCTCCGCCCACGTGACTCCTCCATCCTCTGTCCTTGCCACATACTGCAGCGTAAAATTCAGAGGGATATCCGGATCGGTATCATCATAGCAGTGTACTTTCAGATCCACCCGCAAAAATTCCTGTTCCGCCTTCTCTTCTCCGATCAGCGCGCCTTCCTTATCCAAATGCTGCCTGGAATAAGGGCGCAGTGTCTTATCCGCGTTCAGCCAGCCGTCAAACCTCGTAAAGTCAAAGAAATTCTCCTCCGCAAATCCCTCCATGCTCTCCATAAAGGCGTAATCCGTCACTGTGAAACCGTAAGACTGGTCAAAGCTTTTCATCCTCAGCTCCTGCCCCGGCATACATATCTTCTCCTCCGGTATTCCCAGCTCCATCAGAGCGTCCCATCTTTTCTGCCCTTCCAGCAGGAAGGTTGCCTCATCCGCCTCCGTCTTCAGTCTCGACGCCTTCTCATCCTCCGTCTCGTAGCGCCCGTCTCCGGTCCGCTCCACCTGCAGGGAATCCGCAAACTTCAACAGCTCTTTTGCGTCCACCTGATACCCTGCCACGATCTCCAGCACATATCCCTCCGCCTCATTGAACAGGAATATATCGATGTTGGACAGGTTCCTCTCCGCATCCCGGAAGGTGATCACATCGGCCTCCATACCGCTCAGTTCCCTGCGCTCCACCCGATCGATATCGCTCACCGTGATCTCCCCGTTGATCCGCTCGATCTCCGCCGTGGTGTAGAGCGGCATGATCGTGATCCATTCGCCCTCTTCCTCGCCGTAATATTTCCCGTCTCCGTCCTCGTCATCCGCAAATCCCTCGGGCACATATTCCGCCTTAACCCGGTATTCTCCCGGTACCAGTTCATAGTTCAGCGCAAATTCATAGGTGAGCTCATCCCCCTGTCTCTGTTCACTCTTCTGAAAATACACCACCGCCGCATACACCGCCGAAGGTATGAAAATGACGAGCGCCAGCACCGCAGCCACGCTGATTAAGCTTCTGTGATTTCTTCCTGTATTCTTCATCTGTTTTATCTCTCCTTCCCGAATCTGCTTATAGGCCTCCTGCAGTCTGTCCTCCACGATCTGCGGAAGCATTTCCTCCCTGTTCTTTCTCATAGACGCCCTCCTTTCACCCGACTGCTCTCCATCTCATCCCGAAGCGCTTCCCTGCCCCGCTTTAAACGGCTCAACACAGTGCTCTCCTTCATCCCCATATCGGCCGCGATCTCTTTTACTTTCATTCCGTACACATAATACAAAGTAAAAATACTTCTGTCCTGTTCCCTGAGCGGTTCGATCAGCTCCCGAAACTCCTCCATGCCTCTCTCCGATCGAACGTCCTCCGTCTCCGGTATATCCTCCACCGGTACGCTCCGCCTCCGCTTTTGCAGAATATCTTTGCAGTTATTGATCAGAATACGGATCATCCACGTCTTAAAATAGGAAGTGTCCTTCAATGTACCGATCTTCTCATAACAGTTTAAAACCGTCTCCGCCATCGCGTCCGCCGCATCCTCCTCATTTCGCAGAAACCCTCTGGCAACCTTGTACATACTCTGTTTATTTTCTTCTATCAGCGTTATAAAGGCTTCGGCATCACCTCTTCTCGCCTTTTTTACAAGAAGCTCCACCTGTTCTCTCTCCTTTCCTCTGTCTGTGATATCAGGAATTCCTTAACCCTTTGTCTATTAGACAGATGAGGGCGCGAAAATATTGCACTAAAAGTCAAAGTTTATCAGAAAACGGAGTTGATATACTCGCACATAAGGGATAAAGTATAGATGAGGTGGTTCGCGATGCATTTCATGAAAAATTCAGAATCCAAAAACAGAACAAACGTACTTGACATGACCACGGGGAATCCCTATTCCCTGATGCTGCGCTTCGCCATGCCCGTCTTTTTGAGCGAAGTCTTCCAGCAGCTCTACAACACTGCGGACGCCTTCATCGTCGGGAGGTATCTCGGCACAAACGCGCTGGCGGCAGTCACCTCGTCGGGCAACCTGATCTTCCTGATGGTCAGCTTCTTTATGGGAACCGCCATGGGCGGCGGCGTGGTCATCTCCAGATATTTCGGTGCCAAAGATGAGAAACAGGTATCCCGCTCCGTACATACGATGATGGCCTTCGGCGCCGTAAGCGGCATCCTCCTGACATTCATCGGCGTGATCTTCACGCCCCTTTTCCTGACCTGGATGCAGACGGACCCGGAAGTCATGCCGGAAGCCGTTGAGTATTTCCGCTTTTATTTTCTGGGCGCTTTCGCCATGGTCATGTACAATATCTGCCGCAGCATTATGAACGCTCTCGGCGACAGCAGGAGACCACTGTATTACCTGATTTTCTCCTCTGTCGTTAATATCCTGTTAGACCTTCTCTTCATCGGCGGATTCCGGTGGGGCGTCTGGGCGGCCGCCGTGGCGACGGTCATCTCCCAGGCGGCAAGTGTAGTCCTTTGTATGATATATCTGTTGCGGAAGGGCAATCTTTTCACAGTGGAACTGAAAAAGATCCGCTTTCACAGAGATATCTTTTTCGAGGTGGTAAGCTACGGCCTGCCCTCCGGCGTACAGAATTCGGTGATCGCCTTCGCCAACGTCATCGTACAGTCCCAGATCAACTCCTTCGGCAGGCTCGCCATGGCGGGATACGGCATCCACTGCAAGATCGAGGGCTTTGCCTTTCTGCCTGTCACAAGCTTCAACATGGCGGCGACCACCTTTATCAGCCAGAACCTGGGGGCAAAACAGTATGACCGGGCGAAAAAAGGAGCACGCTTTTCGATCCTTGCCGCTGTCCTGATCGCGGAAGCCATCGGTATTGTGTACTATATATTTGCCCCATATCTGATCGGCACGTTCGACTCCTCCCCCGGCGTGATCCGGTACGGCGTAACCCAGGCGCACATCGTGACGCTGTTCTACCTCCTGTTGGCGTTCTCCCATTCCATAGCCGCCGTATGCCGCGGCGCCGGAAAGGCCTTCGTGCCGATGATTGTCATGCTCTCCGTCTGGTGCGTCCTGCGGATCAGCTACATCCTGATCGTCATGAGAGTGACCGGTGAGATACAGTATGTATTCTGGGCCTATCCGCTGACCTGGGGCATCAGCTCGGTCATATACCTGTTTTACTATCTGTTTTCCGACTGGGTGCACGGATTTGAACGCAGACAATGAGCGATGGATTCCCCCATGCGCACTTTTATCTCCCCGCCGACGCTTTTTCTGTCACGCAGCGACGTATTGACACGCACCGCGTCTTTCTGCAGCAGCAAAACGATCGTGGATCCGCCGAACTCAAAATATCCTTTTTCCTCCCCCGCCTGCACGGAGCCACTCTTCAGATATCTGCCATCATTCCTTATCTTTCCCACCAGCAGCGCGCCGATCTCCATCTGGACCATCGTCCCGAAACGCTCCGTCCGTATCACCTGGTACTCCCTGCTGTTCTGCACAAACACCGGTACGTTTCGCAGCGCGATCGGTCTGACACAGTGCAGCTTTCCCGGAATCCTCTCCGCACGGATAATATTCCCATTCGCAGCGTAGCAGTACCTGTGGTACTCCGCCGGCGTCAGTCGGAAAATAAAGGCCATTCCACCCCTGAAACTTTCCGCCAGCCCCTTATCCTTCAACAGATCTTCCACGGAAAATTCCGTATTTTTGACCAAAAAAACAGCCCCTCTCTCCATCCCGGCAACTGTCAGATAGCCGTCACAGGGACTGATCAGATGATCACCGGCCAGATCGCAGCTCCGACGCCTCCTCCTTCTGGTAAAAAATGCGTTAAAAGAAGGAAATCCGCCTCTCGGCACCTCGATGTTTTTCATATTGATATGATGTTTTTTTATATAGTGCGGGACGATCCACCTTGACGCCCGGCTGGAGAGAAGACGCCCCCCCAGCTTGGAAACCCCCGGCTGTACCAGCAGTTTTAAAACTGCCCTGCCCGGAACTGTCCCGTACAAAAATCTCAGTAATAAGGAATCTCTCATCTCACACTATATCCCATCCCATAAATAAAGATCATGAAAGCCGCCTCCAGAATGCCTGCCAAAATAATGGCTATTTTCCCCGCCACTCCCGGCTTTTTGATCTCGATCGGCAGAAGAAATCCCGCTCCCAGGAGCACCAGAAGAATCGGAAAACAGATCACATGCCGGAGTACCCTATGGCTGAAAAGCAGATAACATGCCGGCAGCAGTATCGCAATGTTCGTGACAGGAATGCCCAGATAACTTTTCCTTTTTTCTTCCGTCCGGTTCTGCCTCTCTTCCTCCAGCACATTGAAATAGGCCAGACGGATCAGGGCGCTCAAAACAAACAGGGCGGATATGATCCCCACCACCGTATTCTGGCCGGAGATCATATAGACAAAAAGCCCCGGTAGTATCCCGAAACTCACCAGATCGCTGAGGGAATCGATCTGGATCCCAAACCTTTTTTCATTTTGATCCCTGTCCTTCGTGGAAGCCACCGCCCCGTCAAACATATCGCAGATCCCCGCCAGCATCAGGGACAGCACAGCGTCCCAGTAGGCCCCCTTTATCACCTGCAAAATCCCGCAGAACGCAAACAACATACCGCAGTATGTAAGTATTACCGTATAGTCATAGTATCCAAGCAGTTTCTTTTTCATCTTCTGTTCTCCTTCTTCGGTTTCGCTCATACCACTTTCTGTCCATTTTACATCTCCTCTTTTCTGTTTTCAATACTATACCCCGATTCTTAATAAATCTCTGCTCTATTTCTTAACCTCCAAACAAAAAATGCTGACACTTTTACGTTATCAGCATTTTCTTGTTTCTTATATAGTATATTTTATCCTCCGACGATCCATTTTGCATGGATAAAATCGGTTCAGCAATGACGATGATGTCCTCTGCCGCCGCCATGGCGGGAATAGGTTCTGGTGCCGTGTCCGCAGGAACCGTCACAGTAACCGCAGGAACCGTCACAGTAACCGTCCTCATGGGCGTAACTGCAATAGTACACATCATCATGAAGATGATGCCCTTCTTCCGCGCACCCTTCCACCGTGCAAACCGGACAACTTGTGTCAACCTTTGCCGCCTGCCTGTGATGCCCGTGATGAGCGGAAACCGGCATGACAAATATCGCTGACACCAGTACGGCAGCTGCCGCTGTAGTAAGCAGTTTTCCAAAGCGCATGGGAATATACCTCCTTTCTTCTCCATAAAACAAAAACTTTGTTGTCAATTATTTTACTATATCTTCCTGCTTTATTCAAGATATTTGATTGTATTTTCCACCGTCTGACATCCCTCCCGCGGATTACCAGCCACTTACCGCATCGTACAGTATATAGGCGCGGTTCAAGTATTCCGCTTCCTTCTCCAGGTACAGCGCCTGCTTCTCCGCATCCAGAAATTCATACATCTCCCGGATATACCCCTCCTCGTTCTTCTCATCCGTGAGCAGCATCAGGACCATACAATCTTCAGCAAACAGGAAGGAATTATCCTCCTTCACATCGTCCATATCGTAACCGTTCATAATCATATCGATCACTTCCAGTATCTTTCCATTCCGAAATGTGTACAGGTATGTCCGCAGATGATCCCCGTCATCCTGAATAGTCCAGATCATCTCGATTTCCTTTGACTTCGGATGGTAATATACCGTCGTATCCAGATACAGGTCCTCACTTGCCGAGTACAACGTACCGGTCGCAGAATAATCGTCATCCGTCACTGTATCGGTAGTACTGCCGCTCAGCGCCCTCATTTCCTTTTCTCCAAGAAAGTCATAGGGATGAAACTCCGGTTCGTAGAGAACCGCATCAAAATTCACCTCCCCTTCCTCTCCCCTGCCCCCACTTTTTTCACTTTTTCCGAGAAACAACGCACACAAAGCGATCAGTAATATGATCAACGCCGCCACACCGCATATACAGCCGATAATAACCGCTTTCTTTTTGTTCTGGCCGGAAACCTCCGTAAGATCATTATTCTGTCGATTCATTTTCTCTCCCCCCTCGCAAAATGCGGTAGTGTCAAAAACTACCCATTTTTTTCACTTCTAAATTTAATAAAAACCTTGATTTTTAGGAAAATCTC
>RAZE01000012.1 GCA_003611955.1 bacterium 1XD8-76
ATTTGACACAAAAAAAGCAGGTTTTATGCGACCTGCAAATATTTTTTTAATATTTAACTGTCAAACTCCCGAGTATTATACATAAAAATACAGCCTTTTCCCACAAATTTTATAAATTTTTTCTGAATTGACAGAATAAACTTGTAATCTTCTTTTTTTTCATGTTATGATAAAGATACATTTCGACTTTAACTTTATATTGTTGTCTTGGAAATTCTTTTATACGTCACAGCTAATCTTATTATTATTTGCCACTTATATTTTCAACAGGTTTGATTAATTTGGGCAACGCACAATTTGATGCTGCTAATTTTGTATAGAGATAAAGGTCATACTTATGTACTCTTGTACACACTCAAAAGAAAGGAGTATTTTTATGGAGCACCAGAATTTTTCAGAAATCACCCCGGAACTGATTCGCCTTGCAAAACTCAGCGAAGAGGCGGATATCATCGATACCGCTCTTTTTACACAATATGATGTGAAACGAGGTCTCCGAGACTTAAACGGAAAGGGCGTTCTCGCAGGACTGACCACTATCTCCGATGTCAGAGCTACCGAAGTCATCAATGGAAAGACCGTTCCCGCCCACGGCCGTCTGTTCTACAGAGGTTACGATGTCAAGGACCTGGTACACGGCTTTACCTCTAAAAACCGTTTCGGTTTTGAGGAGGTAACCTATCTCCTTCTTTTTAATAAACTTCCGAACGCCCAGGAACTTGCAGAATTTAAGGGACTTCTCTCCGGTTACAGGAGCCTTCCCACAAGCTTTGTGCGGGATATTATTATGAAAGCTCCCAGCAAGGATATGATGAACACACTGGCAAGAAGTGTCCTCACCATGTATTCCTACGACGACAGAGCGGATGATACCTCCCTGCCCAACGTCCTGCGGCAGTGTCTGCAGCTGATCAGCATTTTCCCTCTGCTCACGATATACGGATATCAGGCATACAGCCACTATCACGACGGCAACAGTCTCTATATCCATCAGCCGCAGCCGCACCTTTCCGCTGCGGAAAACATTTTACATATCCTGCGCCCGGACAGCCACTACACCAAACTTGAGGCAAGGATCCTGGATGTGGCGCTGGTACTGCATATGGAGCACGGCGGCGGTAACAACTCCTCCTTCACCACCCACGTGGTGACTTCCTCCCTGGCAGATACCTACTCTGTGATCGCGGCGGCAATCGGCTCCTTAAAGGGGCCAAGGCACGGCGGCGCCAACATCAAAGTCGTCCAGATGTTTGAGGAGATGATGTCCGTCCTGAAAGACTGGGAAGATGAGGAAGAAGTAGCCGGCTATTTAAGGAAGCTCTTAAATAAGGAGGCCTTTGACCATGCCGGGCTTATCTATGGTGTCGGACATGCAGTGTACTCCAAATCCGATCCCAGGGCTGTCATTTTCAAGAACTTCGTGGAAAAACTGTCCGTGGAGAAGGGACTGGAGAAGGAGTTTAACCTGTACTCCCTCGTGGAAAAACTCGCCCCCCAGGTCATCGCAGACGAGCGACAGATCTATAAGGGCGTCAGCGTCAATGTAGACTTTTATTCCGGTTTTGTTTATAACATGCTGGGACTCCCTCAGGAGCTTTTCACCCCGATCTTCGCGATCGCGCGTATCGTCGGCTGGAGCGCTCACCGCATGGAGGAACTCGCCAACAACGGAAAGATCATCCGTCCCGCTTATAAACCGATCGGGTACGATAAGAACTATATGAATATGGAAGACAGAAAATAGAAACATAATATTACCCCCGAAAGCTTGATGCTTCCGGGGGTACGTTTTACTCTAAACCAAGTGTTATATATTGAGCCAATATTACATTTATACTTTCTTTCTCTTCAACCCACATTATTTTCCACCAACTATACATATAATAGAAAGCCATATTATCGCAATATTATTCAAAATAACTCCTGCATATGACAGCCTTCTGTCTGTAAAATCATAGCTTGCATAACCCAAAATCATTCCAATTATCGCCAATGGAATTCCTATGAGCCAATGCACTGTAGCTGTTCCGACAATACCAAATACCACCGAAATAACCGCTTTTACAAATCCGGATTTTGATTCCATATTTTGTATATTCTCTTTCTTTTATATTTTATCTTCTTCCTGTCAAATAAAATTGCATGGAATCGAATTCCTCATACGATGTAATTTGTTTTGATATGGTTTCCCCAGGCTTTAGTTCAGAATCATCTGCTCCCACCATAGTTCCATCACTTGAATACGCTAAAGAAGAAGTAGAAACATCCACTGTTTCATTAGAATTATTTTTTATGATCATAAATCTTCTTGTATACCACCCAATTCCGTCCGAAATCGTATATTCTGCTAAAACATCAACATTCATTTCATTTTCTGCTGCTTCTTGACGTGTATCCATATCATTATTTTTTTGTATATTTATATTATTATCCAATTCTTCATATTCTTTGCCATTTATATTCCCATCTGCCTCAGTATTATTTGTTTCTACCCTTCTATTAACTTCCTTTTCACTATCCTTTGATGCAAATGATACTATTCCTATAATAGAAAGCCAAATACCGCAAAATACAAGCGCTAAAACAGAACATACCTTTTTCTTTCCATCTTTAATACACAAATCCACGATTGCCAGAATCGCACCGATAAAACCCAGGCAGCCAATAAGTGAAAATATCAATGCTATGATGCTAAGCGCAGATGGTCCAGATGGTATTTCCGGCTCTTTTTTACTTGGCGCTACTCTTTGTTGTTCTATCGCTTCTGTTGTTGCGGCCTCCTTATAATATGCAGAAGTTCTCCCTGTTCCTGCATTTACCGTGGTTCTTCTCGCCTCTCTCATCAATTCCAAATCCACTTTGCATATTGGACATCTTATAGAGCTGTTTCCAAATTCTCTTCCACATTTTGGACATATTTTCATCATCTTCCCCCTGTTTCCCAGCAGTGCCAAGACTGCTCGCTATGTGTAAAATGGTAAATTCTTACTTAATTTTATCATATGCATTTTTCATTGTCCACGAAAATATTTCCGATATACCGGAAATATTATGATACAACGATTTCTATTATAATTTTCCTATACGGATAGGGGGTGGTTGCCTATGATGTCGTTCGCTCCACTTTGGAGAACGATGAAGGAAAAGGAAATAACAACTTATAAATTGTTGAATGTCTACGGATTCAGCCATGGCACATATGACAGTCTGAAACAAAACAGAAATGTAACTTTACACACAATAAATCAGCTCTGCAAAATTCTTCATTGTAAAGTGGAAGATGTTGTCGAGTATGTTGAAGATAACGAATAAAAGGATTGATAAACTGCTCATTATCAATCCTTTTTCAATGTAAAGCCATTATAAATATAATCCTGCTGCCTTACTTCCCTGCCGCCTCGTGTCTCACCCGGATAAACCGTTTCCAAAGCGTCCCGATACCGCCCGGCCCGAAAGGATTGATATAGCTCCTTCCTGTGATCGTCCTGTTAGACGCAATTGAGATGACAAAAAGCAGGACACCTGCCGCATAGCCCCATACCCCGGCAATCCCGGTCAGGATCAGCGTGATGATACGCATAAACTTCAGCGCATAGCCGAGCTCATAGTTGGACTGCGTATAGTTGGCGATGGCCACGAACGCCATGTAGAGCATCACTTCCGAGTTGAACCATCCTGATTTTACCGCAAACTCCCCGAGCACAATACCTGCCGTCACACTCAAGGGCGTACTTAACATATTCGGCGTATTCACCGCCGCCAGTTTCAACCCGTCCAGTGATAACTCCAGGATCAGAAACTGTAAAATCACCGGTACATTCACATCATCCGCGATAGCGATAAAGGAAAGCCACTCGGGGAGCCATTCAGGATACATGGTGAGAAGCAAAAACGTCGGTGTCAGAAGATAGGTGATAATGCCGATGATCGTTCTCGAAAACCGCAGGTAAGTCCCCGTAATCGGCGGAAAATAGTAATCATCCGCCTCCTCCGTCATATCGAAGATGGAAACTGGAAGGATCATTGCCGATGGGGAATTGTCCACAAATATAATTATATTACCTTCCAATATATGGGCCGCCGCCGTGTCCGGACGTTCCGTATATTTAAACTTTGGAAACGGATTGAACCATTTTCCCTGGTACAGACACTCCGCCAAACTCTCCTGATTCATCGTCAGCGCATCGATGTGGATATTCTGTATCCTTGTCTTCACCTGGCAGAGGAGCTTTCGATCGACCCTGTCGTCCATATAACAGACAGCGATATCCGTTTTGGAACTCTCCCCCGCTCTCATCATTTCCATACGCAGTTTCGGGCTCCTGATACGCCGCCGCACAAGCGCTGTATTAAAGACGATCGTCTCCACGAAGCCGTCCCTCGAACCCCGCAGAGCTTTCTCCTTCTCCGGCTCCGAAACGCTTCTTGCCGGATAGGTTCTGCTGTCGATCAGCAGGCACTTATCAAAGCCGTCCACTATCAGGATCGTTTGTCCTGACAGCAGCGCCACTATGATCTCCTCCCAGGTCTTTCCCAGATCAGCCTCCACCGTAGGCAGAAATGCCTTTGACATCCCATGAGCATCCGCCGGGATATCCTCCGGCTTTAAGCCAATAAAATACTGCAGGATCTTTTGCATCAGCTCATCCTTACAGAATCCGTCCACAAAAAACAGACAGGCGTCCCTACCGCCCATCTGTATCACCCGATAAACAATATCATAGCTGATATCCGGCGCCAGAATCTCTTTCATCGCAGCCAGATTTTCCTTGAAATCTGCTGTCATTTCTTTTCCTATCTGCTTCGTCGGATATAAAATTTCCTGATCTTTTTCGTTCATGGCATACTCCTGTCAGAAAACGGCATATATGCCGCTTTTTTCTGACCTTAGTATAAACTGCCGATCGGGAAATTATGCATGTATCTTCTATTCCTTCTATATTCCTGTGCTGCCAAATCCTCCACGGTCCCTACCCGACATATGATCCACTTCCTCAAACTCAATCTGCGGCTGGTTCTCCATAATACGAAACTGCGCGATCCTGTCATTTACATGGATCTGCGTATCCCGCACCGCATACACCGGCATTTTCCATATATCGTTCTCTCCGCAGTAGGAAGAATCGATCACGCCATAACTGTTCGCCTGCAGGATGCCAAAATTCTTGAAAGTGGAGCTCCTGGGCACAACATGGGCCTCATACCCCTCAGGAATCTTTACCGAAATCCCAAAGCTGATAAGCCGATATTCCCCTGTTTTCAAAGTGACTTCCTCCGCCGCCCGCAGATCGATCCAGTCACTCTTTCCATCGATATAGCGCAGCTTTTCTATCTCTTTCACATGGTATTTTATTTGTAAAGTTTCCTGCTTTCCCATAGATATCATCTCCTGTTTTATCACTCAAATTCATCGTGCGGAACCACACGCCCTCTACTCAGACTCTTTCTCACATCGATGACCCTCTGATTTGCGCTCCCCCGCCAGTGCAGAAGATTATCTCTTTTATCCTGCACAAACCTGCCGTCCACTAAAACATCGATATACGGAAGCACTTCCAAATCCTGAATATCTTCCCAAATTTCTCCTGTATACAGCCAGACCGTCTTATCCGGGAACCGATCTTTCAAGACTTTTATATAAGCGGTCACCTCCTGCAGATTATCCGGAAAAAGTGGATCCCCGCCGGAAAAAGTGATACCTGAAATATAGGAATTCTTAAGCTGTTCCTCAATTTCCCACTTTGCCGCCTCATCAAAGATCAATCCGTCAGCCGGATCCCACGTGATTGGATTTTGACAGCCGGGGCAGCGATGCCCGCAGCCGGAAACCCAAAGTACTACCCGCAGCCCGTCTCCGTTTTTCATATCATCTTTTGTAATGTCGTGATATCGCATAGCAATCTCCCGGCCTATAAGTCTATATTTCGTTTAACCGTCCGATCAGTTTCGGCGTAAATTCCCCCAGCTCCCGAATGACGACTTTCGCCCGCTCCAGATTCTGGTTTCCCGAGTCCGGATTAAGAAGCCCTACGCACACCATCCCCGCAGATACCGCAGCGATACTGCCGTTCTCAGAATCCTCCAACACGACGCATTCTTCCGGCTTTACGCCCAGTCTCTCCGCTGTATTCAGGTAGATGTCCGGGGCCGGTTTGGAATGCGCTACATTTTCCCCGCTGTTGATCACATGGAAATACTGTTTTACGCCAATGTAATCCATCGCAAGTTCTATAAAGCTGACAGAGGAAGAGGAAGCGATCGCCAGCAAAAATCCTGCCTCATACAGATTCTTCAGCATCTCCTCCACACCGGGCATTTTCGGAAATCCCTCCTCCGCGATCAGCCGCTTCTTTATGACCATCGCATCTTCCTTCAGCGTCTCATCCTTCCGAAAATCCGCACCATAATTTTTCCAGATCAATTCTCTCAAAAACTCTTCGGTCGTTCCGATACAATCCTTATATCCGTTGTAATCGATCTCCACTCCCCGATTGTGAAAAACTTCTCTCCACATCCGAAAATGCAACGGTTCCGTGTTGATCAAAACTCCGTCCATATCAAATAAAACTGCTCTGAACTGATTCATATTCTCTCCCATATCACGCTTCCACAATACTCTTCTTCGGACACTTCTCGATACAGGTGCCGCAGCCGGTGCATTTCTCCGGATCAATTCTTGCATTGAAATTCTCCACCACAATCGCCTCGGAAGGACAATTTCTCTTACAGAGCCCGCAGCCGATGCAGGCCACATCACATGCTTTCATCGCAACTGGTCCCCTGTCTTTAGAACTGCACGCCACCTGATATGGAGCATCATAAGGAATCAGAGAAATCAGCTTCTTCGGGCACGCCTCCACGCACTTCCCGCAGGCTTTACACTTCTCCTTATCCACCACGGCCACCCCTTTTACCACATGGATCGCGTCAAAAAGACATGCCTGCACACAGCTGCCATATCCGAGACAGCCATAATTACAGGTTTTCGGTCCGCCGTTCGGCACGAAGGAAAGCATACGGCAGTCTTCGATACCGGTGTACTCATAATCCACCTTAGCCTTATCACAGTCTCCCTGACACGCCACGAAAGCGACCATCCGCCTGCTCTCACCGGCTTCCACCCCCATGATCTCAGATATCTTCTTCGCCACCGTTTCGCCGCCTACCGGGCATTGATTGACCGCCGCTTCTCCCTTTGCGATCGCTGCCGCCAGTCCCGAGCATCCCGCATAGCCGCAGCCGCCGCAGTTGTTGCCGGGCAGTGCCTCCAATACTGCAACTTCTTTTTCGTCCACCTGCACTTTAAATTTAATCGCAGCAACTCCGAGAAACAGACCGATAAACAGTCCGACTCCCCCCACTACAAGCATCGCAATGATAATACCTGACATAGTCTCCTCATTTCTGTACTGTTTTATGTATTACAAAAGCCTGCGGATACAGTACGCACACAGACTCCTCCGCATGAAAACCGAACAAAAACAACAATTTTCATCCACAGATATTTTAACACATATTTTGTGTTATGTAATCATTTTTATTAGATAGAATACAAAAGATTTTCGGGGCTTACTTACGCATACTATTCCTCTTTCTTTAAATAGCGGTATTGATATTCCCACTCTTTTTCCGGTTCCGCATCATCGGGCAATGTTTCCGCACCACCCTCGATCCTGTACTCTTTTATCGGATTTCCCAATATATCATATTCTTTTATAACGGAAAACCCGCTTCCGTCCCCGTCCAGATAATCTCTCCGAATCAGATTTCCTGCTTCGTCATACGCATAATGTTCCGCGTATCCCTTCCATGCGCCGTCAGTACTCACCTCTTTTTCCAGAAGAACTCCCTCCTCATTATATTTCCAGACAGTTGTCTCGCAAAAAGAATTCTTTTCCTCACCATACTCATAATAAATCTCCTTTATCAGATTGTTTCTGTCGTCATACTCTCTCTCATAGACCTGATAACGTCTCCCGTCGCTCCCGGAAATATAAGAAATCGATACGGTATTTCCGTTTTTGTCATAGGCATAATCATATTGCACCAGAGGCGCCGCCTCCCCCGCCTGTATCTCTTCCGGAGAATAAAACAACGAATAATAGGATTCTCTCAAAAGCTTCCCCTTCTCATCCCATTCCTGCGCGATGTAATAAATCGGTTCTTCTCCCACCGGACAATCCGCGGTGTATTCCCTGTCGATCTGCATATGATCAGAGCGCAGACAACATTGCCGCTCCGTAAATATTTCTCCGTCGTAAGACTCCAGATAATAGGTCTGATGCCCCTCCTCGTCATAGCCGCGGCTCATCTCATAAGTTTCCCTGCCCCGCACCGTATCATATCTCACAATATAGTACAGGTTCCCCTGTTCATCATATTCCAGATATTCCTCCTCCGTCTTCTGTTTCTCTTTCTCCCCCTCTTTCTGCTCCCATTTCTCCACAAAAGTCAGATTTCCCGCCTCATCATAATTTTTGTACTCCCATATGCACTTCCGGTCCGGATAACGGATATGGAGTACCTCTCTGCCCTGCTCGTCATATTCTTTATATTCTCTCCTCTCCCCGTACAGATACTCCGTCACCCCAGCCACCCGGCAATGCGCAAGGATATCTTCCTTTTTGCGCTCCATCATTCCGATGATCTCTTCATTGCGCGCCGGTCCGTTTTCCGCTTCCGCGGTCTCCCCTTTTGCATCCGCCTTCTCAAAAGTCTCTATCCCTCTCTCCAAAAGCCCAGCCGCCCCAACAGGATCGTCCTTCATCAGATAGTATTCCGCACACTCGAAATACCAGCCGGAAATATCCGTCTCTTCCGCAAACAGTTCCTGATGATAAAACAGATTTTCATAATCCCGGATGATGCTGTCCAAATAACCGTCTTTTTTCGCCGTCTCCACAGAGGATAGCAGCATTCCCTTTAACGCCTCTTTATCATCCTTGCGAATCTCCCTTGCGGCATAATAGGCCTGATAAGCTCTGGAAAACTCTCCGCTCTCATACCAGCTTTCCGCCTGTCTCATATTTTTCCGATACAAATATTCTTCACTGTTCCTATATTGCCAGCCGCCGAAACCTGCTGTCAGCAGGACAACCGTCATAAGAGAACCGCCCACCGCCATCGCCACAGCTCTCTTTCTCCTCGCAGGATAAAAATCCCTCTCTTCTCCGAACAGAGAAGCCGCCCGCTCCGCCTCCGCTCTGAATATCTCCTCCGCCCGCCTTCTCTGTTCTCTCCCATACCCGAGAATCGCCCGCGGACAACGCGCCGTAAACCAGGAAACGATATCTTTATAGGATACATTGGCAAATATCCTGTGCCGCCTGCCGTCCTTTGTATAAAAACACAGGAAAAAGAACCGAACGCCGGAATACACAATATTTTTCTCCCTATCGGGAAACGAAACATCCGACCTTCCGAGATATCCCCATACGATATCCTCTGTCCGAACGATCTGCGGCATCCCCAAAAGGTATCCGTCATAGAACAGAAAACACCCTTCCGCCTCATAAATTTTCATATTGCCCGGGCAATGCTCCCGAAATTTTGCCTCAAACAATTTTTGCTTTGCCGTCTCCGGCAGCGTCCGATAGACGCGCAAAAACCGCCGTTCGCCGACACCGAGCAAAATATGGATGAGCAGCGCCGGAATCCCCAACACTGCCATTCCCGGAAGCAGATATATCATGTTGGACAGCCGAAAAATCTCCTTCGCTACCTCCGGCGGCTCTTCCCCTGCATACGCCGCGACTCCCAGCGTCAGCACTATGGACACCAGAACAAGAGCCAGATATAAGATCAAACATATCGGCATAATATATTTTCTTTTGTGATATATCAGGATATCTGCCAGTTTATCCTCCGGCTTTTT
Source organism: bacterium 1XD8-76 (assembly GCA_003611955.1). GTDB lineage: Bacteria > Bacillota > Clostridia > Lachnospirales > Lachnospiraceae > 1XD8-76. The sequence goes on from RAZE01000012.1 coordinate 9,875, forward strand.
ATATCTTTTACTGCATTTATTATCCGTCACTAAATCTCACCTTCCCCTGCCCATATACCCCCGGACTTTTTCTGTAATACAGACATTCGCCCTTCTCATATCATTCCTCCTCACAGAGCAGGGACTCTGTCCTTTGCGCATAATCGCTTTTCATATATCAGTTAAATCACCGTTCATCCCTATAAAGCATTTTTCTACATCCGGTCACAAAATCTGTCCGCTTCTTCTCTCGACCGAAAAACAAAAGTCTCCCGCCCGCTCTCATACTGTTTTAACAAACGATATATAACCGGCAATTGATCCCCGGAAAAATCCAGAATCCACTGCCGAAACTCTTCATCCAGTTCCGTCTCAACAAAGGGCAGATCCTCCCGTTTTCTCCCGATCCGCTCCATTGCTCCTGCCAGACATACTTCTATCGGATAATCCAGCAAAAACACCGTATCCGCCTCTTTCAGGCGCATCTCCAGTGTACGCAGATAATTTCCGTCGATGATCCATGTATCCTTTTCCAAAATTTCCCGCAGTTTGCCGTCAAATACTTCTCTCGAGCAGGTCGTTTTGTCCGGTTTATGCCAGATCATGTCCAAATAATACAGTGGAAAAGATAATTTCTGATTCAATTTTCGTGCAAAAACACTTTTACCCGCACCCGGGCAGCCTATAATAATTATTTTTCGCATAGTCAACTTATATAAATTATCCTGCCTCAATCCTTACCTCTTTTCCGGAAAAGGCGATTTAAAAGGATCATTCTTTCAGATTCCCCTTCCTGATATTTTCCCGGATGATCTGATCCGTCACCTCAAATAACCGTTCGGAGCCCAGCTTTGTTTTCCCCTGTCTCTCATACACCTGTTTCGCGCTTACCTCATGCCCTTTCCAGTCTCCGCCGTCGTTGCTGTTGTTCAAGATCAGCGGCTGCAGATTATCCATCGCATGGGCATATTTTGCCTCCGCCGTCTCATACGCCTCAAACTCATCAAACAACGCGATCAGCTCCCGCTTCTGATCCTCCGGCAGCATGGAATAAATCTTCTCCTTCGCCGCATCCTCCCTAGCCTTCTGTGTTTTCAGGCTTTCGGCATCATAGGCGTAGGTATCTCCCGCCTCAATCTCCACGATATCATGGATCAGGCACATCAGCATCACCTTCGCGATGTCCACTTCTTCATTGGCATACTCCCGCAGCAGATACGCCATCACTGCCATATGCCAGGCGTGCTCCGCATCGTTTTCATTTCTGCCGTGCCCGGATAAATGAGTCTGGCGGAAAATATTCTTCTCCTTATCGATCTCCAGCGCAAAGTCCAGTTGCTTTTTTAATCTCTCGCCCATTTTTCTTTTCCTCACCTTTTTCAGAACCAAATCTTAACTGATTTTGCAGATATAATAAAACAGGGACAAAAAATGCCCCTGTCTTCCATCTGTTATATTACCTTTATCACAGGGCTTAAACCTCAATGCGATCACTCGGAATACCGCCGCGGCTTTTCCTCTACAACAGTCCCGAAAACCCGCAGAACGCAATCGCCATCAGCCCTGCCGTGATCAGCACGATAGGCATCCCCTGAAAAGATTCCGGCACATCGTTATATGCCATCTTCTCCCGCAGTCCTGCCAGGATCACGATCGCAACCGTAAAGCCCACTGCCGTAGCGAAGCCGTTGACTACGCTCTTTAAGATCCCATACTGCTTTGTCACGTTTGTCAGCGCCACGCCGAGCACCGCACAGTTTGTGGTGATTAACGGCAGGTAAATCCCCAGAGACTGATACAGGGACGGAATAAATTTCTTTAAAAACATCTCCACGAACTGTACTAACGCCGCAATGACGAGAATAAAGACGATCGTCTGCAGGTATTCAATATGCAGCGGCACCAGCATAAACTGATAGATCGCTGCCGCCACCAGAGATGATATCGTAATGACGAAAATAATCGCCGCCCCCATGCCTGCCGCTGTCTCCGTTTTCTTCGATACGCCGAGAAACGGACATAACCCCAGAAACTGGCTCAGCACAACATTGCTCACCAGAGAGGAACCGATCAATATAATCAATAAATCTCTTACTGTTTCCACCCCTATTCCTCCTTCACATCCGTATCATAAAACTTCCGTCTGCCGCAGCCCTCTTCCCCGCAGTTCATGCAGTCCTCGCTGCAGCCGGAGCCAACTTTGCTCATATCTTTCCCCTTCTTCTCCCCTGCGATCTTGATCTTATTCTGCAGGGCGGTAAGAGCCGCCAGCACAAAGAAGGCGCCGGGAGCCATCACAAAGATGGCACAGGGAACATAGGAGGAGGGCATCACGGAAAAACCGAAAATCTTTCCCGAGCCGATCAGCTCACGCACCGCGCCGATACAGGTCAGCGCGAAGGAAAAGCCAAGCCCCATGCCGATCCCGTCAAACAAAGACGGCAGTATCGGATTTTTGGAAGCGTATGCTTCCGCCCTTCCCAGAATAATACAGTTTACCACGATCAGCGGAATATAGATGCCCAGGGCATCGTAAAGGGAAGGAATAAAGCCTTCCAGCAAAAGTTCCATCATTGTCACAAAGGAGGCAATGATCACGATAAATGCCGGAATACGCACCTTATCCGGGATAATATTCCGAAGCAGGGAAATGATCATATTGCTGAGTGCCAGCACCACCATGGTAGTCAGCCCCATCCCCAGTCCGTTCATGGCGGAAGTCGTCACCGCCAGCGTGGGACACATCCCCAGCATCAGCACAAAGGTGGGGTTTTCTTTAAACAGGCCGTTGACCAGCCTTGATTTTATCTCACTCATTCGGCCGCACCTCCCAATTCATTCTGAAAATAAAACAGTCCGGCATTGACTCCGTTCACCACAGCATTGGTTGTGATCGTTGCGCCGGAGATCGCATCGATCTGATTCTCCGCCACGGCGCCGGTCTTTGTATATTCATATTTCTCGGCGGACTTTCCTCCAAACTGAGGTTTGAGCACCTCCTCCGCCCTCATGCCCAGCCCCGGCGTCTCGGCAATACTCAAAAGAGAAATACCGTTTAAAGTTCCCTCGTTTGTGATGCCCATCGTAAACTGAATATCTCCGCCGTAGCCCTCATGGGTGGTTACCGTCAGCACATAGCCGAGCGTATTTCCCGCGCCATCCTGCGCCAGCATCACTTCATCGATATCCTGAGAAGGATACTCCGCAGCCAGCACCGAAGCGGCGGCCTCCGTATCAAAGCCTTCCGCCTCCGCAAAAGATGCCGCCTCCGCGTAGACCTCCTGACAGGCTTTCTGTTTTTTCAGCCGTTTCTGTTCCGCAATAGGCTCTTTCGTGAGCTGATACACGCCTCCCAGCACCAGTCCGGCGATCAGCGTAATGGCCACAATGATACCCGCATCTTTCAACATGGACCTGATTTCATCATTCATACCGCTTCTCCTCCTTTCCCGAATGCTTTCGGAAGAGTAATCTTCTCCATCAGAGGCACCAGAAGGTTACCGATGATAATCGCATAAGAAACGCCCTCCGAGGAAGCGCCGAACACACGGAAAATACCGGTCAGAATCCCTAGAAAGATACCGAACAGATACTGCCCCTTCTTTGTAATGGGCCTTGTCACATAGTCCGTCGCCATGAAAAACGCTCCCAGCATCAGACCGCCGCCGGCAAGATGGGCGGACAGATAAGCGGGATCTATACCGTGCCCCCCGAACAGGCAGAGGAACACCACAAAACTGACAATATAGCTGCCCGGAATCCTCAGATCGATAATGCCAAGCAGGATCAGGAAGCAGGCGCCGATCACAATGGCGATCATGCTCGTCTCCCCGATGGTTCCGCCGGTCTTTCCGATCACCATCGAAAACACATCCGGCGTCACGCCTGATTTTAACTGCGCTAACGGCGTCGCGCCGGTATAGGCGTCACAGTCAAAGTTTGTCATAATGGACGTAAAGGAGATCAGCAGAAAACATCTTGCCCCAAGGGCCGGGTTCATAAAGTTCTGTCCCAGGCCGCCAAAGAGCATCTTTACCACAAGGATGGCGAAAATACCGCCAATCATTCCGATCCACCAGGGCGCCATCGGCGGCAGGTTCAGCGCCAGCAAAAGCCCCGTCACCACCGCGGAAAAATCCCCGATGGTAACCTCCTTTTTCATCAGTTTCTCATAGACAAATTCCGTCGCCACCGTACTTGCCACCGTCACACAGATCAGCAGCAGCGCATGGAGCCCGAAATTGTAGATACCAAATCCGGCAGCAGGGAGCAAAGCAAGTACGACCGCCAGCATAATGGAGCTGGTCGTCACTTTGGATCTGACATGCGGATTGGATGATACATGTAACATATCGCTCACTTCTCTTTCCTCCCTCTACTTTTTCTTCTTTGCAAGTTCCATCTTACGCATGGATTTGATGGACTGGGTGAGAGGCCTCTTCGCCGGGCAGGTATAACTGCAGCAGCCGCACTCCACACATTCAAGCCCGTTCAGCTTTAAAAACGTCTCCGAGTCATCGTGGATGGAAGCCACCATCAGCTTGTTCGGCACAAGCCGCTGAGGGCAGACTTCAACACATCTGCCGCACTTGATACATGCCGTAGGCTCCATCTCCGATACGTCGTCCTTTGTCAAACAAAGAAGCGCCGATGCGGTTTTTGTCGTCGGCACATGCAGATCGAACATGCCAAAACCCATCATCGGACCGCCGGAGATCACCTTTGCCGGTTCCCCTTTAAAGCCTCCCGCTTCCTCTATCAGTTCATCGTACATGGTTCCGATTCTGACAATAAAGTTTCTCGGATCATTGACCGCATCTCCCGTCACCGTCACAATACGGTACATCAGCGGTTTTCCTTCCGTCACTGCATGGTAGATTGCCACGATCGTATCCACGTTGTTCACAATACAGCCCGCATCCGCTGGCAGCATGGAAGAATTGATGGCGCGCCCTGTCGTGGCGTAGATAATGGAGCGCTCCGATCCCTGAGGATACTTTGTCTTTAACGGCGTCACCATGATATCCGGCTCATCCTTCGTCAGCTTTTTCAAAAGCGCGATCACATCCGGCTTGTTCTCCTCCACCGCCAAAATACCCTTCGCATGATCAAACAGACGCAGCATGATCTTCAAGCCGCCGATCAGTTTTTCCGGCTCCTCTATCATTCTCCTGTAATCGGATGTCAGATACGGCTCGCATTCGGCGCAGTTTGCTATAATATAATCGATCTTATCCGGTTCCTTCGGCGACAGCTTGATAAAGGTCGGAAAGCCCGCGCCGCCCATACCTACGATACCCGCCTCTTTTACGATCGAAATGATCTCCTCTTTACTCAGTTCCTCATAAGGCTTATGTACCGGATACTCCACTTCCTCATAAAGGCCGTCATTTTCAATGACAATGCTCATCACCTCGTTGCTCGTGACCACCCGCCTTGGCTCTATCGCTTTTACTGTCCCCGACACGGTGGCATAGATCGGCGCCGAGACAAACCCGGAAGCCTCCGCTATTTTCTGCCCCTGCAGTACATGATCGCCCTTTTTCACGATCGGCGCAGCCGGCGCCCCGATATGCTGGGACAGCGGATAGACCAGTTCTCCCTTCGGCAGCACCGCCTTGATGGGCTTGTCCTTGGACAGCTCCTTCCCCTCAAAAGGATGAATCCCGCCCACAAATGTTGATTTAGCCATTTGATATCCTCTTTTCTCACTTTTTCTTCTATCTATTCTACTATTTTTATACAAAATAGGAAAGAGATAAATTACAAAAATAGCCGTCCGGAGAACGGCTACTTTTTTACGATATTCAATAGGAATCCGCCATCATCTGCAGAATATGTTCCGCATAGCGGGAAAAAGTATCCCGACTTGTCTTGATCTCATCTGTCAGCTCAAAGAAAATCTCTCTGCTTTTATAATCTCTTTTAAAGAAGGGCTGTACCAACAGATCCCACTCCGGCAGATAGGAGGAAAATTTCCTTGTATAACAGGTTTCGGCCGTCGCCTGTTTTCGATACTCTTTATTGGCATAAGATGCGACAGACTTATGGATCGCCATATCCTCGTCCGCGAAGTAATAATAATCACTGTAGGAAGCGTAGAAATACTTCATCTCCTCCTGATAGATCGGGACCCGGAAAGTGGCATACTTTCCCTCCCCATTAAAATAGCAGGAATTTGCGTGAAAACGAATGGGTGCCGGAAGCGATGCCGGAAGTGAAACTTTCAGCAGAAGCTCCTGACGTTCCACCCCGAAATAATCCGTATAGGTATTTGCCTGCACTTTCTTTGCGCGAAGCGGCTTATTAAACATATCATAGTAAGCCAACACAGGAAAAATCTGAATCAGCCCTCTGATATCATCCGCATTGTGCAGAAGAAGCAGATGAAATGCGGCATCCGAAGGATTATTTACATAGTCATGGTACACATTGATCAGATTACCGCCATTGTAGGTATCTTTCCTCTGAAATCCCAAAAAAGCCTCCACCGACTTCTGCTTGCAGTTAGGCATTTTCAGGAAATATTTGTATGGTGCGATCCTCCTGTACAGATCGACTCCCCTTAAATTGGCAAAACTGTAGGAAAATCCATACATCTCACATTTCTGCTGGATAAAAGGAATATCGAAATTATTACCATTAAAATGTACAATATGGGTATAATTTTTTGCCATATCAAAGAAGCTCGCTATGATCTTCTTCTCCTCCTGATACTTTTCTGCAAACCACTGCGTCAGGCGGAAATAAGTACCATCATAAAAGGCGCATCCTATCAGATAAATAGACGAACGCTTTGCAGTAAAACCCGTAGTTTCTATATCAAAAAACAAGATATTTTGAAGCGGCGCGATCTGCTCTGCCGGATACGGGATATTGGATATATCAAGTTTTTGGCGGATAATACGCATTGGGATGTCCTTTCATTTATTTTACATTTACACTCGCAAACCCGCGCTGACGCGCTCCATGTCCGATTTCATCGGACGTTTGCTCGTTAATGCCGCAGGAAAAGCAAATGCCGGCTTCGCCGTCGCTTCCTTTTCCTTTGCGGTTATTATATCATAAACCGCCAAACACTCACAACCTTTATTTTATGGTTTCATCCACCTTAATTCCCTTGATATCCTCCGCCATCAGGTTCATCTTCCGCATCATCTCTTCAATTTCCTGCTGGTAATCGGCTTTCTGGCTGTCAAGCCTCACCATCGTTTCCGTCTGCGCCTTCTCCTCCTTTGCCGCATCGATCTTTTCCTGCTGCTGCTCTTTCTCCTCGGCTCTCTCCTCCGCTTTCTCCTGCAGCTCTTCCGACTTCTCATCCATATGCTCTTTCGCCTCGTCCACCAGCATACCGATGACCTCCTCACTGGCTGCCGCCAGGGCATCCTCCGCCTCGTTCTGGGCCTTCCGGATAAGGTCTTTTTTCAGCCTCGCAAGTCTCGTCCCGCGGATCATTGCATTATCCGCCATAACTCCCGCCTCCGCTTTATTCACGGTATCTTCATAGGGCGTCTTATGTTTTTCCAACGCCAGAGCGCGCTTTTGATACTCCGTATAACCCTGTTTATCTATCTCGGCCAGCCGTTTCTCTTCCTCCTTCGTCAAAGCTTTCGACAGGTCGCCTCTCCCGTAAGCCTCCCGCTTTTCAAGAAGTTCCAGATCTTTCTGTTCCTGAGAATCCGCATCCACGCCGCATTCTTCGCGCCACGCTTCTTTTTCTTTCTCTATTCTGCCGATCTCATTCTGTGCTTTCTCAAGATCCTCCCGAAGTCTGTCCGCGTGATCTTTCACTTCCTGCACCGTACTGTCCATTTTCAGTTCGTTCGCCAGCGCGTCCTTCACGATCTTGTAGGCCTGTTTCTTCGCAAGCGCTTTCTTCTGCTCGATTGGATCAAACTGCCCGCCAGACATCACGGACCCTTTTCCGTCCTCATTCTCTCCCCGCTTTTTGCCGGAAATACTGACTGCTCCAAACATCCCTGTCTGCAGCTCTTTGTCAGATATTCCCACACTCCTGTTTATACTCGTACTCATCGCCATACCCATAGATTCCTTTCCGCTGTAAGTTCCGCATGACTTATATTTTCAGGATAACATCTGTTAATTATAAAGAATATCGGCATCATTCATTCAAAAAATAAGGGCTGCCCGCCAAAAACAGACAACCCGCTTTTTCGTCAGGGTTTCTCATAGAAGAAAGAACTCTTCCTCTCATACCCGATCTCTTTATAATTCATGATCTGCTCCGTGCTCCCGATGAACAGTACGCCGCCGGATGCAAGAGACTTATAGTATTTTGCAAAGACTTCATCTTTCGCTTCCTCCGTAAAATAAATCAGCACATTTCTGCAGACGATCAGGTGGTAACCCATCTCATATCTGTCCTTGATCAGGTTATGCTGCTTAAACGTAACCCGCTTCTTGATTTCATCTGCAATGCGATAGGAGCTGCCTACTTTTGTGAAGTACTTCGCCCTCAGGTCTTTCGGCACACCGGCAAGACTCTTTTCCGCATAGAGTCCCACTTTTGCCTTTTCCAGAATCTGGTTATCCAGATCGGTCGCATAAATTCTGATATTCGCAAGCGGAATATGTTTGGAAAGCGCCATAACAAGAGAATAAGGTTCGTCACCAGTGGAACATGCGGCACTCCAGATCTTCAGGTTTTTGCCAAATTTCCTGATCAGCTCCGGAAACACCTGCTTATCCAAAAACTGCCACTGCATAGGGTCACGATAGAATTCGGAGACATTGATTGTCATATACCCCAAAAATTCGTCCATCAGATCTTTATCTGTCTTAATGGCAGCAATATAATCCTGATAACCTTTATATTTGTGCTTGCTGATCAATGTGTCGATACGGCGCTTCATCTGTTTTTCCTTATAAGCGTCCAAATCTATCTTCGTCAGGTCGTACATTGCCTTTTTGAAATACTCATAATCGTATAACATAGTGAATTTACCCCTTATTATAATATTTTATATTTCCACTGCCCATATAAAAAGGCTGTCCGAACTCAGACAGCCTCTTACTTTTATAAATTATTCATCGCCTTCGTCTGTCTGACTTGCAATTACCGCATCAATATCAACGGACACTACATCTGCATCCTCATCATCCACTGGTGCCACAGGAGCTTCCTGTGCCGGCTCCGGAGCGAGAAGCGCCTTGATGCTCAGACTGATCTTCTTACCATCCTCATTGAAATCCACTACCTTAGCCGTTACTTCCTCGCCGACCTTCAAAACATCCGCCGGCTTCTCGATATGCTCCTTGGAAATCTGGGAGACATGAAGCAACGCATCAATTCCGGTTTCCAACTCAATAAATGCACCGAAATCCGTCATTCTTGCCACTTTACCGGTTACCACATTGCCAATCGCATACTTCTCAGCGGCGTCTTTCCAGGGATCGGAATCCGCAAACTTCAGGCTCAGCGCGATCTTACTTCCGGAGATCTCTTTGATCAGTACTCTCTGAGTCTCGCCAACCTTGAATACTTTCTTGGGATTCTCCACTCTTCCCCAGGACATTTCGGAAATATGAAGCAGACCGTCCGCGCCGCCCAGATCGATGAACGCACCGAAATCCGTCACATTCTTTACAACGCCTTCCACAACATCGCCCTCTTTGATCCGCTCAAAGAGTTCCTTCTGTTTCACTGCCTTCTCCGCCACTACCAGCTGTTTTCTGTCGCCGATATATCTTCTTCTTCTCGGATTGTACTCCGTCACGACAAACTGAATTTCCTGTCCCGCATATTTATTCAAATCTTTTTCATAGACATCCGACACAAGACTTGCCGGGATAAAAATTCTCACTTCATCCACAACAACACACAGGCCGCCGCTCAGTACTTCTGTCACAACCGCGCTCAGCACTTCCCTGTTGTTGAACGCTTCCTCAATTCGCTTATTCCCGCGATCCACTGCCAATCTCTTATAAGAGAGAGTAACCTGCCCCTCTCCATCATTTACCTTCAATACCTTTACTTCCATCGTATCGCCGACGTTCAGCATCGTTGTCATATCCACGCCGGACTCATTGGTATATTCGTTTCTGGTCAGAATGCCGTCCGCTTTATAGCCAATATTAATAACAGCTTCATCAGGTTTCACATCAATGACTGTGCCTTCGACTACCTCTCCTGTATGTATTGTTTTAAATGATGCATCGATCATCTGTTCAAAATTCATTTCTGACATAACTTTGAACCTCCTCAATAATATTCTTTGGGGTAGACGCCCCTGCTGTAATACCCACCAGACGTACTGATTTTGCAAGCTCTAACTTTAGGTCCGCCAGTGACTGTATAAAACAGGTCTGTGCACATTCCTTACTGCATATTTCGTACAATTTCCTTGTATTAGAACTATGTGCTCCACCTATAACTATCATAACATCAGCTTCAGAGGCTATTTCCTTCGCTTCTGTCTGTCGCTCCTCAGTCGCATTACATATAGTATTCACAACAATACTATTATACTCGTTCTTTTTTAAAATTTCAACTAAATCTTGAAATTTATTGTAGTTAAATGTCGTTTGAGAAACCACACAGATTTCTTTTCCATATTCTACCTGCAAGTTCTCCATTTCCTCTTCCGATTCCACAGTGATCGCCGGAGTACTGCACCAGCCTCTGATGCCCTCCACCTCCGGATGTCCCGGATTTCCGATGATCAGAATCTGTTTTCCCCCGGCGCTCTCCTTCTCCACGATATTGTGGATCCGCTTGACAAAAGGACAGGTGGCATCCACACAGATCAGCCCCTTTTCCTCGATCAGCTGACAGATATCCTTGCCGATTCCGTGGGAACGTATCACCACGATCCCCTCCTTCAAAGCCTCCAGCTCCTCCCGGCTGCCAAGCACTTTTACTCCCTTCTCCTCCAGATCCTTCACCACCTGCTCATTGTGAATGATCGGGCCGTAAGTATAGATCGGCAGCTTTTTCCGCACTGTTTTTTGTCGCTCTATCTGTTCATATACCGTTTCCACCGCCCGCTTCACACCAAAGCAGAAACCTGCGGATTTCGCCAGTTTTACTTCCATCTCTTCATTTTCCCTTTTTCTGATAAACAGGTCACTTTACAAACTTTTCTCATCCGGCGCATAATTCCAAAATCTTTCCGACAACTTCCTCGATCGTCATATCCGAGGAATCCATGAAAATCGCATCATCCGCCTGCTTTAACGGGGAGATATCCCGGTGCATATCCCGGTAATCCCGCTCTTCGATATCCGCTTTTATGACATCAATGTCACATTTCTCCCCTCTGGCAGCCATCTCATCATACCGGCGCTTTGCCCGCACACCGGTGCTCGCCGTCAGATAGATCTTCAAATCAGCATTCGGCAGGACACAGGTCCCGATGTCCCGCCCGTCCATCACAACATCCGATTTTTCCGCCAGCTTCTGCTGCAGCTCCACCAGCTTTTTCCTCACGTCCCCGTTGACGGAGGAGGCGGAAGCCATATTGCTGACCTCCTCGGTGCGTATCAGCCCGTTGACGTTCCTTCCGTTCAGCAGGACCACCTGCTCGCCGTTCTCATAGACGATCGATATATCCGCTTCCCGGCACTTTTCGCTGATCTTTTCCGGCTCCTCCGGCGATATCTGATTCTCGAGCAAAAACAACGCCATCGCACGGTACATCGCGCCTGTGTCCACATAAATATATCCGTTCCTCCTTGCGACCTGTTTTGCTATTGTGCTTTTTCCGGCTCCCGCCGGACCGTCTATTGCAATATTGTACATATCTCTCCTCCTGTTTTTTCTGTGCGGCAAGCATATCCCGCCTTCTTCAAAATGGTATACACGTCCCCGCCAGATGCCCGGTGGACCACGCCAGCTGCAGATTATACCCACCGGTCAGAGCATCTATATCCAACATCTCCCCGGCAAAATACAATCCTCCGCAGATCTTCGACTCCATCGTGGAAGGATTCACCTCCATCACCGGGATGCCGCCCTGCGTGATGACCGCCTCCGCAAAGCCTCTTGTCGCTGTCACAGTGAGCGGCAGATTCCGAATCAGTTTCACAAAAGACAACCTCTCCTGCCTTGTGATCTCATACACTTTTTTCTCTCCGTCGATGCCGGAAAGTTCCACCATCACCGGGATCAGCTTCGATGGGAACAGCCCGCCCAGCGCATTTTTGAACGCCTTGTGGGAATTCTCCTCAAAATCCCGCAGAAGCCGCTTATCCAGCGTCTCCTCCTCCATAGCGGGTTTTAGATTTAAGAAAAGTCTCGCATGCGCCCCTTCCGCTATCCTCTTGCTGCAATAGCTGCTCGCACTCAGAATAAGAGGTCCGCTGACGCCGAAATGGGTAAACAGCATCTCCCCAAATCCTCTGTATATCGGTTTTCGCTCCGCATGCGGACGATCCTCTTTCCGGGGTTCTTCCAAAAACAATTTTATCTCCACATTTTTCAACGACAGCCCCTGCAGTTTTTTACACCAGCGCTCTTTTATCTCGAAAGGTACAAGCGCCGGAACACAGGGAACCACGGAATGTCCTGCCTGCGAAGCCAGTTGATATCCGGTTCCATCTGAGCCTGTGGACGGGTAGGACAACCCGCCGCAGGCGAGGATCACCGCATCCGCTTCCAGCTTTTCTCCGTTTGACAGCCTGACTCCACAGATCCTCCTGCGCTTTTGTGCAGGGTCCGATGTTCCCTCTCTCCCTGTCTCCTGAAACAAAAGTCCCGTCACTTCCGTATGCAGCCTGACCTCCGCATACATCTCCTGCAGCGCCCGACAAAAAGCGCCCGTCACATCCGAAGCATGGTCCGATACCGGAAAGACACGCCCGCCCCGCTCCGTCTTTACCGGACAACCGTACTCCTCCAGAAAGGACATCATCGCCTGATTGTCAAACTGATAAATACTGCTGTATAAAAATTTGCTGTTTGTCACAATATTCTGGAAAAATTGCTCCCTGTCGGCAGTGTTTGTCACATTACACCTGCCCTTACCGGTAATATAGACTTTTTTTCCAAGCTTCTCATTTTTCTCCAGCAATAACACCTGGTGCCCCGATGCGGCAGACGCATACGCTGCCATCATTCCGGCGGCCCCGCCCCCGACCACAATAACCTGACTCATTTCTTTCTGCCTTCCTTCCGCAGCGGATAATTCAACATCGGCTCCTCATCGATAAAATTGATCTCATCATTCAGATAAACCTGATAGTTGTTCCAGACTTCTTCCAGTGTGTGCAGACTGTTCTTCACCTCTGTCGGACGTTTCAGACACATCGCCACCACCAGCGCATTGATCACGCTGAGGGGCGCCACCAGCGAATCCACAATGGAAACCATATCGCTTCTCGCAAACAGATTGCAGGAAGAATACATGCACATCGGCGAGTGAATGCTGTCCGTGATACAGATCACCTTGGCATTCCTGTCATTGGCAAACTCCATCGCCTTTAACGTCCGCATGGAATATCTCGGGAAACTGATGCCTATAAAAGCATCTTTTTCATTGATCCGCAGCATCTGCTCAAACGTCTCGCTCATGCTCGTCGTCTTGATGCAGACCACTTCCCCGCGCATCATATTCAAATAAAAGCAGAGAAAATCTGCCAACGGTGCACAGCTCCTGATTCCCGAAATATAAACCTTTTTTGCTCTCAATATAATATCTACCGCCGTCTCGAAAGCGTATGTGTCCAAGTGTTCTATCGTGTCGCGAATCTTATCCATATCCGACTGCATCACTGACGTAATCACCTCAGACTGCGTATTTCCGGCGTATTTGACCCCCATCCGCTGAACCCCGGTGAGCTGATCCTTCACCCAGCCCTCCAGCGCTTTCTGAAATTCCGGATATCCTTCATACCCCAGCATCAACGCAAAGCGCACGACGGTGGACTCGCTGATATGCAATGTCTCTCCCAGCTTTGCCGCCGTCATAAAGACGGCTTCATCGTAATGATCCGATATGTAGGATGCGATCAGCTTCTGACTTTTGCTCATCTTGCTGAAATGCTCGCCCATATCCGCCATAAAATCTCTTTTTCCCATAAATCTTCACCTGCGCTCAGCGGAACGCCCGATAGGCGCCAACAAGCTGTCCAACCGTCTCGGTAATGCCAAGATCATAATCTCCGGTGATAGCCATGCAGGCCGCCCCATGAGTAAAGATCCACATCTTCATAAACAGATCCTGCGGATCACGGCATCCCTCCGCCTTTGCCTTGCTTATTTCCTTTAAGACATTTCCGTTCTTCCCATTCAACAGCTCATACAGACTTCTCCCGTTCCGGTTTTCACTCAAAAACATTGCCCGGAAGAGATTGCCCTCCTTCTGGGCAAAGCTTATGTAGGCAAGCCCAAGATTGACAAAAGGTACCGCCTGGCTTTTGGGATAATTATTGTAAAAATCCTCAAAAAAGGCGACAGCCTGCTCCAACACGTCCGCCTGTACCTCATCCATATTCTGATACACGCGGAAAATCGGCTGCGTCGAACAGCCTGCCGCTCCCGCCAGTTTTCTTGCCGTCACCTCTTCCATCCCCTCTTTTCTCGCCATACGAAAAGCGGCGGCGGCGATCTCTTTTCTTGTAATCCTCTCCTTGCGTGGCATACATCCCCCATTCTGACTCTTTTTATTCAGGCTGTCCTCCCTGTTCTCCCCAATAAGAATCTCTCTTTTACCGGCCGTTTACTCTCACAGCTTGATAACACTTGTTATTATAAATCTGTCGGCATGCCCTGTCAATGCAAATATGCCATTATTCCTGCATTTTTCTCGATTTTTTCAAAATTTTTGCTTCCTGATATCCCGGCACAAAAAAACAGCCTGCCAAACGGCAGGCTGCATAAATACTTTTAAACCGGATAAGCCCCATTCTTTGTATCAGCCTGAGAAAGATCCACCTTCTCCTGCTGCGCCTGACGGTACTTGAAGAAGTCGATCGCAACCTGAGGGAAGAGGGCATAGGACAATACATCCTCATCCTGCTGTTTCCACTCTTTCATCTCGGATTCCAGCTTATCCATCTCGTTCTCGATCAGGTCTGCGGGACGGCAGGTGATCCTCTCCTCGCCCGGAATAACCTTGTCGATGACTTCCTGGCTCATCGGCTTGATCGTCTGGCCGTATTCTCCGCGCAGAACAGCTTTCGTCTCCTTGGTAGCCATCTTGTATCTCTCGCCCATCAGCACGTTAAACACTGCCTGTGTGCCGACAATCTGAGAAGAAGGCGTAACCAAAGGCGGCTCGCCGAGATCCTTACGAACGTTCGGAATCTCACGCAGCACATCCTCGTACTTGTCTTCTGCGTTCTGCTCCTTGAGCTGGCTCACCATGTTGGAGAGCATACCGCCGGGCACCTGGTACAGCAGAGTCTTAATGTTCACGCCGAGCACCTTCGGGCTGAGCAGTCCTGTCTCCAGGCATTTCTCTCTGTAGGGACGGAAATAATCCGCGATCTCAGCCAGCAGATTCTGGTCAAATCCTGTATCATAGGGAGTTCCCTTGAAGGTCTCCACCATAACCTCCGTAGCCGGCTGGGAAGTACCCAGGGCAAACGGAGAGATAGCGCAGTCGATCACGTCCACACCGGCCTCCACGGCTTTCAGGTAAGTCATGCTCGCCACACCGGAAGTATAGTGGGTGTGGAGCTGGATAGGAAGCTTCGTTCCCTCTTTCATCGCGCCGATCAGTTCCGCAGCTTTATACGGAACCAGAAGGCCCGCCATATCCTTGATACAGATGGAGTCCGCACCCATCTCCTCGATCTTCTTCGCAGTGTCCACCCAGTATTCCAGTGTGTACGCATCGCCCAGTGTATAGGAGAGCGCGATCTGCGCATGGCCTCTGCCCTCTCTCGCCTTGATCTTGTTGGTCGCGTTTACCGCTTCCTGCAGGTTTCTCAGATCGTTCAGGCAGTCGAAAATACGGATGATATCGATACCGTTCGCGATGGATTTCTCCACGAAACTATCCACCACGTCGTCCGCGTAAGGCCTGTAGCCAAGGATATTCTGTCCCCTGAACAGCATCTGCAGCTTTGTGTTTTTGAAACCGTCCCTCAGTTTGCGAAGTCTCTCCCAGGGATCTTCTTTTAAGAATCTGAGGGATGCGTCGAATGTAGCGCCGCCCCAGCACTCTACAGAATGATAGCCGACTTTATCCATGGTTTCCACGATGGGAAGCATCAGATCGGTGGGCATTCTCGTAGCGATCAGAGACTGGTGGGCATCACGCAGTATTGTCTCGGTAATTCCAACCGGTTTTTTATTTAGTTCTGACATGTTATTTCCTCCATATATTATTATACTGAATAAGCTGTGCAAAGCTTAAAAGACACCGAAGATAGCCATAAAGGTTCCGGCTGCAACTGCCGTACCGATAACGCCGGCAACGTTGGGCCCCATCGCGTGCATCAGCAGGAAGTTCGTCGGATCTTCCTCCGCACCTACTTTCTGGGATACTCTCGCCGCCATGGGAACTGCGGATACACCGGCGGAACCGATCAGCGGATTCACCTTGCCGTGGGTCAGCTTGCACATCAGTTTACCGAAGAGCACACCCGCCGCCGTACCGAAGGCAAAGGCAACCAGGCCGAGGATAACGATCTTGATCGTATCCCAGTTCAAGAACGCTTCCGCGGAAGTCGTCGCACCTACGGAAGTCCCCAGCAGGATAACAACGATATACATGAGTGCGTTGGAAGCTGTCTCCTGGAGCTGTCTCACCACACCCGATTCACGGAACAGGTTACCAAGCATCAGCATACCGACAAGGGGAGCCGTTGTGGGAAGGATCATACATACCACGATCGTAACGATGATCGGGAACAGGATCTTTTCCAGTTTGGAAACCGGACGCAGCTGCGCCATCTTGATCTGACGTTCCTCCTTCGTTGTGAACAGTCTCATGATGGGCGGCTGGATGATCGGTACCAGAGACATATAGGAATATGCCGCCACTGCGATCGGTCCGAGGATGGCCGTCTGGCTCAGTTTTCCCGCAAGGAAAATGGATGTCGGTCCGTCCGCACCGCCGATGATGGAAATAGCTGCAGCTGCCTTGTCGTTAAAGCCCATCCAGATCGCTCCGAAGTAAGCCATGAAAATACCGAACTGTGCCGCCGCGCCCAGCAAAAAACTCTTTGGATTGGCGATCAGGGGACCGAAGTCCGTCATTGCGCCTACCCCCATGAAGATCAGGGACGGCAGGATCGCCCACTCATCCAGCAAATAGAAATAATACAGCAAACCGCCAGCGCCGTTGGCCGATTCCTCAATACTTATCATAATATCCGGATAAATATTGACCAGCAGCATGCCAAATGCGATCGGGGTAAGGAGTAATGGTTCAAAGCCCTTGGCAATCGCAAGATACAGAAATGCACAGGCAACAATGATCATCGCATAGTTTCCGGGTTCCAGATTGAAGAACGCCGTCTGATGAACCAGATTGTCCAGTGTAGTTACAATATAATCCATTTCTTAGCCTCCTGTTGTTTTTTTATATTACTGTATCTGTACACTGTCACTAGTTCAGAGTTGCCAGCAGTGTACCCGCCTCAACAGGATCGCCCACAGCCACGTCAATGCTTGCAACAGTGCCGTCCTGAGGTGCCACAACAGGGATCTCCATCTTCATCGCTTCCAGAATTACCACTGCATCACCTTTCTTCACAGCCTGGCCCGCGCTCGCTTCGATCTTGAACACCTTGCCGGCCGCACCTGCTTCAATTCTCACGCTTCCTGCGCCTGCGCTCGCTGCCTTAGGCGCCGCCGATGCCGCCTTCGGCGCTGCCTTGGGTGCCGCCGGTGCTGCTTTCGGCGCTGCGCCTGTGGATGCTCCCTCTTCTACTACTACGTCATATACGTTGCCGTTTACGGTAATTGTATAATTTTTCATGTTATTTCCTCCTGAATTTATGAGTGATTTCTTTCCTTTTATTTTTATCGTCTGATAATAGACCTTACCACATAACCATCAGCTGATGCAGCCCCTTCACTTGCCGCGATCGCCGCCGCGATCACTGCTATCAGCTCCGTATCATCTGTATCCTCCTCCACAACCACCGTCGGCTGTACTGTCTTTGCAGCTGCCGGCGCACTCTCTGTCTGTGCAGGTTTCTTCCTGAATTTCTCCTGGATCTTCGGAATAAAATTAAAGCAGGAGATCAGAAGAGAGATCAGAACCAGTACCGCAAACACAGTTCCCATGCCAAGCAGTGTGTTGAGAGCTGCTTTGGTCATCAGCTCGCTCATATCATAATCTGCCGAGACGCTGATACTGTCATAGCCTTTCTCCGTAATTACGATCTCCACGGTAGCC
Source organism: bacterium 1XD8-76 (assembly GCA_003611955.1). Classification (GTDB taxonomy): domain Bacteria; phylum Bacillota; class Clostridia; order Lachnospirales; family Lachnospiraceae; genus 1XD8-76. Next base: position 28,168 of record RAZE01000012.1, read on the forward strand.
GTTCTCTGTTTATTGCCTTTATATACCTTGTCGCCCTGTATCTTCACCTTGACATCGGCCTTATCCTCTGTGATCGTGACCTCTGTCTCGTCGCTCAAAATAGAAACAAAGCTGCCAAACTCTTCCGATGCCGCGTTCCAGCTGTCCATCGCCGCGATATCAAGTGCCGCATCCTCCGGATTTCCGCCGCTCATCTCTACATATTCAGCCATGCCGACGCCGTATGCGTCAAGCATCTGCTGCAAGTTGGCGATCTGTTCACATGTCATCTCCGCAGACTGTTTCGCACTGTCTTTGTCGATAAAGCTGTTTTCTGTCATTTCCTGACCACAAGCTGTTAAACCAAGGATGCAGACAAGCATGGCAAGACATATCAAAAGTTTCTTTTTCATATACGAAGCATCCTTTCTAGACCGTTCCATGTTTCTTATCCGGACAGTCTTCTTTCTTTGTATAGAGCATCTCCAGCGCGCCGATCACGTATTTTCTCGTATCCGCCGCTTCGATAATGCTGTCCACATATCCTCTTCTCGCTGCGCCCTGTACGCTGGCCTGAAGCTTCGCGTACTCAGCCGCCTTCTCACTGATCACATCGGCGCCTTTTCCGTCATACATGATCTGTGCCGCATGTTTCGCGTCCATGGAACCGATCTCGGCATCAGGCCATGCAAAAGTCATATCCGCACCGATCGCCCTGGAATTCATCGCCACGTAAGCGCTGCCGTAAGCCTGACCGATGATCACGTTTATTTTCGGAACAGTCGCTTCCGCGAAAGCCGCCGTCATCTGTGCCACCGCCTTCGCCATGCGCTTCTCCGCACACTTGGTAGCGGCGTAACCCTTTACATTCGTCAACGTCAGGACAGGGATATCAAAAGCATCGCAGAACTTCACAAAAGAAGCAGCTTTCTCGCAGCCTCTCGGGGAAAGTACCGCGTCAAACTTTTCTGCCACATTGCCCTCCTCATCATAAACTTCCGTGCGGTTCGCCACACAGCCCACTGTGATACCGTCCAGTCTGATAAAGCCGGTCACCATATTCTTGCCGTAGTCTGCTTTCGTCTCAAAAAATACGCCGTCATCCGCAATCTGAGACAGAGCGATAGAGGTATCTCCCACACAGTTTGCCAGCTCCGCGGAAGCCCTGTTCAGGTCGTCCGTACAATCGGATACTGCCTCGTCGTCACAGTTAGCCGGTAAGAAACCGATCAGTTCACGGATTTTTCCGTAAATCTCATCCTCTTCTGCCACCACATCCACAATGCCTGCCTCTTCGCTCTGGAAAGCCGCCGCGGAAGTATCGCATTTGCTGATCTCATTTCCATCGATGGCATTCGGAGAATTGACAAACAGTTTTGCCTTTGCCTTTTCCATAAAGGTAAAATCTGTCAGAGTCGGGAAAATAGCAATACCGCCGCCGCAATTTCCAAAGATCGCAGTGATCTGCGGAATCATGCCGCTGGCCATAACCTGTTTGCTATAGATCTCACCGAACGCATTGAGCGCATCAGCGCCCTCCTGTAATCTCAGTCCAGCAGAATCGATCAGACCGATCACCGGTGCTCCGGTCTTCATGGCCAGGTCATAGAGGTTTGTAATCTTCTTTGCATGCATCTCGCCCACGGATCCGTTCAACACGGCCGCATCCTGGCTGTATACATATACAAGATTACCGTCAATCACTCCATATCCTGTGATAACACCATCAGAAGGAGTCTCTGTCTGTTTCAGATCAAAATCAGTAGCTCTTGCTGTTACAAGCGCACCAATTTCAACGAAACTGTTTTCATCGAGCAAAGCTGTAATTCTTTGGCTCGCTTTTGAAGTAGTGCCCATACTTGTTCCTCCATTTATAATAAAAAATAATAACTACCTGAATGAGGGACCAAAATCCCCCATGTTGCATACTGGATTAGTATAACATAAGTTTCCCGAAAAACACAACAAAAACCGCAAATTTTTTTCAAAAAAACAGCATCGGCCTCCGCAGCCGATGCTGTATTGTTTCTATCGAATTCTGTTTTCAAGACAATTCCTATTCGGAAGCCTTGCGAGCTGCGATAGCTTCTTTCTCAGCGAGCACTGCTGCTGCTTCCGCCTGCTTACGCTCAAGGATAGCGATCTTCTCCTGAAGTGCTGCCACTGCATCCGAATTCTTGCGCTCCAGAGTTGCGAGCTGCTCTGCTGTCAGAGCGGAATTATCGGATTTGCCCTGAAGGATAGCAAGCTTCTCAGCAAGAACTGCTGCTGCTTCCGCATCTTCGCGTGCCAGAATATCAATCTTTTCCTGAAGTGCTGCCAGCTCTTCTGCGCTCAGACGTTCCAGAGTTGCGAGCTGCTCTGCCAGTAATGCTGCGTCGCCGCCCTTAGCCTGCAGAATCGCGATCTTCTCTGCCAGTACAGCCGCTGCGTCTGCATCCAGACGAGCCTGGATATCAACCTTCTCAGACATAGCGTCCGCTTTTTCAGAACTCTTTCTCACTACGATCTCCTGCTGCTCTGCCAGAGCTGCCGCTGCTTCCGCCGCTTTGCGCGCCGCGATCGCTGCCTGCTCCTCTAATGTTGCCTTACCAGCTGCAGATACAGTCATACCGAACATGCTAACAAGCATAGCTGCAACAACCGCTGTAGCGCTGAGTTTTTTGATGATGCTCATTTTTTTCATCTCATTCACCCTTCCTTTAATGTTATATAATCCGGTTTTTCACCCATCAAAATTGTAACCCTATCCATGACAAAAGTCAAGAAAAATAACAAATTTTTTCCTGCTTCGACAAATTTTGTGTATTCGATTACATCTTCCATTTTCATGCCCGGATCCGTTCAGGCGGCAAGCAGAAATTCCTGCCATATATATCTCCCCATATAACGCCAGTCTTTCCGTTTCACACTGTCTTTCAGCACCAACTCGTACTCCTTCACCGGTTCATCGTTTACATTATATACTATTCTCCCCACAGTTCTTCCTTTTTCCACCGGCGCACTGATTTCTCCCGCGTAAGTTACGTCGATCTTTATCTCGTCCTGTACGGAAAGCAGAAAATTCAGCTCCTCTTCGTTCTTATCTCCTTCCTTTGCCCGCATCTCCACTTCCACAGCCACTTCTGCATAGGGGTCGAGACGCTCCCCGGAAGGCTGCCCCTCCAGAACCTTTACCGGCTTTACCTCCACGGTCTTATAGATATTCTGGTATTCATAATTATTCAGGCCGTACTCCATGAGTTTTCTTGTGTCCACCCATTTATATGTCTTATGGTTCGGCCACCCGCAGGCGAGAAGCGCCACGATAAAGGTTCTGTCATCCCGCCGCAGCGCCCCCACATAGCAGTATCCCGCTCCGCCGGTAAAACCGGTCTTCCCCGAGAGAGCGCCATCCATCATATTCAGAAACGCGTTGTGGTTTGTGCAGCTGTAGCTGCGGCTCCCCTGGCGGTTTGCAAAACTGTAATTTGCCGCCCCCGTAATCTCCAGAAACCCCTCCTTCTCAGGTGACTCCATAATACAGTAACGCATGATCAGCGCCAGATCTCTGGCGGTCGTCGAATGCCGCACTTCTGCGCCGTCTATCATTTCCACCGCATCCAGACCATTCGGCGTGATAAAGTGCGTATCGCTGCAGCCAATCTCCTCCGCCTTTTCGTTCATCAGCTTCGCGAAATCCTCCACGGAACCGCCGATATGTTCCGCGATTGCCACCGCCGAATCATTGTGGGATTCCAGCATCAGTGAAAACAGGAGATCTCTCAGATAAAAACTTTCCCCCTTACTCATTCCCAGATGCACCTGGGGCTGGGATGCCGCATAGGAAGAAACCTCCACCTCGTCCTCCAGGTTTCCTCTCTCCAATGCCAGAATACAGGTCATGATCTTCGTCGTACTCGCCATCGGCAATGCGACATCCGCCTCTTTTCCATATAAAACGCGCCCGGAATCAGCGTCCATAAGTACCGCTCCCCGGGCGTATAAATCAAGGTTTGTCTGTTCTGCCTGTACCGTCTGGTAAGGCAGGATCCCCACCAACATAGTGATAACGAGTGTTATTATTTTCCCTCTGCTCTTTTTTCTCTTCATCCGACACTTTCCTGTTGATCTTTACGATCATTATATGGTGCCGCATTTTTCTTTAGACCTGAAAACAGCGATTAAATGTCCACCGTCTGGCGGGCCTCAGCCTCAGCCTGTTCTCTGAACTCCTCCACCTGGACGGGATTTAACTCCGGCAGATCACTCAGACTCTTCACTCCGAAACTCCTCAGGAACTGCTCCGTTGTACCAAAGAGCATGGGACGTCCCGGTGCGTCCAGTCTCCCCAATTCCTGAACAAGATCATACTCCAGAAGCCTGTTCACCGCAAAATCACAGCTGACGCCGCGGATCCTTTCGATATCCAGTTTTGTCACCGGCTGCTTGTAGGCAATGATCGAGAGAGTCTCCAGCATCGTATCGGTGAGCACATGCTTTCTCGGCGTCTTCGCGATCTTCACCAGATACTCATACATTTCGTTTTTCGTGCAGAGCTGCACCGCATCCTCCAGCTCGATCAGTTCGATTCCCCTGTCCCGGATCTGATATGTCTGTTTCAATTCCTGAAGCAGTTCCTTTGTCTCCTTTTTACTGAGTTCGATCACCTCCGCCAGACGGGCGATCTCCACAGAATCTCCCAGCGTGAATAAAATCGCTTCCAAAACCGCTTTTGCCTTATCTTTCTCCACCGTTTTTCTTCCTTTTTCATAAAATATCATATGTTACGTTATGACCGGTTCCTTTTTTACCACGATCTGTATCTCGCCGAACAGGTCTTCCTGTTCGATCACTATCTTTCCGATCTTCATCATCTCCAGCACCAGCAAAAAAGTGACAATGATCTCCATCTTACTGTTCTGTTTCTCGAGCAGCTCCCGGAAAGAACAGTATCTGTGCTTGAGCAGATAATTCTGCAGATAGATCTGCTTCCGGTCCAGATCGATCTCATCCTTTTCAATTTTGCCGAAACCGCTTCTGACCGGATCGATCTTCTCCTCCTGCCGCTTTAATATAAAACGGAACATCTCGTTCAGTTTGACCAGCGTAGCCTCCCCGATCAGCTCCCCGTAATCTATGGGCGGTCTGTACTCCGCGATCTCCTTCGGCATATGAGCCTCCCGATAAAACGCCTTCCCCGCGCTCATATGGAGGTCTTTCAGCTCGTAAGACATATATTTGTATATCTTATACTCCAGCAGCTTCTGCACCAGCTCTGCCCTCGGATCTTCCTCCTCCCCTTCCTCATTCACTTCCGCCGGAAGGAGCATCTTGCATTTTATATCCAAAAGCGTCGCCGCCATCACAAGAAACTCGCTCATTACATTCATATCCTCGGATTCCATCTGCCTGATGTAATCCAGATACTGCTCCGTGATCAGCGTGATCGGGATGTCGTAGATATCTATTTTATTTTTATCGATCAGGTGCAGGAGCAGGTCGAGGGGTCCCTCGAACACCTCCAGCTTTACCGGAATTGCCATATTTTGCCTCTCTTTCCGTCGCTTTCTCCGCTTTCCCTTTGCAGATCCACTGCCACCAGTTCCCCGGGATTAAAAAGCCGCACGGGTATCGTGTGCATGCCAAGCCCGCGGCTGATGATCATACGGCTGCCCCGCTCCTCAAACAATCCGCCGTCATAATGCGGAAAGAGCAGCAGAGAGGGCGCTATCACTCCTTTATACCCGGGAATTCTCGCCACACCTCCGTGCACATGCCCGGAAAGAACCAGATCCGGTTTCCACGCCGCATAGTCCGGAAAAAATTCCGGATTATGCGCGAGCAATACCTGATAGAAAGAGCCGTCCGCTTCCCCTATCGTCTCCGAAAGATAGCCCTCGCTCAGCTTTCTTTTTACAAACCGTTTATAGTATTTTCGGTCTATCGTCAGTCCGGTCAGACAGATTCCAAATTCCGGCAGAGGACAGCTGGCATTATCCAGAAAACAGATATTGCTCCCCCGAAGACTTTCCATATAGTCCGGATACATCGTATCGTAAACGTCAGGATAGATCCTGGCACGATACTCATGATTTCCAAACGCATAGTAAACCGGATATTTCTCCGCACAGGCCAGCACAAAAGCCGCCCCCTTCTGAGAGGAAACCCCCGGTCTGGCATTGATCATATCGCCGCCGATCAGGATCAGATCCGGGGAGAGCTCTTCGATCGCCTGCAGAAGTCTCTCATTCCCGACGCCGTACTCCTTGTTGTGCAGATCCGACAAAAACAGGATACGGCAGTCTTTCTTCAGCTTGTCCGACTGAAACGTATATTTTTTTATCACAAAGCGGTTGCTGTCCCAGATCATAACCCAGAGCAGGACAATGACAAGGCACACAAACAGCACAAGCAATACGGTCACTATCCATGTACTGTTCATCCTCATCATTGTCCTCCTGTCCGCATTTCGCACATACTGTCTGATTGTAACACAGTATATGCCGTTTTGTCCACTTTTCCGCTCAGGCCGACAGCAAAAACTCCTGAAAAGCTTTCCTCACAAAATCCCGGTAAACCGCCCTGGGAATATCCTCCTTAAACAGGATCGGAACGCTTCCCAGCTTATTTCCGGCGAGCAGATAAATGACCTCCCCCGCCGTATCTCCGGCCTTCACCGGCGCCTGCACCTGTTCCGGCAAAGAGATGATCTTCTCCACACCGTCCAGGTTCTGTCCCGTGATATCCAGATAGCGGAACGGTCCCTGGTAGGCGACCTCCGCCCTCTCCACTATAGCCCCTTTGATCGGCACATCCGGCAGAATATCCTCGTTTTTATCCTCGTAGATATGGCTTACACTGTAGCCGTAACTAAGCAGCGTGATCGCCTCGGAAAACCGGATCTTCCCTTCCTCCGCGCCCATCACCACCGCGATCATCTCCATATTGTCCTTTTTCGCCGTGGCGGAAAGACAAAATTTCGCCTTGCTGGTGGAGCCGGTCTTTAATCCGGTCGCCCACTCATAGCTTTTCAACAGCTTGTTGGTGCTGGACAGCGTAAAGGTCTCCGATCCCCTGTTTGTCGTATGCGTGATATCTTCCATCCAGATCCCCGTATAATCGTAGATCTTCGGATATTTTGTGATCAGCTCTCTGGACATGATCGCCACATCCCTTGCCGTCGTATAGTGTCCGTCGGAATCCGTCAGACCACAGCAATCCTCAAAATGCGTATTTTCCATGCCGAGGGATGCCGCTCTCTGATTCATCAGATAGACAAACTCCTCCTCACTTCCCGCCACATGTTCCGCCGCCGCCACGGCCGCATCGTTGCCGGACGCCACCGCGATACACTTGATCAGCGTCTCTAACGTCTGGATCTCCCCCTCCTCCAGAAAGACCTGAGATCCGCCCATGGACTGTGCGTGGGCCGAAGTCCGCACTTCATCTTCCAGTTTTACCTTTCCATTGTCCAGATAATCAAAAATAATCAGCAGGGTCATGATCTTGGTGATACTGGCCGGACTTCTTCTCTCCTCCGCATTCTTCTCATAGACAACCTGCCCTGTGGAAGCCTCCACCACGATCGCCGACGGCGCGGTGATCTCCGGGCCTGCCGCCCGGACAGGCAGGATACTTCCCGCAGCAATGACTGCCGCGAGCATCAGGGACAGCCACTTTCCCATATTTTTTCCGTTTCTAAGCTTTCCCATGGAATTCTCCTCTTACCTCGTTTATTCCATGTATATGCGGAAAATCGGAAAGATATTGTTATTTTCTCTTTTTCTCTGTCACCGGATTCGTTTTTTCATATAACGCATACAGGTCAGGCCTTCTCTCCTGGGTGCGCTGTTTTGCCATCTGCAGCCGCCAATCATCCACTTTCGCGTGATCGCCGGAGAGCAGGATCGCCGGCACCGTTCTGTCATTCCAGTTCTCCGGCCTGGTATACTGGGGATATTCCAGCAGATTGTCCGAAAAAGACTCTGTCTCCCCGGAAAGCTGGTTGGTCAATACACCCGGCACCATGCGGGCGATCGCGTCCACCATCACCATAGCCGGCAGCTCTCCCCCGGTGAGCACATAATCCCCGATCGACACATAATCCGTCACTATGGTTTCCAGAACCCGCTCGTCAATTCCTTCATAGTGGCCGCACAGGAGGATCAGATCCTCCTCCCCGGCAAACTCCTTTGCCATCTCCTGACGAAAGACCGCACCCTGAGGAGTCACATAGACGACCCGGGGGGTGCGCTTATCCGCGCTCCCCTCTTTTTCTCTCCGCTCTAAAATCCTGCGCTCCACTTCCAGATAGGCATCGTAAACAGGCTGTGCCTGCATCAGCATACCGGCGCCGCCTCCATAGGGGTAATCATCCACTTTTTTGTGTTTATCCAATGTGTAATCCCGTATATTGAGAGCCTCGATACAGATATGCCCCGCCGATTCCGCGCGGCCGATAATGCTTTCCCTGAGCCCACGCAGCACCATATCGGGAAACAAAGTCAGAATATGGAAATGCATCATGAGAGAAGTCCTTCCATCACATGTACTTTTATATATCCCTTTTCCACATCCACCTCTCTGATACAGTCCCGGATGGCCGGAAAAAGTGCTGTTCTCTTATCTGACAGCGTCACCTCATACACATCGTTGGCCCCCGTCTCCAGGACGTCCGTCAAAATCCCCAGCTCTTCTCCGTCCTCTGTCACAACGGATAAACCTATCAGGTCCGCCCGATAGTACTCATTTTCCCGCAGCGGCACCGCCTGTTCCCTGGCGATCCAGAGCGTTGCGCCCCTGTACTTCTGCGCATCCTCCGGACTTTCCACGCCCTGAAATTTCACAATGACCATATTCTTGAAAAACCTGACCGACTGCAGAGCTATCTCCCGCTCTTCCTTCTCCGTCTTCAATATAACCGACTTCAGCTTTTTAAATTTTGCCGGCTCATCTGTCGTGGGGAACACTTTCACTTCCCCTTTGATCCCATGCACGGAAGCGATCGCTCCCACCTGAAATTTATCCTGCATTATACTCCTCAACCCCGATAAAAAGAATCCTGCACTGCAGGATTCTTCTCTATTTTAGATGATTTCCACATCTACTCTCTTATTGTCCTTCGTGGAAGCCGCTTTCACAACGGAGCGGATCGCCTTGGCGATCCTGCCCTGCTTTCCAATTACTTTTCCCATATCGTCAGCCGCCACATGAAGTTCGACGGTAATATTTCTACCCTCGCCTTTTTGGGTCACTACAACTTCTTCCGGATTATCAACAAGCGCTTTTGCAATTACTTCAACCAATTCCTTCATTCTACACCTCCAAAAGAAGACCTGAAATCATCTTATTTCTCAATACCTGCTATTTTCAGAAGCTTTTCAACGGTCTCTGTCGGCTGTGCTCCGTTCGCTAACCATTTCTTTGCCAGTTCCTCATTGATCTTGATGGTGCTGGGCTCTGTCTTGGGATCATAAGTGCCGATCTCCTCGATGAATCTGCCGTCTCTCGGGCTTCTGCTGTCAGAAACCACGATTCTGTAAAAAGGTGCTTTTTTCTGTCCCATTCTCTTTAATCTGATTTTTACCATGTCTTTTTCCTCTGCTTTCTTTAAATAGTATATAATATATAGTTTATTTTCAGCTATTCACAGAATTTCTCACTCCGTGCAGCTTTACTACCGTCAAAAAGGGAATCTTCCCCGTCCGCCAAGTCCTCCGAGCATTCCGCCGAGAGAACCTCTGCCTTTCTTTCCCATCATTCCCTGCATCTGCTTCATCATTTTCTGACTCTGCTCAAACTGTTTTACAAAACGGTTCACCTGGGCGATATCGACGCCGGCACCCTTCGCGATCCTGTGCTTTCTGCTGGGATTTAACAGTTTGGGATTTGCCCGCTCTTTTTTTGTCATGGACAGTACGATCGCTTCGTTTCTCGCCAGATCTTTCTCGTCTATCATGGAGGAGATATCGGCTTTTCCGCCCAGCCCCGGCATCATCGACAGAAGGCTTCCGAGGCCGCCCATGTTCCGCATCTGCTTCATACTCTCCAGGTAGTCCTCGAAGTCGAACTTCCCCTTTTTCATCTTTGCAGCCATCTCTTTTTCTTTGTCTGCATCGATCTGTATATTCTCCTGCGCCTTCTCGATCAGAGAGAGTACGTCGCCCATCCCCAGGATGCGGCTCGCCATGCGATCCGGATAAAACTGTTCCAGATCGGAAAGTTTCTCGCCCATACCGACGTAGAGTATCGGCTTGCCGGTGACCGCCTTGACCGAAAGCGCCGCACCGCCTCTGGTGTCGCCGTCCATTTTCGACAAAATAACGCCGTCCACACCGACTTTCTCGTCAAACTCCGACGCCACATTGACCGCATCCTGGCCGGTCATCGCGTCCACCACGAGCAGAGTCTGGTGTACTTCCACATTTTCCTTGATTCTCTGCAGTTCCGCCATCATCTCTTCATCGACGTGAAGACGGCCTGCCGTATCGAGAATTACCACCGTATGCCCGTTTTTCCGCGCATGCTCCAGAGCGGCCTTCGCGATATCCACCGGACTTTGATTCCCACCCATGGAGAATACGTCCACTTCCTGCTTTTCTCCGTTGATCTGCAACTGCTTAATAGCTGCGGGCCGGTACACATCGCAGGCAACCAACAGCGGCTTTTTTCCCTTCAGCTTAAACTTTCCCGCCAGTTTCGCCGTGGTGGTCGTCTTACCTGCGCCCTGCAGACCGCACATCATGATCGTCGTGATGGATTTCCCCGGCTGAAACTTCAGTTCCGTTGTCTCCGATCCCATCAAGGCGGTCATTTCCTCATTGACGATCTTAATGACCATCTGTCCGGGGTTCAAACCGTTCATCACATCGGAACCGATCGCCCGCTCTTCCACGGCTTTTACAAACTTTTTCACCACCTTAAAGTTTACATCCGCCTCCAAAAGCGCCATCTTAACTTCCTTCAGAGCGATCTTCACATCCTCCTCTGTCAGACGGCCCTTACCGCGCAGCTTCTTAAATACATTTTGCAGTTTATCTGTCAAGCTTTCAAAAGCCATTTATATATTCTCCATCAATTCCGCGGTGAGCTGCCGGATCTCCTCCAGATGCTCCCTGCACTCTTCCTCCGACACCAGCGCTCCCTCTTTTGCAAGCGAATCGATCCGCGCAATCATCCGCTTTGCCTCCGCAAACTTCTTTACAAGATGCAGCTTTTCCTCATAACCCGCCAGCAGCTTACCGCACCGTTTGATCTGATCGTGCACACCCTGTCTGCTGATGTCGTAATGCTCCGCGATCTCCGCCAAAGACATATCATTGTAGACCGCATCCTCATAAATATTTCTCTGATGTTCCGTCAGCAGTTCCCCGTAAAAATCATACAAAAGACCCTGCTCCACGATTTTTTCCATAACAGCCTGCCCTTTCTGCCCCAAAAACCACGGCATATCTCAAGCCACAAGCGATAGTTTACTATAAAAAAAAACACCTGTCAAGTACTTTTCCTTGACAGGTGCTGCAATGTGCCGATTCTATTTTTCATCCAGTAAATTCTGCACGGCACCCCACTCGATAACCGGTACATTTTTCTGGGTGACATTCGCCGTCTGTTTTTTCTTACTGCTCAATTTCGCGATATTCACTACAAGAAATACCACCGCTACTGCTACGCTGATTCCGAACGCGGCGATCGCGATCATCATCGCGTTTTCCACACCGGAAAAGAAATAACATCCCGCCGCCACAATCAGACCAACGATCAGACTGACGATCGAATTTCCGAACATATCATCTTTTATGCCGCTGACTGCCCAGGACTGCGGTTTGTGGCAATGGGGGCATTCATCCCGGAAAGCCTTATGAAAAATATTCTTCTCCGTGGCGTTCTTATAAGCTCCCTTCACCTCACTCACAAGGTTATTGTGTGCCATCTCATTCAGTTTCTGCTGCTTGTTGTACTCCAGATCCTTGTAATTGCTGTTGACTTCCGCCTCCATGCCTTTAATGGTAGCTTTTAACGGCCCGCTGTCCTTCATGCACTGCTCGCACTTAAAAGAGTACGGTACGTCGATGGTCTCGGTTTTTTTGTGTCTGTAGTATGTACCCATTCTGGTTTCCTCCTCACTCAACTCTCTCTTTCCAGTATACCCCCCCGTTTCACAAAATCAAGTACAAAAAAAAATACAATCCTCTTTCGCATCCGCCCCTTAACTCTCCTACAGTACCAGTGACGGCGCGCTGTAGACCCTGCCGCCCAGTTCCTCGTTCAACATGTACAGGCTTCTTGCATCATCACCGAACAGTTCCATCTTTGTGATCTGGTCGGAAGAATTTTTCTCCTCCTCCCCCTGTTCCTTGATAAACCAGTCCAGAAACTGCGTGGTGCGGAAATCCTTTACCTCCTGCGCCGCCGCATAGATGTTGTTGATCAGGGATGTCACGTACTGCTCATGTGCAAGCCCTGCCCTCAGCGGATCGATCAGTTCGCTGTACGTCTTATCCGGCTTTGCCACAGCTTCCAGCGTAACCTTCTCATTGTTGTTGTGCAGATACTGGTAAATCAGCATTGCGTGATCCTGTTCTTCCTTCGCCTGGATCTCATACCAGTTTGCAAAACCATCCAGCCCCTTATCGCTGTAAAAATTGGCCATATCGAGATAGAGATATGCCGAATAGAACTCCTTGTTGATCTGATCGTTCAAAAGTTCTGCTACTTTTTTGTCCATTGTTGTCCTCCTGCTTTATCTTCGTGTTAAATTCTCCTGTTTACCCTATACAGAATAATACAAGAATTTCTTTTTTACAAGTGCTGATTTTTTCACATCATCATAAAGATCCAGGTCGTCGCGTCCACGCTCTTCTCGTAGGCTATCTCCGTCTGCTCCCCGATAAACTGCGAAATATCGGCATAGACCATATCGCCTCCGCCGCCCACGCCGGGCTGCTTCATAAAGCCGCCGAACAGTATGTATATCCCTTCCGTCTGCGTGCCGCTCTCCTCCAGCAGATGAAACATCTCCTCCGTTCTAACCGTCACCTTTTCCTCGTCAAACGTCACTGCCCGGCGCAGCTTTTCACTGTCCTCCAAAATGACATGGACACCGGTGTCATCGAGTATCGTAATGCTCTCAAGCCGTGTGTACCTGGCGTAGGAATTTCTGTGGATTCCCCCGAAGCCGCCCCCTAAGAGCAGGACTCCTGCCAGAAAAACAAAAATGACGTTTCTTGTTTTATACCGGCTGAAATCCGCGATCTTCAAAATTCTCCGCCCGATCTCCTCACAGCTGCCCGCTGTCTCACCCGCAAAAGCCGCGGCGTCCGCCGGCTCTCTTCCCTGTTTTGCCAGGCGCAGCAGGCGGATACACCTGAGCAGCAACAGACCGTATTCGCAGGCGCTTCTCCCGCTCCTCTGTATGGTCACTCGATCGCACATCTCCTCCAGATCCGCCTTCAGCTCCCCGGCGCAGAGGGTCAGAAAAAAGTTCGGCCAGAACAGCACTCTCAGCACATCCCACACAAAAAGGCACCACAGATGCCCCAGTCTGATATGCATCTTTTCATGAAACAGTATGGTTTCCAGGTCCTCTCTGCCATATTCCGCGACCATCACCCCGGGCACCACAATCTTCGGAAAAAACAGCCCTGCTGCAAAGGGCGTTACCGTTCTGTCGCAGATATAAATATTTTCCCTCAGCCGCTCCAGTCTTTTTACGGCGCGCATCAGCCTCCATCTTCTGTAGAGCAGAAAGCCGCCGTAGAGCATCATCACCAGAAAATAGATTCCTCCCGTCCAGGTATGCCGGTAATTCCAGTCCGCCCACCATAAAAAGCCTCTGACGCCAATCCTTGTCTCATAGAATAATTTCAATCTGCCGATGAACGGAAGCCACAGAAAAAAACTCCACAGGATCATTCTACAAAAACTGTTCCGAAAAAGCGGAAGCTTTCTGAAAAACATCACAACGGCAAGCAGCAAAAAGGAAAAAAAGAATCCCCTCCCCAGATTTACAGTATAATAACACATTACACAGCCGATCACTTCCCGGCTTCTGTCGATCCATTCCGGTATCATGGCATCCTTCTGTCCTCTCTGCTTCTTTGCAGAACATCTTCCAGTTCCCGAATCTGTTCCTCCGTCAACTCCACACTGTCTATCAGCGCCGTCACGGCGCCTATGTGATTTCCCGCAAAATAGCTCTCGATAAATCGGTTGCTTTTCTCCCTCTGGCACTCCGCTTTTGTCTTCAGCGGATAATAGTGATAGATGCGGGCGTCTTTCTCATCCACCCGGTACGCCAGAATCCCCTTCTGACACAGTCTGTTCATCAACACCCGGACCATTTTGGGATTCATACCGCTCTCGGATCCGAGCCTGCCGATCACTTCCGATGAAGTCATCGCCTCCCCGCCTTCCCACAGCACTTCCATCACCTGCCACTCGCTCTCGCTGGGCGTCAGTTCTTCTCTTCCCATATTTCCCTCGCTCTTATGATTAATTATGTACGAAATTCTTTCGTTCCTCCCCATCGGACACCGATTCTCAACCGAACAAAGAATATACGACAATTCCGCAGATGATCAGAAAAAGCGCCGCCGCTTTCCCTCTGTTCATCTTCTCCCCGAATATCTTTACACCGAATATCGTAATATAAATATAGCTGGTGGCCTCCAAAATCGGTCCCATGGAGAGCGGGATCCCCCGATATGCCAAAATCGACAGCAGGGTTGTCCCGACAAACAGCACATAGGCAAAGATCACCAACGGATTCAAATACTCCTGCAGGTGTGATTTATGGGGCTTGTTCGCCTCGATTTTCAGCATCACCTGGGAAATGGCCGCAATAAAAGTCCCCGCCAGTATCAACAGCGCATACATATACATTTTCATATCTTTTCCTCCCTGTCAGATAAAGCAAACAGAACTATTCCGGAAATGACTAAAACCGCTCCCGCCACTTTTCCCGGTGTAATCTGTTCCTTGAAAATGATCAATCCCCAGAGCATTCCCCAAAATACCGTGATCGCTCTGTTGGCATAAGCTGCCGTGAGCGGCATGCTCTTTATGATCTGCTGCCAGAATATCGCGTAGACCCCGAGCAGCATAATCACAAACCCGTACATCATAATAAATTTAAAGCTCATGAAGTCTTCCTGCGCCGCCAGTTTACTGCAGACACTGCTAAGCGAAAATACTAACAGTAAAATGTGCAGCAGGATGTATCTTTTGATATTTGATTTCATTTTTCCTCCATTCCAGTTCCGCATGCGCCCTTACAGCACACTTTATCCCTAAGACAAATTTTCAGCTGCTCCGCATCCGTAAATTGTCTTGTGCGCTGTACGGGCTCATGCTGTTTTCCAGTTCCGCATGTGCCCTTACAGCGCATGCTGTTTTTCCACTACCGCATAGCTCACCCCAGCGCTACATCCAGTATCATCATGATGGTAAATCCTACCCCGAAAGCGATCGTCCCGATATTGGAGTGGGGCTCCTGCGACATCTCCGGTATCAGTTCCTCCACCACCACATAAAACATAGCCCCCGCCGCAAAGCTCAGAAAATAGGGCAGCGCCGGCACAAGAAACCCCGACGCGATGATGACAAGTACTGCGCCGACAGGCTCCACCACGCCAGAAAGCACTCCGTACACAAAAGCTCTCCATTTTGACATGCCTCTCGCCCGCAGCGGCATCGAGATAATGGCTCCCTCCGGAAAATTCTGGATCGCGATACCGATAGACAGCGCAAGCGCCCCGCTGACAGTCACCGCTCCGTTTCCCATTATCAGTCCGGCATAGACGACACCGACAGCCATTCCCTCCGGCAGGTTGTGGAGTACCACTGCAAACAGCAGCATGGTCGTATTTTTCAGGCCCACATGGGGGCCCTCCTGCTCTCTGCTGTTTCTGTGCAGATGCGGAATGATCCGATCCAAAAACAACAGAAGCAGGATGCCCAGCCAGAAGCCGATCGCCGCAGGCATAAAGGCCAGTTTCCCCATGGCCTCCTCCTGCTCCATCGCGGGAATCAGAAGACTCCAGATGGAAGCCGCCACCATGACGCCCGCCGCAAACCCGGTGAGCACACGCTGAACCTTATCCCCCAGTTCCTTCTTCATAAAAAACACACAGGCAGAACCCAGCGCCGTCCCCAAAAATGGTATGAAAATACCCGCCGCAATGCTCATTTGCAAATCATTCATTTTTCTCTCTCCACTCAAAAATGTCTGCTGTAATAACTTATGCAAATCGCCGACGTTTGTGCGAATCCGACGCTTTGTTCTGCATTTCCCGTTCTTCCACAGGCTCAAAAAATAAATTTCAGCATATCATATAAAGAAACCGTATCTTTTGTCATTTTTAAGGAGCAGCAGTCTATGCAAAATATTCAGGAACAAAATAAACCATCTCTCACCTATCTTACCTGTTTTGATCAAATTCTTCAAGACATGATTCGCGGTATGACAAACCCAAGGCCTCACGGAAGCATCTCCGGTCTCTTTATCCGCCAGATGATCCCCCATCATGAGGCCGCCATCCGCATGTCGGAAAATCTTCTGCAGTATACCGCGCCTTCCAGCAAGGGGCACGAATGCTGCCGGAATACTTGCGAAAAAGATATCATCATCCCGCTCAATAAGATCGTCAAAAATATCATCGAAGAACAGACAAGAAGCATTGAGAATATGAAAAACGCCTTTTTTTGCTGTTCGGAACACGAAAACAATAATCAGCAGATGCGCCGGTATCTGTTCTCCTTTCGGTCGATCACTCAGACCATGTTCACCGAAATGAAAAAAGCTCCCCGCACCGAGCGGATTCCCTGTGATTTTCTGCAGGAAATGATCCCTCACCACGAGGGCGCTGTGAGAATGTCCGAAAACGCTCTGTGCTTTCCTCTCTGCCCCCAGCTTATACCCATTTTAGACGCCATTATTATTTCCCAGAAGGAGGGCATACGCCAGATGCAAAAACTTTTGAAAACCGCATGTTCCCCCTCTGACCAGAACCATATCGACTGATTTACAAAAAATCTTTCACGAGCTGCGCTGCGGAAATCCACAGGGAATTTTCTCCCAGGATGACTTTTTGCCGGTGCAGCTCATATTTATTTCCCGACATCTCCACCGTTTCTTCCAGAACGGAAAAAACGTTCAGCGGCGTAGACAGGCCGCATCCTGCCGCCTTAACCACTGCCTCTTTTCCGGTCCATATCCGATAAAAAGCGTCTGCCTGCTCTTCGTCTTCCAAAAGAAGGAGATATTGATACTCCTCCCTCGCGAAAAAACGCTCCGCCAGTTTCAAATTGGCCTCTCTGACATATTCTGTGTCCACTCCCAAAGGCCTTTTCCCAAACGCAAGCACGACAGTCTCCCCGCAGTGGGATATGCTGAACTGGACGCTCTCATTGTCCAAAAAAACAGGTTTCCCGCCGGACAGAACAGTCGGCTCCGTTTCTATGGAATATTTCTTTCTCAACAGATACAGTAAATAGCCTGCGCCGATCGACTGTCTCTTCTTCAGTCCCGGCTTTATCCGCTCTATTTTTTTCCTGCGCTCCCCGCTGCAGTGCGCATACATCTTCGCAAAATCCTCGTCCGGGATCTCCTCCAGAAAGAGCAGCCAGATCACTATATCCGCCCAAATAATTTCTTTTACAATGCTCCCTGTCACCTTCACTCAAACTCTCCGTAGATCCGCAGTCCCCTGGGGTAATGGTTTTTTATCAGATTCCCCCCGGCTTTGCCCCAGCCCATCGGTCTGCCCTGAAACAGTACGAGAATCCATCCTCTGAGCCCTGTATTTTCCAGAGTCTCCCCTCTCAGGTAAACTGCCGGATCCTCCGCTTCCTTCCACTGCTGCACATCCTCTTTTTTCAGTGTCATCGCCCAGGTGTGGGATGGCTCAAACCGCCTTTTCTTCGCCTCTCCCAGGTACAGTCCGCCTCTCCCAATCCGCAGATTCCCCAAATCGGGAAGCAGTCCGGACACCAGATAGAGCCGCTCCCTCCTCCAGACAAGCCTTCCGCTCTCCTCCAATTTTAGCAGATATCCTCTCTCCAGATATTGTTCACAAAAATTCCGGAAATCATTCCACTGTTCCAATTCCGTATTTCTCTTCCCGGAAGACTGTCTTTTTGCATGACCGGATTTTCTTTCGCTTTGCTCCTTCTCTCCCCGCTTTCTGAGTTTCGCCGCAAAATGTCCTTCCCCCGGAATCTTATGGGGCCACATCCTCACCGTACCCGGCACTCCTCCGGGACATACGCCCGCCCCCAAAAGAGTCTCCGACAAAACCTCTTCATCCGCATAAAAACCTCTGTGTCTTTCCAGAAAATCCCGGATCACCGCTTCGTCCTCCGCCTCCGAAAACGTACAGGTAGAATAGACTAACACTCCGCCGGGCTTCACCATCTTTGCCGCCTGGTCCAGAATCTCTTTCTGACGGTCGGCGCACATGGCAACATTCTCCGGTGACCAATGTGAGACCGCCTGCTCTTCCTTGCGAAACATCCCCTCCCCGGAACAGGGCGCATCCACCAGCACCCTGTCAAAAAACATCGGAAAACGCCCCGCACACCGCTCCGCATTCTCCTTCAGTATCACACAGTTTGAAACGCCCATCCTCTCCATATTCTGCCCCAGAATCTCCGCCCGCGCAGGCACATACTCGTTACAGACGAGCAGACCTCTTCCCCGCATCTTTCCGGCGATCTGCGTACTCTTCCCGCCAGGCGCAGCGCAGAGATCCAGAATGCATTCCCCCGGCTCCGCCCCCAAAAGTTCCGCCGCGATCATGGCACTGGGCTCCTGGATATAAAAAGCCCCGGATTCATGGTAAGGACTCTTTCCCGGCTGCTCCTCCCCGCCGTAAAAATATCCCTCCTCCGTCCAGGGAACCCCTCTCAGAGAAAAGGGCATCTCCCTCTCAAACTCTTCCCTGGTATACTTCAAAGGATTTCTCCGGAGCCCAAAGCTGCGTTCCCCCTGCAGGCTCTCTAAAAAAGCCGGCAGTTCCGACACCGAAACCCCCGGCAATTTCCCGAAAAGCTCTCTCATTTCCTCTACAAAAGCCACCGGCAGTTCCCTGCCTTTTCCGACATTTTTTCTCTCACCTGTCATAACCGACCGATTCATCCTTATTGCTGTTTCTTTATTCCCAAATATCAGACACCGCGGGGAAATCTCAATCAAAAGAGCCGAGAACTTCCATAATCTTCTCCCGGTACTCCGCGTGGTGCGGCATACCGCCGCCAAGCCCGCCCCGCTTCGGCAGCTGCAGTTTGATCCGACTGCCATTTTTCATTGTGATCATACAGTTGAAAGCGCCCATCCACACTTTTTTGATCACACAGCTCTGAATCTCCGCGAGCAGAAAACAGTTGCCGACATCCTCCGGCAAAACACAGGCCTCAAGATTCCTGACAAGAAGTCCTGCTGTATCCGGATTCTCCCGAATATCATAGAGATGCCTGCATTCCTCGCATTCAGCGAGAATCAGATAATGCTCTGTAACACCGATATAGACATCGTATGACGCGTACTTGCCTCTGTCCACCTCTATCGTTATGCCGTGTTCATCCGGTACAAGTCTCTCCCCGTCAAAGGAGCACTTTCCGAAAATCTCCCTGACCTCCAACGCCTGCCCTATGCCATGTATACCTGCCACAATTACCTCTCCTTCAGGAAGATATCTGCCCAGAGCCTGCATCATTCTGTTTTCATCAAAAATATCAGACATATATAGGTTCCACTCCGTTCAACATAATGTCTTCTTTTCCGGCAGCTGTGCCAACACGATCGCCGCAAACATCAGCACACACCCCATAAGTTCCTTTCTGCTCAGCACCTCTTCCAGCAGAACAAATCCGGCGAGCACCGAAATCACGGATTCCAGACTCATGATCAGCGACGCCACCGTGGGATTCATTCCTTTCTGTCCCACGATCTGCAGTGTATAACCCACACCGCAGGACATCACACCGGCATACAGGATGGGCTTCCATGCCGCAAAGATCAAGGAAAGCTGCGGCTTCTCAAAGAGGAACATACAGATACTGCACAATACTCCGCAGGTCAAAAACTGAATGCAGGACATCTTCACTCCGTCCGCCATCGGTGAAAAATGATCGATCACCATGATGTGAAAGGAAAATACAAGGGCACAGATCATCACCAGGATATCTCCCACCTCCAGCCGCAGGCTTTCCGTCATACACAGCAGATACAGACCCGCCACCGCGATCACCACGCTGACACCGATCCGCAGTCCCACTTTCTTTTTCAGAAAAATACCCAAAAGCGGCACTATGATAATGTACATGGCCGTGATAAATCCCGCTTTTCCGACGGTCGTATATTGAATTCCAAACTGCTGGAACGTGCTCGCCACCGCCAGGATCACTCCGCAGCACACGCCTCCGATCCACAATGTCCTTTTATCCTCTGTCTTATGTACTTCCTGTTCCCCATCCCTTTTTTGTATTTTTTTAAAGAAGGCAATACAGGGGACAAGAACCACGGCGCCGAGCAGGCTCCGCACCGCATTGAAAGTAAAAGGTCCTACATAATCCATACCAACGCTCTGGGACACAAAAGCCACACCCCAGATCGCCGCAGTCAGCAGAAGAAGAAACGACTGCCTCAACACAAATCTGTTCATACCAAAATTTCCAGATATCCCTTCATTTTCGTCATATCATAGCGATCCAGTACCCCCAGATTGGAATCGTAAAATTTTCCGTCAAAGGCCACCAGATAGTGACTGTAGCGGCCCATCTTCTCCAGAATGATCGCGCATTTTGGCAGAGTTACATCCTCCTCCCCGCAAGTGTAGACAATCTCCTCGGAATGCTCCAGACCGAAGTAGTTGAGCGTATCGATGATCTTGGCGATAGTCGCCTGCCACTCGCTGCAGTGCATCACATTGATCGCCTCGTCCAGCGTGATGCCCGCCAGCATTGCGATACATGCCTGTCCACAGAGCCCGTCATGCGGCTGGATCAGACAGTCGATATGCTCGATCCTGCGGATTGGGTTGGACGTACTGTAAGGACTGTCCCCCACGCTGTTCTTTGTGATGCGGAAAGATATCCTGTACTTTTTATCGTAGGAAAGCTTCTCCATGATCTCCGGCTGTACGGGAATATTGTAATAACCGTTCTTCTTCGGCTCCAGATTACAGACAAACAGAGTCTCTCCCACCCTGACCTTCGCCGGCACTTCGCCCTCCCGCTTACAGATCTCCCATACGTTAAAAGGAATGTCGATAAAGGCGCCGCTTTCACCCTTTTCGATCTCTTTTTCAAACGTGTACTTCATAAGTTATACCATACCCTTCTATAGATTGATTTATATTATAAAATATTTTTGTTTTTTTTACAAGAATACAAAATAATAGATTGCCGCAACGGCGATCCCCAGAAGCATCCCAGCCATCACCTGGGTCGGCGTATGCCCGACAAATTCTTTCAGCTTTTTCTCCATGCTCAGTTTCGACTGTCCCAGGGCCTCCAGAAGCGTTATCATCTCGTTCAGTATCTTTGCCTGTTTTCCCGTCTCCAGCCGCACCCCCATGGCGTCATGCATCACAATGATCGCAACGATACAGGCCACCGCAAAGAGGGGAGAACCGAACCCGCCTGTCAGTCCGGTCATAGCCGCCACCGCCGTCACTGTGGCCGAGTGGGCGCTGGGCATTCCTCCGTCCCCGATCATCCTCGAAAAATCTATCTCTTTGTTGAGTACCGCGTACAGAATCGTTTTGATGACCTGCGCCGTAAACCAGCTCAAAACGCCTGCGATCAATATATCGTTGTGCAGTAATTCCCGTAGTCCTTCCATTCTTTCTCTCCGTTATTCACTGTCTGTCTCTCAATCCGGATATTCCCTCACGCTTCCCACTCTCTGATCCGATAGACGACTCCCAGATCCTCACATATCTTTCGGCAGCGTTCCTCCTCCTCCTTTGTGATCGTCGTGTCCACCGTCGTCATAACTACATGAGGCACATATTTTGTACATTCTCCCGCAAAGGCAAGCATCCCCCTGTAGCCTTCCTCGCCAAATCTGCTGCGCACGATCTCCTGATATTTCTCCGGATCCGGATGGTTTAAGCTGATGGAGACCGTGTCGATAAGCCCCTCCAGTTCTGGAGCGATATTCCTGCCGTTGATCAGGGAACCCTGCCCGTTCGTATTGATGCGGATCGGGCACTTCCACTCCCTTTTCACAAAAGCTGCCACTTCCTTCAACACATCAAAAGCTTCCGTGGGCTCCCCGAAACCGCAGAACACCACTTCGCCGTAGTCTTCCCTGCAAAATTTCGAAAACTCATTTATCGCCTCCTGTGCGGTCGGCTCATGTTCCAGCCAGAGGCTGCCTGATTTTCCCATCTTATCCCTGTCCTGTCTCAGACAGAACGTGCAGGCGCAGCTGCAGCGGTTCGTCAGATTTACATATAAGTTATTGTGTACCTCATACAAAATTTCCATCGCCATTTCCTGTTCTCCTCCATCATTTTAAAGTATGCAGAAATTCCTCAAAGCAAACGCCGTCCGTGAGGGGAATCCCCATCTCGATCGACTTCAGGATACATTTCTTGATAAATCTGCCCGCCTTTTTCACCGACTGCTCAAAGGGCACGCCGTTCACCGCGTCCGCCGCGATAATAGACGCGAAGATATCGCCCGTCCCGCTCCTCTGCGTTCCGGCCTTGATCGTTCGGAAGATCCGGGGCTCACCGTCCCTTTCATAACAATAATTCGCGATAAATTCCCCCTGGATAATCCCTGTGATAACCACTTTCTCCGGTCCCATCGCCGAAAGCTTCTCCGCCAGCCACAAAAGCCTCTTTCTGGTCCACTTTTCCTCATAGGGAATACCGGCTAAAATGCAGGCTTCCGTCAAATTCGGCGTGATGATATCCGCCCACGGAATCAGTTCCCGCATTTTCAGACAGGTTTCCATGGAATAGGTCGGATACATCTTTCCATAATCTCCCATCACGGGATCGACAACGACCACGGTATCCTTGTCCTTAAAATTTTTAAAAAATGTCTCCACAATTTCGATCTGTTCAGGCGAACCTAAAAAACCACTGCAGATTCCCTGAAAATGCAGTTCCAGCTTTTCCCACTCCTTCATATAAGGACGCATTCTCTCCGTAAAATCCTCCAGATAAAAGGACTGAAAACCGGTATGGTTGGAAAAAACTGCCGTCGGTACAAAGCAGCACTGTATTTTCATGGCAGAAATGATCGGCAGTTCCACGGCGATGGAACATCTGCCGAAACCGGATAAATCGTTGATGACTGCTAACTTTTTCTGACTGTCTCGTATCTTTCCCATGATGTCTCCTGTATTTTATAACTCTCCGCGTTCCCGAAAAGCTGTATCACATATTTACCGCGCTTAGCTTACCACGAAATCAGGATTTTTTCAATAAAATTCATTTTTTATTGTAACAAATCCCCTTATGTTGCGATATAAGAGGTAAGCAGCCAAAAATCCCTTGTCAACCGAAACGGAAAGCGCGAAGGAGGTGAAAAAGTGCGGGATAACTCTCAAAATGCAGATATGGATTCTGTCTATCAGGAGTATGCGAGCCTGGTCTACCGCTTTCTGTACTCCCATACGCATGATCCCGATTGGTCCGAGGAACTCATGCAGGAGACATTTTTGCGGGCAGTGAGCTCTATCTCCCGCTACGACGGCTCCTGTAAGCTCTCCACATGGCTCTGCCAGATAGCAAAGCATGTGCTGTATCAGGAACTCCGCAAAAAGAAGCGTGTGGAGACCGTGGAGCTGACAGACTGTCTTCTCGACGTTTCCGCCCCGGAGGGAGAGGCAAACGCGCTGGAGCAGGAAAACAGGATCGAGCTGTACAGGGCGGTCCACCGTCTGCCGGAAGCGGAGCGGGAAGTTGTTCTGTACCGGATCACAGGAGAACTCTCCTTCCGCGAGATCGGCGCCATCTTAGGAAAGAGCGAAACGACGGTATTTTGAGCGAAACGGGATCAGAGACAGTCAGAGAGCATCTGGAGGAATGCGGGAATTGCCATCAGGCTTACCTGGAAATGAAGGAGGAACTTCCTGCGGATACAGAAACAAAGGAGGAGATCGCGCTCGACGGCTTTAAGAAAGTACGGCGGTGCACTAAAATGCTGAAGATCGCCGTCACAACGGTCACCGGACTGCTGTTTTTTCTTATTTTCTCATTCTTCATGAAAATCTTTTTGGTTGGCGAGCCCTTATCCACCCATAAGTTACGCTCAGAGCTCTCCTACAACGAGGAGACATCCTGCCTTGAAATAAACGGCACTGTCGATCTTGCCTCCTGCCGTGTCAGCCGCGTGGTGTGGAAACCGGATGAGGAGAACGAAAACGAGGTAAACATTCTCGTATACGGAGCGGAAATACTGCCCTTTCAGTCAGAAAAAAGGGAGTTCAAGATATCCGTTCCGGATATGAAAGGCAAGAAAGCCTATTTCGCCTGCCCGGATTACGACCGACAGGAAATATTTAACTGGAAGCATCACCATTATGACCTGCTGGATGAGCTGGAAAATGAAATATATGAACACTATCCTGAGCTGAGCCGGGATAAAGATCCATTATGGTATAATGGCGGGATCGAATTTGTAGACGGAGTGGAAGGCATCAGATTTTCCGTCGATTCCATCGTCGGTGAAGATGCATCCTTCTGGACCTTCAACGACCAGCTCATCACAGACGGCGAATTTGAGAGCAGAGATTTTGAAATATGGATCTCCCTGGAAAAGCCCCGCCAGATCCTCATCTACGATTTTCGGACCGGAGAGTACACAGACGATCCTTCCATCCTTAAAAGACATTCCGAGCAGACAGTAGAACAGATCATACAGTATACAGTTGAATAAAAACACTTTTTCATGATAAAATGCCTTTCAGAGGGCACAGGAAGCGTAGGCGCACGGTGGGTGTCCTGCATGTGGAGGTACGGCAGTTTTATGAAGACAGCAGGCGTTATAGCGGAATTCAATCCGCTTCATACGGGACATGAATATCTGATACGGCAGCTGCGCTCAGAGTACGGGGCAAAATTCTGTGTTGTGGTGATGAGCGGAGACTACGTACAGCGCGGAGAACCCGCCTTCTTTTCCAAATTCCTGCGGACAAAGGCAGCCCTTTTATCCGGCGCGGACCTTGTACTGGAACTGCCCCTCTCTGTCTCCACCGGGAGCGCGGAATATTTTGCGGAGGGCGCTGTCTCTCTGCTTAATCGTCTGGGGTGCGTCACCCATCTGGGCTTCGGCAGTGAAAGCGGGGATGTTTATGCCTTTCGGTCTGCCGGGAAGTTCCTCTCGCAAGAGCCGGAAACCTACCGGCGTCTCCTGCGGCAGTTTCTGAAGGCGGGCATGAGTTTTCCGAGAGCCAGATATGAAGCGTTATCTCTCTGTCCGGATGATTCCGAAAAATATGCATCTGAGGGCGATATTACGGATCTTCTCTCTCTCCTCGAGAGTCCCAACAATATCCTCGGCACAGAATACTGCAAAGCGCTTTATAAGCTGCGCTCTTCCATCGTCCCTGTCACCGTAAAGCGTCTCGGAGCAGGTTACCACGAAGCGGTAAGTCCGGATGCAGAATATGCCTCTGCTTCCGGGCTGAGAAAAGCCTTCTCCTCCTCCCCCGGTACTGATAAAATGGAAGGTCTGTTGCACAATTATGTCCCGCAAGCCTGTCAGCCTCTCTATCTGGAAGCGCTGCGGCAGAGACAATACCTGACCTTTGACGCCCTCTTTTTGCCGCTGTACTATACTCTGCAGTATACCGACGCCAAAACCCTCTCCCGATATCAGGATGTAACGCCTGAGCTTTCCGAGAGACTTTCCGGCATCTTCCGGCGGTGTTCTTCCATCGAAGAACTAAGCGCCGCCCTGAAGGCAAAGAACCTGACCTCCGCCAGAATACATCGCTGCCTCCTGCATATCCTGCTGCA
Organism: bacterium 1XD8-76; assembly: GCA_003611955.1. Taxonomy (GTDB): domain Bacteria; phylum Bacillota; class Clostridia; order Lachnospirales; family Lachnospiraceae; genus 1XD8-76. The sequence goes on from RAZE01000012.1 coordinate 54,111, forward strand.
CCTGACAAAGGACACCGTGGCCGCCGAGAGGGAACAGGGCTTCGCCCTCTATGCCAGGATCCTGGGCTTTCGCAGGCAGGCAGAACCCCTGCTCTCCGAGATCAAAAAACACTCCTCCATCCCTCTTGTCTCCAAACTGGCGGATGCGCCAAAAACCCTGTCTCCGTCTGCCCTCGTCCAGCTTGAACAGACAATAAAAGCTTCCGAGTTGTACCGTGCCGCACTGCCCGGCACGGTTCCCGGAAGCGAATATGCTCAGAATATCGTTATTCTGTGAGTAGTTTTTTAATCTCCGGCACTGTCCTTCCCTCCTCCCGTTTTTCGCGGATCCAAGCCACCCGCTCCACACTTTCCTCCTGTCTGTATCTTCTCGTCAGATTCTCCTCAGCCTGCTCATAGGGCAGCATCCCCTCCTCCGTATAGAACTTCAGTGTACTGTATCTGCAGCCTGTCAGTCTCGCCAGCTCGCCGATCGTCACATACTCGGAGGCAAGGATTTTCTCCATTGTTCTTTGTCTCGACATGATTTCCTTCTCTTTCTACCAATAAACCGGCAACAGGCTCGCTCCCTGTATCGGAATCTTATAGCTGCGCACAGTTTTAGGCCACACGCGATAGTATGCATTATCTATCCGCAAAAGTGTCTCGCTTCCGTTTTTTGTCTCTTCCACAAAATGTCCCCTCTCCGAGAGAAATTCCATCATCGCCCACCGTCTGTCCTTCACCGTTGTTCCAAATATCACAAAGTCCACAAAGATCGCCTGCCGTCTGTCCAAAAAGGGAAACAATAGATTGACGCCTTCCAGATAGGGGTTTTTAAACAATTCCCGCTTCCCTTTCAGAAAGGATTTTATCATATGTTCTCCGCTCCTGTGAAACTCCTGTCTCCATATCATACCGATATAATCCGCATCCGTCAATTCTTCCTCACCGCACAGAGCCGTCATTCTCACCTGAATCTTCTCCTGCTCTTTCACGGAACAGATATCATGGATACACCCGCTCTCCCTGATCAGCCACAAAAGGCAGGCGCACTCCATTGTAATCGGCCCTTCCTCCAAAATTTCGGCGCGCACACTCTCCACTATGGACAGATATACCTCTCTGTCGCTGCGGTATGACTTCATTGAAATGCCTGCCGTGTAATAGTTCATATCACACCCCAGCAGATCCGGCACGATCTCTATTCCGCCATCGGCCAGCAGCAGATCTGCCGTCTCCCTTTCCACCGCATCCATCTCCTTCTTTTTCCTGTTTTTTATCGCTGCAATGCTCGCCTCCAACTCTGTCTGAAACTCCTGCACAGCAGGCATATCCTCCCTCCCAAGCAGAATCTCTTCCAAAAGTTTTGCCGCCGCAATTCCCCGCAATGCCGCATATTTTGCCGCCGAACGATGGTTGCAGGAGAGACCGTCCAGACTGATCAGAGCAAACTGTTGTGATAATGTATATTCTTTTTTCATACTCTTCCCTTTCTGCTGTATTCCAGCCTTTTGTCACTTATCACTTATTACTTACTACTTACGATTTAAAAATAACATAAAAAATTCTTCCTGTCAATCTCCTAAAAGAAAAGAGGAAGAATTTCTCACAAACAGCAGTTTAGTTTTTAAAGCTGTGGATCGGCGCAGGAATTCTGCCGCCTCTGTTCACAAACGCCTCGCATCCGAAGGAATTGACCGACATGATCGGCGCATGCCCAAGAAGGCCGCCAAATTCCACGCTCTCCCCCACGCCTTTCCCGATCACCGGTATGATCCTGACTGCTGTGGTCTTCTGGTTCACCATGCCGATCGCCATCTCATCCGCGATGATCCCTGCGATCGTCGTCTCCCTCGTGTCGCCGGGGATCGCTATCATATCAAGCCCCACCGAGCACACACAGGTCATCGCCTCCAATTTTTCCAGCGTGAGCGCTCCTGCCTGTACCGCATCGATCATCCCCTGATCCTCGCTGACCGGTATAAACGCGCCAGAAAGCCCGCCCACATAGGAGGACGCCATGACGCCGCCCTTTTTCACCTGATCATTTAACAGCGCGAGAGCCGCTGTGGTTCCCGGCGCTCCCGCTCTCTCCAGCCCGATCTCACAGAGAATATCCGCCACGGAATCCCCGATGGCAGGCGTCGGCGCAAGCGACAGATCCACAATGCCAAAGGGCACCTGCATCCGCCTGGATGCCTCCTTTGCCACAAGCTGTCCCACTCTCGTCACCTTGAACGCAGTCTTTTTGATCGTCTCGCAGAGCACCTCAAAACTCTCGCCCCGGACTTTTTCCAGTGCGGTCTTCACAACGCCGGGGCCGCTTACGCCCACATTGATGATCTCATCCGCCTCCGTCACGCCGTGGAAAGCCCCCGCCATAAAGGGATTGTCATCGGGTGCATTGCAGAACACCACCAGCTTCGTACAGCCCATGGAATCCCTCTCTCTTGTCAGTTCCGCCGTCCTTTTGATGATACCTCCCATCATACGCACCGCATCCATATTGATCCCGGTGCGGGTGGAGCCCAGATTGATGCTGCTGCACACCCGCTCCGTACAGGCGAGCGCCTCGGGTATGGATTCCATCAATAACCTGTCCGCCTTTGTCATCCCCTTTGCCACCAGCGCGGAATAACCGCCGATAAAGTTGACGCCCACCTCGTGCGCAACCTGATCCAACACCTTTGCAATGGAAACAAAATCCGCAGGCGTCTTACAGCAGGACCCGCCCACCAACGCTATGGGAGTGAGGGAAATTCTTTTATTGACGATGGGAATGCCAAACTCCCGGGAGATCTCCTCGCCCGTCTGCACCAGATTCCCCGCCTTCTCCCTGATCTTCCGGTAAATCTTTTCCTTACACTTCTCCAGGTCCGCGTCGATACAGTCCAACAGGCTGATGCCCAGCGTGATCGTGCGGACGTCCAGATTCTCTTTATCTATCATCTCATTGGTCTCTGCTACTTCAAAAAAATTGATCATCATTCTCTCCTCGGAAAATTTTTGTTGAAATGATTATATACCAAAGCCCTTTTCCTGTCTTATCCTTTATTTCAACTTAAACCTTTCTACCAGTCCCCTCATAAGCTGTGACTGGCTGGACAACTCCTCGCTTGCGGCCGCGCTTTCCTCCGCGGTCGCTGAGTTTGTCTGCACTACACTTGAAATCTGATCGATCCCTGTCATGATCTGGGAGATGGATTCTGCCTGATCGTTGCTGGCATCCGAGATCTGTCCGATAACATCCGCCATTTCGTTTACGCCATTCAATGCCTGCTGCAGAGACTGCGCCGTATCGTCAACGATCTTCGTCCCGTTTTCCACTACCTTCAGAGAATTTGCAATCAGAATCGAAATGTTTTTGGAAGCCTCTGCACTTTTATTCGCCAGATTGCGGACTTCCTCAGCCACTATGGCAAATCCCTTTCCGGCAGTGCCTGCACGGGCAGCTTCTACAGCGGCGTTAAGCGCAAGGATATTGGTCTGGGAAACAATGTCTTCCATCGTCTTAATAATCTTGCCGATCTCTTTGGAACCGGTACTGATGTCATTCATCGCCTGTATCATCTGCTGCATTTTTTTGTTGCTCTCATCCATTTCCGTACTGATATGGCCCGCCGCCTCATTGGCCTGCCGTGCATTGGCTGCGGTCTGCTTTACTTTGTCGGAGATCATATCCATGGTTGCGGCGAGTTCCTGCACAGAACTTGCCTGCTGCGTCGCTCCCTGAGCCAGATCCTGAGCGCCCTCAGATAACTGCTCCGCTCCGCCTGCAACCTGGGCGGAACTCTGGCTGATCTGCTGCATCGTATCATTGAGTTTTTCCGCAATGCCCCGGAAAGATACCAAAAGCGGCGCAAAGGCGCCGGTATATTCTTCTTCACAAACAGAATCCACCGTAAAATCACCCTCTGCCATCCTGGCCAGGAATTTATTCTCATCGTCGATAATCACCTGAAGTTTATGGATCAGCCTGCCTACCTGCACGGCGAGCACGCCCAACTCATCCTCAGACGTATAGGAAATTTTTACATCCAGATCACCTTCCGCCATTTTTATGGCGGCATCCGCGATTTCGGAAACAGGCGTCTTAATCAGACGCACTACTACAAACGAGAAATAGACTCCCAAAAGGATCGCGGCGATGATAACTGCCAGCATAATGACGGTGGCAATTCTATAAAGGAAAAAACTTTCCTCTGTGGCATCTTCACTGCCTTCCGTATTATAGACAATAATATCATTAAATGCACTGTTTAATGAATTGTAAAGATCTACGCATTCGCCTTCCAGAATAGCGCGTGCCTCCTCCGTGCTGCCCTGTCCGGCCAATGCCATCATCTCTTCATTCGCCTGATCGTACTGCTTCCAGATGTTCATGGCATTATTATAAAACTCCAGTTCTTCTTCATCAATCATTTCCCCATATTCAGCCAGAAGGGTATTCATATCTTCCTTTTCGCTTTGAAGGTACTGAAGGCTGGATTCCTTCACCTCTTCGGAAATTGCGGTAAGATACCCCAGTTCATTGAGACGGATATTGGAAATCGTAGCGCTCATATCCCTTGCTACATTGATGCTTGGAAGCCAGCTTGTCGATATATCGCTTGCCATACTGTTCATACGGCCCATAAGAATAAATGACATCCCGCCGATAATCAGTAAGCCAAGCAGTGCGACTCCTATAAGAACGTAAAGTTTCAGTCTGATTTTCAGATTTCGTATGTAGTTAACCATATCTGTGATCTCCTCCTGTATTCTGTTATCCGTAAGCGCCGGTTGTGAAAAAACGCCGAAAAGAACTATCGTTTATTAAATCCTGTGCATCATATCAAAAATCTCTTCTTTCTGGCACTTGATGATCACACCGATCTCCTCCCCGAGAATTCGCAATTCCTCCGAAATCTCCGCCGATTTTTTGGCAGCCCCGGCGGTATCCACTATCATCATCATATTGAAATATCCCTGCACGATGGTCTGGGAAATATCCAGAATATTGATTCCGTTCTCCGCCAGATAGGTACACACTTTTGCGATAATACCCACAGTGTCTTTTCCCACTACTGTGATAATTGTCTTTTTCATTTTATTCCTCCTGATTTGCTTTCTTAATTGTTCATAATTTCTTTTTTCAATACTTTTAAAAAGGTTTTCTTTAATTCTTTTTCTTCTCCTCCGAAAGGCTATTAAATTCTGTATTTTGAATCGCCCCTTCCAGCACATACAAATCGCCACAGCTTTTCTGATACTCATCTCATTCCTCACAACTGTGCTGTCTTCCCGCGCGTCCCATTATATGCAAATCACCTCGGAAACCTCGCTCCGCTTCGCCACATACAGCGGAAAATCCCCTCCTTTATAGGGAAGTTCCGACATCGTCACCTCCGCGCGGACCGTCTCGTAGGCGAGCTCCGGCAGATTGTTCTCCTTGCTCAGATGAGAGAGCACGATCGCTTTCAGGTTGTCGTGCAATATCCGGCACAACAGTTTTCCCGACGCCTCGTTGGAGAGATGCCCCCTCTCCCCCATAATCCGGCGCTTCAGCGGATAAGGGTACGGTCCGACCTCCAACATATTGACGTCATGGTTTGCCTCCAGAAACAAGATATCCATCTCCTTCAGATTCTCCACGATATAGTCATTATAAACGCCGAGGTCTGTCACCACGGCGCCTTTCTGCTTCCCATGACTGATCTTATACGCCACCGGCTCCGCCGCGTCGTGACTGATCCGTATCGGTGTAACAACCATGTCTTTCACCGAATATTTCCTGTCGGATAAGACCACCCGAAACAACTCTTCATCCACATCGCCGATGCGGCCATCCGCCAAAATACCTCTTCTGGTTCCCTCCGTACAATAGATCGGAATCTGATATTTCCTGGAAATCACTCCCAGCCCCTGAATATGGTCCGCATGTTCATGGGTAATAAAGATCCCGTCGATATCCCGCATGGACAAATTCAGTTCCGCAAGCCCCTTCTCCATTCTTTTTCCGCTGATACCCGTATCGATCAGAAGATGGGTAGTCTCGGATCCCGCATAAATACAATTGCCGCTGCTTCCGCTGGCAATACTGCACATTCTCATTCGTATTCCTCACGCCGTCTAATTTCTGTCATTTACTACTCCCAGTGTATATCTATTACGTCACCGTCCTTTAACGGCTGCAGATGTCCTGCCGACACACCGTTGACCATTGTAATAAGATTTCCCTTTGCAGTGGATAAATCAAAATCAATAAAATTAAAAATATCCACAAATACATAATCCGCCTTGCCTGTCAATACCACCGGATAGCCATTGACCATCACAGTCATTGGTATGGAAATTGCCTTTTTTTCGGGCTCTGTCGTCGTTATGGCCTCCTCTTCCCAGTCCTCCGCATCTTCTTCTGTCTCGTCGATATCATATTCCTCTGAAACACCGGCCTTCTCCAAAATATCCTGATGATGCTTTGCCTCCTCTCTGGCCCGCAGCTTCTCCGCTTCCGACGCCTCCAGCTCAGCCCTGTCCACAAAACTCACCAGATAATTTTCATAGACTTTCGTCTCCCGGTCCGCCAGCTTATGATTCACCAGAATCACTTTATCCTCCGGCAGCAGAATATCCATAAACTCCAACAGCTGCGCCACCGTACAGTAATCCAGCACTTCGATATCGTCCCCCTGCTGGATCTTATAGGATGGAAGCTGATAAATTCCATTCACACGGGCATACTTTGTCACATCGATCCGCTTCTCCTGAACCTGGACGGAGATGATATCCCGAAACTCCGGCAGAGAACTGATCGTCATACTGCCCGGTGCCCCCTCCGTAGACTCTTTCACCCGGATCACATCATTCTCATGGATCGGCGCATAGATATTGGCTTCCCGTCCTCCGATTTTGATAACGGCCGCCTCTCCCAGCTGGCCTTTTACGCTCCGCGCTTTCCGATTAACCGTAAAACGCAGTTCTTTCCCCCGGCGCGGAAACAGCAGCTCATTGGAAAAATCCGCCTGCATCGCTGCGTCCACCACGGAAAGTTTATCGTTGTCGTACAGTTTGATCCGTTTTTCATTGAAAGTCACAACGATAAAATTGTTGTTCTGTTCATAATAATTCAGACAGATGCCCAGAGGCGTTACCAGTGTGGAGTCCTTTTTGACGTCCTCCGAAAAAATGATATTTCCCATCACCTCCGCACCGCGAAGAGCGGATCGCTGATGCTGAATCCCGATCTTCTCCGCCAGCTTATCCGTATAACCGGGGATCTTTCCTCCGCCGCCCACCACAAAGACCGCGCTGACAGGTTTTTCCCCGTTCAATTCCAATATTTTATCAGCCGCTTCCTCCGCCAGTCTTGTGATCGCCGGATCCAGCACTTTTAACAGATCGGCACTCTTCATCGTCTGAGGCAGTCCGATAATGTCCTGATAGGTCACCTCATCCCCCTCGCTGAGCTGTCTCTTGATCGCTTCCGCCCCGGCAAAATCCACCAGACATTCCTTTGCAATAATCTCTGTCAGGGAGTCCCCGGCCAGCGGAATCATGCCGTAGGCGACGATGCTGCCGTCCTCCGTGATACAGATATCGGACGTCCCTGCTCCCACATCCACAAGCGCCAGATTCAGCATCCGGTAATTTTTCGGGATCGCGACCTGGATCGCCGCGATCGGCTCCAGCGTCAGGCTTGCCACCCGAAGTCCCGCGATCTCCACCGCCTTATACAGTCCGTCTATCACATCCTCGGGCAGAAAAGTGGCGATCAGATCGGCGCCGATACTGAACGCCTTATGCCCCTCCGGGTTACCGATCGGGTATTTATTCATATAGTAACGGATAACGGAATTTCCCACGCAGTAAAAGGACATGGCAGTGTCCTCCTCCGATGTAAATTCCTCATAGGCTTTTTCGATCGCCATGGAGCGCAGATTGTAGATATCCTCCACGGTGACTTCCCTGCTCTCGCCGAACTCCAGCATACTATGTACCGTCACCGTCCGCAGCACGCGCCCCGCGGCCGCAATGCAGACCTCGCTTAACTCTATGCCGACAGCTTTTTCCAGTTCCTCCCTGACTTCGGTAATGGTTTCCCCCACCAGACCGATATCATGGATCTGCCCATCCAGCATGGATCTGGTCTCATGCTCTCTGATCCGCTGGGCGAGACAGTAGAACTCATCGCCCTTTTTATAGCCCACCGTTCCCACGATGCTTCTGGTGCCTATATCCAGCCCAAAGACTGTTTTCCCCGATATCTTCTTTACTTTTGCCACTGATAAGCCTCCAATACCTGATCGATCTGTCTGATGCTCTCCGGGAGGGAGCCACTGTTGTCGATCACCACCGGACAGCTCTCCCGAAACACACTTTCCGGAAGCTGTTTTCCCATAATAGCGGTAATCTTCTCCTCGCTGTAACCCCTCGAACACCCAAGGCGCTCCCGCCGTACGCTCTCCCTCGCATAAATATACCACATCTCATCACATATTTTATCGAATCCGTTCTCAATTAGCAATGCCGCTTCCACAAAAAACAGAGAAATTTCCCCCTTTTTTTTCGCAAGTTCCATACGGCGCACAATCTCCGCCGTGACTGCCGGATGAATAAGCCCGTTTACTTTCGCCAAAAGATCACGGTCTTTAAAAATTTTATCCGCCATAACCGCCTTACGGATGCGCCCGTCTCCTCCCACAATATCCTTCCCCATCAGTTCGATCAAAGGCGCATAACAGGGTCCTCCCGGCTCCTGCAATTCCTTCGCCAGGTCATCCGCCCGGACGATCTCGCAGGGATAATGTTCCCCGATGTAAGACAATAATTCCGTTTTTCCACTGCCCACCCCGCCGGTGATGCCGATCGTCCTCATACGATATCCTCCAGTGTAAAACGAATCACCTTTGACAGCTCCTCCGGCGCAATCTCGATCTGATACCCGATCTTTCCGCCGCTGACCATGATCGTCCGATGACTTTCCGCACTTTTATCCATAAAAGTTTTAAAAAACTTTTTCATCCCGACAGGGGAACAGCCGCCGTGAATATAACCGGTAAGATCCAGCAGTTCCTTCGATTTTATCATGCTGATACTCTTCTCCCCAGCCGCATGTGCCGCCTTTTTCAAATCCAGCTCCCTGTTCACCGGCACCACAAACACATAGTGCTCCCCGGACTTTCCGACTGTCACAAGCGTCTTGAAGACCATCTCCGGATCCTCTCCCAGCACCTGTGCCACCTCCATACCGCTGATCACCCCCGAATCCACATAGTTGTGGACCGTAAATGGTATCTTTTTCTGTTCCAAAAGCCGGATGGCGTTTGTTTTTATCTCCGCTCTTTTCATACCCGCTCCAAATCTCCCCGCCGCTTCTTTCCTCTCCTTCTTTTTCCGCACGGACAGCAGGGAGACAAAGGCAAAATTATACCTGTTCTCTGTATTCTCCGTCCTCCGTAAACGTCCTTCTCAGCGCTGCCTCCGTCGGGATGGCGGAAATGATCAAAAACAGCGACTGTACTGCACACAGTATCCCTCCCACAGTCCCGATCGTATCTGCGGAAGCGTGTATAAACGGAATATGCACCAAAACAGACAGCGGCAGCATCACCCAGCCGATCCTCCACCAAAGCCGTCCGCAATGTTCATTCGCAAATTTCCAGGTCTCCAAATTTTTCATGGAACGATTGGAATGATATCCCACACGCCTGTTGATCTTTTGGGGTGTCTGTCTCCACATAACCCGACCGCAGATGATAAAAGTCGCAGGCACCAGCATATCACAGACAAACATAAACCACCAGAACCACATCACATTTCCTCCACTTCAGTGCGCGTCGTACCAGTTATCTCCGGTGCTCAGATCGATCTCCAGCTCCACCGCCAGCTTCGCCGCCTGCCGCATCTCCGTGCCCAGAATCTCCCGCACCTGCTCCACTTCCTCCGCCGCGGTCTCCACCAGCAGTTCATCGTGTACCTGCAGGATCAGTCTGGAACGAAATCCCTCTTTCCTCAGTCGCTCGTCCACCCGTATCATGGCGATCTTGATGATATCCGCCGCCGTCCCCTGGATCGGCGCGTTCATCGCCACACGCTCCCCGAAAGAGCGCTGCATGAAATTGTTGGAGGAGAGTTCCGGCACAGGGCGCCGCCGTCCTGACATTGTGACGGAATATCCCCTTTCTCTCGCATTCCGCACGCAGTCATCCAAAAACGCTTTGATCCCCGGGTAGGTCTCAAAATATTTTTCGATGTACTCTGCCGCTTCCTTTTTGGAGATGCTCAAATCCTGGCTTAACCCGAAGGAGCTGATGCCGTAGACGATACCGAAATTCACGGCCTTCGCGTTCCGCCTCTGCAGCGGCGTCACTTCATCCTGCGGGACATGGAATACTTTGGACGCCGTGATCCTGTGGATATCCGCCTCCTGCCGGTACGCCTCGATCAGCTGCTCATCCCCCGACATGGAGGCCAGCACCCGAAGCTCGATCTGGGAGTAATCCGCATCCATCAACACAAACCCGTCCTTCGGCACAAAAACTTTCCGGATCCGACGCCCCAGCTCCATCCGCATCGGAATATTCTGCAGGTTCGGCTCCGTGGAGCTGATCCTCCCGGTGGCGGTGATCGTCTGGTTGAATGTGGTGTGGATCCTGTCATCCTCTCCGATGTAGGCCGCCAGTCCGTCCGCGTAGGTGGATTTCAACTTTGTGAGTGTCCGGTACTCCAGGATCTCGTCTACGATCGGGTGCTCCGGCGCCAGCTTCTCCAGCACATCCGCCGCTGTGGAATAGCCGGTCTTCGTCTTCTTCCCGCCGGGAAGCTTCATCGTCCCAAAGAGAACCTCCCCCAGCTGCTTCGGAGAGTTGATATTGAACTCGGTCCCCGCCTTCTCCCAGACGGATTTTTCCAGCTCCGCGATCCTGCCGACAAGCGCATCCCCATACTCTTTTAACTCCTGGGGCTTTACCAGAACTCCTTCCTGCTCCATGTGAAACAACACTTTGGACAGAGGCATCTCTATCTCGCGAAACAGCTCAAACTGCTCCGTCTTTTTCAATTTTTCTTCCAAAACCGATTTGCTCCGCATAAGAACATCTGCACATCTGCAAAGATACTGCACAAAGTCGTCCCGCTGTTCTCTCATCGCATCCGCGGTGCTTTTTTTCCCGAAAAGCTGGCTATATGACGAAATCCCGACGCCTAAGTGCTCCTGGGCAATGTCCTCCACCTGGTAATCACTCTTCAGCGGATTCAGCAGATATGACGCGATCAGCACGTCAAAAAGACATTCTGTCTCCACCGCATCCCCCAGGCGGGAATAATAATCTTTTATCTGAAATCCCGTGAGACAGACTCCCTTTTTACACAGACCACGAAGTTTCTCCCACAGATCCGCTGAACGTATCCCGCTCCGTCTCTTTCCATCCTCCTCCGAAAAAGAGAGGAATCCAACCGCCTCCCCGGGCACAGCGAGAGCTGCACAGAGCAACGGCTCCTCCTGTTCCTGTTTCGCCGCAAAGAGACTGAGCTGCTCATTTTCCTGACAGGCCTGTCTCTCTGCCGGATAAAACAAAACCGAAAGCTGTCTTTGATTTTCCGCTTTCCTCAAAAGCCCCTCCAGCTCCTTTTCCTGTCTAAACTCCCGACAGACGATCTCCGTATTCCCCTTTTCCCTGTCAAATCTCTCCAACAGATTTTTGAACGCAAGCTTCTGGAACAGTTCATACGCTTCGTCGGTGTAGAAGTCTCCGATCAGCGCATCTTCATAGGAAAACGGAAATTCACCCTCCGTGTTGATCGTGGCCAGTCTCAGACTCAGATCGGCCAGATCCCGATTTGCCGCAAGCGATTCCCGGATGCTCTTCTTTGAAATATTCTCCAGATTTGCGTATATATTTTCCAGAGATCCGTAAGTAACCATCAGATCTCTGGCCGTTTTTTCTCCCACTTTTGGCACACCCGGAATATTGTCCGACGCATCTCCCATCAACGCCTTCAGCTCGATAAACTGTGACGGCGTTACCTGATAGACCGCTTCCACTTCCTTCGCATAATAATCCTCCACTTCCGTCCGTCCGCCCTTCGTCTTCGGAATGCGGATTTTAATATGCTCGCTGGCGATCTGCAGGAGATCTCTGTCCCCGGAGATCAGAGAAACTTCCATCCCGTCCCTCTCCGCCCGTTTTGCCAGTGTTCCCAGAATATCATCCGCCTCCAGCCCCGGTTTCTCTATGATCAGAACACCCATCGCACTCAGCACCTGTTTGACCAGGGGCACCTGTTCCCGCAGTTCCTCCGGCATGGGCTTTCTTGTCCCCTTATAATCCGCATAGATCTCATGCCGGAAGGTAGGCGCGTGCACATCAAAAGCTACTGCCAGATAATCCGCATTTTCCTCTCCCAGCACTTTGAACAGAATCGTCAGGAAACCGTATACGCCCCCCGTATGCTGCCCCGCCGCATTGGTCAGATCCGGAAGTCCATAAAAAGCTCTGTTCAAAATACTATGCCCATCTATCAAAACCAGTTTTTTCGCCATGACACTCCTCCCGCAGATTACCCCGCCAAATTCAATACTACCAACAGCGCTAAAATCAGAGCTGCCGCTATTCCTATGCATTCCAGAACAAAAAGACTCCGGCGCAGAAAGTGGTAGATTCGCACCTTTCTCTCCGCCTCTTCCAGCGCTATATTTAACTCTTCCTGCAGATCAAAAGTATTTCCTGCCTCCAGACTGTTTAATCCAACTTCCACCAAAAACTGTATGGAGAGCTCCTCCTTGCAGCTGTCGCACTCATCCATATGCTCCATAAACTGTTCCAGTTCCCTGTAGGAAAGTTCTCCGTCTATAAAAGCCGGAATCATCTTTGTCGCCCGCAGACACTGCAGTTCCTCTCTGTGTTTTTTCATCGTAAACTCCCATTTCGTACAAAAAGGCGAAAAGCCAGAATTGCTGTTTCGCCCTTTTTATCAGGAAAATGCGAAAATGGATTCTCCTGTCCGTTCTAAATTTTCCTCAGTGTTCCTACCGCTCTCTCTCCAATCAAAAGTTCGCCGTGTTCCCGCAGATGAGCATAGATATTCTCCGCTTCCACTATCACTTTCGCATAGTCGAATGCCACTGCCGTGAGCAGATTGAAATGGTAATCGGAAATCCGATATCTGTCCACGATCAGATAATAATTTTCCTTTTCTTTATACAGATGGCTTTTGATCGGCATCTTCAAACCGATCGTGTGACAATAGGACATCACATCCCGGAGAGATGCAAAACAGTACATCCGATAGGGTTCCCTGATCTCCTCTTTCTCTGTCTTCGGATTTTTCTGCTTCTCCTCCGCCGCAGGAGCCTGCGTCTGTTCACTCCTGCCCCCCAACATCCTCTCGATCTCCTGCGCGATCCGGCTCTCCGCCAGTTCCTTCAGATATTTCAGAACCTGCTCCCGCACCTGTTTTTCATCGCCGCTGCCAAAAGTCACACAGATACGCCGGTCACTCAACACTTCCAGCCGCATCGAAACGATGCCTTTATCATTCTGATACCCCAGTTCATCCCTGGCTTCCGAGACTATGTACTGTAAAAACTCATCCGATCTGCCGGAATGGCTCAAAAACTCGTCCAGATTCAGCCCGAAACTTTCCATATCTTCTTCCGTCACAATACAGCGTATTGTATTTTCGTCAATTCTTTTATATTCCATAGCATCACTTTCTCTATATTGATCTCCACCAAAATGCATCTACTATTTACTATTCACATTCTACATGATTTATGACCTTTTGTAAAGCGTTCCGAACGTACCAAAAAAAGGCTGCCCTTTTGCAGAACAGCCTTTTCTTCCCCGGATATCCGCACTTTTATTTCATAAACTCATATTCCGCCGCCCTGCTTTGATAAAACTCCAGATACTCTTTCTCCTGCATCCTGCGCCTCTCGGCACTCTCCTCCATGATCCGGATATATTTGACGCGCCGTTTCCGCTTCGCCTCCTGCTCTGCCTCAAACTGCCGTCTCTCCTCCTCCGTGGGGCCGGTGATCCCGCCGCTGCTTGTGACAGTACAGTTTCGCACGTTTCCCTCCTCGTCCAGATCAAACACATAGCTTTTACTCATCTGATGCTCCGCCACATTCATACCGTAGCCCGCCGCCACCGTATTGTCCCAGAGATCGTAGTCCGCCTTCCAGGCTTGCACTTTCTCCATGATCTTTCTCGCGAAAGCGGGGTCGGCATCCATCTTTTCCTGCAGACTCTCCGGCACAAGGATCGCCATTCTGCCAGGACCGATGCTGCTGTAATTTCTCTGCAGATCCGCGCGGGTCTGAGGCGGGTTTGCCCCCGACGGCTGCCAGTCGTTCAGGGCATCCGCACTTGTGCCTTTCTCAAAATATTTCCAGAACGGAAAATCGTTTCTCTGCCAGTTCCCTTTGGAGATATCAGCGTTCCCCACATGCGTCACAACATCGTACATCGGAAACGCATCCTCGAAATCGACAGCTCCCGCTTTCCCCGTGCTGTATGCATGACTGATATTGGAAATGGCGTCTGTACTTCCCTCCATCTTTTTCGCGTAAGCCGTCCGGAAAGCTGTCGCCGCATTTTTATCCGTGATCTTTCCCAGGCGCTCCTGATAAGATTCGCCCATGAAATACCCCTCTTTGATTCCTCCTACTGCCATATCCGTCTCCTTTCGATTTTCTTTTGTAATTATATCGACAGGAAAATCCCTCCTCTTCGCATAAAAGGAACGAAAGGCTTATTTTAGGGCATGAAATCCTGCTCTCTCTACTTCGTTGCCAGGATCGCCTTCAGATACTCCCACACCCGAACCGCCGAAGAAATGCTCAGATGCTCGTTGGGGGTATGGATATCATATTGGTTTGGTCCGAAGGAAATACAGTCGAGACCGTCCAGCTTCCCGGCAAGGATTCCGCACTCCAGACCCGCGTGCATCAGCTCGATCTTCGGCTCATACCCGTACTGTTTCTCAAAAATTTCTACACACAGATCCCGCAGCCTGGAATTTCTGGCATAAGACCATGCCGGATAGTCCCCCTGAAAATCCACCCGTCCGCCGAGCTGTTCCGCGAGCAGCGTCACTTTTTTCGAGACCATCTCCTTCGCCGAGGATACGGAGCTGCGGATGGACTGCCTGAGGATCAGCTCATCGTCGACAAGCTCGGCGACTCCCAGATTGATGGAAGTCTCCACAAGCCCCGGCAGATCCATGCTCATCGCCTGCACGCCGTTCGGCATCAGATTAAGCGCCGTCAGCACTCTCAGTCTGGAATCCTCATCCAGTGCCGGAAACGCTCCCGCCTTCCCCAACGTAAGCTCCAGACGAATATCCGGATCAGCATTCCCGTACTCCGCCTCCATACAGTCCGTAAACCTCTCTATCACTTTCCGCAGGGCATCCTCCTCGCCCGGAGCGATCAGGATCACCGCAGAACCGCCCTTCGGGATCACGTTCTCTTTCACCCCGGCGGCGAGAGAAACCAAACTGTAGGGTACACTTTCTTTTAACAGCATCAGGAAACGTCCCAGCAATGCAGCCGCATTGGAACGCCCCTTGTCGATCTCCATCCCCGAATGTCCTCCCAAAAGCCCGGTCAGCTCCAGCTTACAGCGAACGCCGCTGCAGGGCGTTCTCCTCACCGGAATATGGCAGCGCGCCCGTCTGCCGCCGGCACAGCCAGCAGTCAGAACACCTTCCACCTCGGAATCGATATTGATCATACGTCTGGCGCGGCAGGGATAGAAATCCATAGCGGAAGCCCCGAGAAGCCCTACCTCCTCACAGACCGTCAGCACTACTTCCACTCTCGGGTGGGGAATGCTGCCGTCTTTTGCGTCGAGCAGCGCCAACGCATAGGCGACGGCAATACCATTGTCCCCGCCCAGCGTCGTCCCGTCCGCACGGATAAAATCACCATCGATATAAACCCGCGGTCCTTCTTTCTCCATATCGATATCACAGCCTTCCACCTTATCGCCGACCATGTCCAGATGTCCCTGGATAATCACAGCCGGAACATCCTCATACCCGGACGTCGCCTCCGCGATGATGATCACATTACCCATCTCATCCTGCGTACACTCATACCCCCTTTCTCTCGCAAATGCCACACAGAAGTCGCTGAGCGCCTTCTCATGATGGGAGGTGTGCGGAATCCCGCATATCTCCTCAAAATAGTGAAAAACCGGTTCCGGTTTCAGCCCCGACAATACACCCATACTCTTTTCCCCCCTCTTAACTTAAATATATCGCAGTCTTCCCTCTTCGATCCCCCTGATCCCTAGACCAGGCTCGTCGGAGACGGTGATAATCTTCTCATCAAACACCGCACCGCCCAGGATCGGATCCTCAGCACACAGCACCGGGCCGTCCAGATCGATCTTCGTGATGATCTGTTTCGCACAGGCGAGATGCACCGCCGCGTTGACGCTGATCTTCGCCTCCAGCATACAGCCGATCATACACTCCACGCCGTAGACTTCCGCCGCCGACGCGATCTTCAGCGCATTGCAGAGCCCGCCGCATTTCATCAGCTTGATATTCACCAGATCCGCCGCGCGCATCTGCATGATTTTCAGGGCATCCTCCGCGGAGAAAACGCTCTCGTCCGCCAGCACCGGCACGTAGGAACGCTCGGTCACATATTTCATTCCGTCAAAATCATGGGCTTTTACCGGCTGCTCCACAAACTCGATATCCAGCCCTTTCTCCTGCATACCGTTCAAAATACGCACCGCCTCCTTGGGGCTCCAGCCCTGGTTTGCGTCGATGCGGATGCAGGTCTGTTTCGGCACCGCCCCGCGGATGGCAGAGAGCCTTGCAATATCCTTCTCCGGCTCCTTCCCCACCTTCACCTTCAGGCAGTCATAGCCTCTCTCTATGGCATTTATCGCATCCCGCACCATCTCGTCGGGCTCATTCACGCTGATCGTGATATCAGTGGTGATGGATTTCTTCGCCCCGCCCATCAGCTTGTACACCGGAATGTTGTAGAGCTGCCCGTACAGATCCCAGAGCGCCATATCCGCCGCGGCCTTGGCGCTGCTGTTTTTCACGACGCACTTGTCCAGTGCGATACACAGATCTTCAAACTCATCCACGTCTCTGCCGATCAGTGTTTTCGCGATATGGTCCCTTATCGCTCCGACGATGGCTCCCGTCGTGTCGCCGGTGATCGCTCCGGTGGGCGGCGCCTCCCCGTAGCCGACGGCTCCCGTATCAGTATGAATCTCCAGGATCACATCCTCCACGCTGTTTACCGTGCGCAGGGCAGTTTTAAACGGCACACGCAGCGGAACGGACAATATGCCAGAACGAATCTCAGTAATTTTCATAGTCCCCTATCTCCTTTTTCTAAAAAATATTTGATTTCAATTTCATTCTATGGTATTATTTTACAGATAGTTACGATTTTTGTAAAGGAAATTGTGCTAAATAACAAAAGAGGGGGAGAAACTCTATGATTACCAATGGCTTTACCTATATTGCGGTGCTCATTTTTATCGCCGCAATGCTCGTGTGGCTGCAGAAGTATACGAAATCCAAATTTTTCGATTATGCGCCGCCCATCGTTCTGCTCTATCTGCTAACGATGATTTTCTGCACATTAAAAGTATGGGATATGGAATCCACAAAGGCTACCTATTCCGCGCTGAAAAACAACATTCTCTTTGCCATGATCTTTCTGATGCTGCTTCGCTGCGATATCCGCAAGATCATCAAGCTCGGCCCCAAGATGCTGGGCGGCTTTTTCGCTGCGTCCGTCTCTATCGGTATCGCTTTTATCATCACTTTTGCAGTAATGAAAGGCGCTCTCGGCGCGGAAGCATGGAAACCGCTGGGCGCTCTGTGCGGAAGCTGGATGGGCGGCTCCGGCAATATGATCGCCGTGCAGGCCGCTCTGGATATCGGGGAGACAGAAATGGCATATGCTCTTGTGGTGGACTCCATCGATTACTCCATCTGGGTAATGTTCCTGCTCTGGGCGATCAACCTTGCTCCGAAGTTCAACAAATGGACAAAGGCAAACACCAACACACTGGATGAGGTTTCCAAACGTCTGGAAGAAGATGTGAAGGCAAATGATTCTCAGATCACTTTTATTAACATCATTCTGCTGCTGGGACTTTCCCTTATGGTCTCCGCTTTCGGCCAGAATTTCGGCGCTGCCTTAAACGGCGCTCTGCCTTTCCTTGACAAAGCTACCTGGACCGTGCTGCTGATCACTCTTGCAGGTCTCGTAGGTGCAGTAACCCCGGTGGGCAAAATGGCAGGCACAACAGAGCTCTCCAACGTAATGCTCTACTCGGTAGTGGCACTCCTTGCGTCCCGGGCAAGCTTCCTGGAACTGACAGATGCTCCCGCATGGATCATCGCAGGTTTTATGATCCTGGCGATTCACGGCATTATCCTTCTGATTCTGGCGAAGATTTTCAAGCTGGATATGTTTACCTGCGGCGTAGCTTCCCTCGCCAATATCGGCGGAAGCGCTTCCGCCCCGATCCTTGCAGGCGCATACAGCGGCGCTCTCGTTCCGGTGGGCGTTCTGATGGCGCTGATGGGGTACGTGATCGGCACCGGCGGCGGTATCATTGTCGCGCGGATCATGGGTATGTTTGCGTAACTTCCATTTAAAAAGCACATGGTTCCCGGAGACGGAAACCATGTGCTTTCTCTTGTATATCTCTATCATATTCTCCTGTAAACCGGATCGATCACGACAATATCACCGTCCGCTTACAGCCGGAACCTCCCCACCAGATCGTTCATCAACTGGGACTGTTCCGACAGTTCCTGGGAAGTTGCAGCGCTTTCCTCTGAAGTTGCCGAAGTATTTTCCACCACGGAAGAAATCTGATCAATGCCTGCCGTTACCTGGGCGATGGCGGCGGTCTGGTTCTCCACCGCTTCCACCACCGTATTCATTTTAACCGTCACATTTTCTGCAATAGCGCTCGCCTTCTCCAGTGACTCTGTCACCTTATTCACGACTTCACCGCCTTCTCTAACCGCGGCGATAGAACTCTCTATCAGCTGCCTGGTCGCCTTTGCCGCTTTGTCAGACTGTGCCGCAAGGCTGCGCACTTCGTCGGAAACCACATTGAACCCTCTGCCGGCGCTGCCCGCCCGGGCCGCTTCCAGCGTAGCGTTCAGGGACAGGATATTGGTCTGGAACGCAATATTTTCGATCGTATTCATGATTTTGCTGATCTCCGCAGCCGAATCCGAAATCTTCTCCATCGCCGCATTCATCTCTTTGACATAATCCACGCTGATATCCAGTTGTGCATTGGTTTGATTTACAAAATCGCCTGCTTCCTCTGCCGATGCCGCGGTCTGTCTTGCACTGTCCTCAATATTGGCGACTGTGGCGGAAAGTTCATGGACTGCTCCTGCCTGCTCTGTCGCCCCCTCGCTCAGAGACTGTGCCCCGTCTGACACCTGGCTGGCGCCGGCCGCTACCGACCCTGCCGATTGACTGATCTGAAGAAGCATCTCCCTCAGAGAACTGTGAATCGCCCTGATCGATTCTTCGATAGCAACAAAGTCCCCCAGGTATGTACGGGTAATACTCTCGCGGAAATCCCCCTGCCCCATTTTACTCAGATGATACGATACATCCTGCACCACATCGCTCAGACCGTGAATCGTTTTCCCCAGCGCCTTCGTCAGTTCGGCGGTCTCATCCTGGGATTTCACAACGGGAGTGGGGGTCTTTAAATCGCCGTCAGCCAGTTTCTCCAACCGTGCAACACATGCCTGAATAGGTCCTGAGATGGACCGCCCCACCTTTACCGCCACAGGAAATGTGGAAAGCACCACCAGAATCACCACCAATACAGTCAACAGAATACTTCTGTCCAATGTGGATTTAAATTCCCGCTGGCTCATCTCAATAGCGATGCTCCAGTCCTGATAACCGTTGATGGGAGCATATCCCACCAGCTTATTGTCCCCGTAAAAATTATATGTACCAAAACCGGTCTCTCTCCGAATCATGCACTGGTTCACCGCCGCCACATCCTCCAGATCCGAATCCGCTTTGGCGGCTTCTATCATATTGGAGCCTTCTTCCACTATGGAATGTTCCCGATGCCCGATAACATTGCCTCTGCTGTCCAGCACATATGCCACGCCGTCATTTCCCATTGCCAGATTCACAACGATTTCTGACAAAAAGTCAGCGTTGATACCGCCGTAAACTACACCCTCGAAGCTGCCGTCAACAATAATAGGAACTTCCAGTAAAAAGATCAACTGTTCGCCGTCATTCATGATATCCGAAATATAGGGCTCCCCTGTTGCTTTACACTGCTTAAAATAATCTTCCTCCGCATAACTTTATCCTGTGGATGAAAAACCGTCCGCATCCATTTTTCCCGTATAGAGAAAGCCGTTGCGCTCGGCAATATCCTCCCTGACAGGAACCAGTTCCGGAGCGGTCGGATCACACTCAATAAAAATATCGGAAGCCGCCGCCTCCTGCAGAGCCGTCCAATAACTGTCCATCCGCCACTGAACCGCATCCGCAGCCATCTGTGTGGCCGGGCCCAGAGTCTTCTCCATCATACTATCGATTCCACTGGCGTTTAAAAGGGCTGTAATCACTCCGATCAGCACTGAACCAACCAGCATTACCGATAACATACTAATCTGAATTTTCGATTTGATCGACTTCATATCTTTTTTCCTCTCATCCAGTTTTCAGAGACATAAAAAAAGAATCAACAAATCCCGGACTGATCGTCCGGTTCTCTCCTGTCTCCATCAATATAATATCACAACTCTGTCAAATATTCCATCCAGCTTTGACAGACATCCCTGCATTTATAATACAAATAATATACTACAATCTTTCGCTGAAATAACTCTTATAACCCTCTCCGAAAATCTCCGTGGCATCCGAAACGATCATAAACGCGTCCGGGTCCTCCTCCTTCACGATCTGCTGCGCTTTCGGCGCCAGAGGCTTTCTCATCACGCACATTAACACCTTCTTTTCTTTCCCGCTGTAAGCGCCTTCCCCCTGCAGCGCCGTCACACCGATATCCAGGTCTCCCAGGATCCTCGCCGTGATCTCCTCCGGATGGTCGCTGATGATATAGATCATCTTCGCCCCATCCTTACCGTAAAGCACCGTATCCATCACCACGGAACTCACAAAGATCGCCACTGCCGCATAGAGAGCGATCTCCAGATTCCGGAACATGATCCCCGACAAAGCCACAACGATCGCATCCATGATCAAATACAGATTGCCCGTCTTCAGATGCCTGTATTTCAACCGGAGTACCTTGACAATGATATCGACGCCCCCGGTAGTCGCCCCTGCCTTCAGGATCATCCCCATGGAGATCGCCATGATCGTCCCGCCCGCCGCCGCCGCCAACAGTTTGTCTGTTGTCAGCGGTGCGAATTTTGCCAGCATATTGGTAAAAGCGGAGCTGACCACCGTACAATATATGGTGGAGACCAGAAATTTCATCCCGAATTTCCAGAGCCCCAGCGCCAGGATCGGCACATTGATAAGCAGGATCCACGTACCTGTGGGGATAGGCGTTATCCGGCTGAGCATGATCGAAATACCGCTGACTCCTCCCGGCGCCAGATTGTTGGGATCCAAAAACAGACTGATGCCCACGCCGTAGGTCAGAGAAAAGGCCGTGATGATCACATAATCCCAGACCAGTCTCAGCATCTTTTTCCGTTTCAGTTTTTCCTGCACAGCTTTTACCATATACGCTCCTCTTTCTAAATATTTGTCGTTGTCAGCTTCGGCTGATATCCATTATGTTTCAACGCATCAATAATTTTATTCTTATGATCCGTTCCAAAAGCTTCCATTGTGATCTTTAACTCCACCGCTGCGTTTCGGTTCGTTGTGACAAACTGGTTGTGCTCCAGCTTGATCACGTTGCCGCTCTCCTCCGCGATAATACCCGCCACCCGGCACAGCTCGCCCGGTTTATCCGGCAGGAGCACCGACACCGTAAAGATCCTGTCGCGGAAGATCAGACCCTGCTGCACCACGGAAGACATGGTGATCACATCCATGTTGCCGCCGCTCAAGATGGATACCACCCTCTTGTCCTTGCAGTCCAGATGCTTTACCGCCGCCACAGTCAACAGCCCCGAATTTTCAATGATCATCTTATGGTTCTCCACCATATCCAGGAAGGAAACCACCAGCTCTTCATCCTCCACCGTGATGATGCTGTCCAGATTTTCCTGAATATAGGGAAATATCTTCTCCCCCGGCGTCTTCACCGCCGTGCCGTCCGCGATCGTGGAGACACTCGGCAGCGTCGTCACCTTTTTTTCTCTGAGGGATGCCTGCATACACGCCGCCCCCGCCGGCTCCACGCCAATGACCCTGATCTTGGGATTCAAAAGCTTCGCCAACGTCGAGACGCCTGTCGCCAGCCCGCCTCCTCCGATGGGCACCAGGATAATATCCACAAGCGGCAGCTCCTTCACAATCTCCATGGCGATCGTCCCCTGCCCTGTCGCCACGGCCAGATCGTCAAAGGGATGCACAAAAGTATATCCTTTTTCTTCCGCCAGTTTCAGAGCATGGGCGCAGGCCTCATCGTACACATCCCCGTGCAGGATCACGTCCGCCCCGTAGCTCTTCGTGCGGTTCACCTTGATCAGCGGCGTCGTTGTCGGCATCACGATGATCGCCTTCACACCGTAGCACTGGGCCGCATAGGCGACGCCCTGCGCGTGGTTTCCGGCGGATGCCGTGATAAGCCCTCTCTGTCTCTCCTCCTCCGACAGTGTGCTCAGTTTATAGTATGCTCCGCGGACTTTGTATGCCCCCGTAAACTGCATGTTCTCCGGCTTCAGATAAACTCTGTTCCCACTCTGCCTGCTCAGAAAATCGCTGTAAACCAGTTTCGTCTCCAGCGTGACTTTCTGGACCTCCTCACAGGCTTCCTCAAATTTTTCCAGTGTCAGCATCTTGTTCTCCATCCTATCCCTCCCGACTATTCTTCGTCATTTGAATGTTCCCTGTCAAACAAAGCGCTTACAAACGCTTCCGCGTCAAACTTCTGCAGATCCTCCAGTTTCTCGCCGACGCCGATATATTTTACCGGAACCTGCAGTTCCGACTGGATCGCCACCGCGATGCCGCCCTTGGCCGTCCCGTCCATCTTTGTCAGAATGATCCCGGTCAGGTTTGTCACCGAGCCGAACTCTTTTGCCTGCTGCAGAGCATTCTGCCCCGTCGTGGCGTCCAGGACGATCAGGTTCTCCCTGTGGGCATCGGGAAATTCCCTATCGATGATGCGGTTCATCTTCTTTAACTCCTCCATCAGGTTTTTTTTGTTGTGGAGTCTGCCCGCCGTATCGCAGATCAGCACGTCCGCATGTCTCGCCCTGGCCGCAGACACCGCGTCGAACAGAACGGAGGCCGGATCCGCCCCCTCTCTGCCGCCTATCAACTCCACACCCGCGCGGTTTGCCCACTCCTCCAGCTGTTCTCCCGCCGCGGCCCGGAACGTGTCGCAGGCGCCGATAATCACTTTTTTCCCCTGTGCCTTCAGATTTCCCGCGAGTTTCCCTACCGAAGTGGTCTTCCCCACACCGTTGACGCCGATGATAAACAGAACCGACGGCTTATGTTCAAAATCATACGCCGTATCCGGCGCATCCATCTGCTCCCGTATATTGCGTATCAGAAACTCCTTGCAGTCCGCCGGCTCTTTGATATGGTATTCCCTCACCTGCATACGGAGTTTTTCGAGAATCGCGTCCGTCGCCTTGATGCCCACATCCCCCATGATCAGGATTTCCTCCAGCTCCTCATAGAAATCCTCATCGATATTGGAAAACCCGTTAAAAACACCGTCTATCCCGTACACGATATTGTTTCTGGTCTTGGAGAGCCCCTCCTTCAATCTGCTGAAAAATCCCTTTTTCTCTTCTCCCATAGCGTTCTCCCTTCTAGCCTTTTTCCTTTCATCCTCCGATCATCACTCCGATATCGCCGTGCAGTGCAAGCCGGATCAAACCGCAGAGCGCCAGATGCAGCGGATAATACACATAAAACAGATACTTCATCCCTTTCCACCTCCCCCGCTCTCCGTTATAGCATCTGAGCAGAGGGATTGTAAGCGCCGTAAACATCTGGATCACACCGTAGACCGGATGGATAAACAGTGCGTAGACGACCGCGTACATCGCCACATAGATCATCATGCCGCGCATCTGTCTCTTAAAATCTCCCCTGTGCGTTCCGATCTCCAGTATCGCCATCACCGCGATACAGCTCCAGTCGGAACAAAAAGTAATCGCACATATCCCAAGGATCAAAACCGTCTTCTGCCACTGCTTAAGCCTCTCACTATCCGTCACCATCAGTGCGATCACCCCCCAGAACAGAGACCATATCACACTCGTCTGGTTAAAGACAGAAGTCTGAAACGGGATAAACGGAATACTGAACGCAAAATTATAGGCGAAATGGCAGATCAGCGCAAAGAGCAAAAGCCGAAGCGCATACTTTTTCCTGCTGTGGGTATAGCGATACCCCTCCGCAATAAAAAACCAGAAGATCGGCGCCGCCAGCCTGCCCACAATGTGAAACAGAATGATCCACCAGTCCGTCGGATACGCGGGAAACACCACGGAAACCACATGATCCAGGGTCATGGCCGCCAGTGCGATACATTTCAACTGATTTCCACTCAAAGAACTTTCCTCACTAATCATCCAGCTCCTTGTCGATCAGATCCACACTCACCAGCGCCGAGACTCCCTTCTCCTGCATCGTGATGCCGTAGAGACGATCCGCCTTCTCCATCGTCCCGCGGCGGTGTGTGATCACAATAAACTGTGTGTTTTTTGTCAGTTTATGTAAATACTTTGCGAACCGCGTCACGTTACTCTCATCCAGCGCCGCCTCGATCTCATCCAGAAGACAGAACGGTGAAGGTTTTAAATTCTGGATCGCAAACAGCAGAGCGATCGCCGTCAGCGCCTTCTCTCCGCCGGAGAGCTGCATCATATTCTGCAGCTTTTTCCCGGGCGGCTGGGCGATGATCCGGATACCCGCCTCCAGAATATCCTCATCCTCCATCAGCTCTAACGTCCCTTTTCCGCCGCCGAATAATTCTTTGAAAACCTTGTCAAACTCTCTCCCGATCTCCCGGAATTTCTCCTGGAACTGCTTCCGCATCGCCGTATCCAGCTCCGTGATGATATTCTCTAACGTCTTCTCCGCCTCGATCAGATCGTCGTGCTGCCCTTTCAGGAAAGTATATCTCTCCATCACATTTTTATAGTCTTCAATCGCATTGACATTGACATCCCCCAGCTTTTTGATCTCATCCTTCAGCGCCGCGATATCCCGCTTCATCGCCGCCAGGTCTGTCAGTTCCTCCTTCCGCATAGAGGCCGCATCGCTCAGTGTGATCTCATACTCGTTCCACATATAGTTGATCTGGGACTCGATGGATTCCTCAAGCCGCTCCTTCTGAGCGTTCAGTCGGTATACTTCCTTGTCCAGCCCCGACATCTGACTGGAGAGTTCTTCCCGTCTGTCAAAGAACGTTTTCTGTCTCTCGGACAGCTTCTCTTTCCGCTCCGTATCCTCCTGCAGCTTTTTCTCCGCATCGCTCTGGGCTTTGTGGGAAGCCTCGATCGTCAGCAGGATTTCCTCGATATTATGCCGCTTGCGTTCCGCTTCCTCGGCTCCTGCCGCCATACTCGCCTCGATCTCCTGTTTTTCCTTTTCATGACGCTCGATCTCCGCGTCGATCCTGTCTACATTCTGTTTACCGAACTCCTGCTTCTGGTGCATCTTCTCCACCTCCACATCCCACTCGGCCGTCTTCGCCGCATAGTCGCTCTCCAGTGAGCGAAGTTCCTCCAGCTTTTTCTGGAACTGCGCAACTTTCGCGTTCTCCTCCTGTTCCAGCTTTTCGGACGCCTCCAGTTCCTTCTGGATCTCCGCCTTTCCCGTCTCGATCTCCCGGAACTTTTCCTCGATCTCCGCCTCCTCCGTCTTCAGATCCCCGAAGCCGTGTGCCGTCTCCTCTTTTTTCTCTTTCGCCGCCTCCAGATTGAGGCGTATCGTATTCTGCTCGATAAAGGCATTCTGCAGCGTCAGCCGCAGCGTCTCCGACTGTACGCGAAGTTTGTTTCTCTCCTCTCTGATATCCTGGATCTCCCGCTCCAGTTCCTCCGTCTTATCAAAGAGTTCTTTCACTTTTTTTCCAAGCTCTTCCAGCTCTCTGCGCCGTCCCAGCAGATTGCTGTTATTTTTAAATGCGCCGCCGGAGATAGCTCCGCCCGGCACCAGAAGTTCTCCTTCCAGCGTCACCATACGGATCCCGTAGGAATATTTTTTTGCGATCGCCAGCGCATGGTTCACATGATCCACAATAACGATGCGCCCTAACATGGCCTTCGCCACATTCCGGTATTTCTTGTCGATGCGCACCAGTTCATCCGCCATGCCGATGACTCCCGTCTCCTTTAAAACTTCCGGCGTCTTAAACTCCTGCGGATTCTGAATACTGGTCAGCGGAAGGAATGTCGCCCTGCCGTATCTATGCTGTTTCAGAAACGCGATCATCCGCTTAGCCGTCTCTTCCTCCTCCGTCACAATGTTCTGGATATTGCCGCCGAGAGCCGTCTCGATCGCCGTCTCGTATTTTTTCTCTACTTTAATGATGTCCGCAACGACGCCGATAATACCTTTTTCGGACTTTTTCTGCTCCATCACCATCTTGACGGAGCCGCCGTAGCCTTCGTATCTCTCTGTCAGGTTATTCAGAGCGTCCAGCCTGGATTTCTCCTGGTGATACTTCTCCTTTGTCTCCTGCAGGACTCTGTTGTTCTCCGTCAGCAGTCCTTTGATCTCACCGAGGCGCTTTTCCGCAGCCTCCTGCTTTTCGTTCAGCTCCGCCACTTTCTGATTTGTGTCGTCAAACTCTTTTTCCAGTTCCGCCACAAGCTGATCCGCCTCCGCCTCATCGGACTTCACCCGCACAAGACGGCTTGTCAGCTCCGCCTTTCGGATCTGGGTCTGTTCCAGCATCGTGTCAAAACGCTCCATCCGGGACTTCGTCGTAGCCCTGTCGCCCAGCGCCTGCATGATCGCGTTTTTTGCATTTTCGATACCGTCGCTCAGCTGTTCCATCTGGGACTGCACTTCCTCCAGACGTTCTCTCGCCTCATCCCTGGCCTGTTCCAGCCTGGCCACCTGCTCGTCGATGGAAGCTTTTTCCGTCATAATACCGGATTTGTCGGAGGATTTTTCTGCGATATCCGCCTGCACCGCCGCCAGCCTGTTCAACAGGTGCTCCTTGTTTCCTTCCACGGAGTGAATCTGCTCCTTCAAAATGCCGATCTCACCCTCCAGTTTTCCCCGGATCGCAGAAGTGTCCGTCAGCTCCTCATGAGCCTTTTTAATCTCCTCGTCAAGCCGCTCCACTTCCTGCTGGATCTCCTCGTACTCAGTTTTTATATGTTCATATCTCTCCGTCGTCTGCCCAAGATCCCTGCTGGCAGTCTTATAGTTTTCCTCCACCTTCACAAGCTGTTCATTGATCTGTCTGTTGTCCAGAAGAAACATGTTGACGTCCAGAGTCTTCAGCTCCTCCTTTTTCTTCAGATAGATTCTCGCCTTCTCGGACTGCTTTTCCAGAGGGCCCGCCTGCTTTTCCAACTCCGCCAGAATATCGGTGACGCGCAGGAGGTTCTGCTGTTCATTTTCCAGTTTCTTCACCGACGCGGCTTTCCGCCTTTTAAATTTTACGATCCCCGCCGCCTCGTCAAAAAGCTCTCTCCGCTCCTCCGGCTTCCCGCTCAGGATCTTGTCGATCTGTCCCTGGCCAATGATGGAATAGCCTTCCTTGCCGATACCGGTGTCATAAAACAGCTCATACACATCTTTCAGACGGCACGGGCTGTTATTGATCATATACTCACTCTCGCCGGAGCGGTAAAGCCTTCTGGCCACGGTCACTTCCTCGAAGTCGATTGCGAGCTGATGATCCCTGTTGTCCAGCGTGATCGCCACATAAGCGTACCCCAGCGGCTTTCTCATCTCCGTCCCGGAAAAGATGACATCCTGCATGGAAGCGCCCCTGAGCTGTTTTACTTTTTGCTCGCCCAGCACCCAGCGCACCGCATCCGCCACATTGCTCTTTCCGGAGCCATTGGGTCCCACAATACCGGTAATGCCGTTGTGAAATTTAAAAGTGATCTTATTGGCAAAGGACTTAAATCCCTGTACTTCTATACTCTTTAAATACATAAAAACTCTCCGTGATTCTGTTCCTAATGATCCTGCAGATGCAAAAGCGCCTCATAGGCGGCCTGCTGCTGGGCGGCCTTCTTGTTGTGCCCGCTGCCTTTCCCAAGAAATTTTTCTCCCTGGTATACCTCCACGGAAAAGATCTTGTCGTGCTCCGGTCCGCTCTCACCGGTCAACACATAGTGGACGTCCCCGCCGTCCTTCTGCATCTTCTCCTGCAGGATCGATTTTGCATCATAAAACAGCGCTTTATTCTCCAGATCGGACAACACAAATCTGTGAATAAATTCTTTCGCTTTCTCAAAACCGCCATCCAGATAGATCGCCCCGATCAGCGCCTCCATCACATCGGAAATGATGGAATCCCTCTCCCGTCCGCCGGTCATCTCCTCCCCTTTCCCCAGTCGAATGTAACGATCCAGCTTCAGATCTCTTGCACAGGCGGCAAGGGATGGTTCGCATACCATCGCCGCTCTCGTCCTGGTGAGCTGCCCCTCCGGCATCTCCTCATGCTTTCCGTACAAAAATTCGCTGGAAATCATCTCCAGAACGGCATCCCCCAAAAACTCGATCCGCTCATAATCCTTTATTTTATTGATCTTTCTCTCATTTGCATACGAGCTATGGGTCAGCGCCTGCATGACCAGTTCCCTGTTCTGAAAGGTATAGTCTATCCTTGCCTCCAGTTTTTCTATGGAGTAATTTTCTTCCCGCATCCTTTTTTCCTTCTATCTACCATACAGAAAGCCCTCTGATAAGGGCTTTCCGGGTTATCCGCGTCTATCTGTGATCAATCTCATCGCTTCCTCCACCGTCCTGATGTTTTCCACGTCTTTTTCATTGATCCTGATCTCAAACTCTTCTTCTATTTTCATGATGATCTGATAAATATCGAGGGAATCCGCTCCCAGATCCTCCAGAAATGTAGTGTCCGGTCTGATCTCCGCCGGATCCACACTCAGTACTTCCGCAATACTTTTACAAACTTTTTCAAATTCCATCTTCTGCCCCCCGTACCTCTCAAAGCGGCGGATTCCCGCCTCTGTACTAAGACCACCCCGCTATGAGATCTCCGCTTCATCTTTTGCACAGAGTCTTGCGCTGATCTGCTCGTTGATCCTCTGCTCCTTGAAAGTCACACACTGCAGCACCGAATTTTTCACTTCCCCTGACTTCGCGCTGCCGTGAGTCTTTACCACAAGCCCTTTCAGTCCAAGTAACGGCGCCCCTCCATACTGCTCCAGGTCAAACTCTTTCAAAACCTGTTTGAGCGCGGGCTTGATCAAAAGCGCGCCGATCTTTGTGCGCAGAGAACCAAACAGACTCTTCTTCACCTTTTTTAACAGAGAATAGCCGACGCCCTCATACATCTTCAGAACCACGTTGCCCACAAACGCCTCGCAGACGACCACATCTGCCTCACCGGCGGGGATATCCCTCGCCTCCACGCTGCCGATAAAATTGATATCCGGGCAATTTTTCAACAGAGGAAAGGTCTCCTTGACCAGCGCGTTTCCCTTTTCCTCCTCCGCGCCGATGTTGACAATGCCCACCTTCGGATTTTTGATCCCGCAGACATTCTCCACATAGATCGAACCCATCTTGGCAAACTGCACCAACATGGAGGGTCTCGCATCCACATTGGCCCCACAGTCTATCAGAAGGGACGCTCCTCTGTCCGTAGGGATCATCGGCGCCAGCGGCGGTCTCTCGATCCCTCTCAGTCTTCCCACGATCAGCTGACCGCCCACCAACGTCGCCCCGGTGCTGCCCGCGGAGACGAAAGCGTCACAGACACCCTCCTTCACCATTGTCATAGCCTTTACAAGGGAGGAATCTTTTTTCTTGCGGATCGCCATAACCGGCGGTTCAGCCGTCTCGATCACCTCGGAAGCGTGAACCACCTCCACCTGCTCCTTGTCATAAGTATATTTTGCCAGCTCCGCCTTCACCGCGTCCTCTTTCCCGACCAGATATACTTTCACCTTTTTGTTTTCATTGACTGCATCAACAGCGCCTTTTACAATCTCAAGCGGCGCGTTATCACCGCCCATCGCGTCCACCGCGACCTTAATATATTCTGACATATGCTCTCCTTGGTATAATACCTTCCATTATTCGTAATTTTCATCATACTAAAAATATTGGCAAAAAGCAAGAAAAAAGCTGGAAAAGTCATTTCCGAAGTTCCTCAAGCCTCCTCTCCCATTTCATCCGGTATCCGCTCAGCCAGAAATCCTCCGCCTGCTCCTGCAAAGAGATATTTTCGTCGGGCAGCTGAGCCACGGCAGTCATAAATGCCTCCCGCAGTTTTTCCAGCACTCCCGCATACATCTTTTCTTTCAGCACCTCATGCGCTTCCAGAAACTCAAAAAGTATGTCGGCAAGCTTCGGTCCATCCTGCGCCAAAGCTTCCTCCAAAAACTCCGCGATATCTCCCGCAAGCTTTGCCCTCTCTTTCTCTCCCCGGCCACGGACAAACTCGTTGAGCTCTGACAGTTCCCGCAGGCGGCAGGCGATATACCTCTTCTCTCCCGTCCGACGGTACCGTTCCAGAGCGCAGATATTTTGGGCTTTCCGCGCCGCCTGGGCAGTCGAAAAAAGTTTTTTCTCCTCGCCAAAGGCCGCAGACAACAGTTCCAGAAGCTCCCCGGAGAGCGGGGACACATTCCAGGCCACCCGCTCTTCACTCTTCGGATCCTGCTCCTCATATCCCCCGGCATACAGGAAACAATTGCGGCTCAATCGATACAAATTCTCCAGCTCTTTCTCCGTCAGACTATCCCGACAGCGATATACGATACCGCAAAGTTCCAACAGCGGATACCACGCCCGAACAGCAGCCGTCCGTTCATTCGCAAAAAGGTTTTGCTGCTTTTCGGAAATACCGGCCCTCTCTCCGGCTTTCTCTCTATCCAGCTGAAACTGCCTTGACAGTCTTTCGCTCCTGGAAAGCAGTGTCCGATAATCCAAATAGCTGTCTTTCACCTGCCGGTAAAGCCCAATCGTCTCCCGCAATATTCTCTCTCCTGGAAGAGATTTTGTCGCCTCCCCTGATGCGATACATGCGGCCTGCTTCTCCGGATCCGCCTCCGGCCTTTCCAAAAGCTTTTGCGGCATCCATTTTTTTCTGACCTCCTCCGGCACCATGGCTGTCAAACGGGCAAATGCCGGAATATTTGCAGGAAGCCAGATCCATTCTGCATAAAAAGTATCCTCCGGTTCTTCGTCAATATAGGAGAGCACCGTGACAAGCCTTCCGTCCCATGATCCCTCAAGTGCCGTCTTCTTATACAGGCAGTAAAGCCGATAATAGACCGCTCTCCTATAATATCCCGTCTCAGACCTGCTGTTGGATCGATAAATATAGCCGTTCTTCTTCCAGACCGAATAGTCCGCCCGTTCCGTAAGCCAGGTTTTCTCCGATTTGCTGCGGGAAACCCAAAAGGCATAAGCCTGTTCAAAGACCGCCTTCGCCTGCTCGCCCTCTCCTTTTACCGCCAGATAGTCTGCTCTCAAAATCAAACTCTGTCCGTATTCCCAGCTGTTTTTGTCCTTCCCGCAAAACGCTTCAAAAGCCTCCAGATATTCCTCAGCAGGAGCCTGCCTGCCCTGCTCCAGATTAATCCTGCTCCGAATATAATTCAGTTCGGCGCAGGCTTTTCGCGCTTCCTCGCTCTCCAATCCATCCGCCAAATCCGCGTACGCCTTCTCCGTCTTTTCACAGGCGGTCAAAGCTTCCTCATCTCTGCGCAGACAATACAGTGTCCGGGCATATACCAGATGAGCATCCGCCGTCTGTGCGAATACTTTCCCTGTCTTTTCCTGACGTTTCAAAGCCATATCCACACTTTCCCGTGCATAGTACAGGGCCTCCTCCGGCCGGCAAAGATCGCATAAAGCCTTTGCCATAACCAGATCCAGATCACGAAGTTCCCTCTCTTTCCGGTAAAAATCCCCCGTCGTCCGAACCGCCTCATCGATCACCTCTCTCGCACGCCCCGCAAGCCTGAGAGCCTGCCTGTTATAACCTCTCTTCTCATCGAGACTTGCCTTTTCGCTTAAAAACACCTCATAATTGTGAAAGACCTTCCTCGCATAATCTGTTTTCAGCAGCTCCTCAAAAAGCCGAAAGCCCTCCTCCCAGCATTTCTGTGCCTTATTCCTCAAATTTTCCGGGAACACTTTGCTGCGGTTTTGCACCGCCTCCTCCACGGCGTGCGCAAAATAACACTCTGCGTACGCCAGTTCCCTTTTCCAATACGCGCTTGGATACCTGCTGTACGTATCCCTGGTCAGAAGCAGATACTCCTCCAGATAGGGATAGCGGAATCCTTTCTTAAAACAATAAACATAGTTCTCAATGGTGCTCAGGCGCAGTTTCACGTTCTGGAGACAGCCGTTCTTCCGCAACAGTTCCCCGGACAATTCCATCGCTCTTTGCCCGTACGAAAGGCTTTTTTCCGCATCATAATTTTTATCTGCCTGATAAGCTCTGGTGAGCATCGTGCAAAAATCCACCCGCCATCTCTCGAAGGATTCATCTACAACTTCCTCCTCCAGACAGTCTATTTTTCTAAGACATTCCTCCAGCATCCCTTCCTGAAAAATTCCCCGATACTCCCCACAAAATGAAGCGTAGTCGGCCTTGTTCTGGAAATCTTGTCTGAGAACTTCTCTCCGCTCCTCCATGTTTTCCCACTCAAGAAAAGGTTCCAGCATCTTCAACGCTCCGGTAAATTCCTCCTCGGCTTCCTCCCACGCCTCTCCCATGCTGCTATTCAGACGCCATATGGCCCGCATCACGTAAATATCGGAAAGTTTTCGGCTTTTCTCCGGCTCCGGCATATCCTCGCAGCATTTCTCGGCCCGCTGCAACAGTCGGAAGCCTTCCTCCGCCTGATCTCCCTGCCTGTGAAAATAGATTGCAAGTGAGACGGCACACCGGTATTTTACCGCGGCGGAAAGGGTATCCCTACGCATCATCCCACTCCAGATGGAGAATAAAAATTCACCGAATTCCGGAGGGTAATTGTCGGTATTGAAAGAAAGCCAGAATTCATCCAGCGTGCCGGTCTGCACCTTTTCGTTCAGATCCATGAAATAGGCCCGGTTTGCCCTGTCGTTCACCACCAGATTTCCAATAAAATCCCTCACTTCAAATTTAGTCTTCCACTTATCGGACTGCTCGATCACCAACAGCCCGGCCGGATGCCTTTGTTCCAGAATATAGTAAAAGCCTTCTCTCTCCAGAAATTCCGGATGGCACAGACTATAGTCGATGAACAGCTTCCAGACCGCCCTCCTGTCCTCCTCCGACATACTGCACAGCACGGCCTTCTGAAACAGGCGGTGGGCAAAAGTCCATTTCCCGTCCTCCCGGCATACGAAGACATCATAGAGGTAGGACACAAGCTGTTGAAATTCCACCTGCAAAAAACGCATACCGCCGACTGCCAAAATTCCTTCCAGCTCCTGCTCGGACAGACCGTATCTGGACAGGACCAAAAGGTTGAGGATCTCCTGAAACCAGCCCAGCCCAAAACGCAGTCCTGTCGTTCTCAACAGGTATTCCGCCATGGGTTCCACCTGATCCGGCATCTCAAGAAGCAGTTTCTCCATATACCGATGAAGCCCCTCCATACCGGGAGAAAACGTCTCCGCTGCTTCGAATTCTTTCTGATCCATCATGAAGTACCGCTGGAGCAACATCGACAGATACAGAGGATTTCCCGCCCCGGACTCCCGCACAGTCATCTCCGTGATCATATGATCCAGCTTTTTGCCTCTCTTTAGTGCTGTCACATGGACCATATTCCTTCGTTCCACCATAGTAAATTTTTCAATCTGACAGGTAAAAAAAGGCCAGACATAAGTCTTTACCGACTCTTCCACCGGATAATCCGAAAGAGCCGACAACACATAGTATAAATTCGGGCAAAAGTCGAGAATATCCAGACGTTTGTCCTTCTCCTTTTCAAAAAGTTGATCGAGGGCGTCGATAAAACAGTAAATCTTTTTGCCCTCCGCCTGCTCCCCCAGAAAGCGCAGCCGCTCGTCTCCGTTATCCGTCTCCTCATGCGGCAGTCCGCAGATCTCCTCCAGTCGGTATATGACATACCCCTTTAATACATCCGGGCTCTGGCAGCCGGAATTTCCGGAAAAATAGAGAATCGTCTCCCACCCAAGCTTCCTGAGGACATTCTCCACCGAAGCCATGAGCGCACTCTTTCCGCTTCCGGCCTCCCCTTTTACGATCACCCGTTTCAGATAGGTCTCCGAAATATCCGGTATGCTCTCTTTCATGTGATCATACTGCCAGATCTGATCCAACGCCATAAGTTCCTCGCGATACCTGACTACATAGGAGGAAAGATACTGTTCCTTCATCCGCTCCATCTGGAGAAACAGCCGCTCCTTCGGATTTTTGATCTCCTGCCCGGCAAAATCTCTTTTTACCATCTGCGCAAGCAATTCATAAATTGCTTCCCCGAAAGCTTCCAACCCGCAGACTTTACCCTCCTCTGCATCCCAGCCGGCTTCATAGTCGAGGATAACCGCATCCGTTTTCGCCCGTATCTGCTCTTTTAACGCGTTTAGCCGCTCCCGGTGCATGGGACTCTCCGCATCATAGACAGATCTGTGCTCCGCATCTATCTCCCGGATAAGCTTGGGATCCCGAAAACAAAACACACATTTTTTCAGCGTCTCCTCCTCACTCAAAGCACCGTACCTGATCTCCAGATTCGTAATGCTCATCTGTTCTTCATACCAGGCGGTGACGCGCTCATCACGAAGGGATTCCACCAGTTGCTGTTCCGGGATCCATCCGTAACGCTCGCCGAGAAGTACAATAATATACGGCCGGCACCTGTCAATAGCATCAATGCATACCCGCAGTACCAGATGACCGCTCTCCTCCTCCGACATCTCCACTGTGTCTACTCCCCAGCGCAGATCCAGTTCCTGAATGTCCTCGCCATATTCTCCGATTGCCCTGCGCAGTCTGGGAAATATCCGTTCGTGAAGCATGTCTCTCTCCGCCTGCATATCTTTAAAAGTACTGGATATAAAAACCGACTTCATCCCTGTCTCCCCCTTTATCTTTATCATATCATATATAAAAAGTATCTACAATAAAGCCACCCTCAATATACACTTCCATTGAAACAGAAAAGACGCTACAGCCCTTATAATCCGAGCCATACCGCCTAATCTGAAATTATATTACAGTATCAACTGATCAATAAAGGAGTCCAGTGATTTTGCATTCAGCAGAGAACGCAATTTTTGTTTATTCAATAAAGATTCCGTTATCAGTTCAAACACCTTATTAAATGCCAGACGTTCCTTCGGCCGAAAAGCCAGCAATAAAATCAGCTGAACCGGTGTATTATTCCACGAAATCGGCGTATCATTGATCAAAATATAGACACATGATCTCTTTTCATGCATTTTCAATGTATGGGGTATCGCAAAATTCTCAAAACCTGTCGATGAGAGTTTCTCTCTCTCCCAAATACGTTTTTCAAAAGTGTCGTCGCAGACCCCTGCACTATAAAGTTTTGAACACATGTGATGAATCACTTCTTCTCTGGTCATATTACAGTCAATGTGCTCAAAAAATTCCGGAAACGTTATCTTTTTAAATATATTACAAAAAGAATTTACCCTTTTATCTCTTTTCACTCTGTCTAATACCTGTTCTACCCTGAACATATCCTGATCGGAAAAAAAGGAGTTATAATCAAATTAGGTTTTTGAATACCATTTGACAACTGGCAGGTAGTCAAAATCAAATCAGCTTCCACGTACTCCTCCAGATATTCTTCCGATGAGACAATGCCCATGAGATAGACTCGCTTTTTCAACATGGATTCGATTCTTTTTTGCAGAATCTGGGCATTCGACAGATAAGAGGGACAGTTTAAAACGATTTTGATCCTTGACTGGTAATCTCTGCTCTCCTCCAACGCATTTCCCAGATAAAAAGCCACATAAGAGATCTCATCGTCATTGACATACAACGCCATTTTCTCCACTAATACGCTGCACAAATTCACTGCGATATCATATACCAACGGACAATCTTTTTTGATATATTCTTTCAACGGATTATGGCTGAAATGTCTGGTTCTGGCACGCAAAATAAGTTTCTTCATATGCAGGGAAAACCGTAGTTCCGCTTCCTTGTCATCCAGAATAATCCCAAAATCTTCTTTTAATCTCTGCAGCATAATTTCCATGATTTCTATCGTTTCGCTTCCCGCCAGATCATGGAATATATCTATTTTCTTTTCCTGCGGAATGATCGACGAAGTCTGTGCATACAAGACACTTGCCATGTCCAATATTTCAGTTTCTTCAAATAATAGATGAAAATGTTCCCCAAGTTCTCTGTAAAGACCTTCCGCCATAGCATAGATATGCCCGGGAATCGACAGCTTTTCATAATATACCGTGGAATCTATCGTCTCGCCTTTCATCACCTGATTAATCGCAATCGCCGTCTCCAAAAGTATTTCTGTGACAGCATACTCCTGGGCAAAATAATGATTTTTTGAAAGTATATTCTGTAGTATTGTTTCGATCAGAGAAAAATTGATATCCGGAAAAATCTTTTGCAGGGATTCCCTGTCTATCCCCTGTGATTCCTCATACACGATATCGCTCATCATATGTCTTTTGCTTCTTTCTCCGCCAACGATGCAGAGCCTGTTTCCTTCTTTGCAAAGCTCCAGATTATATTTGGAAAACATCCTCCGCATCCGATTTAAGACAAGCTGAAAAGTGGATTCACTGATAAACAGCTCGTCATAAATATCATAAATATCCAAATCCTTTCCGGTTTTAAGAAGACGGGTTGCCAGATAGACAGCCCGCTCCTTATTATTCTGTGGAATATCTTCATTTTTCTTTTCCAGCAAGTCTTTTGCCAGTTCCTGATCTACACAGTACCCCTTAGCAGAAGAAGCGACAATATCAGGATACTCGGCCATCAGCTGCGAAACATAATTTCGTATACTCCTTACCGATACATTCATCTTTTCCGCCAGAACAGACGCCGTCATGCTCTCATCCGATTCTGCCAATATTTTTAACAGTTGTTCCTGTCTTCGATGCATGGTCTTTTCCTCGCTAAAAATCCAGCTTTTCTCCATTACTTTCAATCACTTGCCTGTACCAGTAAAATGACTTTTTCGGATATCTCTTCAACGTTCCGGAACCGTCATTATTTTTATCAACGTAGATGAATCCATAGCGCTTTTTCATTTCTCCGGTCGTCGCAGAAATCAGATCGATCGGCCCCCACATCAGATACCCGATACAATTCACATGATCCTCTTTTATTGCCTTTTTCATTTCTTTAAAATGACTGCTGAGATACTCTATCCGGTAATCATCCTGCACTGTCCCGTCTTCCAGCTCGTCGTATGCGCCGATACCGTTTTCCGTTATTATAACCGG
This sequence comes from bacterium 1XD8-76, assembly GCA_003611955.1. Lineage (GTDB taxonomy): Bacteria > Bacillota > Clostridia > Lachnospirales > Lachnospiraceae > 1XD8-76. The sequence goes on from RAZE01000012.1 coordinate 91,834, forward strand.
CTTCCTGTACCTCTGCTCAAAAAACCGCAGCGCATACCGCAGTCCCACCGGATCAATGGTCCATCCCCAGCTGCTTTTTTCCAGTAAAGGATTGTGATATCCGCCGTACATATCCGGTGTCTCTCCCTCCAACGGCTCTCTTCCCACGGCTGCACTGGCATAATAGTTTAATCCGATGAAATCCAGTCGGTTTCTCATAAAAAATCCCGCATCTTCCGGAAATACTTCCACCTGAAATCCTCTGGTTTTATATTCTTTTATTTTTCGCTCAGGAAACCTTCCCAAACACATGGCATCGATCTGTACCACTTCGTCTTCCATACAGTCCAGCGCTTTTACAGAGTCCTCCGGATGGCAGCTGAGCGCATAAAAAGGTTCAAAGCCAAACACACAGCCTATCTTAAAATCGGGGTTAATCTTATGCCCTTCCTCAATTGCCATGACACTGGCAACCGTCATATTATAAGTGCACCGCGCCATCACGGCATCTACCTCGGAAGGATCTGATTTCGAGCACGCCAAACCTGTAACCATATAGCTCATCAGTTCATCGTGTTCACGTTTCACTTTGGTCTCCAGATGATTCATCTCATTAAAAGTAGCCCACCAGGTGACGATATCCTTATACTCCTTAAACACTGTTCTGCAGTATTTTAAATAGAGTTCTATTGTCTTCCTGTTATTCCATGATCCATATTTTCGAACGATCGCTTCCGGCAGCTCAAAATGATAAAGCGTTACGATCAGTTCTATATTGTGATCGCGCAGAGCGGTAAGCACCTTCCTGTAAAAGAAAAGTCCTTCCTCGTTCGAGTGCTCTTCCTCCCCTGTCGGATAAATCCGCGACCAGTCGACGGAAATCCGCAGAGCCGTAAATCCCATCTCCGAAAAAAGTTTGATATCTTCCTCATATCTGTGATAGAAATCAATTCCTGTGTGGGAAGGATACTCATACCCTTCCAAACATTTTTCATGTATCTGCCGCGGTTTCTCATAAGTTCCGGCAGTTACTTTATCCATAATTGCCAGTCCCTTCCGGCCTTCCTGAAAACCGCCTTCGCACTGGTGGGCGGCAATACTGCCGCCCCAAAAAAAACGTTTATTCATCTGCTCTCCTCACTTATGCTTCCGCTGCCTTTTCTTCCTCTTCCTCTTTCACACACTGATTATCATATACTTTGAAAAATGGATAATAAATCAAAGCCGACACCGCCAGTACAACAACCACCAGTATGTAAATCTTCCAGTCATAGTTCACCAGGTAGGACATAATAAACGGCGCATACCAGAAGGTAAATACGGAGGAAGGAATGGCAACCAGTCCGCTGCTCATGCTGAGCCAGACGATAATCGGAATAATAATCCCGGAAATCCACATGGGGATCATCAGAATCGGATTAAAAGCTACCGAGCCAAACACGATCGGCTCATTGATGTTCAACAGAGAAGGCAGAAGTGCCGTCCGCCCCAAGCCTTTCAATTTTTTGGATTTTGCCAAAAATGCAAACATCACACAGAGCATCAGAGTTGATCCAAAACCGCCAAACATGGTCAGATACATGGTTTCGTTTGTCGCGATATAAGTCGCCGCCTCCCCTGCCGCAACTTTTTCCGCATTCAGCATTACTGCGTTGAGATAAATTGGGTAATATAATCCATAAATCAACCATGTACTGATCCCGAAGGTGTACAAGAAGCATCCCAGGAAACTAATGACGACAAGACCTCCGAAACTCAGCGCACTGTCCATAATTGGCTGCAGCAGCATGGATATAAGCCCATACAGATCCAGCCCCAACAAATTGCAGAAAACGAATCCCACAAGCATAACGCCCAAAATCGGAATAATGCTGTCAAAACTGTCCGCGAGGAATTTGGGCATTGTAGGATTATTTTTGAAAAGCGTGATCTTATCGCTCATCAACAGAATAAACGCCACTATGATTCCCGCAAAGATAGCAATAAAAATACCACCACTTCCGATTCTGGAAGTATCCAGTAATAACATGCCGTCTTCATTGAAGGAAGGCACGCTCATCATAATAAAAAATGCAATACCGAGACATCCTGCCTGCTTTTTATATTTATTCTTACGTTTTTTCTCCAGAATAGACATGGGCATAAGGTATGCCACGAACAAACTGATAATTCCGATAGAAAAACTGGTAATGTAACTGCAGTCCGGGATCCATGTCCAGTTTTCTCCCAGCGCAGAAATAATTGAAACAAAAGAACTCACGAGAATAATCGGCATAATTGCTATCATCGTATCCTGAATAGACGCAATATACGGATTTCTCACTATTTTATTCATTTTTGGTGCAAAGGAATTATTCATCCATTCTATTAGTTTTTTCAAAATCTTTACCCCCTGTCTCTTATTTATCTATCATCTGTTTTGCATACTCCAATGTCTTTTCTCCGTCCAACGTCGCGTAATACTGCTCCGGAATAAACTCAAACGGAATCCCTTCCGGATTTAGGATCTCCTCTAACTCCTTTTCCATGTATCTCAAATGTGGTCCAAACAGTACTACATTCACATCATCAAGACAGTCTTCCAGCTCCGTCTCACTGATCGCATCAACCGAAGCATCTATCCCCTGCTGCTTTGCACTCATCCTCATTTTCTGACACAAAAATCCACTGGAAGCCCCGCCTCCGCAAACCAATAATATCTTCATAAAAATCTCCTCCTTTCTCACCGCTGCTTCTCTGACAGATTTCTGCTTAGTTTTATAATATGTCCTGTCAGGTTGATCTCACTGAACACAGTCATCATGGTATCCTGCGCATGGGCGAAAAGTACATTGTATTCAAAAGGCTCTCCGGCTGTCGCGCCCTGAATGCATTCTGTCTGGATATGATGCGCCGCTACAATTGCCTTTTTCGCCTCTGCATGAAGCTCTGCCGCCTTCTCATAATTCCCTTCTTCCGCCTGTTCCAGCGCCTTCATACAAAAATCACGTGCTTCCCCCGATGAAATGATTATCTGCATCGATTTCTCCACTAATTTTTCATCCATTTTGATAACCTCACTAATCCTGCTAGAATCCGTTTAAAACATTTGTTTTCTCATCAAGTATGTCGACTTTACTTGTTGTATTTATTTTTGCATGGATATACTCCCCGGTCAAACTATCTTTTGCACCCTATAGATAGGAAAATTATTAAAAAGAATGCTTGGGAATTTTCTGAAAATCTGCTATAGTAGTGAACAGAATAAAATAAATGACAAAAAGGAGGAATCACTTTGAAAACAAAAAATACGATATTCTCTCTTTCCATGGTCCTGCTTCTCAACGCCCTTCTACTGACCGCCTGCGGAGGTACAGGAGAAAATGCAGACCGTCAAAATACTCCGGAAACAGAAAAAACGGCATCATCAGAGCAAAGTGCGGAGGACGACTCCGTCTCCTATCTGCCTCTGTCTGTGGGCGATGCGGCGCCGGACTTTACCGCTGTTTTGACCGACGGCACCGAATTTACTCTCTCCGAGCAGCAGGGAAAAGTCGTCCTGCTAAACTTCTGGGCAACATGGTGCGGTCCCTGTGTCCGGGAAATGCCTGCTTTTGAAAAACTTTACGGGGAATACGGGGAAGATGTCGCCATTCTCGCCGTCAACTGTATGGAGAGCGAGGATATCGTGAAAGCTTTCCAGGACGAAAACGGTTATACCTTTCCGATCGCCTGTGATCCCGAGGGTGATGTCTCCCTGAAATATCCTTCCCAGGGGATCCCCTACACACTTGTGATCGACGAGGAAGGCATCATTCAGAATATCTACGTCGGCGCCGCCGATGCGGAGACGCAGTATCTGGAATATAAGGGAGCCATTGACGCGGTCTCCGAGGGAGAATAATTATGCGGACACAAAAGCAGCGTAACTTTTCAACAGGAAAATGGATCAGGGGAGGCATCCTCACTGCCGCTGTCGTTCTGCTTGTTCTCGGTATTGTCCAAAGCGGACACATGGACGTGAGGAACAAGGCTATCCGCATCTGCTATGAATGCATTGGAATTGGGTAAAGGAGCTTTTATGCGATGAAACGAAAACGAAAACTGACACAGCTTATCTGTGCTGTTTTATACAACTGCCATATCACAGGCTTTGCAGAGGGAACGATCTATCAGGGCGACTTGAAGAGCGTATGCATCCCGGGACTGAACTGTTACTCCTGCCCGGGAGCTGTCTTCTCCTGTCCGCTCGGTTCCCTGCAGAGCGCGCTGTTGTCCTCAAAATATCGGTTTCCCTACTATATTCTGGGAGTGCTTCTGCTCTTTGGCATTCTGCTCGGCAGGATCATCTGCGGTTTTTTATGCCCCTTCGGACTGGTGCAGGAACTGTTGTATAGGATCCCCACGAAAAAGCTGAAAAAAAATGTCTGGACCAGACGTCTCTCTCTCCTGAAATATGTGATACTGGCCGTGTTTGTCATCGGAATCCCTCTCGTCCTCCTGACGCCCGGCTTCTGCAAATATATCTGCCCTGCCGGAACTCTGGAAGGCGGCATTCCGCTGCTTCTGAAAAACGAGAGCCTCCGACAGCTGGCAGGCCGGCTTTTCCAGTGGAAGATGCTGCTTCTTGTACTGTTGTTGTTGTCCTGCGTGGTCATCTTCCGCAGTTTCTGCAGATTCCTGTGTCCGCTGGGCGCCTTCTACGGACTGTTTCACCGGTTTTCGCTGTTCGGCATGAGAATAGACGAAAAAAAATGCAACAACTGCGGCGCCTGTATACGGCACTGTAAGATGGACGTGAAAAAAGTCGGGGATGCAGAGTGTATCCAGTGCGGCGAATGTATGGAAAGCTGCTCCAGATGCGCCCTTTCCTGTGGAAGAAAATAATCGAAATATCAATCATTACAGAGGATTACACCATGGCACAAATCAATCTATCCGAAGGTCCCATCACCAAAAACATGCTCCGGTTTGCGTTTCCGATGATCTGCGGCAACATGCTGCAGCAGTTATACAATGTGGTGGACACGCTGATCGTCGGAAAATATCTCGGAACAAACGCTCTGGCCGCAGTGGGAAGCTCCTACACGCTGATGACTTTCCTGACCTCCATCCTGTTAGGGATGTGTATGGGAAGCGGCGCCATGTTTTCCATCCGTTACGGTGAAAAGAATCACGACAGACTGCAGGAGGACCTCTATGTGTCGTTTTTTCTGATCGCCTCTCTCGCCGTCGTCATCAACGCTTTTGTTTTTCTGTTTCTGGATCCCATTATGGCATTGCTCTCCGTGCCCGCCGACACGTATGCACTGATGCGGGAGTACCTCTGGATGATCTTTTTCGGCATCGGCGCCACTTTTTTCTACAATTATTTTGCCGCCGTTCTGCGGGCTCTCGGAAATTCCCTTGTTCCCCTTGTCTTTCTCGGAATATCCGCCGTGATCAATATCGTTCTGGATCTGTATTTTATTTTATCCTGCGGATGGGGCGTATCCGGGGCAGCTTTTGCGACGATCCTCGCGCAGTGGTTTTCCGGTGTGGGCATCGCGGTCTACTGCATATGGAAATGTCCTTTTATGAGAATTGCAAAACAAAACAGGCGTTTTTCGCGGATCACCCTGAAGGAAATTACAAACGCGTCCTTCCTGACCTGTCTGCAGCAGTCTGTGATGAATCTGGGCATTCTGATGGTGCAGGGACTTGTCAACAGTTTCGGCAGCACAGTGATGGCCGCCTTTGCCGCCGCCGTGAAGATCGATGCTTTTGCCTATATGCCTCTGCAGGATTTCGGCAACGCCTTCTCCACCTTTATCGCGCAAAACTATGGCGCCAAAAAGCAGGAGCGGATCCGACAGGGCATACGTTCCGCTGCCGGCTGTGTGGTTCTGTTTTCCCTGATCGTCTCCACGCTGGTGGTCGTCTTCGCCAGACCGCTTCTGCTATTGTTTATCAAGCCGGAGGAAACTCAGGTTCTCGCTGTGGGTATGTCCTACCTGCGCATTGTCGGTATTTTTTATTTCGGCATCGGCACTCTTTTCATGCTCTACGGACTATACCGGGCGATCAACCGCCCCGGCATGTCCCTTGTGCTGACCGTTATCTCCCTGGGCACCAGAGTTGCCCTCGCCTACCTGCTATCCCCCTATCCTGCCATCGGCGTAGACGGTATCTGGTGGGCGATCCCCATCGGCTGGTTTCTGGCGGATGCCACGGGGATCATCTACTATATTCATTATACTAAAAGAAAGAATGAAAGACTGGCATGAAACAGATTCTGATCATCGACGACGACCTGTATATCGGTAATATGCTGGAGGAAGTCCTCCGGAAAGAAAACTATCAGGTTCTCCGGGCTTATTCCGGCACGGAAGCCATCCTTCTGCTGCCCTCCGTAAAACCGGACCTTATTTTACTGGACCTGATGCTGCCCGGCCTCTCCGGGGAGGAACTTCTGCCCCGGATCAAAGACTTTCCGGTCATCGTCCTCAGTGCCAAAGTCGATGTGGACAGCAAAGTAAAACTCCTGCTGGAGGGCGCTGTCGATTATGTGACAAAACCTTTCGAGACAAAAGAACTTCTCGCCAGAATCACCGTCGCACTGCGCAAAAATAACTCTCCTGTCGGTAATATTTTGTCCTTCGCCGATCTTCACCTCGACACGGAGACTCACATGGTCTTTTTCTCGCCAAAAAAGGACTCTGGAACCCGTGGACATCCGCAGCGTCCTAGAGGAGAGCCTGCTCGACTTTTATTCGGAGTTTGCAGACAGGGGAATCTCCCCCGTCCTTTCCATCACGGAACAGCCGATCATCCGCCCGTTGAACCGCCCTGCTCTCGCCAGAGTTTTCGGAAACATCCTGCAGAACGCTCTGAAATACGGCGATGGGGATCTGTCTGTAGCACTGTATGAAATCGGAGAAATCCTCTTTTGCAACACTGCATCTTCCCTGGATCAGGTGCAGGTCGGAAAACTGTTCCAACGGTTTTTTACTGTGGAAAATGCCAGAAATTCCACCGGTCTCGGCCTCTCCATCGCCAGGATGCTGGTGGAGGAAATGCGGGGAATCATTCATGCAGAATACAGAGAGAAAAAACTGTATATACGAGTAAACTTTATGTTACATCCATAAAATCTCCGGCTTTTTCCTCGGTGCTGTGCGCCTGTATTCCACAGCCGGATATCCCGCCATAAAACACAATTGTATTTCTTTTTCTCCTATCTGCAAGAACTCTCTTATCTCTGTAAAACTCCCGGAAATTTTGGTCAGATATCCATTATAAAATATCCCAAGCCCCAGAGTTGCAGCCATCAGTTCCATATTCTGTGCTGCAAGCCCTGCATTGATTGCATTATCTCCCACAATATATATAATAACCGATGCATTGCGGAAAAGTTTTTCCTGCCACTGCACAGCATTTTCTCCATTCACGTATTGCTCCACCTTTTTCAATACCATGTGTTTTAATTCATTTTTTTTATCCTGAACAACGATATAAGAAATTTCCTGTCGGTTGGAAACTGTAGCTGTATATCTCCCCGCTTCGATCATCATCTCCAGTTTTTCTCTCTCGACTATCTTCTCCCTGTAATTGCGTATGCTTCTGCGAAATTTGATCATATGCAACATATTATCCGACTCTATCTGAAATTTCTCTTTTATGTATTCCTCCGGTTCATCTTCATAATCACAAATCGATACCGCCCCTTTAGGACATATCGCCACGCAATGACCGCACAGCATGCACTCTCCCGATACCGTCATTTTCTCATTTTCTTTTTGTATTGCCTGTGGATAACAATCCTGCATACATTTCCTGCATAAAATACACTTTTCCTGATTGAAAATAACCATTTCCCCTCCTACATCCGCATTCTCAAAATGTAATGGCGATCTTAAAATCCCCGTATTTTCCGGAAGCATGCGCAAACGCATCCGCCCACTCATCTATCGAAAAAATTCCGGATACAATGCCGTCTGTTTTCAGCTCTCCCGATGCAATCTTTTCCATAACAAACTCATAGCACCAGGGGCTCAAATGGACCCCCAAAATATCCAGTTCTTTCTCGTCACCGATCACAGACCAATCTATCGTCGCAGGTTCTGAGAAAACACTGAACTCTACAAAACGGCCCTGCTTAATGATCATTTTAAGCCCCTGTTCCACACTTTGAGGATTTCCGGTTGCCTCTATGTAAACATCACACCCATAGCCTTCCGTCAGCTCCAGTATCCTTTGATTTACATCTTCTTTCGCCGGATGACTGCCGCGCGCTTCTATCATTTCATCCACCATTTCCCGAATCGTGTCAATATCCAGCTCGCTTCCCGTATATGGATCTATCATGGCCGCCTGATAAATATGTTCCTTTTTCTCATTTTGCCGCTTCAACAGTTAAAAGTTGCATACTAAGTTTACAAGACACGGTACTTCCACACAGGCCTTTTCCTGAAAATTTTTGATCAGATGACCCATGTTCTGCACATTTCCCCCCTATCTGGTATGAGGAACCTGTTACGCAGGATTCCATGATGCGAGAAACAAATTCTTTGGAACGCTCATGCTTTTTCATCCCTTTTTCCAACAATTGTGCATACTCTTTTTTCCATCCTTCTATCTGTTCACAATATCGCCCCCCACTGGTCGAGAAGAATATTGTAACGTCTGATCTGATCAGTTCAGGGGATCTGTTTTTGATATAGAACATACTGTATTCTGCATTGTGTTCGCTGTATTCCGTACAATAGTATCCAAAGTGATTAATATAATCCAGTCTTCCCTTGTCCTGCCACTCAGGATTCTTACAAAAACGGTACTCCCCGCCCCTATAAATGTTATCTTCATCAATATTTCTACTGATGTTATTGAGCTTTCTCTTCTGTTTTTCCCACGACTGCCTCTCAGAATATTTACAACAATTTACGATTTGGCATGTAAATGCTGGATTCTGTCCATGCTTCGGCAGAGACATACTCCAGAATTGGAAGCTCACTCAATGTATTCGCCACATTCCATGACAGGGGCGCTCTTTTCCAGTCAATCCCTCCGAGAAACCGGAATTCTCCTTCTGCCTTCCATGCCTTTTTTATTACATTTTCTGTCGGGAGATAAGTAGCATAACTGATATCCGCTCCCTTCAGGTCAACAGCCGGAAAATGTTTATAACCCAGCCAGCACTTTCCTTCTCCTGCCTTCACCATTTCATCTATTTCCTGCTTACTTTTCTCCTTAAATCCCCAGAGCTTTCCTTCCAGCAGCCTCGTCCCTTCTTCCGCAGCATAAAAGCTGATCTCATCATCCAATTTATTTGCATCCGGCACTTCCGCCATCAACTTTGCCGCACCTAAGAGTTCACGTCCGAGAAGAATCGGATAAAACTTGTTCATCCAGAGTACCAGTGCATAAGAACCCTCCGCATAATCTCTCTGTCCCTTAAATTCCACATCCACATCTACACAGACCAGGTTATACCCACCTCCTGCCAGATAATCGATCCCTCTGCATTCGGCAAAACAAATGCTTATCACTGCCGGGTCTTTCGCAATAAACCCCGGCGGCAGCAAACTCTGTACCTTTTCCCGATCTGTTTTATAGGCAACTTTATATCTCTGATTTTCTCTGTAATGTGCTCCGACCAACGCATCTCTTTCATCTTTCCCCGGCGGCAGCAAACTCACAGGCATAAAATAGTTTTCATTTTGTTTAAATTCAAAGTTGTTCATTTTGTTTTCCTTTCTTGTTTAAAAAAACTATAAATCATTGTTCCCCTGATATAAAATACTTCTGATATCTTCTTTTGACAGCGGCACCAGTTTCCCGACCTGTCCCGCACATACCTTCCAGATTTTTTCCACAACAACATCCAGTTCCCTTTCCCCAAAATCTTTCTCCTGATTCAGATCCCGGTAAACTTTTGGCGCGCCGATCTTTCCAAGCCATTCCATATATCTCTGAACACCAAGCACCGCCGCTTTTTCATCATCTTCTTCCGTCACTCCCATCACATTTTTCGCAAATCTGGCAAAAATATCCGGTCTTTTCCGGCAGACAAAGTTCATCCATCTCGGTGTAATCACGCCAAGCCCGCCGCCGTGATGGGTATCAAAATAACCGCTGAACCGCTCTTCCATATTGTGGCAACTCATCTCTGCATCTCCGCGTCCTATTTTGGTAAGCCCTGTTCCCCAGGTCATGGCAGATGCCCACAAAAGTTCTCCGGCAGCAGTCAGATCGCCGGGATTCTCAGCTAATTTTTCTGCTGCAGACATTACTGCCAAAATGATCCCCTCTGAGAGACGAAGCTGAAATTCACTTTCCATACACCCGTTCATATAATACTCGAATGTATGGCTTAAAATATCCATCGCACCCCAAACAGTGAGCCGCCCTGGTAGCGTAGTCGTCACTTCTGGATCTATAAAGCAAAATACCGGATAAGCCGTATAACACCAGGATTTTTCTTTCTTCTCTCCATCTACCACCACCGCCGTATTGTTCAGCTCCGTCCCTGTTGCCGCGATCGTCGGAATCATAACTGTGGGCAGCGAATCGGTATTTTCATCCGCATTTCCCCATACATAGTCTCTGGAATCTGTTCCTGTTTTAGCAGACATCGCGATGATCTTGGAACAATCCATTACAGAGCCGCCTCCCAAAGCCACCACACAGTCCGCCCTGCTTTTCCTCGCCTTATCCACACCTTCATATACATTTTCCATTTTGGGATTCGTAGGAACCGCTTCGATCTCAAACACTTCCCCGCCGGCTTTTATGAGCTCCTTTTTCACCTGCTCATATACCCCTGTCTTACGCGCGCTTCTTGTGGAAACCAAAAGATACCTTTTATACATCCCTTCCAGATGTTTTGCGATATCCGATACAACTCCGTTTCCAAACACTACTTTCACGGGATTATAAAACTCAAATGCTCTCATTTTCTTTCTCTCCTTCCATTATGATTTTAACCGCTCCCACATCATGCGTAACCCAGATACCATAGTCGCTCTCATCTCCGTTGCGATTTCTTTTTACACACCAGTTCCCTTCTCTGTCAAAATATCCTTCTTCCACCTTTTCATATCCGATACATCTGTCCGGCTTCTGACGGCTGTAAGGTATATTGTCACTCATCCGTATGCTGACCCTGAATCCGTCTCCCAACGCATAAAATACATTCTTGCCGTCACGCAGCAAAAGCCCTCTTCCTCTCCCGCAAGGTGTATCAAAATATCCGTGGCGCCAGTCAGTCCTCTCAAAAGCATCAAACACAACACGGACATAGGCATCTTCCAATGCCATTCGCTGCTCCAATGCCTTTTCCTCCTGACATATCGCATATATCTCTCCGGTTTTCAGAAATTCACATAAAACTGACTGCACAGTACACAGCGCCTTGATACTTTCCATAATTTTTGCCGCATTTTTTTTCATCTGTCCGGCGCTGTCATACATCGCTTCCGGTCCAAAGATAAACAGACCTTTCGCTTTATACTTTCCAACTGCCAAAAACATCGTATAACCTGCCGCTTCATCCCATGCATGGGACTCCGGCAGAAACAACGGATTCCCAAACCGGCTGTATTTCTCGCAATCCGCACAATATTCAGATATACTCAATTTGTAGTTGTCCAGCCCGATTACATCAATATGTGGTGCCAGCGCTTTCCACAACCCCAAAACCTTTGAGACGGCTCCCCCCGCCGGATAATCCACTCCCGGCTCATCAAATCCCACATCATCCACCCATACATTTACTATAAACGGCAGATCTGTTATCTTTTTTGCTTCTTTAGCAATCGTTTCTATGTATGTTGCAACCCCATAAACACTGAAATATTCTTCTGCTCTCCTTCCAAATACCTGACTCCAATTACCTTCCAGCAACCCTCCTTCCTTTTTCCATGCATCTGTCACTTCTCCCATATCCTTTTTTGAAAGGCATTCTTTCATCACTTCCGGGATCTCATCGGAGAACGCCTTCTGTGCAGGTTCGCTGAAATCCATGTAGCTTCTCATCATCATCCCGGGTTCATTTTCAATCTGGATGCCGATCACAATCTTTTTTTTTCTGTTTATCTCTTCGATATGTTCCGTCAGCTTCAAAAAGGCTTTTGTATCAGCCTCTTTGTTTGCCGCACAATATGGGGATAGAATATTTGTTTTTACCCCATCATAGGTCACTGCTCTTACATACTTTCCGCAATCTCTCCTCATCCATAGCGGGACATATTTGGAAGTTCCGTTTTTCCAGGTTCCAAACCATAAAAAAATGATTTTGAGATTTCGTTTTTTCGCCTCTTCCACACAATGATCTACCATCTTATATTCATACATGTCTTTGCACGGTTCAAACATCTCCCAGTAGATCGGTATCTCCACCGTATTGATCCCTGCCTCTTCAGCACATGCCCAGAATTTTTCCAATTCTTCCGGCGAATACGCGCTGGAATTACAGCATTGCATTCCCAGGGGGAAAAATGCTTCCCCCTGCACTCTGAAAATATTTTCTTTCATATCAGTCCTCCATGTCAAAATTTCGTTCTATTCACTCCTTTGCTTTCTGCGAATGTCGGAAGGATAACATTGATACTGCTCAAAAAACAGTTTTGAAAAATATCTTGTGGAAGAAAACCCTACTTTCTCAGCTACTGCTTTCACCGAAAGATCCGTATTTCTCAGCAGATGTTCTCCTTCTTTTATTCTCATCTGATTGATATATTTCACAATATTAACTGAAGTTTCTTTTTTAAACAACATACTCAGATAGTTTGGTGAAATATGAAATTTACCTGCAAGCCATTGCACTGTAATAGGTTTTTGATAATACGTGTCAATATACTCCTTCACTTTCTTTATTACATCCAAACCGTTTTTCAGACCCGCTCCTTCTTTCATCTGATCCAATATCTGTCCCATATTCCAAAACAGTGTTTCTCTATTCCAAACCATCCCCGGATATACGATCTTCAGAAAATCGAAAATTTTAGATTCGTCCAATGCATCCATTTTCAGAAATTCCACCGTATTTTCTATTCTCTGCATAATGTGGACTCCATGCATATAATCCTGTTCTCTGTCTATTTTGACAAAAAGCTCCATATGTTCTGCAAGAGTCAGCCGCTCTGTCTCTGTCGAGACAAGCTGTTCTTCCAGCTCTTTTATGCCGGATGTACTGCCAAAACGTAAAAGCAGACGAAAATATTTTAAGTTTATGATCTGCCTGATCTGCCTGAAAAGCTGTTCCGCAGAACTGCATATCTCTGTCCGGTATGAAGTAATACATATCTGAGAAAGTTTTGCTCTTAAGCTTTTCATACAAAAAGAAAACCGTTTCTCCCTCTCCCATTTTTCGCGCTGTAATTCACAGACAAAAATACAAATAGAATCGTTGTATTTTGCCCAAAACGGAATATCTTCTTCACTAAATGCTTCTGCACAGATATCAGTCATTTCTTTTTCCATCAAAGCCATCTCCTGTGCCGCATCTCCGTCTATAACCATGACCTCAGCTATTATATAAGTTCCCATTCTGTTATAGTCTTTTTCTGATCTTTCGTTGCTGAGCAGATATAAAAAATCATTTCTGGATTTTTCCATCATATCTATAAATTTCTGTCGTCTCTGCCTCATGGCTTTATCATAAACAGCCCTCAGTTCCTCATAGCTGATCGGTTTGAGCAGATAATCCACCACACCATGTCTGATGCAGGTTCTTGCATACTCAAATTCCGAGTAACCGGAGAGAATGATCCACTGCGCCTCTATTTTCCCTTCACCTGCTTCCAGTGCCTCCAGCCCTGTCATTTCAGGCATCTTAATATCCGCAAAAATAATATCCGGATGAAAACCGTACGCTGTCTGCAGAAGTTCCTCACCATTTTCAACCTCTTTAATCTCTGCATTTTTACAAAACTGCATGAGCATTGATTTCAGCGCAAACCTTACCACCGCCTCATCATCAGCCAATATTATCCTCATCTTTGACATCTCCTTTGTTTATTTTGATAAACACTTTTGTGCCAATGCCCTTCGTACTTTCCATTCTGAATTCTGCAGTCGGGAAATATAGTTTAAGTCTGTTCTCCACGTTATTGATCCCGACACTCCCCTCAAATTTTGTTTTCCCAATCTCAAATCCGGCACCGTTATCTTCAATACAGATCACAACATAAGTCCCGCCGACATCTGTCTGAGTTTCTGCCAGAATTTTGAGAATGCAGGAATGTGTCACTCCTTCAATTCCATGGATCACTGCATTCTCTACCAGCGGCTGTAGTAAAAGACGCGGAATTTTCAACGCCGCCGTTTCCGAATCAATATAAATTTTTTCTTCGATTTTATCCATAAAACGTATTTTCTGGAGTTTTAAATATTTACGGATAAAAGAAATTTCTTCCTCCAAAGTAACAAATTTTCTGTTTGACAGCGTATAACGCATCAGATCCCGAAGTGAAAAAACAGCATCTTCCAATTCCTCCACTTTCCCCATTCTGTTTAAACCGACAAATACGCCTAAGGTGTTGTAAAGAAAATGGGGCTGTACCTGTGCCTGAAGGGTTTCATATTCCGCATTTCTCTGACTCAGCTTTGCCTGATACTCCCGGATCACAAGTTCATCCAGCTTTTGTATCATAAGATTCAGTTCCTTTTCTATATCCGCTATCTCGTCATTTGTTTCTATTTTGCATCTGGCTTTCAAATTATTTTCCTGAACCTGATGCATAACTCTGATAATCTCCAAAAAGGGCCTGGTTATCTTCTGCGTATATCCGAAATAAACACCGCCCATACCCATTAGACTCATAATTGCCAAAATACAGCCTAATATATAAAAAAACATTACCTTTTTATACAGTGTCTGATGCGAAATCAGACTGATAAGAGTCCAGTTTCTTCCGGATACTTCCCTGATCACCGTATATTTTTTTCCATCAATCTTTACTGTCTCCTGCTGAAGAAGCTCCGGAATGTTCTGTCCTTCTATCTTCTCATCACCATAAATAAACTCATCTTTACTGTCCAGAATAGCAACTAATGTTCCCTCTTCCACCAAGGCTACTTCCGTTACCACCTCTTTTAGTATGGTAGCATCCGCACAGGCACAGACAACTCCCAGTATCTTTTGTTTATCCGTGTCGATAACTGCCCTGGAAACGGTAAAAACATTTTCTGATTGTCCCTCTTTGATATAATCCTGTTTATGAGGCCCCAAAAATACTGCTTTTCCGTTGGCATTTATGGCTTCCGTAAACCACTCCTGTGTACTGAAATCATATCCTTCCACACATTCCGGCACGCCGCTTTTGGATGATATATACACCTCCTTTTGCCTGACAGGTATCAGGATTACATTTGTGATATCCGCTCTTGTCGTCTGCAGATAAAAAGAAAAACCGCTTCGCAATGCCCGGTTTGTCATTAATTTGATCCGATCGCTCATCGTCTCATAATCCTCTTTGTTGACCAGCTTCAGCGCCGTCAGCACATCGTCATCTATCTGAGCCAGCAAAGAAAGCTGACCCAATTCATCCAGATAAATATCCAGTGTTGTGGAATAGGATTCCGCCAGACTCACCATATACCTGTTTGCCTGTCTGATCTCATGACTCTGCATATATGATGGTATAACAGCCATGATAATAATACATGGCATCAAAGTCATGTACAAAAACAGTGTCAACAATCTGCGTTTTATGGTGATACGTTTCATGGATCATTCTCCTGACTTTATAGTTTAACTGCCCCTGATGACAATCCTTTCACAAATTGTTTCTGGAGTATCAAAAATATAACGACCAACGGCAGAGACGCTGTCAAACATCCTGCTGCCATCCAGTTCACCTGGCTCTGATACATGGAAAAAAAGGAATTCAGAGAGACAGGGATTGTCCTCATATCAGTTTTTTGTAAAAAAAATACCGAAAACTGATAGTCATTCCACACATTGATACCACACAATATAATAACTGTCGCTGTGATCGGTTTCAGAAGCGGGAAAATAATCGAAAAGAAAACACCCAGTCTGCTTTTTCCGTCGATCAGCGCCGCCTCATCCAGTTCCCGCGGAATTGTTCCGATAAACCCTGTATATAAAAAAGTGCTCAGTGGGAGCATAAATGTCACATGCACTGCTACAATTCCCCAATACTTGCTGATTCCTCCCATATCTGCCATTATTTTATACAGAGGCACCAGAATCGTCAGAGCCGGTACTATCATGCAGGATACAATAGAAGTGTAAATAAATGTATTCCATTTTGTCTTCAGTCTGGACAGAGGGTATGCCGCCATCGCCCCGAGAATTATAATCAGAAACGTTGCGATCAGCGTAATAAGTACATTATTTACAAACATTCTTCCCAGATTCGCCGATTTCCACGCATCTGAAAAATTGCCCAGATACAGATAATCCGGTATCACCCATTTTGATGACAGATCAGCTTTTTCCTTAAATGCCATTGTTATCAAAATATAAAACGGAATCAAATGAATGCCCGAAATAAGAAGCAGAATTATCGTATTTATTCTCTTTTTCATACTTCAACCTCTTTTCTCCTCAGCCACAGGAGGGTAACAATGCTTAACGCGGCAATCGTCAAAAACATAAAGAGCCCCATAGCGGCAGCATAACCTGCATCCTGTTTTGCAAAATAAAGTTGATACATCATTGTAGATAGCGATTGTGTCGCATAACCCGGTCCGCCGTTTGTCATTGCGATGATAATATCAAACAATTTCAGGCTCCCTATCAGATTAGTTACCATATTTACCGTAATAGACGGTATAAGAAGCGGCATTTTAACAAGGAAAAAACTCTGTGTGGAAGTGGCACCGTCAATTTTTGCTGCCTCCTGATAGTCTTCTGGTATTGTCTGCAGTCCTGCGAGATACACCATCATTGCAAAACCGACATACTGATATGAGTTAATAAAAGTAATCAGCCATACCGTCGTGGTTCCTTTTGTCAGAAGATCCACCGTCTCCATATTAAGAAGCGTGAGAATATCATTTACTGCTCCGCCCACAGGTTCAAACATAAAATACCAGATATAACCCATAATCAACGGGGCAACCATGATCGGCAGGTAAATGGCCGCTCTCGCAAAACCGACTACCCTGGATTTATTATCCAGCAATACCGCATAAATAAGACCGAAAACATTTTGCAGTACCGTACTTCCAATACCATATATCAGCGTATTTTTTATGATCAGAGAAAAATTTCTGTCCGAAAACATTTTTTTATAGTTCTCTGTTCCTATAAAAGCAAATTTTTCTGAATAACCGTTCCAGTTTGTCAAAGATATACTGACGCCTTTTATCAGAGGATATACGATAAACATAAGAAACAGACATACTACCGGAAGATACATAATATTAATAATATACTTTGAATTTAGTATTTTTTTCATATTTCCATATCCTTTTTGCCGGAATCGGTATACTGCTGCCAGTATACCGACTCTTTTTTCCTTCAATATTATTCGCTGGCTTCTCTCAGTCTCTCGTACTCATTCTTCATATCCAGGGAATACTGTTCAGGTGATATTGTTCCCGTGAACATATCAGCCGCATCTTTGCAGATCAGATCCCACATTCCGTTCGGTAGGAATGCTCTGTCAAAAATAGGGAAGGAGCGGATATCCTTGTACTCCTCGTAATACTCTGTCGCAAATCCCAAATCTACGGAAACATCTGTTTCAATTCCCGGCAGCATGGATTCGGATTCACAGAACTTTTTAATATTTTCCCCTCTCGACATAAAGGCAAGCCAGGATTTTGCAAGTTCAATATTCTTACTTTCTTTCCAGATACCAAACGCTGTCTGTTCTCCGTTTAAAAAGCTCATGCTATCGCCTTCATAGAAAGCCGGCAGAGGCTGAAGCCCGGCGTTTATATCCGCATTAATATTCTTTGCCTCTTCCACCAGACTGTTTCCATACCAGCAGAAAGCCGCCTTCCCGGTTGCAAATGCTTCCACAGAATCCGTGTATTTTGCCGTAAAAATATCCTCATTAAAATAGCCGTCGTCATACATCCCTTTTATCAGTGTGGCAAATTCTGTCCATTTATTCCAGTCAAATGTTCCATCAAGCAACGCTTCCTGATCATTTTCTGCAGCGGTAGTAAAAGCCGGTGTGGCGAGCTGATCAAATATCTGTCCTACAGGCCAGCTATCTCCGCCTGCAACATGCATCGGCGCAACCTCGCCGCCTGATTCCGTTTTTATCTTATCCAGCGCCGCTATGAAGTCGTCCACATTAGTGATCGGCACCTCTACTCCATACTTTTCCATCACATCTTTATTATATACAAGCCCCCATTTATTCTGGTCTATCGGCAGCACGAGAAGATTTCCCTCTTCGTCAGATATCAGCTTTTTGAATGTCGGTTCAATACTGCCTGCCCATTCCTCATCGTTCAGAGGGAGCAAAAAGTCCACATATCTCACATTGGCCCAGCCGTGTGTTCCGAACACATCCGGCATATCCTTTGATGCCATTTTGATCTTCAGCACATTCTCATAATCTGCTCCCGGAGCAACCACTTCCGCTTCCACACCAGGGTTTTCTTCCAGCCATTCATCAGTCAGTTCCTGTAAAATCTGAGCCTGCACCCCGACATGATGTGTATATATCACCAGTTTTCCCTTTTGACTTCCCTCATCTGTTTCTGCAGCGCCCTGCCCAGCCGTTTCCCCGGAAGCTACAGCGTTGTCTTCCTTTCCTCCCGAACATCCCACCAGGACAAATACCATACAAAGTACAAACAATAAACTTATTATCCTTTTTTTCATACCTACACCTTCTTTCTTTTTGATATGTATATACCAACACATGTGTTTTTGTATGATCTCATTTTAGATTTTTCAACCTATTATTACAATGTATATTTCTACGCGAACGTGCGCTCTTTTCTACTTTTTTTGTCGCAGCCAATGTCGTGCAAAAAGGGAAGCGGTATTTGAATTATTATTCCGAATACCGCTTCCCTGTATACCGCCCGTCACTGCCTCCGCCGAATATAGACTAATTTTTCATGCTGAACCTGATGATTCCCCGTCGCACTGCCGCAGCGTCCTGCCATCCTCTTCCTGTTTCCCGGACCTTTCTATCCTTCACTGTCATACAGGCAAGCTTCTCAAGCATTCCGCCCAGCGGAAATAACACCCCAGTCGTCGCTATATTAAATATACTGTGCACGGCCGCAATTCCAGCCGCATCCGCACTTCTCTCCATAAAGGCAAAGTGCTGTATTCCGTGCACTCCGTAAAATGCCATCATAAACACCATCGTTCCGATCAGGTTGAAATACAGATGAATGAACGCCGCCCGTTTTGCATTTTTGCCTCTGCGGCAAGCGGAGAGCATAGCCGTCGCACAGGTGCCGATATTCTGACCCATAATGATCGGGATCGCAGAGGCATAGGGAATCGCCCCGGTAGCGCACAGCACCTGCAAAATGCCCACGGACGCAGAAGAACTCTGGATCACCGCTGTCAGGAGCGCTCCCATAAGCATCCCCATGACCGGATTGGAAAACATCAGAAACAGATTGGTAAAAGCCGGTATATCTTTTAAGGGCGCTGCTGCTCCGCTCATGGCTTCCATGCCTGTCATCAAAACCGCAAAGCCAAGCAGTATCCCTCCCACATTTTTCTTCTTTCCCTTTTTACTGAACAGATACAGGCAGATTCCGAGCACTCCCAACACCGGTGCAAAGGAATCCGGCCTCAACATTCTGACAAAGAAATTCCCGCTCTCCATCCCCGCCAGAGACAAAATCCAGGAGGTTATGGTCGTGCCGATATTCGCTCCCATGATGATGCCGACCGCCTGGTGCAGTGTCATGATGCCGGAATTGACAAATCCTACCACCATCACCGTCGCCGCCGAGGAGGACTGGATCACCGCCGTCACGCAGGCTCCCAGAAAGACTGCCCTGAGCGGGCTCGACGTCAGTCTTTTAAGGATCTGCTCCAGTCTGCCCCCCGACAATCTCGACAGATTTGTTCCCATAAAATGCATTCCTGATAGAAACAATACCAGACCGCCGGCCATCAGAAATATAGAAAATATATTCATAATAAAATCCTCCCGCATGAAACCGACTGAGATGTGAAAAATTTTCCATCCCAGTATCTATCATACAGAAGGAATCTAAAATTATAACCAGAATAATTTTTATTTCGGCAGGAATATCGTGATCTGTGTCCCTTCCCCGGGATTGCTTTTCAACTCTATTTCTCCGTTGTGGTACTGTACCGCATGTTTGACAATGGACAGACCGAGACCGGTTCCCCCGGAACGCCTGGAACGGCTTTTGTCGATTCGATAAAACCGCTCGAAGACATGGCTCTGGTCCTCACGGGGGATCCCGATACCCGTGTCACTGACCGTAATCCTCGCCCTGCCTTCCTCCTCCCGGATCTCCACGCGCACCGTTCCATCTCCTCTGTTATATTGTATCGCATTGTCGCAGAGATTATAGAGGATCTCCATAATCAGACTGTATACCCCTCTGACTGCCACATTCTCTCCCTCCGCCAGCAGAACAATATGCTTCTTCTTCGCCGCCTCCTGCAGGGAATTACATACTTCCTTCGCCACCTCAAATAAGTGCACCGTCTCCATCGGCAGCGGATCTCCCTCATCCAGCTGGGACAGGCGTATGATATCCTCCACCAGCGCGACCATTCTCGCCGCCTCCTGCCGCATTCTCGCCGCAAACCCCGATATATCCTCCTCCTTCACCAGCCCGTTTTCCATCAGCTCCGCGGTTCCCATGATGGACTGCAGGGGCGTTTTCAGCTCGTGGGAGACATTTGCCGTAAACTCGATCCGATCCTGTTGTGCCAGCGTATACGCCCGCTTCAACTCCTGATTCTGCCTCTCGATCCTCCGAATCAACGGAGACAATTCCTCATATATCTCATTTTCAAGAGGTTTCTCCAGATCCAGCCTGTTGATCGGCTTCACAATATTTTCCGACAGCCGCAGCGCCAGCACCGCCGATAGGACAAGAGCGATCACCAACACCAACATGATCGGCTGCTGCATCCCCAGCACGATCGCCCCCCATGTGATGCCTGTCCTGGAAACCCGCAGCACCGAGCCGTCCTCCAGTCTCTTCGCATAATAACTTGTCTTCTCCATCAATGTGGCGGAATAGCGCACACTGTGGCCGGTTCCGTTTTGAAACGCCTCCCGGATCTCTTCCCTCTGTCCGTGGTTCTCCATTGTCTCCACAGCCGCCGCCGTGTCATACACCACTTCCCCCTCCGGAGAAATGAGCGTCACGCGGCAGGATCCAAAGTGTGTCCGCTGCAGGTATTCCAATCCGAACTGTTCCGCTCCCGAAGCCGTCACCTCCAGTTCCTCCCGCAGTCTCTCCCCCTGCTGCCTGTCAAAATAAGAATAAAAACCGCCAAAAATAAATACCATGGAGGAGACCATTACCGCCAGAGCGGTAAACAGAATATTGCGATATATTTTCTTACTCATGGATTTTCCTCCAGACGATATCCTACCCCTCTCACAGTCTCTATCATATCTCCATATTTTCCCAGTTTCTGACGAAGTGTCCTGATATGCATGTCCAGAGTCCTCGTCTCTCCCACGTAATTGTCTCCCCACACCCGGAGAAACAGCTGCTCTCTCGAGCAGGCAGCTCCCGGTTTTTCCAAAAACAGCCGCAGCAGTTCAAACTCCTTTAAAGTCAATTCCGTCCGCTCCCCGTCCACAGATACAGTCCGCTCCTCCGTATTCAACAGGATACCGCCGGCTCTCAGCAGAGTACCTTTCTTCTCTTTCCCGCATCTGCGCAGCACTGCCTTCACCCTGGAGACCATCTCCATCATACCGAACGGCTTTACCAGATGATCGTCCGCGCCGATATCCAGACTTCTCACTTTTTCATGTTCCGCTCCCTTCGCCGTCGCCATAATCACCGGAATGTCCGCTGTCTCTCTCTTCGTTTTCAGCCTCTGCAAAATCTCCATTCCATCCATCTCCGGCAGCATGATATCCAGAAGGATCAGTTCCGGCTTCTCTTTTTCCAGCGCGGCGAAAAAGGATTTGCCGTCCGCAAATCCCTTCGCCTCGAATCCCGTCGTCTTCAGGGAGTAAAGCTCTATCTCTCGAATACTCTCATCATCTTCCACACACCAGATCAATCCGGTTCCTCCTTCGTAATACTTACTCCTGTTTCTTATATTGTCGGTTTCTTTTCAAAAAAGTATACCGCAAAATACCAGTCGAAGTATACAATATTTCATTTTTATTTTTTCTCCTTCACAGCCACCCAGACCTCGCAGGTATAATTCGGATCGTCCATCTGATCGGAAGGATACACTTCCAGCTCGATTCCCTGCGCATACTCATATCTGTCGCTCTGTGGGAAAAACTCCGTCACGATCTTCCCATACGTCTCCGCGAAAGCTTCCGGCATCTTCCCCTTACAGGTGAACACCGCGTAGGTGTGGGCAGGGATCTCCACGATCTCCATTCCGTCCCCGACCTCTCTGCCGTCATACTCTACGCCGATGCCGTAAGGGAATGCATCCCCCTCCGTCTCCTCGGAACAACAGATGCCAAGCAGCCCTTTTAACCTGGGCTCTTTCGGGATATAGCTGACCAGTTTGCAGATCGAACCATCCCGCGTACATTCCCTCCAGAATGCACTGATTCCCTCCGCCGGTCCTTCCTCCGCAGGCTTCTCCACCGTCTTTTGTCTGCATACCACTTTGAATGCATCCAGTTTCTCAATTCTGTAATCCATCGTACTGCCTCCTGTTAAAATAAGTTTGACAGACAGTCTGGAAAAAGATTTGACATTTCCGCCGCGCCTTGCCTGCGTGGGCGTGATGCCGTGGAAACGGGTAAACGCGCGGGTAAAACTCTCCGGCGTGTCATAGCCGTACCGCAGGGCGATATCGATCACTCTATCCTCCCCGCCAGCCAGATCGGACGCCGCCAGCGAAAGCCTTCGCATGCGGATGTAATCGCCCAGCGTAAAACCGCACAGGATACCGAATACTCTCTGAAAATGAAAGACTGACGAACAGGCCTCCCTCGCCGCCCTCTCATAATCGATCTCCTCCGTCAAATGTGCCTCCACATAGTCGATCGCCCGCTGCAATCCCGCTATCCATTCCATATCCTTCTCCTCCTGTCCTGTGATTCCCAGTCTAGCAGAAACAAAGGATCGTTTCCTGATATTTTGTGCTCTGTGGTGTCCGGTTCACGCCCTGCCGCTATGCCTGTTCCTCTCTCACAAAATGGTACAGCCTGCTCACAAAATCCCCTTCCAAAACCTCTGTCAAAAATCCCCCATACATCAGCATCCCGCCGGAGTACACCCGCTCCGTGCCCTCCAGGCGATAGTATGCATTCGCGTCAAATCCCTGCAGATAAAGCTTCCTGCTTCGCTTATTGGGCTCCGCCAGCACCTGCACATAAGTCAACAGCACTTCCCGCTTATCTTTGGAAACCACCGCCCAGGCGTCGAATTTATGATTCTCTCTGTAGGAAGCGATCCGGTAATAATCTCCCTCTCTGACAAGATCGTTGTATTTGTGGTACATTTTTGTCTGCTCACAGATCATCACCCTCTGCTCATCCGGAATCTTTGTGATATCCAACTCATAGCCGAAGGTTCCCGCCAGCGCCACATGCCCTCTTGTCTCAAAGGGTGTGATACGCCCCACGATATGGTTCGGGCAGTCGCTGACATGAGCGCCCATCGCTGCAAGGGGATAGATAAGCCCTGTCCCCTCCTGAATCACGAGCCGCTCTATGGCGTCCGTATCGTCCGAGCACCAGATCTGGGGACTGTAGTAGAGCATCCCCGGATCAAACCTCCCGCCGCCGCCGGAACAGTTCTCAAGGAGCAGCCCCGGAAACTCTGTCACAAGACGCTCCTGCAATTCATATAAGCCCAGCACATAGCGGTGAAACAGCTCCTGATGGTGTGCTGCGTCCAGATGAGCGCTGCCCAGATCAGTTAACAGCCTGTTCATATCCCACTTCACATAGCGGATATTGGCGCCGCGCAGAATCTTTGCCACCGCCTCGTACACATGATCCACGATCTCTTTTCTGGAGAGGTCCAGCACATACTGATTCCGGCACATGGTTCCCTCGCGCTTATTGATCTGCAGCGCCCAGTCAGGGTGTGCCCTGTAGAGATCGGAATCCGGGGAGATCATCTCCGGCTCAAACCAGATGCCGAATTCCAGCCCGATCTCATTGACCTGATCCACCAGCTTTTTCAGTCCGCCCTTTATCTTCTCCTCATTGACCACCCAGTCTCCCAGAGAATTATCATCCACATTTCTCTTTCCAAACCACCCGTCATCCATGACAAGCATCTCGATCCCGCACCGCTTCGCTTCCCGCGCGATCTGAAGCAGCTTTTCGTTGTCAAAGTCAAAATAGGTCGCCTCCCAGTTGTTGATCAGGATCGGGCGTTTTTTGTGGTTATAGACGCTTCGGATCATATGGTTTCTGTAAAAATCATGGAAACTGCGGCTCATCTTTCCGAGCCCTTCCCCGGAGTAGGTCAGGATCACCTCCGGCGCCTGAAAACTCTCTCCGGGGGAGAGCACCCAGCCAAACTGCTCCGCGTTTATTCCCATCACCATCCGTATACTGTCGAACTGGTTCAGCTCCACCTGCGCCAGAAAGTTCCCGGAATACACGAAATGCATCGCATACACCTTTCCCCGCTGCTGGTCCGTGCCGGGCGCAACAAGCGCCATAAAGGGATGCTCCTGATGGCTGGACTCTCCCCGTGCGGACGAAACCGACTGCTTCCCACAGCGCACCGCGCCTCTCTGAATATGCCGCTCCCTCGCCCAGGCGCCGCATAAATTGATCATCTCAAAGGCTTCATTGTCCATATCGAGACAGGCGCTGTATGCCTTCTCAAGCGTTAATGTCTCACTGCCCCCATTGACGATGCGGACGCTCCTTGCGATCACATCCTCCCTCTCGAAAACGCAATAGGACAACACCACCTGCATCCCCAGGACCGGATCCTCCAGCAGGAGCTCCAGCGTCTGCACTTCCTCTTTCGTCCCAAAGGAAGCCGGGAGCCCTTCCAGCTTTTTCTTTCCGTCATAGATCTCATGGGACACATAAAACAGTTCGCTCCCCATCTGTCCCTTTTCATTGCGCACATTCAGGCAGCTCTCCCGGAAGTCCCCGATGCCTCCGGTGGGATATTCCATCGGAAAGCTGTCCAGAAACCCCAGTTTTTCCCGTTTATTCACGGAAGGCGTAAAGGGTATCTCCTCCATCCGCAAAAGATAGTTATCCGTTCTTCCCGAAAGCCTCTCCCCGTAATAAATATGTCCCACATATCCTTCCGGCGCAATGCCGATCAGGTATGTGCTGTTGGTTGTATGAAACTCAAAAATTTTTTTCTGTTCCTCAAAATAAATTGCCATCTCTCTCCTCCATGCCGCCTGTAAAGTATCAATGTATAGTTATTCCTGTCCGGTCATTCCAGACAGCAGCTCTGTCCGTTTTGCATCATACTGGATTTCCGTCCTTAAGTCAACCGTTTTTTCACCATATATTTTTCTTATTTTACTGCGCTGTCCACCATTCCTTTAATGAAATATTTCTGGAGGAACAGGAAGCAGACCACCACCGGCAGGATCGCCAGAAAAGCGGCTGCGGACGGTCTTTCGTGCAAAATATCCCGGCAGTACCGGATTTTGTACTGTCGGGATATCAAATATACGCCTTTCCATGTTTATCTCACGGTCATTCCTGCGCCGCACGGTCCCGCGGATGCCCGTCCGATCTCCGCGCCCCAGACCTCCGCCAGCTTCTCCAAAGAGCACGCCGCGTTCGCTGGGCTGGTGGAAGGCAGCGCTGTTATCCTGGCCTGCGTCTTTGGAAAAATATATTTCCGGTACAGGCTCTCCGCCTTTTTTCCGTTGGCAAATATGCTGCCAATCTGCGTCCGACTGAGCAGAAAACCGATATCTGCTGGCACCACGTTCTTAATACTGCTGTCGCTGGAGCCTATGATATCACAGCTCTCGATCACATCCCACAGCGCAACGCGATGCTCCAGCAGCATCTTTTTCTTCTCCTCGATCGTCCCCGGCACCTGACAGCTAAACACTGCCGCCATCACCCTCCAGAAGCGGTTCTGAGGATGCCCGTAATAAAATCCCTGCTCCCTGGACTTCACCGACGGAAGGCTGCCCAGGATCAGAATCTTCGATCTCTCGTCGTACACCGGCGCAAAGGTGTGACGGATATGTTCGTATTCTGCCATATCAGCTTCCACACTCCTCCCGCACCCGGACCGGATGTCTGATCACCGTGCGCAGCTTCTCCGGCGCCGTCCTTCGCGGATCGCTCAGATAGATCTCATGGTGCAGACGGGTATCGGAAAAATCCTCCCTGTACCCCTGTGCGCTCACAAACTCCTTCATCTGCCTGATGGTCTCCGGCTCGCTGTCATAACTTCCGATATGCATGCACTGCCCGCAGAGGCCCTCATGACAGGTGAAAAATGCAACCTTTGAAAAATCGCTCTGTTTTTTCTCCGTCGCCTCTCTGACTGCCCAGTCAAACTCCTCCTTTGTCACAAACTCCGGCAGGCGGATCATGGAAGTCCACTCAAAATCCTCCTTGCGGGCATAGTCGATCTCTCCGCCTCCGCCCTGCTTCCACAATCCCTCCAGGGGCGGCACGACATAGGGAAAATACCCCTCTATTTTGTGGCTCCCCTTATAGCTCATTTTGATCGTGAAGGCAATGCCATACAGCATCCCCATAGCCGCCTTATACTCCCCCTCCGGCTCGTTGGGATTTCCCCTGCCGCTCACCGCAATATAATTCATCTGTGGGATCTCGATGATCCCCGGCTTCTTCGGCGGCAGATAAAATTCTTTGTATTCCTTTTTATAGTCAAATGCCATGTTCTTTCTCCTTCACCTTCTTCGGCTTCTTAGGCTTCGGAGCCGGCAGCTCCGCACCGGTGGCTTTCACCAGCTCCACAAGAGCCTCCTGATCGTCGATATCTTCCACCAGCAGATAATTCTTCGCCCCCTCGTAGGGCGGCGCCTCCTCCAGTTCCGGACGAAGTTTTCTCCCCGCCTCGGTTATCTTGATAAACAGCTGGTTATCACAGATGACCGCAAATATTTTGCCGTCCACATACATGCCATACTCCCCAAACATTTTCCGGTATGTGATCTGTCCCGCTTCCCCCAACTGATCCGCAATGTACTGAACATACTCAGGATTCGATGCCATATCGGTTCCCCCTTTCTCCTTTTCTATATCTTATCCACACAGAGATTCCGCCAGAGCAAGGAATTTTTTCTCCGACAAAATCTCATTTGTCACAAACTGCCCGCGATAGAACAGAGCAAAATTTGTCCATGCCGCCGGCGCATTCTGAGCTTTTTCCCTGCTGTCGATCTTTATCACGGTGAGGTCGATCCCCTGCCCGTCCGCGCACTGTTTGAGCAGCGGTACATATTTCGCCGTAAAAGGGCAGCCGTTTGTGTAATACAGGACAAATCCCTGCCCCTCGCAACCGGGCGTCTTCGCGCAATCCCTAAACTCCGGCTTTTTTGCTTCCTCCGTAAACGGAAGATACCACAGCTCAAAAAAGGGCTCCGCCACATCCACAGCCCGAAATCCCTTATGGGCGAGATACTTCGGATCTGCCAGAAACGGTTTCTTCTTAGCCGCTGCAATCACCGTCAGCCCTACCTTTCCCTTTTCTTTCGCATCAGCGATACACTGTTCCAAAAGCTCGTCCCCGTGCCCGCATCCCTTGCTGGAACCCGCCACCCAGAAACAGTTGATATGCATGTAGCCCTCCGCCAGAATCGGCACCCAGGCATATTCCGACGGGATATACTCGATAAAGCACTTCCCTCGAACGTCCCCTTTCAGAAACACAAGCCCCTCACCCAGCCGATCCCTCAGCCATTCCTTTTTGGACATGACCTGCACGTCTCTGTTGTTCGAGATCGCGCAGCATATATGCTCCCTGTCCAAATTTTCTTCTGTAATACGGATGTAATTCATATCAGCCTCCCTGAAAAATATGGTGTTCTTTTCAAATAGTATAACGCCAAAAACAGGACATCATATGTCATGTTTTATTTCATCCACACCAGTCAAACACAAATTTCAACAACTTCCTCCGGCGCGGAAAACTCCCCCTCCGATGTCCTCATGACGATCTCGCATATATTGTCCGGCGTCTCCTCATACTCCGTGTTATATTTTTTCAGGATCCGGATCACAGACTCCCGGGGAAACTTTCTCAAAAACCTCTGCTCCTCCTGAATGCACAGAATATATTCGTAGATCCTGTCGATCCCCGTGCAGCCGGACATATCTTTCATCACGGGGTAATCCAGCGTCAGTATCGTATCCTGCGGTTCAAATTTGCAGTCGTAACGCCGAAAAAATTCCGGCAGTCCCTCCGCAAACGTGTCCTGCAAAAACCGGTTTCCATAGGAGTCAAACTCCGGCAGGATCTCGTTGTACAGCGCCAGAGCCTTTTTTGTTTTCTCCTCCACAAGAAATGCCCCTCTTTCATACAGCACTCCCGCCGATATCTCTTTTGAGAAAACTGCCGCACCTCCCCCTGCCTGCATGACTTCCCTGATACAGTACAGAACAGCCCCCATCAGTTGTTCCGCCTTTTCGTAAGTGATCGATGTGCTCTCATACCCCGTATATTTCCCTGCAAGTTCTCCCACGATCGACACTAACTCTTCCATCTTTATATCAGTAATTTCCGCTCCCATATCGATTTCCTCCTTCTACCATCCACCGTACTTCTTTTTATCTCAGCCCCAACAAAGCTCCTTCAGCGCTTCAAAATACAGCTCATAATCCCACCTTGTCACCTCATCGAACTTTTCGTACTCTCCGCGGCCCTCCGATCTCTTGTATCCACTGTACCCCGCCCGGACCGCCTGCGCGAAATTGGAAAGACATGTCCCCTCCAGATAGTCCAGATCCCCGAAACAGATCGACTCAAACTGTTCTTTCATAAAATGCAGAAGCTCACTGTCCGAAATCTCATCCAGCATCTCATTCTTATAGAGATAAAATATCTCCTGCAGTCTGAGGAGCGTCTCCACATAATTGCTCTGATCGATGTAAGCCGAATCGCAGAATTCATGGATGATCCGGGGAATGATCCCCTCTCCGAACTCCACCCTTCTCATCTCCCGCAGCACATTCCCCCTCTCCTCCAGGATCAGCTCCGCATCCTGGCTTGTCAAAGCTAAGCCGAACCGTTCTGTTGCCTGATTCGTCTCCATCAATCGACTCAAGCCGTTTTGATTTTGCAGTAAAGTCATCCAGTTTTTTCCCATAGGCATCCCTCCCCTGTTCTCATTGGAAACTACTATAACACTGCGCCAATCTCATTACCAGACTTGAAATTTATGCATTTTCATGGTATTATAATAATGGCAAAAGGGAACGGTTTTCCGCTCCCTTTTCTCGTTTCTGTCAAAATCTTTCTCCGCGCCGGAAGTCTTACTCCCGGTTCGCCAGCTCCTTCGTGATCTCCTCCCAGCTGATGCCTTTCTCCGCCATCAGCACCATCATATGATAGAGAAAATCAGATATCTCATATTTCACTTCGTTCTTATTCGGGTTTTTAGCCGCGATCACGATCTCTGTCGCCTCTTCCCCAAGCTTTTTCAGTATCTTATCCAACCCTTTGTCAAACAGATAATTGGTATAAGAGCCCTCCTTCGGATGAATTTTTCGATCCTCGATGACTTTCATCACCTCTTCAAACACTTTCAGCGGATTCGCCGCCTCCTTCAAATCCTGCGCCATGATTTCATTGAAAAAACAGGAACGGCTTCCCGTATGACAGGCCGCACCCACCTGGCTTATTTTCGCAAGGATCGTATCACAGTCGCAGTCCGCCATCAGCGATTTCACATACTGGTAATGCCCGCTGGTCTCCCCCTTGATCCAGAGCTCCTGCCGACTTCTGCTGTAGTAAGTCATCTTTCCGGTCCGCAGCGTATGCTCAAAAGCCTCCTCGTTCATATAGGCAACCATCAGCACCTCACCGGTCTTATAATCCTGTGCCACCACCGGCACCATGCCGTCGCTGTTCCGTTTCATATCTGCCCAGGACAATTTTCCCTTCGGCACCTTCACTTCCACGCCGTTCTCCTGGAATACCGATTTCATGGAATACAGGTCTTTGTAATTATCATTGATCGCATTGCCCGAAATGCCATCCACCGCCGGATTCTGGAAGATCCATGACATCCCCTCCAGGGAACAGTTATCCATCACAATGATGGTCGGATCGTTCAGGCACTGCATCGTCTCCTTCACCCTGCCCGACTGCGCGATCCAGATCGTCTCGGAGATATAAGCATCGATCAACTGTCTGTGAACGCTGAGCGTCTCCGGCTTTGTGAACGAGAGGTATATCCGATCCTTCCCGAACTTCTGGGACACTTCCTCGGTGATCTCAATATTCTCTTCCTTGTCATAATTCAGGACAGCCCGCTCGCACCCCGCATAAAGGATCTTCTTAATATCCTCCATCCGCGCCACATTTCCCGCCCCGATCACCGGGATCTCGATGGATGCGCAGATCTCCTTGATCCTGTCAAGCGCTCTCTCATGCTCCTCATCGCCCTTCGACATATCAAAGACGATCAGCTCATCCGCCGCATTTTCACTGTAGGTCTTTGCCAGTTCCACCGGATTTTCCGACACTACTGTCATATCTTTAAAATTTTTTACCGCTTTTTCTTTATATAAATATATGCATGGAATCAGTCTCTTCATATTTTTATCCCAGTGTCCCCTTCGTGCTCAGTACATCCGTAATTCTCTCATCCATCCCCGTCGCCTCATCCAACGCCCTCGCGAACGCCTTGAACATCGCCTCGATGATATGATGGTTATTCTGCCCATCCAGCACCTTAATATGTAAATTCATGCCGGCGCTGTAACTGACCGCATAGAAAAACTCATGTACAAGCTCCGTGTCCAGATACCCCACGCGCTCCGCCGTAAACGCCGCGTCGAAATTCAGCCACGGCCTGCCGCCCATATCGACGGCACACAGCACCAACGTCTCATCCATCGGCAAAATGCACTGCCCGAACCGCTTCATGCCCTTCTTATCGCCTGCCGCCTCCCTGATGGCCTGCCCCAGCACGATCCCGCAGTCCTCCACGCTGTGATGCCCGTCCACCTGCAGATCCCCGTCGATCCGCACTTTCAGATCAAAAAAGCCATGCCGCGCAAATCCCTCCAGCATATGATCGAAAAAACCGATCCCCGTGGAGATATCTCCGGTCCCCTGCCCGTCCAGATTCAGTTCCACAGCTATCTTTGTCTCTCTTGTGTTCCGCTCTACTTTTGCTGTTCTCATACTCTCTCCCATATCATATCCGTCTCACAGTCGAAGGATCCTCTCCATCCATCTTCCTTTGGCAAATTCATCTATCCGCTTTACTCAGCCTTCTCGATCAGCTCCCCCGTTTCATCCACGGGATATATCGCAAAAACCGTATTGATCTGAGCGGGGTATGTCTCCGCGATATCTCCGTTGTACACGATCCGGACCGTCGTCCCCTCCTCCATCTCAGGAATCTCATGCGTCGATTCCACATCCGTGTTTACAACGACCTGATCGGAGCTGAGCAGCTCTTCCTCCCCCTCGAAGGGTTCCACCAGCACAGATTTTTCATATACTTCCAGCACTGTCGCATTAAAATAAGGATTCACCGACTCGCTCCCGCAGCTGATTATAAAAACCGTACATACCACTAAAACAGCAGCCAATGTTTTTTTCATCCTTCACTCCTCGTATAATAAGTTTGTAAGCAAGAAAAACAGCTTACAGACTTATTCTTTTTTGATTAGACAGAAGGATA
>RAZE01000013.1 GCA_003611955.1 bacterium 1XD8-76
TTCTGTTTTTAGACACAAAAACGGAGCCATTGCTCCAGTAGCGATTGTTCAGCTACTTTTGCAACAGCCCCTTCTGTTTGCCATAAAGTTACGCTGTGATCACCGTACCCGCTTTGCCGCGGATCGCGTCTTTGACAAGATCCATGGAGGTGATGATCACCGTTCCCTGAGGATTGCTCTCGAGGTAGGAGATGGCGGCTTCGATCTTCGGCAGCATGGTGGTCGCCTCAAACTCTCCCCCCTGAATGTGTGCCCTGGCTTCTTCCGCGTTCATTCGGGAGACGGGAGCCTGATGGTCGGTGCCGAAACCGGTGTACACGGAGGGAACGCCTGTCAGGATCAGCAGGACGTCGGCGTGCAGTTCCGCGGCCAGCTTTCCGGCGATGGCATCCTTTTCGATGACAGCGGAAGCGCCTTTTAAGTTATGATTTTGCAGGATAACAGGAATACCGCCGCCGCCGCAGGCGATCACGATCTGGTCGGCATCCGCGAGCGCTCGAATCGCGTCGATCTCCACGATATCGATAGGTTTGGGGGCGGCAACAACGCGGAGGAAACCTTTGCCGGGCTCTTCCTGCACATAATTTCCTTTTTTCAATTCAATATCCGCGTCATCCCGGGACATATAGCGGCCGATCTTTTTGGTCGGCGCATAAAACGCTTCATCGTAGGGATCCACGGTCACCTGCGTCAGGATCGTGCTGACAGGCTTTGAGATTCCGCGGCCAAGCAGCTCTGAGCGGAGTGCATTCTGGATATCGTAGCCAACATACCCCTGGCTCATGGCGGAACAGACGCTCATGGGCGCCGGCGTGTAGTCGATGTAGACACGTCGAAGCTCCGTCATGGCCTTGTGGATCATGCTGACCTGGGGGCCGTTGCTGTGGGTGATCGTGAGCTGACAGTCCGCCTCCACCAGATCCGCCAGAGCTTTTGCGGTTATTTTGACAGCATCGAGCTGTTCCAGCGTGGTGTGGCCCAGCGCTTTGTGTCCAAGGGAAACGACAACTCTTTTCTTACTCATAAAAAATACCTCTCCTGCGAAAGTTTCTGATTCTGTTTTGATAAAATTCAGTATAGCAAATTTGG
Source organism: bacterium 1XD8-76 (assembly GCA_003611955.1). Taxonomy (GTDB): domain Bacteria; phylum Bacillota; class Clostridia; order Lachnospirales; family Lachnospiraceae; genus 1XD8-76. The sequence continues at coordinate 1,090 of RAZE01000013.1, forward strand.
GAGATTTTGTATAGACTGAACCGATACCTTTCGACGGTATTTTCCATGGTATTTCGGCACTTCGCACCTTGAATTTTTTTGCAAAGTAGAGTAGAATAAGTTCGGATTATGTAAAAATTCAGGTTCTGTGACCAAAGCATAAAATAATATTATAGAAAGAAAGGAAATGATACACAATGAAAAAGAATCAAAACAAATGGGTAAGCGCTGCGATTCCGGCTCTTCTGCTCCATTGCAGCATCGGCACGGTCTACTGCTGGTCTATTTTCAGTCAGGAGATCGCGGACTATATCGGTTTTTCCAAGGGGGCGACAGAGTGGGCGTTCAGTTTCGCCATCTTCTTCCTTGGCATGTCGGCGGCGTTTCTGGGAAATGTGGTGGAGAAGGATATTCATAAATCCTCGCTGATCGCGTCGATCTGTTTTGCGGCAGGTATGGCGGGAACAGGGCTTTGCATCTGGTATGGCGGACAGCATCAGGGAAGCGTGATGGTGCTGATCGGCATTTATCTGTGCTACGGTTTCATCATGGGCATCGGTCTGGGCACAGGATATCTGTCCCCCGTAAAGACGCTGATGCTCTGGTTTGAGGACAGGAAGGGTCTTGCCACCGGTCTTGCCGTGGCGGGTTTCGGTGCGGCGAAGGCGATCGCAAGCCCGATCATGCAGGCAATGTTGGATAACCTTGGAGAAGGCGGCATCTACAAAATGTTCCTGATCCTGGCATGTGTTTATTTTGTGATGATGTTTGCGGGACATCTGCTGCTCAAAAAGCCGGAAGGCTGGCATGAGCCCCAGAAGAAAGAAAAGGGACAGGGCATTCTCGCTGTCATCAAGACGAGGCCGGTTGCCAACTATATCGGTATCTGGCTGATGTTCTATATCAATATCACCTGCGGTCTTGCGCTGATCTCCCAGGAGAAGATGATCGTGAAGTGCATCGGCCTGGCGGGTGCGGTGGGCGTGGTCTCCACGGTATCGGCTATCTTCAATGCGGGCGGTCGTCTGGGCTTTTCCGCGTGGGCTGACACCATGAAAGACAGAAACACGATCTACAAGCTGATCTTCATTCTCTCCATCGCGTTTACCGGGCTGGTGATGGTGACAGGCGGCATCAAGAACGGCCAGGGCAATATGCTGTTTGTGGTTCTTGTGCTGGGGCTGATCTTCGTTGTCAATGCCGGTTACGGCGGCGGTTTCTCCAATGTGCCGACGCTATTGTCCGACCATTACGGCATGGGCAGTATCAGCGCGCTCCACGGTATTACTCTGTCCGCCTGGGCGTTCGCGGGACTGACGGGCAACCAGATCGCGAATCTGATCGTGAACAGCACCGGAGAATTTATGACGGATTCCCACGGCAACAGCATCAACCCTGTGGGCTATCAGAACGTGCTCTACTTCACGCTGGTGCTCTATATCGTTGCACTGCTTTTGAGCGTGTTCCTTGTGCGGCCGATGAATAAGGACACGAAATAAATTTTTAGGTGATCGGGCGCAGGAAAGCGGACCATATGATCAGAGTGAGGAAAAGAATGTACGAGGAAGTTATGATTTCAGTAAAGGACGTGAGCAAGAGCTTCGCGTCAAAGGATGCTGTGGTAAATGCGCTGGATCACATCAATCTGGAGATACATAGAGGAGAGATATACGGAATTATCGGTATGAGCGGAGCCGGAAAGAGCACGCTGGTGCGGTGTCTGAATTTTCTGGAGCGGCCCACTGCGGGGACGGTCTGCATCGAGCAGAATGATCTGTCGGCGATGAGCGAGGAGGAGCTGCGAAAGCTGCGGACGAAGATCGCGATGATCTTTCAGCACTTTAATCTGCTGATGCAGCGGACCGTGTTGGACAATGTATGTTTTCCGCTGGAGATCGTGGGCGTTCCCAAAAAGAAGGCAAGAGAGAAGGCGGCGGAACTGTTAAAGATCGTGGATCTGGAGGAGAAGGCAAAGGCCTATCCGGCCCAGCTCTCCGGCGGTCAGAAACAGAGAGTGGCGATTGCGAGAGCGCTCGCCATGGATCCGAAGATTCTGCTCTGTGATGAGGCGACCAGTGCGCTGGATCCGACGACCACGAAGTCTATTCTGGCGCTCTTAAAGGATATCAATAGGCGGTTCGGCATCACGATGGTCATCATCACACACGAGATGGCTGTGGTGCAGGAGATTTGTACCCATGTGGCGATCATCGATCAGGGGAGCCTGGCGGAGAGCGGGAAGGTGGAGGAGGTTTTCTCCCATCCGAAGACGAAGGCGGGCAGGAAACTGATCTATCAGGGCGGGGACAAGGATTACAGCCTGATGCACGGAAAGAAATGCATCCGTATCGTGTTCTCGGAAAATTCCTCCTTTGAGCCGGTGATCGGCAATATGATCCTGGAGTGTAAAGCGCCGGCCAATATCCTGTTGGCGGATACGAAAGATATCGGCGGCATCGCCCACGGGCAGATGATACTGCAGCTGCCGGAGGATGAAAGGATCGCAAATCATATGATAGAGTATCTGCGGGAGAGAAAACTGGGAGTGGAGGTGCTGGAAGATTATGTTTGACGCTCAGACGGTTGCCATGCTGGCGAAAGAGACATGGATTACCATTTATATGACGCTCACATCGACGGCGATGGCCTATCTGATCGGACTGCCGATGGGAGTGACGCTGGTGGTGACGGCGAAGGAGGGACTGAAGCCCCATCCTGTGGTGTATAAAGTGCTGGATTTTGCGGCGAATATTGTGAGAAGCGTTCCTTTTTTGATCCTGCTCATCATGTTGATACCCTTTACAAGGCTGATCGTCGGGAAAAGCTACGGTGCTACAGCGACTATCGTGCCGCTGACGATTGCCGCCGCGCCTTTTATCGCAAGGCTGGTGGAATCTTCCCTTCTGGAGGTGGATAAGGGAGTGGTGGAGGCAGCCCAGAGCATGGGGGCCAGCAACTGGAATATTATATGGAAAGTGCTGCTTGCGGAGGCGAGGGTATCCCTGATCGTGAACGGGACGATTGCCCTTGCGACGATTCTCGGGTACTCGGCCATGTCCGGCGCTGTGGGCGGCGGCGGCCTCGGGGATGTGGCGATCCGGTACGGCTATCATCGATACCAGATGGGGATCATGATGGTGACGGTGGTACTGTTGGTGCTGTTAGTGCAGGTGATGCAGTATATAGGGACAAGGATCTCGAAGAAAATGGATAAAAGAAACAGATAAAATAAAACGCCCCGGCTCACTCGCCAGGGCGTTTTATTTGCTTTTAAAACAAGGGGGAGATATGAAAAGTGTATTAGATGCAGGAACCTTTCCGAAATCTTCAATTAAGAAGGTGGGGTAGTATCGGTAGGTTTGTTCCCTGCTCTATGTTTATTATCATAAATGGTAAATGTGTCAAAAGTGTGGCAGGAATCTAAAAGAAAAATTTTTTTTATTAAGAAAATATAAAGGAAAAGAAAAGAATCCAAAAATATGACCTTTTTTGCGTGAAATTTTACTCTGGACATGTTTTGCGGATAAACGTATACTGGTATTGTACCCGGAAATGACAGGAATATTCCTGGCGGAAAATGCGCGGCGAGGTGTATTGTGGGAAGGACGAAGACCATATGTTTTTGCAATAATAAAGGAGGAAGCGGGAAGAGCACATCCTGTTCCAACATCGGATATGCGATGTCTCTTTTGGGATACAGGGTGCTGCTGATCGATGGCGACATGCAGCTCAATCTGTCCCTCTCCTTTTTTGACGAGGATGATGTGCTGGAGATGGCAAAGGGGGAGAGGAACCTGTATATGGCGGTGAAGAACGGACGGGATCTGCAGGATTATATCGTGCCTACGCCGTACGAAAATCTGGATATCATTCCCTCCTCGACGCTGATGAGTTCCATTGAATACGAGCTGTTCGCGAAGTGGCAGCGGGAGTTTATTTTAAAAAAGGCGTTGAGGAGCGTCAGGGAGTCTGAAAAATACGACGTGATCCTGATCGATGCGCCGCCCACACTGGGCGGATGGGTGATGAACATACTCTGCGCTTCGGATAAGATGATCATTCCCGTGGAGTCAAGCCCCTGGGGGCTGTTCGGCCTGGCGAATATGTTTGAATTTCTGGGCGGGGCGAAAGAGATCGCGCCGGAGTTGGAGCTGATGGGGATCGCGATCACCAAGGTGGACGAGCGAAAAAATTATTTCAGGCAGACAGTGGAGACACTGAGGGAATTGGAGGATGTAAAAGTATTTGAAAATTATATCCATGTGGACAGCGCGATAGAATGGGCACAGGATGATTCCAGTCCTGTTCTTGTGTATAAAAAGAGCAGCAGAAGCGCAAAAGAATATTATGAGTTGGCGAAGGAGGTCATTGCATTATGTCAGTAGGAAAGGGAAGTATTCAGAGAGCGGCGAAAGTGAAGGACGCGGCGGAGAAGAAGGAGGCTCCGGCTAAAAAGGCGGCAAAGGCTCCCGCAAAGAAGAAGGATACGGTGGTGGCAGCGTCCGTTGTCTCTTCGGATGATATCCATGAGAAGAAATTTGAGGCGGTGAGCCATATTTACTGCGAACTGCCGACATATCTCCTGTAATGTTATCGAAGGGGCGTTGTCCATGAAAGTGTCAGACAACAATTATCTGCTGAAGGAGTGAGAGAGATGGAAACCTGGTATTATGAAGTGGTGAGTATCGAGGGGGATTATGCGAACCTGAGAAGGACGGATATAGAATCGGAGGATCTGAAACTGGTGGCGAGAGCTTTGCTGCCGGCGGAGATCGCGGAGGGGACAAAGCTGAAATATGAAATGATGCAGTATGAGATCTGTTAGCGCGGCGGGGCCGGGCGTTCCACAGGGGGCTTTGTAGGGTCAGATGGAGAAATAAGATGGAAAAATGGCATACTCTAAAGGAGAGGGTACACAACTTCGCGGGATGGATCGGGGAGGAAGAGAGTGACAGGATGACGAAAAGATGGAAGGCGGTACTGTGCGGCGTATGTGCGGCGCTTATGCTTGCGGGCTGCGGCGCTGCGGGAGACGATATACAGAAGGTGGAGCAGGAGGATATGGCGGAGCAGTTTCCACCGGAAGAAGAGGATGCCGGCGCTGAGAAGGAGGATGCTGACGGAGCGCCGGAGGAAGAACAGCAGGAAAAGACAGAGGCGGAGGAGCAGGGGAAGAGCGAAGCCCCGGCAGACCTGCCGGCGGTTGTGATTATTGAGAATGAGGAACAGGAGTATACGGAGGGCGATAAGGTCGTCCTGACCGCCAGCTATGACCACGTGTCGGTCACGGTGGAGGAAAACGAGGCCGCCACGCAGGCGATCATGGCGGAGTTTGAGAAGCGGGAGAAAGCGTTTCAGGAAAGCGTTGCGGAGCTTGTCGAATGGGCGAAGGAAGATACGCTGGTGATGGACAGCGGCATGTCTTACAGCGAGCAGAAAGGATATGAGGTAAAGAGAAACGACGGGCATATTTTGTCCTTTGCCACCGGTTCAGGCGGATTTGAGGGCGGCGCTCACGGCTACTATATGGACTACGGCCTCAACTTTGACGCGAAGACGGGGCAGGTTCTGACAATAGCGGATATTGCACAGGATGAGGCCGCGTTTCAGGAGATATGCGTGCAGGAGATGCTGCGGCAGTGCGAGGATCTGAGGGCGGAGGGGCTTCTCTTTGACGACGAGATGTTGGACGCCGTAGGCGGTCTGCAGGGAATCCTGGAGGGCAAGATGGAAGGCGAGGAGTGGTACTTCACGGAGGAAGGCATCTGCTTTATCTCCAACATCTATGAAATCGCGCCCTATGCGGCGGGGAATTTTCTGTTTGATATCCCCTATGAGATGATCGATGAGACGCTGAAGGAGGAGTACAGAGGACGCAGCGATCAGGAGGCCGGAGCATCGTAATTGCTCCGGACAGCATCAGGCAGTTCCTCATACTGTACTTCCTCCCACGCGGTGACACCGCGGACGGGCATCACGGTCAGTCGGATATAGGCCCCTTCGGTCAATTCTTTTGACGCGCTGAACGTGATGTCTTTTTTTCTGCCCTTTTCATCGAGCGCAGAAAGAGTATAGGAGTAGGGCAGGCTGCCCTGGAAGTTGATCACGCCGCCCTGGGGATCGATCTGTTCGCCGCGGGTGTTGTCGATCTGCGCGTAATAATAAGCGGTTCCGAATTTTGGGATAATCAGGGTGAAAAGACAGATCAGTCCCAGCACGGCTGCGATGAGTATGGTTATCTTGAGTATGATTTTCTTTGACATATCAGGTCTCCTTTTTTGTGATGTAAGTGCCGGCGCGGTTTGTGCGGCCGGTTTTTTGATTGTCTTATGGTATCATGGAAACCTTACGGAAATCTTGCGGGAACCTTTCGGCAAGCTTACGTTTTACTCTCCTTTCATCTTTATATTCGGATGGCGGTTGACAAATTTAAAACCTATTGCAATAGTATGTAAGTTGGTTTATAATGGGGGCAGATGGAAGAAAGGAGAGCGTTATGAGGATATATGCGGATAACGCGGCGACGACAAAGATGTCGAAGGCCGTGATAGATATCATGGCGGAGTGTATGGGAGAGACTTACGGAAATCCGTCCAGTCTCCACAGTTCGGGTCAGCGGGCGGCAGAGGTGCTGGCCGGGGCCAGGGAGAGCGTGGCGCTTACGCTGGGGGCGGAGCCGAAGGAGATCACCTTCACATCCGGCGGCAGCGAGGCGGACAACCAGGCGATCCGCTCGGCGGCCGGATGGGGAAAGAAGGTGGGGAAAAGACATCTGATCTCCACGGCGTTTGAGCATCACGCGGTGCTCCACACGCTGGGGAAACTGGAGGAGGAAGGCTTTGAGGTGACCCTTCTGCCGGTGCACGAGGACGGTATCGTCCGGGTGGAGGATGTGAGGGCGGCATTGCGGGAGGATACGGCATTGGTCAGCGTCATGTTCGCCAACAATGAGATCGGAACAGTGCAGCCGATAAAGGAGATCGGAGCGCTCTGCAGGGAAAACGGCGTTATCTTTCACACGGACGCAGTGCAGGCGGCAGGGCATATACGGATCGATGTGAAGGAGATGCAGATCGACATGTTGTCGCTCTCGGCGCATAAGTTTCATGGGCCGAAAGGAGTCGGGGCGCTGTATGTGAGAAAAGGCGTTCCCCTGTTTGCGTTTATAGAAGGCGGCGCCCAGGAGCGGGGAAGGCGCGCCGGGACGGAAAATGTGCCGGGGATCGTCGGGATGGCCAGGGCGCTGGAGCTGGCGGCCGCAAATCTCGAGGAAAACGGGACATACGAGGGAGCGCTGCGGGATGCGCTGATAGAAGGGCTGGCAAAAATCCCCCACTCCCGGTTAAACGGAGACCGGGAAAAGAGACTGCCGGGAAACGTGAATTTTTGTTTTGAGGGGATCGAAGGGGAATCGCTGCTGTTGCTGCTGGATGCCAAAGGGATCGAAGCTTCCTCCGGTTCGGCATGTACATCGGGGTCTCTGGATCCCAGTCATGTACTGCTGGCGATCGGCCTGCCCCATGAGGCGGCGCACGGCTCCCTTCGGCTGACTCTGTCCTCGGAAAATACGATGGAGGAAGTGGAGTATATGGTGGAGGAGATCGCCGGGGTGGTGGAATATCTGCGCGGTATTTCCCCGGTGTGGGAAGAGCTGGAGAAAGGAGAGAGAAGACATGTTATACAGTGAGAAAGTGATGGATCATTTCAGGAATCCCAGAAACCTCGGGAAGATGGAGGATGCGGACGGCGTGGGCGAGGTGGGGAACGCGAAGTGCGGTGACATTATGAAGATATACATTAAGGTGGAAAACGATATTATCACGGATGTCTCCTTTAATACTTTCGGGTGCGGCTCCGCCATCGCCAGCAGTTCCATGGCCACGGAGATGATCAGGGGAAAACCCGTCAGTGAGGCGCTGGAGCTCACCAACAAGGCCGTCGCGGAGGCGTTGGACGGGCTTCCAGCCCATAAGATGCACTGCTCGGTTCTGGCGGAGGAGGCGGTCAGGGCGGCGGTGAAAGATTATTACGACAGAAACGGGATTTCCTGTCATGCGAAGGACTTTTGTGATCACAACTGCGCGCAGTGCGGGGAATAGGGCGCGGCTTGCCATTTACAGAGGCGTATGTTAAAATGAAAACTGCGAAGAGAATTATAGCGGGGGATTTAAAATTTTGACAGAGAACAGGAAACAGGTACAAAAGAGAGCTCTGATCGCCATGAGCGGCGGGGTAGATTCTTCGGTGGCGGCGGCGCTGATGCAGAGGGAAGGGTATGATTGTGTTGGGGCGATGATGAAGCTGCACCGCAGCGCAGATATGATGGAACCGGACGGAATGGATCGGGGAAAAGCCTGCTGCAGTGCGGACGACGCGGAGGATGCGGCGGCAGTGGCGAGAAAGCTGGGGATGCCGTTCTATGTGTTTCCGTTTGCGGAGGAGTTCCGCTGCCAGGTGATGGAGCGGTTTGTGAACAGTTATTTAAACGGCGAGACGCCGAACCCCTGCATCGACTGCAACCGCTATATGAAGTTTGAAAAGCTGTACGAGAGAGCGGAGATTCTAGGCTGTGAAAGAATCGTGACAGGGCACTATGCGAGGATCGACAGGGGGGAAAAGACAGGCAGATGGCAGATGCGCAGGGCTCTGGATCGGACGAAGGACCAGAGTTATGTGCTGTACCAGCTGACCCAGGAGCAACTTTCCCATGTCCGTTTTCCGCTGGGGGCATTGACAAAGGAGAGAGTGAGGGAACTGGCGCAGGAGTACGGTTTTTTCAATGCGGGGAAAAAGGACAGCCAGGACATCTGTTTTGTGCCGGACGGAAAATATGAAAAATTTATTGAAGAATATACTGGAGAGAAGGTTCCGGAGGGCAATTTTGTCGCGGAGGACGGCAGGATACTGGGGCGTCATAAGGGGATCATCCACTACACGGTGGGACAGCGCAGAGGACTCGGCATTGCTGCCGCCTTTCCATATTATGTGAAGGAGATCAGGCCGGAGAGCAATGAGGTGGTGCTTTGTGCGCACGAAGAGCTGTTTCAGAAAACGCTCTACGCCCGGGATGTGAACTGGGTATCGATCCCGGAACCCGCGGGGAAGATCCAGGTGCAGGCGAAGATCCGCTACAGGCACGAGCCTCAGTCCGCCACAGCGGAGATGTTAAAAAGCGGTCTGCTGAAAGTCACTTTTGAAGAGCCTCAGAGGGCGATCACAAAAGGGCAGTCCGTGGTATTGTATGACAGAGAGCTGGTGTTGGGCGGCGGAAAGATATGCGCTTCCGAAACTTAACCTGTCAGATCCGCCAGTGTGATATGATCAAAGTAATCCCGTATCAGCCGGTCAAGCCCTTTCCACATATCCAGGGTTTTGCACGCGGAAGCCCGGGAGCAGGGTTCCGCATTCTCCTCAAGGCATGCCACCGGGGCGAGGGTTTCCTCGGTCAGCTCCAGAATGCTTGTCACGGTGTATTCCTGTGGGGCTCTGTTCAGGCGGTAACCGCCGCCCTTGCCCCGCAGTCCGGTGAGAATCTTTCCCTTTACCAGCAATTTCAGGATGCTCTCCAGATATTTTTCCGATATTTCCTGTCTCGCGGCAATCTCCTTCAGGGGGGTGTAGCTGTCGGTATTTTGCTCTGCCAGATCGATCATAACGCGCAGGGCATAGCGTCCTCTCGTGGATATCATCATGGTGCTTGTTCTCCGTGTCTTTTGATTTATTTCCTATATTCCTATCATATTACACGGTAATTGGAAAGGCAAGAGAAAAAGTATTGACAAAATGGATAGAAATGGATATGATATATAAAACCTATTGGGATAGTAGGAATATAAAATACGACGGATGGAAGAAATACGGAGACAGGATAGAATGGAGGAAGGGATTTATCATGGCAGTTTATAAGAACATAACGGAACTGGTAGGGAAGACGCCGCTGCTGGAGGCGGGAAATTTCGGGAAAAAGTATGCGCCTGATGCGCGGATCCTGGCGAAGCTGGAATATTTTAATCCGGCGGGCAGCGCGAAAGACCGCATAGCGAAGGCGATCATATTGGATGCGTTGGAGAAGGGGACCTTGACGAAGGACTCCGTGATCATCGAGCCCACCAGCGGCAACACGGGGATAGGGCTTTCCGCCGTCGCTGCTTTTCTGGGAATTCGCGTGATCATCACCATGCCGGAGACCATGAGCCTGGAGCGCCGGAATCTGATGAAAGCTTACGGGGCGGAACTGGTGCTGACGGAAGGGAAGAAGGGCATGCAGGGCGCCATCGCCAAAGCGGAGGAGCTGGCGGCTGAGATTCCGAACAGCCTGATCGCGGGACAGTTTGTGAATCCGGTCAATCCGAAAGCCCACAGGGAGACTACCGGGCCGGAGATCTGGGAGGACACGGAGGGCAAAGTGGATATCTTTGTGGCGGGTGTTGGTACCGGCGGAACGATCAGCGGCGTGGGAGAATATCTGAGAGAGAAGAATCCGGCGGTGAAGATCGTGGCGGTGGAACCTGCGGACTCCCCGGTATTGTCGGAGGGAAAGTCGGGCTCCCACAAAATTCAGGGCATCGGCGCAGGGTTTGTGCCGGAGACGCTGAACACGGAAATCTATGATGAGATCATTAAGGTCGAGAGCGGGGACGCGTTTGCGGCGGGCAGAGAATTTGCGAGAACCGAAGGCATCCTGGTAGGCATTTCCTCCGGCGCGGCGCTCTGGGCGGCGGCTAAGCTGGCGAAGAGGAAAGAGAATGCGGGGAAGGTGATCGTGGCGTTTCTCCCCGATACGGGGGACCGATATTTGTCCACGGAAATGTTTGCGGAGTAGAGAGAAGAAGCAATATTATTTCGGGAAAGTCATAACCAGCCGGGACGGAGAATGGAAACAGCAGAATGAATTTGGGGAATGGTGAAAAAAAGATTATCAAACGCCTTGCGGGCGTGATTATATTGTCGCTGATATGCCTTCTGGTCTGGGGGCATAGTAAATACGAGGGGAGGAAGTCCTGCACAAAGCAGATCTTTGCCATGGATACGGTGATGGATTTCACGGCTTACGGCAAAGACTGTGAGGAGGCTGTGGATGCGGCGATAAAGGAAGTACAGCGCCTGGATGCGCTGTTCTCCACGGGTGACGATTCCAGCGAGCTTTCCATATTAAACAGGACTGGAAGCGGGCGGGGGCTGTCGAATGATACGATAGCGATTTTCCGCAGAGGTTTGGAAATATATGCGGATACGGACGGGCTGTTTGATTTTACGGTCTATCCGTTGATGTGTTTATGGGGATTTCCGACGAAAGAGTATCGGGTGCCTTCCCCGGAGGACTTGCAGGAGGTTCTGCCGCTTGTGGATGCGTCAAAGGTCCGGGTGGGAGAAGACGGGATGGGCGAAATACATTTGGGTGAAGGGCAGCAGGCGGACTTCGGCGGGATCGCGAAAGGGTATGCCTCCGAAAGGGTGATGGAAATATATGAGGAGTACGGCGTCACTTCCGGCATGGTATCGCTCGGCGGGAATGTGCAGGTGCTCGGCAAAAAGCCCGACGACTCGGCCTGGAGAGTGGGAATACAGGATCCGGAAGGGGACCGCGGGGAGCTGGCGGCGGTTCTGGAAGCGGAGGATTGTGCGGTTGTCACTTCCGGGGGCTATGAGAGATATTTTCAGGAGGATGGGAACACCTATATCCATATTTTGGATCCGAGAACAGGACGCCCGGTGGAAGGGGATCTGGCCTCGGTCACGGTGGTCTCCGAGGATGGAACGCTGACGGACGCGCTGTCCACCGCCCTCTATATCATGGGGTTTGATGAGGCGGTCTCTTACTGGAGAGAAAATACAGATACATTTGACATGGTGCTGATTACTGTGGATGGGAAGCTGTATGCGACGAAAGGGATCGCGGAACGGATCCGGACAGAGAGGGAACTGTCCGGGATAACCTGATTTTCCTTGACAATAACCTGCAAAATCTCTAGAATGGAAATCGATAACGGTTGAAAAGAGGGGAAAGCAATGTCTAACGAAAAAATTCCATATAAGATATACCTCTCGGAGGAGGAAATGCCGAGAGACTGGTACAATGTGCGGGCTGATATGAAGACGAAACCGGCGCCTCTGCTGAATCCGGGGACCGGCGAGCCCATGACTTTCGAGGAACTTCGTCCCGTGTTCTGCGATGAGCTGGTGAAGCAGGAGCTGGACAACGACACGAGAGATATCCCGATCCCGCAGGAGATCAGAGATTTTTACAAGATGTATCGTCCGTCACCGTTGGTGCGGGCTTATTGTCTGGAGGAAAAGCTGCAGACGCCGGCAAAGATCTACTATAAGTTTGAAGGAAACAATACTTCCGGTTCCCATAAGTTGAACAGCGCCATCGCGCAGGCCTACTATGCCAAGAAGCAGGGGCTGAAGGGCGTGACCACGGAGACCGGCGCGGGACAGTGGGGAACGGCGCTCTCCATGGCGTGCGCGTATCTGGATCTGGACTGTAAGGTGTATATGGTAAAAGTGAGCTATGAGCAGAAACCTTTCAGGCGCGAGGTGATGCGCACTTACGGTGCTTCCGTGACGCCCTCCCCGTCCATGGACACAGAGGTCGGAAAGAGAATTCTGGCGGATCATCCGGGAACCACGGGTTCTCTCGGGTGCGCGATCTCCGAGGCGGTGGAGGTGGCGACAAGTACGCCGGGATACCGCTATGTGTTGGGCAGCGTTTTAAATCAGGTGTTGCTGCATCAGTCCGTGATTGGGCTCGAAGCGAAGGCAGCGATGGACAAATATGGCATTGTGCCGGATGTGATCATCGGCTGCGCGGGCGGCGGAAGCAATCTGGGCGGTCTGATCTCTCCGTTTATGGGAGAAAAGCTCAGAGGGGAGAAAGATTACCGGTTAATCGCTGTGGAACCGGCTTCCTGTCCGAGCTTTACAAGGGGGCGCTTCGCCTATGATTTCTGCGATACCGGCATGGTGTGTCCGCTTGCCAAAATGTATACGCTGGGCAGCGGCTTTATTCCTTCGGCAAACCATGCGGGAGGTCTGAGGTATCATGGCATGAGCAGCACATTATCTCAGCTTTATCATGATGGATACATGGAGGCGGTTTCCGTGGAGCAGACCCGTGTCTTTGAGGCGGCGGAGCAGTTTGCCAGAGTGGAGGGGATCCTTCCCGCTCCGGAGAGCAGCCATGCGATCCGCGTAGCCATCGATGAGGCGATAAAGTGCAGGGAGACCGGGGAAGAGAAGACGATCCTCTTTGGACTCACAGGCACAGGGTATTTCGATATGGTGGCATACGAGAAGTTCCACAACGGTGAGATGAGCGATTATATTCCCACCGATGCGGAGCTGGAGGAAAGCTTCTCAAAGCTTCCCAGGGTGGCAGGACAGGAATAAGAGTTTCCATAAAATGGGATCACTCCAAAATGTTTTTTTGGAGTGATTTTTTTGTGAAAATCATGTAAAATATATTATTGGTGAGGACCTGTGAGAAAAGGGTAAAGTGTATCAGGAAAAAGAAAATGGGCGTACAGATGATCGGGATAGACCACAGTCTGGCAGAGATAGAGGTGAGAGAGAAATTTTCTTTTACAAAAAGTCAGGCCGCGGTTCTGATGAAAAAATGGATGGCATACCAGGGGATATATGGGATCGTTCTGCTCTCCACCTGCAACCGGATGGAGATTTATGTAAACTCCGAGAGCGGAATATACGATTATTGCAAACTGCTCTGCGAGGAAAAGGGGGTGGACAAGGCAGAGTATCGCCCTTTTTTCCGTCTGCGGGATGGGAAGGAAGCGGTGCGGCATCTGTTTGAGACGACAGCGGGCCTGCGTTCTCTCATCGTGGGGGAGGATCAGATCCTGACCCAGGTGAGGGAAGCGCTTTCCCGCGCGCGGGAGGAATACGCGGCGGACAGGGTGCTGGAAGTGCTGTTCCGGCAGGCAGTCACTACGGCGAAGGAAATAAAGTCAAAGGTTCTTCTGTCAAAACCGAATCTCTCCAGCGCCGGAGAGGCGATAGCCTGTCTGAAAAAAAAGAACATGACGTTGTCGGGGAAAAAGTGCCTTGTGATCGGCAACGGTGTGATCGGACGGCTGACGGCGCAGACATTGTTGGAGGAGGGGGCGGATGTGACCGTGACAGTGCGCCAGTACCACAGGGGCATCGTGGATATTCCTGCCGGCGCGGTGCGGATAGACTATGGGAAGCGCTATGAGGCATTGCCGGATTGTGATTATGTTTTTTCCGCCACTTCGAGCCCCAATCTGACAGTGACAAAGGCGGCATTGGAAAAGTGCGGGCTGAGGAGAAGACAGATATTTGTGGACCTGGCAGTGCCGAGAGATATGGAGCCGGAGATCAGGGGGATATCTTCTATCATATTGTATGATCTGGATGATTTTGGCAGGCAGGACATATCGCCGGAGATAAAAAATGGATTGGACAGGGCCTCTCTGTTGATCGACCGGGGCATGGAGGAGTTTTTCAGCTGGTATGAGTGCCGGGATCTGATTCCCACAGTGCAGAGAATCGCGGATCTCACGGCGAGAGATCTCTGCGGACGGCTGGAGAAACCTTTTCGTCGGGTGGAGCGGGAACAGTGCAGAGAGTTGCTTCTGGCGGTGGAGAACAGTGAGAGCAAAGTGACGGCCAGGTTATTGTTTGCGCTGCGGGATGGATTGGACACAGATACTTTTCGGGAATGCCTGGAAATATTGGAAAGAAAGTTTACATAATATGAAGAATGGTATGTGGGGAGAGAAGAGAAAGATCGTAATAGGAAGCAGAGAGAGCGTTTTGGCGGTGGCCCAGACGAAACTTTTGGTGGAGTACATCCAGGAAAATTGTCCGGAGATTTCGGCGGAAATTTTGACGATGAAGACCACCGGGGATAGAATACTGGGAAAAAGGCTGGAGGATATCGGCGGGAAGGGATTGTTTGTGAAGGAGCTGGACAGAGCTCTCAGAGAGGGGCGGACCCAGCTTTCCGTGCACTCTCTGAAGGATATGCCGATGGAGACGGATGAGGCGATCCCGATCCTGGGATTTTCCCGTCGGGAGGACCCGCGGGATGTGCTGGTGCTGCCGGAGGGGCGGGGGGAACCTGATCCGGAACTTCCGATCGGGACTTCCAGCCTGCGGCGGGAGCTGCAGCTGAGGAAGCTGTATCCCGGGAGAAAAGTGGAGATGATCCGGGGAAATGTGTTAAGCCGCCTGAAGAGGCTGGACGAAGGAGAGTACGGCGCGCTGGTGCTTGCGGCGGCCGGTCTGAAGCGCCTTGGGCTTTCCGGCCGGATATCCCGGTATTTTTCCTGCGGGGAGATGCTGCCGGCAGCGGGGCAGGGAATTTTAGCGGTGCAGGGCAGAAGCGATGTGGATTACCGTTTTCTGGAGGGATTTTTTGATGAGGAGGCGCGGGACGCCGCGCTGGCGGAACGGGCCTTTGTGAGGGAACTGGGGGGCGGATGCTCCTCGCCGACGGCCGCCTATGCGGTCTGCGATGGAGATGAGGTTGTACTGAATGGATTTTATGTAAACCGAGATGAAGAGACGGAAAGCTCGGGAAGGAAACCGGAGGGCGCGGATGCGAAATACTGCCGCACGGGAGAGATCAGGGGAGACCGAAGAGACGCTGAAAATCTGGGGCGGGAGCTGGCGGAGAGGCTGCGCGGAAAAGCGGCGGAAAGGTGAGACGAAGTATGACAGGAAAGGTTTGGCTCGTGGGGGCGGGACCGGGGGGAGAGGAACTGCTGACGATAAAGGCAAAAAGAGTGATTGAGCAGGCGGAGGTCGTGGTTTACGACGCGTTGGTGGGGCGCTCCGTGATGGATCTGGTTCCCGAGTCCGCGGAGAGGATCTATGTCGGTAAGCGGGCCGGCCATCACAGTATGGCCCAGGAGAAGATCAATGAACTGCTGTTGTCGTCAGCGGAGCAGGGAAAACGGGTCGTGCGCCTTAAGGGGGGCGATCCCTTTCTGTTCGGGAGGGGCGGGGAGGAGCTGGAACTGCTGGAGGAGCATCAGATTCCTTTTGAGGTGGTGCCAGGGGTGACTTCCGCCCTTGCCGTGCCCGCATATTTCGGGATCCCGGTGACCCACAGGGATCTGGCCTCCTCCGTGCATATTGTCACAGGGCATCAGAAAAAGGATGAACCTCTTGACATTTCTTTTGAAGCGCTGAAAGAAGTCGGCGGAACGATTGTCTTTTTGATGGGTATATCAAGTTTACATAATATTATATTAAGCCTTTTAAAAGCCGGGATGGAACCCCGGACGCCTGCGGCAATTTTGCAGCAGGGAGCCGGCGGCGGACAGAAAAAGATAAGCGGGACGCTGGAGGATATAAAGCGGAAGGCTCGGGAGGAGGGCGCCTCCACTCCTGCGATCATTGTGGTGGGTGAAGTGGTCAGGCTGGGAGAGAAATTTTCCTGGCATGAAAAGCTGCCGCTGTCCGGAAAACGGTTTATCGTCACAAGACCCAGGGAGAGGCAGCGGGAACTTGCACAGGGGCTGCGGGAACTGGGGGCGGAGGTAACGGAACTGCCGACTGTCGAAGTGCGGGGGATTCATCCGAATCCGAAGCTGCGGGAGGAGATTTTTCGTCTGTCGGACTATCGGTTTCTGGTGTTCACTTCCCCCAGCGGTGTGGAAGAATTTATGCGGGAACTGTTTGACATGGAGAAGGATGTGCGGCATATCGGCGGGATATCCATTGCGGTGATCGGCAGCGGCACGGCGAAGGCGCTGCGCCGGTACGGGCTCACAGCGGACCGCATGCCGGAGACATACAGCGGGAGAGCGCTGGGAGCGCTTCTCTCAAAGGAGTGCAGAGAGGGAGACAGGGTATTGATCGCCCGTTCCGATATCGGAAATCCGGAGCTGGTCACAGAGCTGCGGAGGGAGAAGGATATAGAAGTCATGGATGTGGCGGCCTATTGTTTACATAATGCAGATCAGATGAGCCGGGGAGAAAACAGGTGCCCGGATGCGGAGCCGGAAAGTGCGGACGGCGTATTTTTCACAAGCGCTTCCACCGTCCGCGGCTTTTTCTCCCGGTATCCTGTGCTGGATTTCTCGCGGATAAGGGCGTTCTGCATTGGGGAGATGACGGCCAGGGAGGCGGAGAAGTACGGGATGCAGGTGAAAACCGCGGAGATGGCCACGGTGGAGAGCCTGATACGATCCGCACTGGAATAGAGATTATTTTGCGAACAGGAGATGACAGTTTATGGACGGGATAAAAAGAACGCGCAGGCTGCGGGGCAGCGAGCTGCTTCGGAAAATGGTGAGGGAGACGCGAATGGATATATCTTCTCTGGTGTATCCTGTATTTGTGGTGGAAGGAGAGGGAAAAAAGGAAGAGATCACTTCCATGCCGGGGCAGTATCGCTACAGCATCGACCGGCTGCCGGAGATGATGGAGGAGCTGCGGCAAGCGGGCGTATCGTCGGTTCTCTTTTTTGGCATTCCTGATCACAAGGATGAGGCGGGAAGCGGCGCTTATGCGGATGACGGGATTGTGCAGAGAGCGCTTCGTTATACGAAGGAGCATTATCCGGACATCTACTGCATCGCGGATCTGTGTATGTGTGAGTATACCTCCCACGGACACTGCGGTATTCTCTGCGGACAGGATGTGGACAACGACAGGACGCTTCCCTGTCTGGCAAAGATCGCCGTTTCCCAGGCGCGTGCAGGGGCGGATATGATCGCGCCCTCGGATATGATGGACGGCAGGGTGGCGGCGATCCGGAGAGCGCTCGATGAGAACAGCTTCGCGGAGATACCGATCATGGCTTACTCCGCGAAATTTGCGTCCGCGTTCTACGGTCCCTTCCGGGAGGCGGCGGATTCCGCCCCCGCTTTCGGAGACAGAAAGACTTACCAGATGGATTACCACAACAGGCTGGAAGCTTTAAAGGAAGTGCGGTTCGACATAGAGGAGGGGGCGGACATCGTGATGGTGAAGCCGGCTCTCGCCTACGGGGATCTGATTCGCGAGGTGCGGGACATGGTGCAGGTGCCGGTGGCGGCGTACAGCGTCAGCGGAGAGTACGCCATGGTAAAGATGGCTGCCGCGGCGGGCGGTATCGATGAGGAGAAGATCATGTGCGAGATGGCGGCGAGCGCGTATCGGGCAGGCTGTGATATCTATATCACCTATTTCGCGAAGGAACTGGCGCGCTGTATAAAAGAAGGAAAGATCGGGTAGAGAGAGGGCGGATATGACAAATTCAGAGAAGATATTTGCGGAGGCGGTAAAATATATTCCCGGCGGGGTAAATTCTCCGGTGCGGGCGTTTGGTTCCATCGGTTCCATTCCGCGGATGATAGCGAGGGCGGACGGAGCAAAGCTCTATGATGAGGATGGCAGGGAGTATATTGATTTTGTCTGTTCCTGGGGACCGATGATCCTGGGACACAATCATCCGAAGATAAGGAGAGCGGTGCAGGAAGCCTGCGAGAAGGGAGTCAGTTTCGGCGCTGCCACGAAAGTGGAGGTGGAGATGGCGAAACTGATCTGTGAGAGCATTCCCTCCATCGATATGGTGCGCATGGTGAATTCCGGTACGGAGGCGGTGATGAGCGCGATCCGCGTGGCTAGGGGATACACGGGGAGGGATAAGGTCGTTAAGTTTGCGGGCTGTTATCACGGACACAGCGACGGACTCCTGATACAGGCGGGCTCCGGAGCGCTGACAGCGGGAATACCGGACAGCGCGGGCGTGCCGGAGAACTGTACGAAAGATACGCTCCCGGCGGTTTACAACGATCTGTCTTCCGTGGAAGAATTATTCGGGCGGTTCCCGGAGGAGATCGCCTGTATCGTGGTGGAGCCGGTGGCGGCGAATATGGGCGTTGTGCTGCCGGAGGACGGTTTTTTGGAAGGGCTGAGGAGTCTCTGCGACCGATACGGAGCATTGCTGCTTTTTGATGAGGTGATCACGGGATTTCGTCTCTGCTTCGGCGGGGCGCAGGAGTATTTCGGCGTGAGGCCCGATCTCACCGCTTACGGAAAGATTATCGGCGCGGGTATGCCGGTGGGGGCATACGGCGGAAGGCGGGAGATCATGAGTATGGTAGCCCCGGCAGGACCTGTGTATCAGGCCGGGACGCTGAGCGGGAACCCGGTGGCGATGGCGGCGGGGCTCGCCCAGCTGTCTCTTTTGCGGGAGCATCCGGAGTATTACAGGGAACTCCATGAGAAGGCGGACCGGTTTTTTGATAGTATGGAGAGGATCGTCAAAGATACGAAAGCCCCCTGTCAGGTAAATCATATTACATCTCTGGGATGCCTTTTCTTTAGCGGTGAGCCGGTGACAGATTACCGGAGTGCAAAAAATTCCGATACAAAGGCGTATGCGGCTTACTGTAATGCGATGCTGGAGGAGGGGATCTATCTGGCGCCCGCGCAGTTTGAGGCGATGTTTTTGTCTGCGGCACACTCTTCGGAGGATCTGGAGAGAACCCTGACGGTTATTTCAAGCTGTGTGAGAAGGTATTCAGAACGATGTTACGGGGTTTGACGGATTTTTTATAATCCTGTAGAATAGAACAGGTTTCTATACCGAAGGGTGGTTTTAAGATGGATAAAGTAAAAGAAATATATTGTAGAATATATCAGACGACGCTTCGGACTGCGCTTCCCTTTTTACCTTACCGGAATCCCAAAATATTGCACAGTGTGACCGAGATCCCAGGGGTGTTGATCGAGAAGGGACTGAAGCGTCCCCTTCTTGTGACGGACCGTTCCATCCGGGAACTGGGGCTGACAAAACGGCTGGAGGAGGTACTGGAGGAGAATGGGGAGCCGGCCTTTGTCTATGACGGGACAAAGCAGAATCCCACCACGCAGATGGTGATGGAGGCGCTGAAGATATATCGGGACAATGGATGTGACTGCATCATTTCTTTTGGGGGCGGTTCGCCCATGGACTGTGCAAAGGGTGTGGGCGCCTGTGTGGCAAGGCCGAAAAAGCCTCTGAAGAGGATGGCCGGGATCCTGAAAATCGGCAGGAAGCTCCCTCTGCTGATCGCGGTGCCCACGACGGCGGGAACCGGAAGCGAGACTACACTGGCGGCAGTGATCGTGGATGGAGAGACGAGGCATAAATATGTGATCAATGATTTTCCTCTGATTCCCTCCTATGCGGTATTGGATCCGTCGGTGATCAGTATGCTTCCTTCCTCGATCGCAGCAGCTACCGGTATGGACGCGCTGACTCACGCGGTGGAGGCTTACATCGGGCGATCCACCACAAGATATACCAGAGGGGAAGCGAAAAAGGCGGTGCGGGCGGTATTTCACGATATAGAGGACGCGGCGGCCCACAGAAGTCTGCGGGCGGAGAAAGGAATGCTGATCGCGGCCCACAGAGCCGGGCGTGCCTTTACTCGTTCCTATGTGGGCTATATTCATGCGGTTTCCCATTCTCTGAGCGGGAAATACAATATGCCCCACGGAAGAACCAACGCGATATTGCTGCCCATCGTTCTGGAAATGTACGGACCGAAAGTTCATCAAAAGCTGGCGGAACTGGCAGTCTGCGCCGGACTTGGAAAGATGTCGGAGGGGCGGGAGGCGCTGGCGGAAAAATTCATCGCAGCAATTTATGAGCTGAATGAAAGGCTGGGGATCCCGAGAAAGATAGAGGGAATCGAGGAGGAGGATATCGATGTGCTGGCCGCCTATGCGGACAGGGAGGCAAACCCGCTCTATCCGGTTCCGATCCTGTGGGACCGGGAAGAATTGAAAGAAATCTACAGAAAGGCGCGCGGCTGACCATGGAAAAGCAGGAGATACAGAAAATTTTAGACAGGCAGCGGGAGTATTTTGAGACCGGCGCCACCTATCCGGTCAGCGCGAGAAAAGAGGCGCTTCGCAGATTGTACGCCGGGATAGAGGAGCGGGAAGAGAAACTCTGTGCGGCCCTGAAGAAGGATCTGGGGAAAAGCAGCTCGGAGAGCTATATGTGCGAGATCGGGCTTGTGAAAAGCGAGATCACGTACATGCTGCGCCATGTGGGCCGGTTTGCGAGAGAAAAACGGGTGCCCACGCCTCTGGCACAATACGTATCGCGCAGCTTTGAGAAGCCTTCTCCCTATGGCTGCGTGCTGATCATGAGCCCGTGGAATTATCCTTTTCTTTTGACAATAGAACCTCTGGTGGATGCGGTAGCGGCGGGGAATACGGCGGTGCTGAAGCCGAGCGCCTATGCTCCGTACACGGCGGAGGCGATGACCGAGTTAATTGAGCACTGCTTTTTGCCAGAGCATGCGGCGGTGGTGAACGGCGGAAGAGAGGAGAACAAAAGCCTTCTGGAGATGAAGTTCGACTATATTTTCTTCACCGGCGGGAAAACGGTTGGCAGGGAAGTGATGCGCCATGCGGCGGAACACCTGACGCCTGTCACCCTGGAACTCGGGGGAAAGAGTCCCTGTATTGTGGACAAAACGGCAAATATTCCGCTGACGGCAAAGCGGATCGTATTCGGAAAATTCCTGAACTGTGGGCAGACCTGCGTTGCGCCGGATTATATCTACTGCGATGAGACGATAAAACAGAAACTTCTGCAGGAGCTGAAACGGCAGATCACGCTGCAGTACGGTGAGAAACCGTTGGAAAATGAGAATTATGGAAAAATCATCAACCAAAAACATTTCGATCGCCTGTGTGGATTGATGGACCGGGAGAAAACGGCTGTCGGCGGAGAGAGCGACAGCGGGACGCTGCGGATCGCCCCCACGATTATGGTTGACATAAATTGGAAAGACGCTGTTATGGGAGAGGAGATTTTCGGCCCGGTACTGCCGGTGCTCACCTACGGCAATCTGGAGGAGGCAGTGCAGAAAATATGCCGGATGCCCAGTCCTCTCGCGCTGTACATCTTTTCTTCCGACAGGAAAAATATAAATTATGTAAACTCGAGAGTCTCTTTTGGAGGGGGCTGCGTCAATGATACATTGATCCATCTCGCCACCAGCGCGATGGGATTCGGAGGAGTGGGGGAAAGCGGAATGGGTTCTTACCATGGAAGACATGGCTTTGACACATTCACCCATAAAAAAAGTATTGTGGATAAAAAAACATTTCTGGATCTGCCCATGCGCTACCAGCCCTATAAGGATTGGAAAGACAGGATGATTCGGATGTTTGTAAAATAGAAAGGGGACAGATATGGAACAGTCATACACTATTTTTTCGGATATCTCGGCGGATATCCCGGCTTCCTACGCGAAAGAAAACGATATCCGCTTTATAGCGATGCAGTATACTCTGGGAGATGAGGACAGAGTGTGCGCAGGGATAGAAGAGGAAGAAGTATTAAAGAGGTTTTACGACGGACAGCGCGGCGGGCATATGACAAGGACATCCCAGATATCACCGCAGATCTACATGGATATTTTCACACCCGTGTTGGAAAGCGGAGAGGATATCTTATATCTGTCGCTCTCGAGCGGTCTTTCCAGCACATATCAGTCCTCCTGCCTTGCAGCGGAACAGCTGAAAGAGAGATTTCCGGACAGAAAAATTGTCTGCGTGGATTCCCTGGCGGCTACCGGCGGCATGGGATTGCTTTTGGAGAAAGCGGTTCTGAACCGTGAGAGTGGGATGAGTGTCACGGAGAACGGGAGATGGCTGGAGGAGAACAGGCAGAGGGTTTGCCACTGGTTTATGGTGGAGGATCTGATGTATTTAAAGAGAGGCGGAAGAGTATCTGCCGCTACGGCCGTGGTGGGGTCGGCATTGAATATCAAACCGATTCTGAAGATCGAGGAAGATGGGACCCTGAAAAATTTTGCCAAGGCGAGAGGGGTCAAGAGAGCGCTGGGAGCCCTGTTGGAGCATTATGAGGCAGCCAGCGAAAAAGAAAAGGGGGAGCGGATCTATATTCTGCATGCGGACGCTCCCGAAAATGCAGACTATCTGGAGGAGTGTGTAAAACAGATAAATCCGCGGTGCAATGTCACCAAAATGATGCTCAGTCCTATTATCGGCGCACATACAGGCCCCGGCATGTGTGCTGTTGTACATTTTGGAGAGCGCTGATATGAGACAGACAGGCAAGTATTTTCCTCTGTTTGTTTCACTGACAGGGAAACAGGTTTATATTGTCGGTGCGGGGAAGGTAGCCGC
This sequence comes from bacterium 1XD8-76, assembly GCA_003611955.1. Lineage (GTDB taxonomy): Bacteria > Bacillota > Clostridia > Lachnospirales > Lachnospiraceae > 1XD8-76. The sequence goes on from RAZE01000013.1 coordinate 24,205, forward strand.
AAGGAGGGCTGAGGTACTGCTTTCTTTTGGGGCGAGGCTATTCGTCGTCGCGCCGAAGTGTACGCCGGAGCTGCTGGGGCTGCTCAAAAAGAAGAACGGAGAGAATCTGGTCTATCAGAAAAAAAGTTTTGAGGAGGCTGATCTGATCGGAAAAGATATCGTGTTGGCGGCGACGAACGATGAGGAGTTAAACCACAGGATAGCGGTGCTCTGCAGGGAAAAGGGAGTGCCGGTCAACAACGCCTCCCGGAAAGAAGACTGTGATTTTTTCTTCCCGGCTATTTTACAGGAACAGGGACTCACGATAGGGGTCAGTTCCGGCGGGGGCGACCACAAAAAGGTGGCCAGGGTCTGCGAAAAATTAAGGTGCTTCTTCGGGATATCCTTTTAAAATAAGAAAGGATATCCCGTTTTTTGTTTCCACAGTTTCCACGACTCTCAGATGAACACCGGGATAATTTTCGGCATAAAACTTTTCCAGATATTCATAGTTTGTCTCTTCCGTATCCATAAAGACGGCATAGACGGAAGGGTCTTCGCAGAGGGAAAGGGCAGGATCCGTGATGCCCTGTTTTTCCAGCTTTTTTTCATACCAGGGACTTTTTGCTGCCCATCCGCCCATAAAAAGATAATTGCTGTTTACATAAGATTCATCGCATAGGGCTTCTTCCGTAAAATAAGCAAAGGAATTGGTGTCCAGATAGTAGAAAGAATCCGGATGCTCTATGAAGTAATCTTTCATATATCGGAAGGAATCGGAAAATTCCAGAAGAGCTTTTGCCTCCCCGGAGACGGCATTCGCGTGAGGAATCCCGGAGCGGACACAGGTAAAGGCGATGACAAGGATCGATAAGATCCATGCGGCGCGGCCAAATTTTTGGCCGGAAAGCTCTTCTTTTTTGGGAGTCTGCCATATTTTATATGTGAAAGCAACGGCAAAGAGGACCGCAAGTTCTGCCAGATAAACGGTCTGGGAGATGCGGACGGGAAGCCTGCCGTAAAAGATCAGATAGGCCCAGATGACCATGCGGGCGAACAGCAGGAAAAAAATATCCCGGAGAGCTCTCCACTTTCGTGAGAGGACGGCGCAGAGGATAAAGAAGAAATAGCAGCGGTATACGAGGAGATTCAGCGGTTTATCCGCGTCGGAACGGTGTCTTTCCAGAAAGAAGGAGATCATTTCCGATGCCTTTTGGGAAAAGCTTCCCAAAGAATCATGACGCTCCTGTTTGGAGATGCTCTCCAGCACTTCCATGCTGTGCCGGTTGATCGCGGGATCCAGGATCAGACTGTAGCGCCGGGAGGCTCCTTCGTAGGAGGAGCGGCTGATTCCCAGTTCCCGGTATGTCTCCTCATATTTGTCATAGTCGGGGTAGCCTTCGTAGTCATAGATCGTGGTGCGGGCTTTTGTGTATTCTGTAAAATTGCGCCACACCTCCTGCCGATAGACAGTTTTTTCAAGGACAAGGAGGGAAGTTGACAAAAGGATAAATATACCCGCGAGATACAGCAGATTTTTTCGTTGCTTTTTCTCTGCATCCAGATATTTGCTCAGAGCGATCATGCCGACAAAGGGGAGAAACATAAAAAACACCTGGTTTCGGATGCAAAAAGTGCAGGCGGAAAAAATAAAGAAAAGCAGATGATTTTTTAAGGTCTTTCGAAAGGAGACGGAAAGAGGGGCATGGAGAAAAAGAAAGAGCGCGCTGCAGCCTGTCAGGCCGGTCACTATTGTGTATTGCAGCAGGGCGGCACAGGGAAACAGAAAGCTGTAGCTGAAGAGACAGAATAAACAGAGGATAAGCAGGCGCTGCGGCAGGTTTTTCCCTGACTGCAGAGATAAATACAGCATTACAGTCATGGCAAGTCCGAACATGACATACAGGGACAGACCGTACCAGGGAAGGGACGGAATCAGTCTGTAGAGAATGGAGATAAGCAGTCCTGCCGGGTAGGAAATATAGTGCAGACGACTCTCTGCCTCCCCGCTCATCTCTCCTGAAGCGATCATCCTCAAAAACAGATCGTCGTTTGTCTGGTAGATAAACGGGGAAAGATAATGGAAGAAGCAAAAAAGCAAAAAGACGACAAGAGCGCAGACTGCCGCTGCGGCGGTTTTTTTATTCATTTTCATCTCTGTAACCCTTTAAAATCAGAAATTGAAGTTCATTGGAGACATCTACCGTATCTGCAACTTTCAGGGAGACGCCCGGATAGTTTTCCCGGTAAAAATCCTCCAGATAATCGAAGCTGATCCCCTCGGTATTCATAAAGACGACATAGACATCGGGGGATTCAAAGAGGGCGGAAGCCGGGTCGGAAATACCGCTTCTCTCAAATTTGGCATCATACCAAGGACTGTGCGGGATCCAGCTGCCAAGATAGAGAAAATTGTCATATTCCGCTGCGCCGCCCTGCAGGGCATCCTCGGTAAAAGAACCGAACGAGTTCATATCCAGATAGTAAAAATTGTCCGGATGGGCATGGAAATATTTTTTTATATCCACAAAAGACTGTGAGAACTGGAGCCGGGAAGAGGCTTCCCAGGCGGCGGCTTTTGCTTTCGGAAAACCAAAACGGAAGCATACGACAGTGAGGAGAAAGATCGTAAGTGCCCAGAATGCGCTGCATAGGCGCGGGCGCAGAGCCCCATTCGCACTGTCACGGTCGGAAATTTTGTGCAGGCTCCATATTTTGCCGCCGAAAGCTATGGCGAGAAGTATGGCCAGCTCCGCCAGATAGACGGATTGGGATACTCTCGAGGGGAGTCTGCCGTAAAAGATCAGATATGTCCATATGACCATCCGCGCGAACCCCAGAAACAGAATATCCCGGAGAACCGTTTTATTTCCGGAGATAAGGCCGCAGAGAAAAAACAGGATATAGCAGCAGTACACCAGAAGATTCAGAGGTCTGTCGGTGTAGGAGAGATGTCTGTCGAGAAAGAAAACGGCCATCTCCCGGATCTTTCCCGGAAGTTCCGGGAGGGAGAGACGGTGCTCCTTCTCTATGACGGAGGCCAGGGTCTCCATGGTTTCCCGGTTGATGCCGGGCTCCAGGGCGATACAGTAGTGATGGGCGGCGGCCTCATAGGAGGAACGGGTTATCCCGAGAGATCGGTAGGTCTCCTCGTGGGAATCGTAGTCCGGATAGCCCTCGTAATCATAGATCGTCTCGCTGGCTTTGGTGTAGGCGGAGAAAGTGTGCCAGTCCTGTGGAATGTAGGCCGCTTTTTCGATCAGAAAAAGGGAGCCGATAGCGGCTATAAAAATACCGGCCAGAGCAAGGAGATTCTTTCTGCGCCTGTTGAGGCAGAAAAGACTCACGGCGGGATCCTTTCCGGCGTCCAGATATTTTCCCAATCCGATCATGCCGATCATGGGGAAGAACATCAGAAAGGCGTTTCCCCGGACGGAGAAGCTGTACGCGGAGAGGAAAAGAAAGACGACGTTGTTTTTCAAAGTTTCCCGGAGAGAATCGGGGGGGGAGGAGAGCGCAAAGAGAAAGAGCGCTCCGCATCCTGCAACAGCAGTTACGGTAGTGTACTGTAGTTCTGCGATATGAAGAAATAAAAAGCCATAGCTGAAAAGACAGAACAGGACGGTGGTAAGCAGACGCACCAGCAGGCTTTTTTCCAGCTTCAGGAGCGAATAGAGCACAATGACCATTGTCAAAAAAAAGATAGAGCAAAGAAACAGCCCGTACCATGGGAGCTGCGGAAACAGCTTATACAGACCGGAGATAAGAAGACCCGCAGGGTAGGAAATATAGAAGGAACGGGCGCAGGGAGTTCCGGTCATCTCTCCGGAGAGGATCATTTTCAGGAACGGATCATCGTTCGTCTGAAAGATGAACGGAGAGAGGCTGCGAAAATAGAAGAACAGCAGCGCGATGATGCCGATGGAAAAAATTCCAATAAACAGGGATCTGTAAGTTTTCATACGTTCTTTTTTCCTTTCCGGAGTACAGTAAATATGGGAGCTGTCCGATCAAGAAGCCGGCACATTCCGTATCCCCCGCAGGGGAGCATAAAGACGGCATAGGGCAGTACATATCTGCCGCTGGCCTCCCAGGCGAGAAAAAGGAGCGCTCCCCCGAAGGCCGTGAGCGGAAATAAGTAAAGGAAAACGGTATCCTTCTTTTTATCCAGAAAGCACACAAAGGAGCATATGGCGCAGAGCAGATAGAGAACCATCTGGTAGTTGGTCATATAGGCTTTCAGGACTCCGTAGAGAGGTCCGGAAAAGCAGCTCTCTATGACGGGAAGCCTCTCACCGAAAGGGACAAAGGTGGAATCAAAGACAGACCAGCCGGTATTGAGCCATTGAATGCAGAACTTTTTCCAAAAGAACTGCAGACCGTATCCCGGGTGGGCGGCAAAGTAGGAGAGCTGCCTTCGATAATCATTCCAGCCGATCTCGGAGGCAGTTTCGGCGTCGTAATCCGCTGCCTCCGTGAATGTCTCGAAATTATAGCCGCTGTAATGTCCGGGTCCCGCTTCCGTCTCCATAAGCCCCATAGCGAGATAAGTGCTGGCGGGGATACCCGGATTGAGGCGCTGTCCCGACCGTTTGGCGTAGAGATTTTGCACCATCGGAATGACGCTGAAGGAGAGAGCGAATAGCAGAAGAAAATATACAAGGCAGAGGGCAAGCCTTTTGGAGGAAAGCCTGTGCCTGTTTTGCAGAAGCCATAACACGAGAATGATGCCCAGGGCGATCATAAAAACGAGAGAATTTTTCCGCACCAGAACGCCGCAGGTCAGGGAAAGCAGCGCGAGGAAGCCGTGGAGAACTTTTCGGGCGGGGGAGAACTTTGTCTGTCCCTCCAGAGTGAGAAGCAACATCCATGTTCCGAACAGCAGAAAGGCGAAAGACGGAATTTCGCCGTAGATATAAGAGCCATACATGATGAAGGGCAGGCAGAAGTCTGTCAGGAGCAGAGTGTAGACCTGTGCGTCCTTTTTCCGAAAAATGCGTCCGCAGAGAAAATACTGGGAGACAGTGCAGACGACGAGACAAAGAGCGTTGACGCCCTGCAAAATGTGAAAGTTGTCGCTTCGGACAATGCGGAAAATAATTTCGTAAAAGAAAGCCAGTCCCAGTTGAAAGGGATATACGGAGAAGTAGGAATCCCGGTAGGAGATGGCGCTGAAATCATCTACGGCAAAACGTTTGGCAGCGTAGTAGACGGAACCGCAGTCGGAGGCGGGACCGCTCTTGGAGAAATAAGTCCACAGGAGCGACACGCCGAAGATCCAGAGGCAGCTGAGAACCAGCAAAACCCCGGCGCCCTTTTCAAAGCGCAGGAATAATTTTCCGATTCCCGTGAGGAGGGCCAGAAAACAGCACAAAAACAAAAGGTTGAGAAGCGGATTATCCCAACCGAGCCGAATGACGATCTCATAGGCATTTTCCAGATAGGCAGTCCGGAAAAAAGAGGACACTGCCAGAATGCCGAATAAAACAAGGGATGATATCTGTAAAAAACGAATACAGAATGTGTAAAATCTTTGCATGAAACTGCGCGTCCTTTCCTGATGGCTATTATATCATATAAAGAAGGAGAAAGCAGTAAATTTTTTCCCGAAATATGGAAAAGAGGGGTAATATATTTACAAAAGCTGCCGATATAATAATTGAAAATCTGTCATGGCTGGAAATGACAGGAGTAAACGGATTTACAATGAATGAGCTACGGAGGGCGAAGAAATGAATAAAGTAGGAAGCTATGATGCGTATGTGAATAGCTATCAGAATTACGGGACACAGTCCAGGACCCAGAGAGGATCGGCGGCGGGAAAAGCGAATGAGACTGCATCCGCAAAGCCGGTGGAACTGAGTCAGGATGCGAAGAATCTGTTGAAGGAATTACAGCATAAGTACGGCAATATGGACATCATTGTCGGGAATTTTGAGACGGAAGAGGACGCACAGGCTTATCTTGACCGCGGGACAAAAGATTACAGCGTTCTGATCGGGGTGGAAGAGCTGGAGGAGATGGCGAAAGACAAATCCGTGAAGAAAGACTACATGGATAAGATCGAGAGGGCCAGGGACCAGCTGGCTTATCTGCAGACGCAGCTGGAGGATTCCGGTGAAAACGTGAAGAAGATGGGAGTTGTCTTTGAGAAGGATGGCACCAGCACACTTTTTGCATCCCTGGAGAAGTCTGGAGAGCAGCAGAAGGAGCGGATAGAGGAAGCCAGAGAGGCAAAACGGGCTGAGAGAAATCAGGTTTCATACGGCAAGACAAAGCGGACGACCGTAAAGGCAAAGACGACGGAGGAACTGCTTGAAAAGATAAGAAATGTGGACTGGAGCAAGGTGGAAGAAAGGGATATACCTAAAACCGGCGGCAAATTTGATTATTTTGGGTAGGGATATATAAAATAAGGAAAGCTGAAAGCCATATCAGAATGTCTGATATGGCTTTTTCATATATTAAATAACAAAGCGGGAGTCAGAAGGAAAAACCGAATGAAAAGAAAGAACCTTTATGGCCTGTTGATGCGGGTGGGGGTAATGCTGGAGGCAGCTGCGCTTATCTGCCTGATCGCTACCGGAGTTACGTCAAGAAAGGGAAAAGAGGAGGAGACAAAACAGACAAGCGCGGGCGGCATCTGGGAAGTACTGGAAAAGCATCAGAGAGGGGAGATCGTGGAGACACAATCCGGCGATTATATAAAGTGGGTGGATTTCACGGTTCCGGCGGATGCCATGACAAAGGCCTATCAGTATGACGTTGACAGTTACGGACAGGAGATCCATCTGAACTGGATCGAATTGTTGGCATATGCGGCTGCACGGCAGGGCGGCGATTTTGGGAAGGCGGCTATGAAAAACATTGACGAGTGTGCAGACGAACTGCAAAAGGGCAGGACCATGGAGATTCTGACGGAGAAGCTGAAATACTATCCCTATTATCTGGAGGCGTACACGGCGGTGTTGGGCGGCTTTGTGGGAGAGTATGAGATGGATGGAGAAAAGCGTTATGGTTTAAAGGCCTACTCTCCGATCGCGGCGGGTTTTTATTATACGGATTATGATGATTTTGGGGCATCCAGGAGCTACGGTTATGCGAGACCTCATCTGGGGCATGATATGATGGGACAGATCGGTACGCCGATCGAAATAATATGCGGAACCTGCGCATCAAAAAATGATGTGCAGGTTTTCGCCTTCTAAGACGCATTTCTTTATGATCTTTCGTATCAACTCATTTTTTCCAGTATATTCTATAGAATCAAAATTGTCCAGCAAATAGCAGATATTCTGATAAATAAAGCGCTCAGTCTCCTGGATTGTGCGGATGGAGGCGTTCCGGAGCTCCGCCTTGCGCAGCTCTGTTTCCAGGGCTTTTTTCTGTTTATCCAGCTCTTCTATTTTAGAGACGATATAAGCGGCCGCGGGGGAATCTGTTGCGCTCATCAGGGCGGCGGTAAGGTTATCGATGGCGGCGCCGGTCTGCTTTAATTCTTCTTTGATGGAGGATACGCTGTGGAGGGAGCCGCCGGCGTCTGGCCGGAGTTTAAAGCCGTCCGGGTTAAAACGGATCCGCCGGAGCTGTCTCAGAAATGCCTCCTCCACCTGCTCTGTGCGTATGTAACCCGTATTGCATTTGCCTTTGCCCTGCCGCATCATATCCGTACAGCAGTAGTAGGAGAAGATGTGCCCGCTCTTCTGATAGGTTCGCACATCCATCCTGGCGCCGCAGCGGCACCGCAGAACGCCCTTTAAGATGCCGCAGTCATATTTGGCACTGCGGATCATCTTATTGATGCCAAGGCGGTTCTGGGCGGCGATCCACTGGTCGGCCGGCATCACAGGCTCATGGATGCCGACGGCGATCGTCCAGTCGGACTTATCCTGTTTCTTTTGGGCTGCCTTTCCGTTTTTGGTCTTGCCGTAGCCGATCAGGCCCTTTTTGCCGTCAAAGAGATCCGGATCCGGCAGGCTGCAGCCCTGATCGTGAAAATAGTAGTAGGCCTCCATGCTGTTCTGACAGTAGACAGGGTTGGTGATGATATTATAGATCTGGGAGGTGTTGAGGAACTTCCCGCTCTGGGTCCTGATGCCGTGATCCCTGCAGTAACGCTCCGCCGCAGTAATCGTATAACCGTCGAGCAGGAGCTTATAGAGCAGTTTTGGGAGCCAGATCTTCTCCGAATCGATGACGAGGAAGGAGTGCTCTTTGTCGCCGCATTTCTGTCGGATGGATTTCATGCCGCTGGGAGATCTGCCGCCGGTCCATTTCCCGGAAGTGCCCAGGGCGTGCATGTTGTCAGCTACGCGCTCGGAAGTGTTTTCCCGTTCCAGCTGCGCAAATGCGGCAAGGATGTACATTACCGTCCTGCCCATGGGCGTGGTGGTGTCGAAAGATTCCTTTACGGAGACGAAAGATACGTTGTGCTGTTGGAATATCTCATACATGGCAGAAAATTCCTGCACATTGCGGCTGATCCGGTCCAGCTTGTAGACCATCACCACATCCAGCATATCTTTTTTGACGTCGCTCATCAGTTCCTGGAAGCCAGGGCGGTTCGTGTTTTTCCCGGAGAAGCCTTCGTCCTGATCATAGATCCGGAAGGTGATATCCTTGTCCTTGAAGATGACGCCGGCGTAGTCCCTGCAGAGCTGGATCTGCACGTTGACAGAATCGCTGTTGTCGCGGTATACGGATTTGCGCGGGTAGATCCCTACGGTGAACATGCTTTATCCTCCTGTACAGTTTACTGGCAGCAGGGCATAAAAATGCCCGGCACTTGCGTTTTTGCCGGGAGGATGATATAATTCACTTGCTAAAGGCGAGTTATATCGGTACTCCCGGTATAGTTCCGATCCGCTCTGGTGTTACCAGCACTGGGGCGGATTTATGCATAAAATTATCATATTTACGAATGATAAAGTTTAAAAAAATTAGTGATGTTTCCAGTGTTTACTGAAAAATGTTCATTAGCTTTTTTTGTATAATTTTCTGCATAATCAGTTTTTTATACTATGTATCCTTTAATAAAAAGTGATTGAGAACTTATTTATGCTTTTTTATAAAATAAAAAAGTGGCTCAATTTTTTTTATGTCAATTTAAAAATAAAGTTTTTAATAAAAAATTTTGAGATAGTTCCAAAGAACAAATATTCTATTTCTGGAATATCCAGTTAATTCATATAAAATATGAGCATTTTTATCACTTAAACGTTTTATAATATTGTCTGTTGTAGGTTGAGATAAACCGGTAATATTTGAAATTTGTTTGCTGTTTAAAATAGGGTTATCATAAAATGCACGGATAACTTTCAGAGTATTGTCTGACCGTCCGCCAAGTGAAACAGCAAGCGTTTCAAGAGTGTGAACGTATGCAGTTACCTTTTTAAATTTATCTTTAGCAGTTAACGCAGTGCTGATAACTGCCTGCAAAAAGAATTTGATCCATCCTATTAAATCGTTGTGTGTTCTTACCCTATTTAAGGAATCATAATATTCTGTTCGGTGACTCTCAAAGTAGTCAGAAATATAAAAGCAAGGTTTGGAAAGAATTCCTTTACTCAATAGATATAAAGGAATTATTAAACGCCCAATTCGCCCATTTCCGTCTAAAAAAGGATGAATGGTTTCAAATTGATAGTGTAAAATAGCTATTTTTATTAGATGAGGCACATTACAATCATCATTATTTATGAATTTTTCAAAATCAGATAGTAATTCTGGAAGATCCAAAATACTGGGGGGTACATATGCAGCATTAGAAGGTTTAGAACCTCCTATCCAATTCTGCGATTTTCGAAATTCACCTGGAGTTTTATATTTTCCACGAACTCCTTGAAGTAATAGCTGGTGAACTTCACAAATTAATCTGTTGCATAACGGAAAGTCATCCTGTAATATTCGGGAAATCCCATAATTTAGTGCATTGATATAATTGTGCACTTCTTGATAATCATTGCGTTTTTCTGGTGAAATATCTTCGAGAGGCATTAAGTCTTCTTCAATAGTAGTCTTCGTTCCTTCGATTTTGTTAGACTTGTTTGCTTCAGTTTTTATGTGCATTTCAATATAAATATCTACATTTGGAATCAAATCTGAAAAGGCATTCAGGCTTCCTAACTCACTACTGGCCTTTTCTAATAACACATTAAGTTCAGAATCTGACCATTTCCAAGAATGATCGATTAAAGTGGGCAAAAATGTGTAATAGTCATTTTGTGCACGCTTAGTTCCGGAAGAAAAAGTGTTTATATTCAAAATGAGTTCTCCTCTCTACTACAATGTATTTATTGATTTTTAGGTATTTTAGGTTCTATTACTATGTTTCCCCACAACTCTTCCCATACACAGAGAGTCCTCTGTAAGTGGAATGCCATCATATCCTTTTTATCTCTTCGGGGATACATTCAAAGTCATTCAGTGTTGGTAGCAGTGGGCGGATTTAAAATGTTAACAATTTGTAAGCAATTCACTGATTAGATACCTTCTGGATCAGCGCATCCTGGAGAACCTGTGAAAAGTTGATGTTCATGGATACGGCAGCTTCATTCAACCATTCCGGGATCGTAAGCGTTTTCTTGACGGCTCTGGAATTATGTTTCTTCTGGTAGGAGAGAAGATCAAACTCGATCACAACACAGAAAGAATCCGGTTCCTGGGAAATGGCATACGGTTCAGAGGGAACAGGGAGTGCTTTCTGATTTTCCTGACGGCTGACAATGGCAAGGCCGAGAGCGTCAGAAGCCATTTCATAAGCGTCCTCCATATTGTCACCCTGCGTCATACATTCAGGGAGATCCGGGAAAGTGATCCAGAAGCCACCTTCCTCTGCTTTATGAAAAAGAGCCGGATAAAATAATTTTTTCATGTCATACCTCCATTGGTGGCGGCTAAAGTTGCGACGTCGCAACTGGTTATAATTTATCAACTACCCGCCCCATGCAAAGAGAGTCCTCTGAAAGCTGGATAATTATTGGATTTGTTCTATTTCCCCAGTATCAATATTGACATGATACTCACTGAGGAGAGTTCCAGAGCAGGCTAATTTGGCATTTTAAATTTGTCGGGCAATCTTTTTGTAAGTATTTGCACAAATCAAAAAGAAAACACCTAAAGCAATAAATAATATTCCTATCGGCAACAAAGCAAAACCAGATAAGATAATGATCCATCCACATATAATAAAAAATAAGCGAAACCTCATTATAGTTTTTGGGGTGTAGAATTTATTCCCAATTTTGGCTTTTCCATCTTTTACAATAATATTAGAGTTTGTATTCTTATTAGGAGATATTGAAGTCGTAGTGCTCTTTTTATTTGTAGTTGCTTTAGCATTTGTCTGGCTTTTTTGAGTAGTCCCTTTTTTAGCGGAGGACTGGGAAGCTGCCTTTTTAACAGAAGCTAATCCATCAACTGTAGTTTTATTATATACTTTGTTATACATGGCTTTTTGAGGATTTTTAATAAGTCCTGCGCCCTTTTTACCATATGTTGGGTTAATTGCACGTTTTGCGGCTCGTTTATATTTACCAACGGTTCTGGCTTTAAAGCTTTTTTCCAAATTTGGTGTTCTTAAACCTATTTTCATTAGAAATTTCCTCCCCAAATCGTATTTTTATATTTAAAATTTTCTACGAAGTTCTACTACTTTACCGATAATTTTAACTGGCTTATCAATTATTTCCTGATTAGAGAAGTCCAAAGGATCATATGAAGGGTTATTTGCAATTAACTCAATCCCATCCTTATATTTTCTGAGGCGCTTACAGGTGGCATCTGTACCATTGACTGTAGCAATGACGATATCTCCGGTTTCAGCATCGTCCTGTTGCCGGACAATAACTACATCACCATCACAGATATTAGGTATCATACTGTCTCCGTGGATCTGTAGACCGAAAAAGTCACCGGTGCGGGCAAGTTCTTCTGTAATCTCTTCCGTATCAATGACATTCTCAATAGCCTCTATCGGGATGCCAGCAGCTACACGACCGAGGACGTTGATGGTAACGCCTTTTGAAAAAGGCGAATGACTATTATCCCATCCAACAAGTTCTCGAGAAGTAGTGCCTAATGCTTTGGCAAATAGTTCTATTTTAGACTGTTGTAAGTCTACCTGACCTTTTTCAATCTTAGTAATAGAAGAACGATCAGTATATCCTGTAAGTCTGGCAAGAGCATCTTGCGACAATCCTTTTTCTTCCCGCAAACGTTTAATATTTTTATATAATTCTAGCACTCAATCACCTCCCGTAAGGAAATAGTATCATTAATGTGAAAAAAATTCAACAAATTTATTAAAAAATGTTGACAGTAATTCACGAGGGTGATATAGTGAATTTAAATCAGCAAAGGAGGTGTGAAATGACAGATATTAGTGCATTGAGAAAATGCATAGAAGAAAAGGGAATGTCAATAACATTTGTTGCGGAAAGAACTGGAATATTAAGAGAAACGCTGTATAATCGGATGAAAACTGGAGATTTTAAAATTTCAGAAATTAGTGCGCTGTCACAGCTGTTGAATTTATCCAGGGATGAGCGAGATACTATTTTTTTTGCCATGAAGCGTGAATGATATTCAACAAAGAATAAGAAGAAGTAATGAAATTTATGGCATTACAGACAAAACAGGAGCAGAAAGGGGGTGAGGGAGATAACAGTATTTGATGCAGTAAAGCAGTTAGATCTGAATGTTTTCTGCGAGGTAATGTTTGGGATCGTAAAAGATGTTGCTATCCAGAATGAACTTAAGGAAGCATTACAGACAGAAATAACAGAAGAAGCGCTGCAACAGATCAATGAAGCAGCGCTGCGGGAAGGGCATCAGCCATTGTCGTGTTCAGGCTGACAGTAGAAGCAGCCGTTCGGAGAGGGACAATGATTCGATTGAGCGTAAAGAAGACAGCCCATATAAGAATCTCCTGCATAAATATGGTCTGAGCTGATGTCATTGATATGGCAAAGTTCTGTTTCTCTGTCCAGATCATGGATTTCGCCGGTGTTCTTATTTAGTACATAACGGTTGCCGTTAAATGGTGGATTAAATTTACGCATAGGATTCTCCTTTCTTTCGTACTCGGGTATGCCAGTACTCTGTATGAAAAGTATAGGAGAGAAGAGCGGAAATAGCAAGGGATTTGCAGAACAAGAAAATAGAATGAGAGGGGGTGAGGAAAGATGTTGAGAAAAATATATAAAGAATTAGTGGCAATAAGGAAAGAGCTCCAGGCCATTCGGAGCAGCTTGGAGTCTCTTCCGGAAATCACTTTTGATAGGGTTCCCTATGGGAGAAGCTATCATGTGTCTCTGAAGCTGCCATATAAAGATCGATAGCAGCAGATAACGTCCTGTGGACAACCTCGTTTGGAGTGCGGCTTTCAATGTACTTCATTAGAGCATTTTTATCGGAACTATCAGGAAATGTACTATCCTTTTTAACGTCCTTGGATAAATCTCCCAGATTTGTATCCGTATCAATAAAGTTTAAGAGCCATTCCTTAAAAGAGGGATCGTGAATTGTCATAAGTATTCTCCTTTCTTTCGTACTCGGCGCTAGGGGGAGCCTGTATGAAAAGTATAAAGGGGATTTAGGAAAAGGACAAGCCTATTGAGTATTTTCTGGAATGAGGAGGTGAGGGGAAATTGTGAAAATAGGAATAATAGCGCTGATAATCGCGGTAAGTTATTTAGTTGGCAAGAACTTTGGAATCGGAATAGGTACTGCAACGTATTCAGTTTTACTAATTCTTTATAAAAAGATTAGTTGCTAAATGTGTTTTTCCATATATTTAAGAAATGCCAATGCGAAAACTGAGAACAATAGTGACATTATAAGTTTGTTTGTATCATTTGCATTTTCGTATATCAAATACAGACAAGCCACGAGACACAAAAATACAAACAAAGAGAAAACAAGAGCGATAGCCCATAAAAAGGTTGATGCCAATACATAAAAAAGAAAATAACTCCAATGCTTGTATTGGTGCCGGGCAATACGATAGGAAAAGCTTCTGATTTTTAAACCTAATTTTCGGCAGGCTTTATCGTATAGTTTATCAACATAGGAGCAGAGCTGATTGAAATTTTGCTGAGTAGGGTTTTGTGAACAATAATAAAAAAGTTCCAGCAATTTGCCATCTGCAAGGCTTTTATTTCTGTCAATAATTTGTAAGGCTTTCTCGAAGTATTCAGGTTGAACTTGTTGATATAAAACAGGTTCAAGTAAGTTAAATAATGGAAATATCAATTTTTCATACCGCTCTTTCGTGAAAGAAATGGAAGTTTCCTTTTTGAAAATGTAGAAGGTAAGGATTGCAGTACAAAGAATCCCTATAAAGTTTAGTAAATCTGAATTTGTTTGTAAGTTATTTGATAATAAATCAGAAAAGTGCACAAAGAGTTCCCTCCTTTCTTTTGTACTCGGCTTGACAGAGCCTGTAAGGAAAGTATAAGGGAGAAGGAAGAAAATGGCAACAAAAAAAGACCCGGCGGTACGGGCATACCAACCGGGGATCTACAACAGTAGAAATTCTTAACAATTCCACTATAGCATTCCTTCCGCGGAAAATCAATGAATTTTGGCGAAAAAGGACATGCAGTGGTACATAGGATTAACAAAAAGGGCAGGAGGTGCAGGCATGAAAAAACAAAAAGAGATTGAATGCACCGTGGAATTTACAGAAGGTGCGATAGACAGGATCACGGATGCCTTTGTGGACCTGTACTACCAGATAGAGGACGGGATCTACAAGGGTCCGCAGCTTCCGAAACAGACAGAAGAAACCGCGTAAGCGGTTAATAAGAGGACAAGCATATCAAGGAGGCAGTTATGGAATATAAGATTGAGTATGTGGGTGGGAAGTGCTGCAATTATGCAAACGGCAGAAAAGATCTGCTGGAATGGCTTAAATTGCTCAAGGACGAAACCATATCAGACATCCGGAAGCTGTATAAAAGCGGTGTTTCCGATTCTGTTATGGAGAAATATAGAAAATACCTGAGAAAGGAGAAAATTTAAAATGTGTGGATTGGAAGCAGAGCGGCTGCAGGAGCGGATCCGGGGGATGACGACAGACCAGCAGAAAGTAGTGGCCGCTGCTCTGCCGGATGAGATACTCTGGGAGGCGGTTTACGGCAGGTTTTTATACCTGCAGGAAAAAGTAACAGGGGTTCGCCTGCTGATAAACAGCAGGGGTTAGGAAAGGAGAAAAATTAAGTGGGAACTGTAAAGATCAATAAGCTGGAGATAGAGAATGTCAAACGGGTAAAGGCGGTAAAAATGGAACCGTCAGCAAACGGCCTTACTATTATAGGTGGAAACAACAATCAGGGAAAAACATCTGTACTGGATGCAATCGCGTGGGCGCTTGGCGGAGATAAGTTCCGGCCTTCCCAGGCTCAGAATACAGAATCGGTAATACCGCCGCATCTCCGGGTGGTCCTGAATAATGGCCTCATTGTTGAGAGAAAAGGGAAAAACAGCGATTTAAAAGTGACGGATCCGGAGGGAAATAAAGCAGGCCAACAGCTTTTAAACGAGTTTGTCGAGCAGCTTGCCTTGAACCTTCCCAGATTTATGGAGGCAGGAAGCAAGGAAAAGGCAGAAACCCTTTTAAAGATCATTGGTATTGGAGACAGGCTGCATACATTGGAACAGCGGGAGCAGGAGCTTTTTAATGACCGGCGTGCCATCGGGCGTATTGCGGATCAGAAAGAGAAATTTGCAAAAGAACAGGTATATTATTCTGATGCTCCGCAGGACATTATTTCTCCGTCAGAACTGATCCAGAAACAGCAGGAGATACTCGCGAGAAATGGAGAAAACCAGAGAAAGCGGAAAAGAGTGGAGGATTATAGACGGATTGCAGATTTACTGACACAGAAGATTGAAAGCATAAAAGAGCAGCTGGAGAAAGAACAGAAGAAACTGGAAGAGACAAATAAGTCTCTGGAGATAGCGGAAAAAGATGCAAGAGATCTTCAGGATGAGTCTACAAAGGAGCTGGAAGAATCTATCTCCAATATTGAAGAAATTAACCGGAAAGTCAGAGCGAACCTGGATAAAGGGAAAGCGGAGGATGATGCACGGGAGTACCGGCGCCAGTATGATGAATTCACCACAAAGCTGGAGGATGTCAGGAATCAGAAAGAAGACCTGCTCAACTCCGCGCCGCTTCCGCTGCCGGAGCTTTCAGTGGAAAATGGCGAGCTTATATATAAAGGGCAGAAATGGGACAACATGTCGGGATCTGATCGGCTGAAGGTTTCTACAGCTATTGTACGGAAGCTGAATCCCAGATGCGGTTTTGTGCTTCTGGACAAGCTGGAACAGATGGATATGGCCACGCTGACAGAGTTTGGACAATGGCTGGAGTCCGAAGGCCTGCAGGCGATCGCCACGCGTGTCAGCACCGGAGGCGAGTGCAGCATCCTGATCAGCGATGGATATTCTTATGGTCAGGATGATATACCGGCGGAAAAAGAGAATAAAAAAGTCACATGGAAGGAAGGAGAGTTTTGATGGAAATTATCAGAGGGAAAATTGTGCATGCCAAAAAGACCATAATCTACGGTCCCGAGGGAATAGGGAAATCAACGTTTGCCTCAAAATTTCCGGAACCTCTTTTTATCGATACGGAGGGCAGTACGAAGGAAATGAACATCTCGCGCCTGCCGGAACCGTCTTCCTGGGAAATGATACTGGAAGAGATCGCATATGTAAAAGGGAATCCGGATATCTGCCGGACACTGGTCATCGACACAGTTGACTGGGCGGAGGCGATGTGCATCGAACATGTCTGCTCAAAGCACCAGAAAGATGGACTGGAAAGTTTTGGATATGGCAGCGGATATATTTATGAAAAAGAAGAATTTGGACGGTTTTTAAACAGGCTGGAAGAAATCGTCAAGGCAGGAGTTAATGTCGTGATGACCGCCCACGCCCAGATGCGGAAATTTGAGCAGCCGGATGAGATGGGAGCTTATGACAGGTGGGAGCTGAAACTGGGTAAGAAGACTACGTCCCAGATATCGCCGCTGATAAAGGAATGGGCGGATATGGTGTTATTTGCGAATTATAAGACCTATTCCGTTGCGGTGGATGATAAGGGGAAGAAACATAAGGCGCAGGGCGGATCGCGCGTCATGTACACGACACACCATCCATGTTGGGATGCAAAGAACCGGTACGGACTTCCGGAAGAGATGCCCTTTGACTATGCAGGCATTTCCCATCTCTTTGGGACTACGGGAGTTCCTGTGGCTTCCAGACAACATGACGAGGGGGATGTGCAGTATGGAGATCCTTCCGGGAAGGAAAGGGAAGAGTCCACCGGACAACTGCCGACAGACTCCGGAAATGAAAAATCTGCACCGAAAACTGATATTGGAAAACTGATCACGGAGAGCAATCCGGACAATCTGCCGCGGGCGTTGAAGGATCTGATGATAGAACACAGTGTATCAGAATGGGATATCCAGAATGCCGTGGCATCGAAGGGATATTATACCAGTGATACGCCTGTCGAAAAGTACGATCCTGGATTTATTCAGGGGGTTTTGGTCGGGGCATGGCAGCAAGTATATAGAATGATACAGGAAATAAGGGATAAGATGGAGATCCCGTTTTAATAAGGAGGAATTATTATGGATAACAATAACGCAGTGGAAAGAGAGTTTGCCTGGGACGATACGATAACGAAAGATTCCGGCGAATATGTCCTTTTGCCGGAAGGAGACTATAATTTCACGGTAGAAAGCTTTGAGCGTGGCAGGCATGCCGGGAGTGAGAAACTTCCCGCATGCAACAAGGCAATTCTGACATTAAATATTGAGGCGTCGGAGGGGACAACCAAGATCACACACAACCTATTCCTGCATTCAAAAACGGAAGGTCTGCTCTCGGCATTCTTCTCCAGCATCGGTCAGAAGAAAAAGGGGGAGCCCTTAAAGATGAACTGGCAGAAAGTTCCGGGATCCTCAGGAAAGTGTAAAGTGGGTGTACATACTTATACAAAAGATGGAGAAACGAGAAAGAGCAATGACATCAAGAGGTTTTACCCGAAAGAAGACGGGCCGGCATATAAGGAAGGTGAATTTTAATGGTAGAGCTCAGGCCATATCAGGCGGAAGCAAAGCAGAGCATATTTGATGAATGGGACAAGGGCATATTGAAAACGCTCCTGGTCCTTCCCACAGGCTGTGGCAAGACGATAGTCTTTGCCAAAATAGCGGAAGAATGCGTAAAAAACGGAGAGCGGGTACTGATACTCGCCCACCGCGGTGAGCTCTTGGAGCAGGCGGCAGATAAGATCTTTAAGGCTACGGGGCTTGGGTGCGCCACCGAAAAAGCGGAAGAAAGCTGCCTTGGCAGCTGGTTCAGGGTTGCAGTCGGCTCAGTACAGTCTCTGATGAGGGAGAAACGCCTTTCCCAATTCTCAGAAGATCATTTTGATACGATCATCATAGATGAGGCGCACCACAGCATCTCGGAGAGCTACCAGAAAGTCGTGAGACATTTTCCGGGGGCAAAGGTGCTCGGTGTTACCGCGACGCCGGACAGAGGAGATATGAAGAACCTGGGGGAGTATTTTGAGTCGCTGGCATATGAGTATACACTGCCGAAGGCGATAAAGGAAGGATATCTGGCACCGATCAAAGCGCTGACCGTACCGCTCAAGATGGATCTGTCAGGCGTTGGGGTGCAGGCAGGAGATTTTAAGAGCAGCGATATTGCGGGCGCACTGGACCCGTACCTGCGCCAGATCGCCGGGGAGATGGCGAAATACTGCAGGGGCAGGAAGACCGTGGTATTCCTTCCGCTGGTCAAGACAAGCCAAAAATTCAGGGATATTTTAAACGACAGCGGGTTTTCCGCAGCGGAGGTCAACGGAAACAGCATGGGCAGGGCGGAGATATTGAGGGATTTTGAAGCCGGCAAATACAATGTATTGTGCAATTCCATGCTGTTGACAGAAGGATGGGACTGCCCGTCGGTGGACTGCATCGTGGTGCTGCGCCCGACAAAGGTGCGAAGCCTATATTGCCAGATGGTGGGACGCGGCACACGCCTGTCGCCGGAGACAGGGAAAGAACACCTTCTCCTGCTGGATTTTCTCTGGCATACCGAACGGCATGAACTGTGCCATCCCGCTGATCTGGTCTGTGCAGACCATAACGTGGCGCAGCAGATGACGAAGAACTTGGAGGATGCCGCGGGCACGGCCGTGGATATAGAGGAAGCGGAGAGCACCGCTTCAGAAGATGTGGTAGCACAGCGTGAGGAGGCGCTCGCCAAACAGCTTGCGGAGATGCGGCATAGAAAGAGTAAACTGGTAGACCCGCTCCAGTTTGAGATGAGCATACAGGCGGAAGACCTCTCGGGCTATGTGCCTACATTTGGATGGGAGGCGGCGCCGCCCTCCGATAAACAGAAAGCGACGCTCGAGAAGCTGGGGATCCTGCCGGATGAGATTGAGAATGCGGGGAAGGCAGCAAAAATACTGGACAGACTGGATAAAAGAAAATCAGAAGGGCTGACTACGCCGAAACAGATCCGCTTCCTTGAGAGAAAAGGTTTCCAGCATGTCGGCATGTGGCAGTTTGAGACTGCAAAAAAGCTGATTGACCGCATCGCGGCAAATGGCTGGAAGGTGCCGAGTGAGATAGATCCGTGGGAATATAAAGGAGCTTGATAAATGTCAGAAGGATATGACCTCTTAGAAATAATGAATTATTTAGATCCTTCAAAACTGAATTACCAGGACTGGTGTGTAGTGGGGATGGCGTTAAAGGAGGAAGGCTTCGCACTGGCAGACTGGGACGAATGGAGCCGGCGGGACCATGCTCGCTACCACTCGGGGGAGTGCCTGCGGAAATGGAATAGTTTTAACGGCACCAACAATCCTGTGACGGGCGGAACGATTGTGCAGATGGCAAAAGAACAGGGATGGATCCCGGAGCGTGATCCCGGGCATGAACTGGACTGGAACGACGTTATAAACAGGGACGAAAAAGTAATCATAGATTCCGGCTGGCTGGAGGGAAAAGAAATACCGGAGCCGGTTGACTGGGATCCCCGGAAAGAGCTGATCCGATATCTGGAAGTGCTGTTTGATTCTACAGAGAATGTGGGATATGTCACCCGTTCCTTTGAAAAGGATGAAAAGCATATGCCGACCAAAGGTGTCTGGGACAGAACAGCGGGACAGCTCATACAGGAGCTAAACAGATGCAGCGATATGCTGGATGTCATCGGTGACTACAATAAAAAAGCAGGAGCGTGGATACGCTTCAACCCATTGGATGGAAAAGGGATAAAAAATGAAAATGTTACAGATTTTCGGTATGCGTTAGTGGAATCGGATTCTGTAGAGATTGAGAAACAGAATGCTGTCATCAGGGAACTGGAACTGCCAGTAGCATGCTTAGTCCATAGTGGAGGCAAGAGCTTACACGCCGTTGTGCGCGTAGATGCAGCAGACTATCAGGAATACAGAAAAAGAGTAGACTATTTGTACAATATCTGTAATAAAAACGGTTTTAAGATCGATGTCCAGAATAAAAATCCGTCCAGACTGTCCCGGATGCCAGGGATCATGAGAAACGGCCATAAGCAGTTTCTCGTGGATACCAATATAGGAAAGGCGTCATGGAGTGAGTGGTATGAATGGATAGAGAGCGTCAATGATGACCTTCCGGAACCGGAATCACTGCATGATGTGTGGGAAAACCTTCCAGAGCTTTCGCCGCCATTAATAGAGAACGTGCTGCGGCAGGGACATAAGATGTTGATTGCAGGGCCGTCAAAGGCAGGAAAATCTTTTGCGCTGATAGAATTATGCTGTGCTATCGCAGAGGGGCGTTCCTGGCTCGGCTGGCAGTGCTCTGAGGGCAAGATCATGTATGTCAATCTGGAACTTGACAGAGCAAGCTGCCTGCATCGGTTTAAAGATGTGTATGCTGCCCTCGGCTGGCGGCCGAATCATCTCGGCAATATCGATATTTGGAATCTGAGAGGGAAATCCATCCCGATGGACAAGCTGGCACCAAAGCTGATCCGGCGGGCGGCAAAGAAAAATTATATCGCTATCATTATAGATCCGATCTATAAGATCATCACAGGTGATGAGAACAGCGCGGACCAGATGGCGAATTTCTGTAACCAATTTGACAAGGTATGCACGGAGTTGAACTGTGCCGTAATCTACTGCCACCATCACTCAAAAGGGAGCCAGGGAGGAAAGCGGTCTATGGACAGGGCTTCTGGATCCGGGGTTTTTGCCAGGGATCCGGACGCGCTGCTCGATCTGATTGAACTGGAGCTGACAGATGACATTTTAAAGCAGGAAGAAAACAAAGCTGCTTGTGATACCTATATTGATTATTTAAACAAGTACTTTGATGACTGGGAAGATGATGTGTCCCAAGATGCAATGTGTAGCCGGACACAGATGGAAGCATTCTGCAAAAAGAAGCTGGCAGCCAGGCAGTACAGTGAATTGGAGGCTCTGATAGATGCTACAGAGAAAAAAGTGCACAAGTATACTGCGTGGCGCATTGA
Source organism: bacterium 1XD8-76 (assembly GCA_003611955.1). Taxonomy (GTDB): domain Bacteria; phylum Bacillota; class Clostridia; order Lachnospirales; family Lachnospiraceae; genus 1XD8-76. The sequence goes on from RAZE01000013.1 coordinate 45,751, forward strand.
GGGAACGTTGCGCGAATTTCCGAAATTCCCGCCGGTCAATCTCTGGTTTGATTATCCGGTGCACCGTGCAGATCCGTCGGGCGCATTGGGGGATATCCAGCCGGAGGCGGAAAAGCCATATTGGCAGAGGGGAAAAGATGCTCGTAAAAAGCAGGGGGAAACGCAGCGGAAAGATAAGCAGGCAAAATTTAATATGGCGATCGAAAGTTTTCGGTTCGGTCATGATGATATGTATCCGACAGTAAAAGAGTTGTACGAACAAATGAAAAGCGATGCGGAGGCAGTGGGTGAGAAATATCCGGCGGAGAAAACTATCTGGAATTCTTTGAAAAGGATCGGGTATACGACGGATAAAGATACAAAAAGAATAGTCCCGCTACCAGAAAAAACGGGAAACGGGAATGAGTAGAAATGCTTCCCGCAACCAGTAAATTACTGGTGCCGGGAATTGGGAAATGCATTCCCGCCACCATGGTCGCGGGAGTCGGGAACATTCCCTCCCGGCACCTATATATACTACGTATATATCCCTTTCGGGAACGGGAATGTGCGGGCACCCCCCTAACGTGTGGGGCGATATAAGCACGCCCCACACACGGGAGGGAGCCCACCCAGCACAACCGCGCAGGAAAGGAATTAGAGAAAATGGGAAATATGATTGAATTTTTTATGGCTATGGATCCTCCGACCTGCACGCATCAGGAAAAGCAGGTAGCAATCGTAAAGGGAAAGCCGGTATTTTATGATCCACCGGAGGTAAAGAACGCTAAAAGCAAATTGACAGGGCATCTGATACGTCACAAGCCTAAAAAACCCTATAATGCGGGATGTCGCCTGATAACAAAATGGTGCTTCCCTACGAAGAGTCACAATGACGGGGAATACCGGATCACAAAGCCTGATACAGATAATCTGCAAAAAATGTTAAAGGATTGCATGACAATGTGCGGTTTCTGGAAGGATGATGCGTTGGTAGCATCGGAGATTGTTGAAAAGTTCTGGTCGGAAGTACCGGGCATTTATATCAGGATTGAAGAATTATGAGAAAAGAGCATGCTTATAAAGTTTTTGTGGATATATGGAGACTGATATGTAAATACCGTTTTCAGAAACTGGATGATACTGAATGGGGCAGTTTTGTTTCCGATGGCGAGCGACTGTTACAGAGATACAAAGGAACGGATGTTGAATATTTGTACCGGCAGCTTCTCTTGGCAGTATCAGCAGTATATGAGCAGTTTGAAAAAAATAAAATGGATTGAGGAAGAAAGCATAGATGGGAAATTTTCAGGATACAGATAATGCTGTGCAAAAAATGGAATACGATGCGTTGAACGGGGAAATAAAGCGGACGATGAGAAGGTCTGCGAGGGACATGGTGCAGATAGGATAGCCAAAAAGTTCAAAAGTCAACTAAAAAAAGCCCTCTTTCGGGGGCTTCTTCCTTAGTATATGGTCATATCTTCATCTTCATTCTTTCTGTTGTATATTCTTATATGGAAATAGTTTATATTTTTCTCCTCTATGTTTTTATTATATTCTTTAAAAATAGGGGGTGTTTCGTATCTTCTATCGTATTCTAAATAATCATATAATTTGTTTTTTAAATAATATACTGATGTATTACTTTTTATCAATATAGAAACTGAATAATATTCATATCCTTTTTTATCTCCTTTATACATATATCCTATTATTAAGTCATTCGTTATGTAATCAGTGTCTATACCTATGGTTTGTATAAAGCCATTTTGCATTAACCACTTGTGCCAGTCTATTAGAGATGTTCCTGTTTCTGGTAATCTATCAATAAGTTTTTGAAATCTTTTTGTTCTTGCCATTTTGGGCGGCTCTCCCTTCTCTATAAATTATTTATAAAGTATACCATATTTAGCGCATATGTGCTAGCCCTCATTTAAAGGCGGTAAACTCGGCGGCTGTCAAGTGCTAGGGTGGAGATTTTTTTGAATGTATTTCTCAAAAAAATACTACCCGATCTTGACTGCCTTACAACCTAAAAGATAATAGGAACAGAGGAAAAACCACAAAGGGGCTTTTCCTCTTAGGTGCTATGTTTTTCTTTCCAGTCTGTCAAGAAAGTATATTTTTTGTGGTAAATGATGATTTTTTAAAAAAAATGAAAAAATGCGTGATTTTTTTTGAATTTCAAAAACCCTCTGGGGAAAGTGGGGAAACTGGGGAAAATGGGGAAAAAATATAATGATAAACCTTTAAAAATGGCTTAAATACGGCATTTCTCTTACGCGCACACACCGACAAGGGCTTGTGTCGGTGTGTGTGGGGTAAACTGGGGAAAGTGGGGAAAGTGGGGAAAAAAACACGCCTAAAAGTGGGGAAAATGGGCTTTTAAAGTGGGGAAAGTGTTTCACTTACCCCTCTTTCCACAGTTTAGCCCTCAATTCACATACGAACAAGCGGCAAAAAACGAAGTTTTTTGAAGGCTAACCCGCCCGCTTGTGAGGTCGTAAGATTTTCGGTAGAAAATCGAGCGTAAAAAATACAAAAAGTTTTACCCCTTCAGGGGTAAAATGTTCACGCCCTTATAAAAACAAGTATAAAATATTAAATTCACTTAGGTTTTTCCCCTGTTTACTTTTACTTACCCCTGTTTATTTTTCTGATCTGTTGACAAAAGTGGGGAAAGATTATAAAATTATATTATAAAAAATAAATAAAAATCTAACAAGTATAGATTAAATGGAAAAATTAAAGGGCTGAAAAGTCTTTTATTTTCTGTTTAATCTATTTTTTTGTTTTATAAGAAAGGATGAAAAAAAGATGAGAGAAATTGCAAAAGATGAGTTTTGGGGAAAACTACCAAAACGCATAAATGAAAAGTCAATTAATAATGTATCTATGACTTTTTATAAAAATATCAATAATGAATATTTTATGATTTATAGAACCTATAATATGCGTCATAATTATATGATTTCATTGGAATATTTTGAAATATCTTATTATGAATACTTAGAAGAAAATGACGGTTATGATTATAGCTCAAATAAATATGATTCAAGCAATAGTGATTATAAAAAACGCTTTAACTATGGATATGATGATTAAAAAAGGAAGGTGAAAAAATGAATAATAAAAAATACTTTAACTGTAAAGATGAAAACGGTTATATGAAAAAAGATCGAGAATGGATAGATAAGTTTAAGGCTCTTTATAATAATTATACGGCTGATGAACTTATAGCCTATGAAAAGGAAATATATTCAATGGGTAATGATATAAGGGGCTTAGAGCATAAGGTGCATTTTATAAGTATTATTCTATATAATAATTACGCTCTTTTTACTGCTATTGAAGAACTTATAAAAGAAAAAACAGAAAAAAAGGGCGGTGATGTCTAATCAATGAAAAAGAAAAAACAGTTATAAAGGCGAAAATCTTTGAAATAGTGCAATATGAAAAGAATCCCAAAACTGGAGAAGATTTACATTTTAATGAAGAAGTTATAAAAGATGGATTAGACCACAAAACTATTAAGCGTTTCGCTTATATCAAACATAATAAAGATCCTTATACCTTAGAAGAAGAAAAACAAGGGAAAGGAAAAGCGGGTGAGTTAAAAAATGACCACTGGCACGTTGTCCTTGAGTGCCCTGGCAAGGTTGATATAAAATATATTGCTAAGTGGTTTAATGTTCCTGAACAATATATAGAACTACCTAAAGGGCGTGGGGCTTTTCTTGATAAGGTGGCTTATTTAACACACGAAAGCGAAAAGGAACAAGCAAAAGGTAAAGCCCTCTATGATGATGATGAAGTTATAGCAAATTTTGACTGGCGAAAAGAACTCATTGAAAGAGAAGAAAATAAACTAAAATATGGCGGGGATTTATGTCCAAAAGATCGTATGCGTTATGATGTAAGATATTTGGGTAAAACTTTGAAAGAATGTCAAGACGAAGATAAAAAAATGTATATGGATAATGAAAAAGATCTTACATATTTAAGACTGCGTTATATAAATGAGTTAAAACCTCCAAAAGAAAGAATTAACATTTATATATCTGGTGAAGGTGGAAACGGTAAAGGCTTAATGAGTAAAGCAATAGCAAGAAGCCTATTCCCTGATATAGCAAATGAAGAAGATATATATTTTTGTGTAGGTGCTGAAGGTGCTGAATTTATCGGTTATGACGGACAACCTATTATTATTTGGTCTGATAAAAGGTCTTGGGAACTTTTAAAAGTTTTAAAAGGTAGGGGAAACGCTTTTGAAGTTTTAGATCCTCATCCTGATAGAAAAAACCAAAATGTTAAATATGCTTCAACTAATTTATGTAATAAAATAAATATAATAAATAGCGTTCAAGGTTGCTCTGATTTTTTAGATCGCCTTGCGGGGGAATATACAGATAAGCAAGGAAATAAACAAGAAGCGGAAGATAAAACACAGAGTTATAGAAGATTCCCTCTAACAATTACAATAAATGATAATTCATATGATTTAAAAGTAAATAAAGGTTATAAAGACAATACAAAAGATTTTTTAAATTATTATGAGTATTTGAATATTGATTGTAATTTACAACAAATAAGGGTTATGTGTGGCGATAATGAAGCATTGGCAAAAGAACTTGAAAAGCAAGCAATAGAACCTATTTTAAAAGAATATAATGAAATTGTAAACAGAGAAAAACCACAATATACTGAAGCTGAATTAAGAGAAATGTTTAAAAATGTAGGCAAGGTAAGAACACAAGAACCTGTAAAAGAAAGTATAAAAAATAAATCTGAACTAGGTCATATTTATACTACTAATTGTGAGTATTATTATACATACCCTTGCGCTGATATTGAAAAGCCTGATTTTGATTATAAAAAATGTGTTGTTCCTTCATATTTGAATGAGTATGAATGTAAACAAAATTTAAAAGAATTTGAAAAAATACATAGAGAACTTGAAGCACAAAAAACAAAAGAAGAAAAAGAAAAAGAAGCACAAAAACAACAAGAAGCACAAGAACAAAAAGACGCTGATTTATTAGAAATGGCACAAGATGATTTTTACAATGAACCTGATAATAATGATTTTTTTAATTAAGGGGTGAAAACAAATGAGAGAAATAGAAGAACAAGATTTTAAAAGTAGATACTTACTATTTTATGATAATTATAAAAAGGGCAATTATATTTTAAGTGTTTATATTGATAAAGATTTAAACAAGTTTATAAATGTCTTAGACTTAGACTTGATGGAAAATGCATATTATATTGAAAAATAAAAATACAAAAGAAAGGAAGAATAAAATGAAAGAAAAAATGATAATTGATAGAATGGAAGATTTAAAAGAAATGATTAAAATTGAAAAGAGAAGAATAAAGGATCTTGAATATGATTTTGAATTTGGTTTTTCTTATGAACTTGAAGCAATTACTATGAATTTAATGGTGGCATATAGAATATTGGCGTATCTTCAAGGCGAATATATAGAAGTTTTAGAACCATATAGACCTAAAAAAGAAATACCTTTAAAAACAAATCTTGATGATTTATTAAATGAGTTTGATTTAGAAGAACCATTAGAAGATCCTGAATTTATTAAGGAAAATATTGAAAATAAAAAGGAAGGAGAACAAAAGAAATGGATACAATAATAAAATTTTATATAAAAAAATATCTTTATAAAAAATTAGATGAAATACAAAAACAAAATAATGAAGATACTTCTGTAAATGATATTTTATATGACTGGGTTAATTCTTCATCTGTTGAATTTTAAAAAATATGATGATATAATTATCTAAGAGAACGGGAAACTCTTAAACAATCCTAAAAATTGCTTAACAAAAAAATCCTACACTCTTAACAAAACACATCGGGTAAGTGTATAAAAAGCCTGTAGACTTAACTTATGATTATTTGATGGAATAAATCTAATAACTTTATTAAATAGCCTTTACTGCTAAATGCGGTAAGGGCTTTTTTGATCTGTTGACTTCTGATATGTAAAAATTATAAAATCAAATTATAAGTTATTTATATATATCTTTATACAGATATTAAAAGTTTTGATGAACTAGCGTTCCTTAAGTATTCGCCTTTTGTATATTAGGTAATAAAAAATATATATTCTTTTTGGGAAGTTTAGAATTAAAAACAAACTTGTAAGTTTAGGAATTGGTATTTATTACATACTATTAAGAAGTAAAAAAGAGTATAAAAGTTTAGGTGATATGGCAATGTAAAAGTTGCTAATATTTTTAAAACTTAGTTATGTAACAACAAGAAGAAGTTGTTATTTTTTTGGTAGAAAATCACTCCTGTAATAAGGGGTCTTGGTTTACAAAATGCTTTGTCATTTTGGTTTAAAATCTCCTTTTATTACAAAAAGAAATCTTATGATTTTTTATAATATTTAAGACAGTGAAGAAAACACTTTATCTAAAAAATTACAAAAAGGAAAAAAACCTTTTAAAAAAATACATCTAACTTTTTAGAATTTTAGCGTATTACGCTTTAAGAGAAAAAAGCAAAAAATACGCTTGATCGGGTTGTGGTATCTGATAGCAAGATGAAACCGCCGATCCTCTTTTGCTCTGGCTATTGTAAAAGCCTTTGCTAATTCTAATGCTTATATTGCTATATGTAACTAATAACCACGTAATTAATTATAAGATATAACATAAATAATCGTGTATTTGATGGCGAAAACGCCTTTTTTTCTTACTATTCTATGTCTTTTATCTACATTGAGGGGAAAAACTTGTTTTTCCCCGCTCAATGTAGATAAAAATGGGTTGAGTAAGAATTGAGAAGGTGATCTATTTCTTGATTAATACGTATTAATTTTGCTAATACGTATTAAATTGCTAATACGTCTTTAATACGTATTAATTTGCTAATACGTATTAATTTTGCTAATACGTATTAATTTTGGGGAAATCCTAAAAAATAATACGTATTAATTTGCTAATACGTATTAAATTGCTAATACGTATTAATTTTATATATAGCCCGCCTACGGGCGGGGGCTGAAAAAAAGATTATGAGAATAAAAACAATAAGAATAAAAATTTTGATTTGAAAGGAGAACAAAAACAATGAAAAAATACTTTTTAATAATACAACCTGATAACTTTAAAAAACCTAAAAAGGTGGAAAGAATAATTATATTTGATAAAGATAAAGCCTTAATTTTTGATTGTGAAATGACACGAATTTCTTATATGTATATAAAAAAATTAATGTCTGAAAACGCTCTATTTATTACATACAATGGTGAACTTTTAAAAAATATGTTATGGCAATTTTTTGGCTTTTGTGAATATAAAAACATTATTGATTTGATGGAAAACTTTGCCGTTGTATATGGAAAATATAAAGACTGGGAAACAGAAGAAGGCTCTTTATATATCTGGCAAAAATTAGAAACTGCTTTAAATTATTATAAAGATAGGGGCTATAAAATACCTAATTGTAAAATTAATATTTATGAACCTCTGGACGTTATAAGCGGAACAATTATATTATATGACTGTATGAAAGACTGGGAAGAAAAACAACTACAAAAAGAAATTAGAAAGGGGGTGATTTAATCCGTAATATAAATCAACAATTAAATTATGCTATAAGTAAATCTTTAAAAATTGGTGAAAGTAAACACTCTGCTAAAAAGAACGGCACTTATAGAGAAGGTAATATTTATAGCAATAATACATTACAATCTTATAAAGATACCGCTAAAAATTTAAGTAATTGGCTGAAAGAAAAACATCCTGAAGTAAAAAATGTTGTAGATATAAAACAAGAACATATTCAAGAGTGGATCAATGACAGGGGTAAAAACTGGTCGCTTAGAACGCTTGAAAATCATATGACTAAAATAAAATATCTTGAAGAACAATCAAAAAAAGTCTTTGGGCGTGATAATGTAAATTTCTATAATAAAGATTATGAAAAACCTAAAACAAAAGAATCAACAAGGGATAAAGCCTTTACTCCTGATGATTTAAACAGATTAAGGGAAACAATGAAAAATAGCCGCTCTTTTGCAAAAGAAGCAATAGAAATTACAAGCCGCTGTGGATTGCGTATTGATGAAGTAGCACATTTAAAAAGAGAAGATATAAACATATCTGAAAAAACTATATATGTTGATAGAGAAGGGGCAAAAAACGGTAAAGCCCGTGTTGTTCCTGTTCGTGATAAAGATATAAATTATTTTAAAGAATTATTAGAAAAATATCCTGAAAGGGGCTATTTTACAAAAACTGACGCTAAAAGCATAAGTAAAAGCATACGCCGCTATATGGATAAGACACAAGACAGGGAAGGCGTGTTATTGTCTAAAAAATATGAAAAAACAACCGATCACGCTATAAGAAAATTATACGCCACGGAAAGAATGAAGGAACTTAGGGGCAATGAACCTTTAAGCAATAACAAGGAAGAAATGAAAAACTGGAATATAGTTTCTAAGGAATTAGGACACGGTGAAGGTAGAAAAAATTTATATAATACATATTGTAAGGGATAATATAAACCAACTGGAAGATGAAGCAAGCCCTGTCTTTGGGCTTGGTTCATCTGTAAGGCGGTAGCAAGCCGAAAGGCTTGTTTTTTTTGACTTTTTTATAATTGCTTATTATTTTATACATATGGCGTATGTAATCTATACATAACTTATGGTGTATAGAATATGTATAAAACGCCTTAAATGCGCTGTAATTGATTTTAAAATCCTTTAATGACTGTTTACCCTCTGGAAGTATTTAAAAATGATTCTGGGGCATTTTACGGCTTTTGTGGCGGCTCTGGTGGCGTGTCTGGTAAGAAAATAACAACACTCTCGGCTTGGCACTGTAAAATTTGGCATAACTTTTCTAATGTGTGCATTGTAATGCTCTTATTGCGTTTTAAGTTGGTTATGGTGTAAGGGCTGAAATTGTGCTTGTATATAAGCGTATATGTTGTTATCCCTTGCTTTTTCATTGTTTTCCACAATGGCTCATAAGAAATCACAAGATCGCCCCCTTCCTACTGGTTTTTTGAATATTTTTATTATCTTATAGCAAAGTTTTAAAATTAAATGCGAAAAGAGTTGAATAAACTCTATCGCATTTATTTTTTTATCCATGAAAAACATAGATAAAATGCGGTGGAGCCGAAAACTCTACCGCATTTTTTATTTTACCCAAAAGACGAAAAAGGAGGCGTTGGGCGTGAGAAAACCGTACAAAAAATTAACCTATGCAGACCGGCAGACAATAGAACGCATGAGCGGGCAGGGGATAGCGGCAAAAGCGATAGCATTAGAAACCGGCGTACACATTGCAACCATTTACAGAGAGATGCAGCGGGGAGCCGATGAAGAAGGACACTACAAAGCAGAATTAGCACAGCAGGCTTTATTCAGTTAGGTGGGGGGCAAAATGAAAGTTGTTAATTTCGATGAAGTGAAAGCGGGCGATTTAGTACAAGTGCCACGTACTCAATTTGCGCCGCAGCGGTACGGCTGGAATGGTTGGCTATTCAGCGAGGCAATAGTTATAAGAAAAGGGATCGGGAGAAAAAGCAATAAGCCAGTAATAACGGTTGAAATGCGTACACCGAAAAGCACGAACGATTACGGAACGACAGAAAGAACATTTCGCGCTAATTGTGTGTTTCTAACAAATGGAGTAGAGATCGCAAGAAAGTTTTTAAAAGAGGACGGAATAGAAAGCAAGGAAGAATTTGAAAAAGCTATAAAGAACGAAGAAATAACGGGGGCTGATTGGATCAAATTTTTGGTAGATAAGGGTTTCTTGTTTTGAGTGTGGGCGGCACCGGAAAAACCGCACGCGCCCTATTCGTGGGAAAACCGCAAAGCGGCGGGGCAGGTTCGGCACCTGCAGGGCGTATTTGTAGCGAGGTTGGCAACCTTGCGGCAGATGCAGCAGGCAAATAGCTGTTATCTGTATACTGTGAAAAAATTGCAGCGGTCACGCCTGCTAGAAAGCGTGTAGACGGTCAACAAGTTTTCAGTTGCTTTTTAATGTGAAAAGCAGCCCACACAGTAAATTATAAGCCGATGCGGGATTATATGAAGAAAGAGAGGGATCCGCCCTAAAAAGGGCAGCAGGAGCGTTACATAGAACCTAAAAAAGAATAGAAAAATAGCCGTTGCGTTGGCAGCGCAGCGGCTAAAGAATTGGTGCAAATGCAATAACTCAATCTAAGAAAATTATACCACTTATTGCGTTTGTCGTCAAGCCAAAACACCGGCAAACAAGCCGGTTTCGGGCTTGTTCAAGCTATTAACTTTAGGATCATATATGGCAAAAAGAATATGACGCAGAAGAAGGTGTAATTAAGATGGGATATTTTAAAACATCAGTAGAGGCAGGGGCAACGATTGAGGTAACAAAAAGTTATACAAAGCGGGTAGGGGTAAAGGCAAGAGGAGGGAAGGAGAAACCGACAGCAGAGGAAATAGAAAAGGTTAATCAGATGAACGCAGAGAGAACCCTCCGACTAAAGATAAATAATAATTTCGGTGTAGACGATCCGTTTATCACTCTGACATACCGGAAGGACGAAAGACCGGAACCGGAAAAGGCAAAGAAAGATATTAAAAAGCTGATAGACAGATTACGGAAAGAGTTTAAGAAGGTAGGGGTGGATCTGAAATGGGTATGCGTAACAGAGTACCTAAACAAAGCAATACATCATCATTTATTGATTAACCATATCGAAGGGCAAGATGTTTGCAAATGGGTACGCAGGTTGTGGAAATATGGCAGACCGGACTTTAAGTATTTGGACGATACCGGACAATATAAAGACCTTGCGGCGTATCTGATAAAAGAAACATCAAAGACATACAAGGCAAAGGACGGAGCGAAGAAACAAAGATACAGTTGCAGCCGTAATTTGGTAATGCCAACACCGAAAACCGAGATTATCAAAAAGGCGAAAAAGTGGTTGCCGGATCCAAAACCGATAAAAGGCTACTACATAGACAAAGACACAGTATATAACGGCGTAGATCCCTTTACTGGCAGGGCATACCAAAAGTATACAATGGTTCGTATTTCCGGTAGTGGCGGTTAGCTTGTGGATATGTGGATAACTCATAAAGAAAATGCCGCGCCGTCAAGTAATTACTGGACAAAAAGGCAGATTGGAGGAAGGTGGATAAGTTGGAGGTGGGAATATACGTTAAATGTCATTTCAGAGGAAACCCAAGAGGCGCGGGAGAGGCGGCAGCGGTCATAGAGTACATAGACGGCACCGGAAAAAGTCACACAAGAAAACAGCAGATCCGGATCGAGCATGACACGAAAAACGCCCTAAATCTGAAAATCTGTATAGCGGCAATGCGGATATTATTAAAGCCTTGCCACATTACAATTTACACAGCTTGCGACTACATGGGGAACGCCTGCCGGTTGGGGTGGGTGGAGAAGTGGCAGCAGGACGGTTGGAAGAAAGCAAACGGAAAGCCGCCCGCCAACGTGGAGGACTGGAAACAATTCTTTATGCTGACACAGATCCACACCGTAACATTTGCAGAGTATGACAGCCGACACGATGAAGAATTAGAAAAAGATTTAAGGGGGCAATAGCGGCATGGTTTACATGGGATCGAAAGCCAAAATAACAGATTACATAGTGCCGGTTATACAAAGTCATATAGCCGTAAGCGGCAGCAGAACATATATAGAACCGTTTTGCGGCGGCTGCAATGTGATAGACAAGATAAAGGCAAATAACCGGATTGCGGCAGATAAAAACGAATATTTGATCGCACTCTTTAAACACCTGCAAAGCGGCGGTAAGCTGCCCGATGCAGTACCGAAGGAAGAATACGACAGAGTAAGAGCAGACAAAGAAAGTTTTCCGGCGTGGTATGTTGGGGCGGTCGGTTTCCTTGCATCATTTAACGGCAGGTTTTTTGATGGAGGCTATGCGGGCATCGGGTACGACAGAGGCAGAAAAAGGGATTATTTCAGAGAAAACAGCAGCAACATTTTAAAACAGATGCAGCGCGGCGGCATCGCGGGTATAGATTTCATGGTAAAGGATTATCGGGAGTTTTGCCCGAAAGGTTGTGTTGTATATTGCGATCCGCCGTATGACGAAACGAAAGAGTACGGCATTGCAAAAGCATTTAACCGGTTGGAGTTTTGGCAGATTATGAGGGATTGGAGCCGATGCAATACGGTTTTAATTTCAGAGCAAAAGGCACCGGAGGATTTTATAACCGTTTGGGAAAAAGAAATAGATCGCACGATGAAAGCAAAAGAACATTTCAGAGTGACAGAAAAATTATTTGTATGGGGGGGTAGCGGTAAAAATGATTAAGTGCGGCGAAATAAAGATACTTGAATTATTTGGCGGCATTGGATCGCCACGATGCGCCCTGCGAAATATCGGAATACCGGTTAAAGCCATTGATTATGTGGAGATAGACGAAAAAGCCGTAAAATCATACAATGCAATGTTTGAAAGCGAATTGCCGTATACAATACAATCCGTTGTGGGTTGGAATTTAAAGCCGGATATTCTGATACATGGATCGCCCTGCCAAGATTTCAGCATTGCGGGGCATCAAGGAAAAGCAACGGCAGCAGGTGACAGAATAAACCGAGGAAAAGGCGCAGATAAGGGATCCGGAACGCGGTCAAGTCTTATGTGGGAAACCATAAACATAATTAAGCAGATGGGGGAATGGAAACCGCGTTTTATCATTTGGGAAAATGTAAAGAATGTTACATCAAAACACATGATCCATAATTTTAACCGGTATCTATCAGAAATGCAGAGATTGGGGTACATAAACAGTTTTCAAACATTAGATGCGCGGGAGTTTGGATTGCCGCAGGCGCGGGAAAGAGTTTTTACAATATCTGTTTTGGGCGGGGATCCGTTTAATTTCGATGATCTGATAAAAACGCCGATGCGGAATATTGCGGAATTTTTAGAAAACGATGTGCCGGAAGTATACACCGTAACACAACCAAGCGTATATAACGCAATAGGGCAAAAAGGAATACGAAGGGCAACAGTCATAAAAGATTACGCATATACCATAACGGCGCGGCAGGATAGGACACCGGCGCAGGTTATAGATTTAGGCGGCGGAAAATATCGCTATTTGACAGAGCGTGAATGTTGGAGGCTGCAAGGTTATAGCGATGCAGATTTTGAGGCGGCAGCAGCAGTACAAGAGAAAAATGGACGGTACGCAATGGCACTTTATAAGCAGGCGGGTAACAGCATACCGGTAACGATATTTGAAAGCATATTCAGAAAAATTATTTTAGGACAGACGAACGAAAGCGGGGGCGATTAAATGGTATTGAATTATAACAAAATGCCGGAACCGGCAGTAAGATTGACAGATGAAAAGTTGATAAACCAAATTTACGATACGATGACAGACTTTTTCACATTCTGCATTTTAGAGCATGAGAGTAGGCAAGTATTTTACGAAAAGGACAACATTTATAGCGGCACATTTAAAATTCGTATCTTTTGGATCAATAAGGAAAAGGGGTTAGGGTACGGCATCGCGGAGGACTGGAAAGCCGGAAAGATACAAGTATACCGGTTTGGAACCGCCGAGAACTGGCAGACCTTTAAAAACAGTTTTGCGGCACAGATGCGCGGTGACAATTCATAGAGGGGCAAATAATGAAGGTAGAACTTATAGACGTGGACGGTCACAATTTCCCAAATTTGCCACTTATGAAAATATCAGCATACCACAAAACAAAGGGCGATAGTGTAAGATGGCACAATCCGTTGACCGCATGGACAGATCCTCCGGATCGGGTATACATGAGTAAGGTTTTTACATTCACACCGGAATACGAATACCCAATAAATGCAGCAGAGATCATAAAAGGCGGCACCGGCTATAACTACCCAAACGGCGGCGAACCATTGCCGGAAGAAATAGAACATATTTACCCAGACTATGGATTATACGGAATTACAAACACCGCATACGGATTTTTAACAAGAGGTTGTCCGCGAAATTGTGATTTCTGCATCGTAGGGAAGAAAGAAGGGCTATGCAGCAGGAAAGTGGCAGATTTGCGGGAGTTTTGGAAAGACCAAAAAGAAATTAAGCTATTGGATCCCAATATTTTAGCGGCGAGGGAACACAAGGAACTATTAGAACAGCTTGCATCATCGGGCGCGTGGGTAGATTTTACGCAGGGTTTAGATGCAAGGCTTTTGACAGAGGAAAACATAGAGATCATAAAGCGGATCAAGCTGAAAATGGTACATTTCGCATGGGATAACATAGCAGATGAAAAATTGATTGTACCAAAGCTGCAATTATTTAAAGAGAAAACCGGAATAGACAAGCGGAAATGTACGGTTTATGTGCTGACAAATTTTAATAGTACACTGCAGGAAGATTTGCACCGGATTTATAAAATACGCGATTTAGGAATGGCACCGTTTGTAATGGTTTATGAGAAACAGACGGCACCAAAGGAAATAAAGGATCTGCAAAGGTGGGTAAACAACCGCATTATTTGGTATAGCACAGAAAAGTTTGAGGATTACAGTGGCGACACAAAGACAAGGAGGCAAGGAAAATAATGGATAAAGTACACTTTAGCACCGGAAAGGACGATTGGGGAACACCGCAGGATCTTTTCGATGCACTCAACAAAGAATTTGGTTTTACATTGGATCCATGTGCCGATGATAATAACCACAAATGCGCCAAGTATTACACGGTGGAGCAGGACGGTTTGGCGCAATCATGGGCGGGCGAAACGGTATTTTGCAACCCGCCGTATAGCCGGAAAACAAAATCAAATGCCGGTCAAATTGCATGGGTGGAAAAATGCTATAAAGAGGCGCAGGGGGGGGATCATCGTGGTTATGTTGATACCCGCCCGCACAGATACAAAAATGTTTCACGATTTCATTTTAGGCAAAGCAGAAATACGGTTTATCAAAGGGCGGCTTAATTTTGAGGTAGACGGAGAGAAAAGCAAGGATCCGGCACCGTTCCCAAGTATGATCGTAGTATTCAGAGGCGGGCAACCCACAAATGAAGTAAAGAGTATAACGGCATAGCGGAGGGGTATACGGTGGAACTTTTGACACGCGAAATAGCTAATACATACAGAGATAGAGCGAAAGCCCTGCCGTATAACGGTATGCAGGACATAGGGGAGCGCAGGGCATTGCGGATAGAGTTGCAGGAGCGATGCGGCGTAACGGAATTAGAGGCAATCAATATTATAAACGGTTTCCACATTGATATTTATTGCATGAAATATCTGATAAAGGCGCGAGAGGCGGCAGAGGGAACACAGGAACCGGCAAAGAAAAAGCGGCGCAAGCAGTACGACAGAAGGGAATTTTATTAAAAAGCAGAAAGGCGGCAGATTATGGGAAAAACAAAAAGCATTGTAACAGAGCATGAAAAAATGTGTTTCTTTTGCGGCAGACCGGCAGAGTGCGAGCATCATTTATTATTCGGCAGCGGCATTAGAGAATTGGCAGAGCAGGACGGCTTGAAAGTACCCGCCTGCAATAACTGTCATAACATGGGCAGGACAACCGAGCGCGTACATGATAACCCTATGGCTGAAAAGCTGTCAAAGATTTTAGGGCAGGCGGTGTATGAGGCGAAGATCGGCAGCAGGGAGGAGTTTCGGGCGCGTTATGGCAAGTCTTATTTGTAGGGGGCATGGTATGGCTATGACAGAGATCATAAAGCAGCTTGAAAAAGAGATTTTGCAGCAGCGGGAAGATGAACAGAGGATCCTAAACGAGATCGCGGCGGTAGCATCTTTAGATTTCGCACAGCGGGCAGCAGGCGTATTGGATCCGAAAAAGCACTTTTACGGTTTCGAGGCGTATTTGATATTGCTTGACAATCTGGAAGTGCTGTTATATGCGGGTATGCCCGATGATTTGGCACTTGAAAGCGTACAGTGTGGGTATGATGCAGAAACAATTTTAGCAATGTGGAGGTTATCGAAAGTATGAATAAATGTCATTTCATGGGGCGATTGGTACGCGATCCCGAAATTCGTTACACACAAAGCGATCAGCCGGTGCCGGTAGCGCATTACACTTTAGCGATTGATCGTAGGATAAAGCGGCAGGGTGAGCCTTCGGCAGATTTTTTAGACTTTGTTGCATACGGAAAAGCGGCAGAGTTTACAGAAAAGTATTTAAAGAAAGGCATTAAAGTTGTGGTAACGGCGCGTTGCCAACGCCGCAATTATGAAAAGGACGGCAGGAAAATCTATGTAATTGAATTTATCATAGAGGATCAAGAGTTTGCGGAAAGCAAGCGGGCAGCAGAGGGCGAACCGGAAAGCAATGATTTTATGCAGATACCGGACGGCGAGCAGGACGAATTGCCATTTAATTAAAATTCAAGGAGGTTAAGCAAATGCAAACAATTTCGATCATCAGCTTAAAAGGCGGCGTGGCAAAGACCACAACGGCGGTAAACATGGCGTACATACTGGCAGCAGTACACAAAAAGAAAGTGCTTGTTATCGACAATGACAAGCAGGGTAACGCCTCTAAAGCGTTTGACCGGTACGACACCGAGGACGAGAACACCATAGCGCGGGCAATGTTGGAAAGAAATTTTGACGTTTCCGAGATTATCAAGAAAACAAATTACGAGGGCATCGACATTATAACCGCAAACATGGATCTACTGGAGGCGAACCTTAAAACCGTAGTAGACGCGGGCAGGCAGCAACAGACGCGATTTAAAAAGGCACTGGCAGCAGTTAGCGGCAATTATGATTTCTGCATCATCGACAACGCGCCGGATATTAACATGAGTATCATTAACGCGCTTGTAATGACGAATGATGTGATTATGCCGATCTTTATGGATCAGTATTCATTTGACGGCTTAAATATTCTGTTAGAGCAGATCGCGCAGGTGCAGGAAGATTTTAACGGAACACTAAATTTTGCCGGTTGCCTTGTGACACAGTACCAAAACAACGATGTGAATAATTTGAACATTGAAAAGCTGCAAGCGCGGGGGTTGCCGATGTACGCGCAGAGGATCCGCAGAACGGAAAAGAAAGTAAGCGAAAGCACATTTGCGAAAATGCCGCTTGTGGAATATTCGGTAAGATGCGGAGCGGCGCAGGATTATAAAAAGTTTGTCGTAGAGTATTTAGGGGGTGCGGATTATGCAGATGCTTAAATTTAAAGCCAAATGCCCTTATGAGATAGGCGATCGAGTACGGTTTGAAAAGGGCGGCGAAATGCAGGTAATGGAAATTACGGATATTATCACGCAGATCAGCGCAAAGACCGGACATATTAAATTTATTTTGGAGTTGGGCGGTTGGTATAAATTAGATACCGATTTACACGCGGTAGATGTGCCGCGCACTTAGTAAATACTGGACGAGTACCCAAATAGGGTACAAGGCAAAGGAGGCAATCATGGCTTTTGATATGAGAAATTTTTTAAATGCCGAAAGCAAGAAAGATATTAACAGCGATTGGAAACCGGTCAAGGTAAATGTAAGGAAATTAAGACCGGCACCGGATAAGAAAAACTTTTATCACGCAGAGGACAAGGAAATTAAGGACATTGCGGAAAGTATAGAGTTAATCGGTTTGCAGCAGTACCCAGTGATTAAGCCGGTAGAGGGTACGGACGAATACGAGGTTATAGCCGGACACAAACGGCGGCTTGCGATTTTGCGGTTACTGGACGAAGGCAAAACTGAATATGAAATGATCCCTTGCAAGATAGAAACGCCGGACGACATAAAAAATGAGTTGATTTTAATTTTCACAAACTCAACGCAGCGGGAAAGAACGGACTATGAAAAGATGCGGGAAATTGAGCGGGTGCGGGAACTTTTAACCGAGTATCAGAAAACCCATGAATTGACCGGACGGCGGCAAAATATTATTGCCGAGATTTTGGGAACCAACAAAACCAAAGTAGGAACACTGGATAACATCAACAATAATCTGATCGCGCCGTTTATGGAAGAATTTGCAGCGGGGAAAATCAGCACAAGCGCAGCGAATGAGATCGCCGGTTTGGAGCCGGACGCGCAGCAGGCACTATACGAAACATACAAGGCAACCGGATCACTGATCGCAAAGGACGCGAAAGCCCTTAAAGAAGTATTTCCCGATGATTTACCGGAAGAACTGAAGGCAGAGGTAAGGCAGTACGCGGCAGAAACTGGCATCAGCTTAGAAGATGCAGCAGGCGTTATAACAGAACGCCACAAGAGAGCGCGGGAAACGCCGCAGGAGCCGCCGAAAGAGGCAGAGGCGATAGAAAACACGCCGGAGCCGGAAAAAGGGCAGGAAACGGCGCAGGACGCGCCGGAAAGTGGCTTTATGAATGAGCCGGAAACCAAAGTAACCTATAACGCGCCCATGCCGGACAATACAGACCGTAAAAGCCTTATCATTAACGGCAAAATCAATATGCACAAGGAATATAACGGCATGGCGGTTAATTATTTCATGGGCGCGGTGATCGGTTCGGATCTTTTCGGCGTGGAGTTTTGGCAGGGGTGGAAAAAGTGCGTTACTGAAAATTACGAAAACCCGAAAGAATTATACATAGCAGATTATGCCGGAACCGCAACCACATACACCGTACAGACCGACACAACCGAGAAATGCAAGGCGGTTTTAACTAACACCGGTTTAGAAGTTTTGCGAGAGGCAGCAGGGCAAACGGCGGTTATCAGCTATGAAGAACTGGCAGAACTGATCGACATTATGATCTATACGAAAGTAATTGAGATTAAAACCATTGAAAGCGACTTGAAGTATTGGGCGGCGTGTACTGTTAAGGAGTTGGCACCGGTAAGCAATTATTTAACCGAAAATGAAATTTATATGTTGCAGGATCTTATGATGCGCTGCAAGGAGAGGGCAGGAAAATGAGCGTATGGCATAGAGGAGGGGCGGCGGGCTTTATCCCTGCTGCCCGAAAAGAAAATAAATTAGCTTATATATGCAGCCCATACAGAGGCAACGCATACAAGCGGATCCGCAACATTGCATACGCAAGGCATATAACCCGCGTAGCGTTGGAATTGGGCTATACACCGATTGCCACGCACTTATATTTACCGCAGATATTAAACGATGATATACCAGCGCAGCGGCGGCGCGGCTTGAAAGCCGGTAAAGACATTCTGAACACCTGCGGAACAATCATTATAGGCGCAAAATACGGTATCAGCGAGGGCATGGCATCAGAGATAGAGGCGGCAACCGGAAAAGATACCATTATCATAATTTAGGGGGGGCAGAATGGGGAAAAGGCAAATAACCGCAACAATTCCATATTTTTACGAGGAACATATTGAGAACGAGAAAAGAGTGATAAAAAGGAAACTGATTTATGAAATAGCCGAGGAACTGGAAGAAAATAAAAAATATGCTATTGAAATAAAAACGGTTATCGAGGACGAGTGTTGCGTAGGGGGTTATAAAATCACAGTAAGCGCAGAAATAACAGAGATACAGCAAATAGAAGTTGAATTTATACCGCAGCGGAAAACATTACAACCGGCACCAAAGGCAAAAAAGAGTATATTGCAAAAAGTAAAAGAGTTTTTCAGAAGGGAGGGTAGCTTATGATCCATGCACTGAAAACAGAACCGGCATATTTTGAGGCATCGGCAGCAGGCATAAAAGGGTTTGAGGTAAGAAAGAATGATCGCCCATATAGCCCCGGCGATTATGTGGCATTGAATGAATGGAACGGCGAGCGTTACACCGGAAAATGCACGTTGCATAAAATTGTTTATATTCTGTCTGATCCGGAATATTGCAAAGAAGGTTATATAATTTTAGGGTTGGAACCATGCGCGATCAGAACGCGGGGAGAAATGCAGGAACCTATTCCATGCAATAGAGGGGTGCCGGTATATGAAAGATAATAAAGCAGAGGGGAGCCTGCGGGAATTGTTAAAGGGAGATCCGGAGCTGAAAGTAGCATTTAAAGAAACCATAGAGGAAATGCAAAAACCGGAAAACATAGAAAAAGCAGCAAATTCCATAAGCGGCGTTATGGCAGCAGTACAAAGAAAAATTAAGGAATTAAAGGAGGACAGCGACAAATGGCAAAAGGTTTAAAGCTGAACAGAGAACAGTATAAAGGGGTTAAGCGCATGGATCATAAGCAAATGGAAGATTTCATTTGCAATATGTATAACGAGGGTTACGCAGACGGCAAGGCAGCAGCAGAGCCGAGGATCAAGCCCTCCGACATTGCAACGGTTTTAGTTGAGATTAGAGGCGTAGGCACGAAGAAAGCCGCCGAGATCATGGCGGCAATAAACAAATTATATGATAAGGGAGCGGAATAATGAGAAAAAGGCATATAACGGCAGAATGGAAAGTAAAGCAGGGTGCGGGCGGTTGGGCGATAGGATATTTTGTATGTAGTAATTGCGGGTATAAATCGGGAGAAGATGCGCCGGTATGCCCGCAATGCAAAGCAAACATGAAAAAGATTAAATGATATTAAGGAGGCGTTGCATGATGTTATATGAGCAGGTGGAGAAAAGGGAAAAAGAGGCTTGCGGGGGGGGAGTTACGACAGTAACCGGCAGTTGTAAATTTTGCGGGCAAGTGGCAACGCGCAAAGCATTAGAGGAATGGAGCGGGGAGGAAATAGACGAACTGGCAACCGAAACTTGCGAATGTGTGGACGCGCGGATCTATGCACACAAAAAAGGACAGAAAGAAAGAGCCAATGCCCGCATTGATTTGTTATTCGGCAAAGACAATAAAAGTGTTACGGTTCCCGATGCAGCAGTAGACCTGCTGCATAAAGCCGTTTATCCGGTATGTGAAGGTTTTATACAAAGTATGACCGTAGACATTGGAAACGGCGTTAAGGGAAAGATCAATATTACATCAAAGGGAATTATTAAGGTAGCACGTACAAAGACAGATACAAGCACATACGAGGCATAGGGGGCGTTAAAATGCGGAAGGGCAGGATAATCTGCATAGACATTGAAACAACCGGATTAGACCGCATAGAGGACGAGATCCTGCAAGTGGCAATCATAAACGGCAGAGGGAGAACGCTTTATAATTCCTACATCAGACCGAACACAAAAAGAACGTGGCAGCAGGCAGAGGCGATCAATAAAATTAACTGGCAGGCGGTAAAAGATGCGCCGACAATCCGGCACGAGAAAAGAAAGATTGAAAGAATATTAAAAAGAGCCGGTTTGATCGTTGGTTACAATCTGAAAGCGTTTGATTTGCCGTTTATGGCAGCAAAAGGCATCAACACAGCAGTAAAGGCGCAAATATGCGATGTGATGTTAGAATTTGCGCCGGTGGCGGGAGAATGGGATCGGGAGCGCGGAGGCTACAAATGGAAGTCATTAAGATTTTGCGCCGATTGGTACGGCTACACAAATTATAAGCCGCATGATGCGCTTGAAGATGTGCGGGCAACGCTGCATTGCTATTATGCGATGCGGAAGGGAGGCAGGCGATGAACAGACGGCAGAAAAAGAAAGCATTTAAAAAGCGTTTCGGTTTCAACCCGCCGCGTGGCATCAGCATAAGGACGGCAACGCGGATCATGGAACACAAGGAAACAATCATAGCAATATTTGAACGGCTGAAAGCTGCAATACTGAACTTGTGGGAGCAGGTAAAGAAACCGGCGTTAGAACTGGGAGAGGTACTAAAGGAAATTCACACAGCTTTTATTACACCGGCAGAGAAACGGCGCAGGCAGTATATAGCGGTTGAGGATTTCCGAACAAAATTATTATTGCGGCAGCAGGAAAGCGAGGCGAAACGGATTGAAGGCAATTCTGACATACACAACCATGATAGACGGTAAGGCGGTAGAACAGACAAGGCTTTTTGACACCACAAAGGCAAAAAAGATTTGTGATGTAAAAAACGGTTTCAATAACAAGGTGCAGGAAATATACATAACCGATAAAGGCGTGGTATTTCTGTATACCACAACCGGCAAAGGGAAATTAGAGGTTGCAGACCAAAAGAGCGTTAAGGAATGGATAGGCGAGAATGAGCCGGACAAATATATTAAATTTTTCGGAGAAGTGGAGGAAGGCTAACATGGCGGTATCAAAAGAGGTAAAGGAAACCATAGTAACAACCATTGATGAAGTGTTTCGGAAAATGAATAGCATATCATGGTTGGAGCGGCAGAAGGCAATGAAGGACGAGGCTTTTAAAAATACCGAAAAAATCCTTTATTGTTTCAGCATCTTAAAAGAACACGTTGCAGACGAGGAGGCATATTTAGGCATGATCGGAAAGAAGAAAAGCGGCAGCGTGGTTAGATACTCTAAAAACAAGGTGGCAAAGCCGGACGAAGATCAATTATTGGAGGATCGTATTGCATCATACCGGCGCAGTAAAAACGATGTGGAGCGTATAGAAAAGGCATTGAAAAAGATTGAGGGCAAAAAGGGTTATGAGGTTATACAGATGCGCTATTTGCAGCGCAAGAAGATAACCGAGAACGGAAAGCAGACGGAGGAAGTTTACACGTTCGAGGAAATAGCGGATATTTTGAGCGGGCAGCAGGGATATAATGATAATCTGAATGAAAAGACCGTGAGGAACTACAAAAATGCGCTTGTCCGCGATATGGCAATTTTTTTATTCGGATCCGATGCGGTATAGCATGGGCGGCGAAAAGCGCGTATTTGCGGCGCATACAAGGCGCAGGCGGGCAGAAAAGGGGATTGACAACACGCCCGATTTGCCGCCCTTCACAAGTCCGTTTAACTATGTTATAATCTTTACAATTTCAAAACTATGCAGATTAAAGCGCGGCGGTTTCCGTTTGGGATCATGCCGCGCTATTTCTATATTCGGAGGCGGGCGCATGGGGTTAATGAAGTATTGCAATAGAACCGGCTGCAATCGTTTAGTACCGCAGGGCGTTAAGTATTGCGCGGCGCATACGGTAGGAAAGACAGCAGAGAACCGGCAGAGGCATAAAGAATATGATGCACATTGCCGCAACCAAACAGCGAAAGACTTTTACAATAGCACGGAATGGAAAGCAGCAAGGGCGCGGGCGTTGGCGAGAGATACCAACATAGATATTTATTTGTATATCATGGAGGGCAGGATTGTACCGGCTGACACAGTACATCATATTGTGGAGTTAATGGAGGACTATTCCAAGCGGTGCGATATGGATAATCTTATAAGCATATCAGAGGCAACGCACAGCATGATAAGCAAGGCATACAAGGACGCTGCAAGGAAGGCAGCGATGCAGCAGACACTAAGGGAGTGCATCAGGGAGTATAAACGGAGGCTTGCGGGGTAGGGGGTGCAAAAAAGTTTTGAACCGTTCCTGCTAAGACCGCAGCCCCCCTAAATTTACGCAAAAACTCCCTAAATGGACATTTTTCAGAAAGGGGGTTGCAGGGCATGGCAAGACCGAGGCAACCGATCGACTTGATCGCAGCAAAAGGGCGAAAACACTTGACGATCGAGGAATACACAGAGCGCAAACAATCAGAGATTACGGCACCGGCAGACGATATAAAACCGCCCGCATTTTTATTGAAAAAAGAGCGGGAAAAATTCGAGGAACTGGCAAAACAGTTAATCGAATTGAAAATCATGTCAAATTTGGATTGTGATGTACTGGCAAGGTACATAAGGGCAGAAACGGAATACATCAAGGTTACAAAGCAGTTGCAGAAAATAAAGTTTTTGCCGGATAAGAAAAGCATGGTTACGGAAGATGCACAGCTTGCGGAACAATACGCGCAGTACAATTATCTTTCCAAAATTCAAAATAGGCTTATGAAAGCCTGCAATGAGAACGCAAGGGAATTAGGCTTGACAATTTCAAGCCGGTGCAAATTAGTGATACCGAAGGAAAAAGACGATAAGCCCGAAAACAAGTTTATGAAACATACGAAACGCGCATAGGCGTATGGCAAGGGTATTAAAGACAACGGATCACGTATCACAGTTTGCAGAAAAAAACCTAAAGAATAAAAAAGAGTTTGGAGAAGATGCGCGGCTTGCGTTCAAGAGGCATCTAAACGATCTGAAAAGAGCGGAAAAGAGCGATCCGGCATTTCCGTATATTTTCGTACCGGAAAAGGCAGAGGACATAATAGAACTTGCGAACAAATTAACGATTGCAGAGGGCGAGGGGGATCAAGAGTTTACCTGCGCCGGTTTCCAAGAGTTTATTTTAGGTTCGCTTTTCGGTTGGGTACATAAGGAAACTGGAAAACGCCGGTTTACTGACAGCTATGTGCAGGTGGCGCGGCAGCAGGGCAAAAGCGTTTTAAATGCCATTTTGGGGATCAAGTGCAGCAATTTCGACAATTACAATTACGGTCAAATATATTGTACCGCCACAAAATCAGATCAAGCGCGGATTGTTTTAAATGAAATTTCAAAATTCATAAATGCAGATGCAGACCTGCAGGAATTGTTTGATATAAAGGACTACAAAAGCGAGATAACCGGAAAAATTACAAATACGGTCATTCGGGCGTTGGGGAGAGATACAAAGTCAATAGACGGTTTCAGACCGTATTTGGGCATAGTGGACGAATACCACGCGCACAAGGATAACCAAATGTATAAGCTGCTAAAGGGCGGCACAAGGAAATTAAAACAATCGCTTATTTCGGTTATCACAACGGCGGGTTTCAACTTGAACGCGCCCTGCTATGAGTTATTCAAGTATTGCCGCCGAGTGTTAAGGGGAATTGACACAAACGAGCGGCAATTTATTTATATAGCCCAAATGGACGAAAAAGATAACATTTGGGATCCGAAAAACTGGATCAAATGCTGCCCGCTGACCGGACACGATCCGGAATTGGTTTCGCAGATGCAGGAAGATGCAAAGAAAGCCAAGTCAATGGGCGGCGAGGAATTACGCGATTTTATGACAAAATCGCTAAACATTTGGGTAACGAACGCGGAAACCGCGTTTATTGATTTGGCAGAATGGGAAAAGTGCGGCTGCAAAAAGACACTGGAAAATTTCAGAGGAAAGAAAGCAATATGCGGTTTGGATCTGTCAAGCGGCGGCGATCTTACATCGCTTGTTTTGGAATTTCCCTATGAGGACGAAAAGACCGGCGACAAGAAATATTATATCTATTCCCATTCATTCATACCAAAGCGGCGTATGCAGGAACACATGGATCAAGAGGACAACGCGCCGTATGTGATTTGGGAGCAGGAAGGGCTACTTACAGTGACGACAGCGGCGGCGGGCATAAAGACCGATTACAAAACGATTTTAGCGCACCTGCATACATTGGTTGACACATACGAGATAGATTTAACGGCGATCGCATACGATCCCCACAATGCGAGCGCGTTTTTACTGGATCTTGAAGATTTCGGTTGTGATTTGGTGGAGATAAAGCAGAGCGCAAGGAGCCTAAACGATGCAACCATAGATTTCCAATTAGAGGTAAAGGCGCACAATATAGAGTATGACGAGCGCAACAAGCTATTAACAAGATCCATGAATGACGCTATTTTATCAGAGCCAAACAGTTTTGGCGAAATAAAGATAGATAAAATGTTACAGAAAAACCGGATAGATCCATGCGATGCAACCGTTTGCGCCCACAAGGTAGCAATGGGCGTAGAGGTTGAGGAAATAACAACAGATCAAAGCGTAGAGGCGTATTTAAAAATGTTTGAGAAGGAGGCAGGTGCAAGTGGCGAATGAGGATATTTGACAAAATCATAAAATTTTTTAATAAAACAATAAGACCGGCAGCAGGCGCAGATGATGAGCGGTTATTAGAATGGTTGGGAATATCGGGAACGCCGAAAAAAGTTTTAGGAGAAGTAACCTATTTTACCTGCCTTAAAATGTTATCCGAAACATTGGGGAAGATGCCGATCAAATTCTATCAGCAGACGGAGCGGGGGATCGAGGAGGCGGGCGCAAATACGGCGTATAATCTGTTAAGGACGCGCCCAAACCCGCAAATGACACCAACGACATTTTGGGGAACGGTGGAAAACAACCGGAACCATTACGGAAACGCTTATGTATGGATCCAAAGGGAATTTAAACGGAAAAAATACGGCGGCGACATAGAAATAAAAAATTTATGGATCATGCCGTCAAGCGATGTAACCGTAATAGTAGATGATAAGGGCGTATTTGGTGCGGCGGGCGATGTTTACTATTGGTATACGGATAAATACAGCGGCGAAAGCTATTGTTTTCCGTCAAGTGATGTGATGCACTTTAAAACATCAATGTCATTTGACGGACTGACCGGCGCACCGGTGCGGGATATTCTGAAATTGACAATAGAGGGCGGTTTAGAAAGCCAAAACTTTATGAACAACCTTTATAAAGGCGGCTTGACGGCGCGGGCGGCGTTGCAGTATACCGGCGATTTATCCCCGAAACTGGAAAAACAGTTGATCGCAAGACTGGAGGAGTACGCCAACGGCGCGAACAATGCCGGTAAATTCATACCGATACCGATCGGAATGAAGTTAGAGCCACTCAATATCAAGCTGACAGACAGCCAATTTTTCGAGTTGAAAAAGTATAGCGCGTTGCAGATTGCGGGTGCGTTCGGTATCAAGCCGAACCAAATAAACGATTACGAAAAAAGCAGCTATGCCAACAGCGAAATGCAGAACATTTCTTTTTATATTGACACTGAATTATATGTTTTAAAGCAGTATGAGGAGGAAATAAACTATAAGTTGTTGGAGCCGAGCGAAACGGCAGCAGGGAAACACTTTAAATTTAATGAAAATGTGATCCTGCGTACCGATGCAAAGAGCCAAGCAACAATTTTAACCGGATATGTGCAGAATGGCATATACACGCCAAACGAGGCGCGATCATTTATGAATAAGCCGCGCATGGAAGGCGGCGATAATCTGATATGCAACGGAAATTATATCAAGGTTGCGGACATTGGAAAAGACCAAGAGGAAGGGGGCGGCGAAAGTGGCGAAAATTTTAAAATTACAAAAGAAAGACAAAAACAACCGATATAGGGAAGTTGGCAGCATTGAGATCCGCAACGAAACGGAAACGGCGGCGGATCTTTGCTTTTTCGGGGATATAAACAGCGAGAGTTTGGGGGAATGGCAAAAGTATTATCCCGAAGATAAAGCCCCGAAAGACGTGCAGGACTTTTTGGATCAGCTTGACGGCGTTTCAAAAATCAATGTGCATATCAACAGCGGCGGCGGATCGGTATTCGGCGGCATCGCCATTTACAATATCTTAAAGCGGCACAATGCGGAAATAACCGTTTATGTTGAGGGGTTGGCGGCGAGCATTGCAAGCGTTATAGCAATGGCGGGAGATCGGATCATTATACCGGCAAACGCGCAGATGATGATCCACAAGCCAAGCAGTATCACATGGGGCAACGCGGACGATATGAGGAAGGAGGCAGATGTTTTAGACGGTTGCCAAAAGGTTATTTTAAACACCTATATGCAGCATACCAAAGAGGGCGTGACACCGGAACAAATAAATGCGCTGATTGATGCGGAAACATGGAAGAACGGCGAGGAATGGCAGGAATTTTTCGATATTGAGGTATCGGAAAAGAGCAATGCGGAAGCCTCTGCAAGTGATTATTTTGAACGGTATAACAACCTGCCGGAAAAGCTGAAAGAACCGCAGGAGCCGCCTGCGGCTGATATTGACAGTATAGCCGATGCACTGGCAAAGAGGCTTGAAAAAACAATCAAAGATAGCTGCATACCGATACCGGCAGCAGACGAGGACAAAGAAAAGCAGATAGCGGCAATTTTGGAGGATTTAGATTTTATCTAAGTCCTTTTTTAATGCAAAAATAAAGGAGGCATAAATACAATGAATGAAGAATTGAAAAAGATGCTTGACAGCATCAAGGCGAAAAAGCAGGAAGTGCGGGATCTCTGCAAGGCGGGCAAGATCAAGGACGCGGCAAAGGCAAAGGACGAGTTAAAAGAGTTGCAGGCACAGTTTGATTTGCTTTATGATTTGGAGCAGGATAAACTGGACGATATGCAGCAGAAAGCAGCAGACGGAACCGCGAAAAAGATTGTGGATCAGACAAAGAAAATCGCGGGCGCGTTCGTGAACGCAATCAAGGCGGCAGTAGGCAAGGGCGATTTGTCGGCAGAGGATAAAGAGATCCTTAATTCCATGAATGAGGGCAAGGACGAGGACGGCGGCTTGACGGTGCCGAAGGACATTAGAACGGCGGTTAAAGAGTTGCGCCGTTCGGAGGACGCACTGGAAAACCTTGTAAACGTGGAGCGCGTAACCACATTAAGCGGCAGCAGGGTTATTGAGCGGTACGCAGATCAGACACCTTTTGACAATGTGGACGAGGCGGCAGAGTTTCCGGAGGTTTCAACGCCGCAGTTTGAAAAAATTGATTACAAGGTAAAGAAAAAGGGCGGCATTTTAAAAGTTACGCAGGAACTTTTAAGCGATACCGCCGAAAACATTATCGGTTATCTGAAAAAGTGGATCGCAAAGAAGGCAAAGGCAACAAGAAACTTTATGATTATTGCGAAAGTCCGCGAGATTACCAAAGATGCGGAGGTGCCGGTTGTGGGGTTGGACGATCTGAAAAAGATTTTCAATATTCTTTTAGATCCGGCAATCGCATTAAGCGCGTGTGTGGTTACTAATCAGGACGGCTATAACTGGCTTGACACCTTAAAGGACAAGGACGGTAAGTATATCATGCAGCCGGATCCGACAAAACCAATGAGTACACTTTTATTCGGCAAATATCCGGTTAAAAAGGTAGGCAATAAGACTATGCCGAGTGTTGCGGTATCGGGCGGCTATAAGGTGCCGATCGTGTGCGGCGATCTGAAAGAGGCGATCACGATTTTTGACCGCGAAACGCTGACAATCGACATTTCCAGTACCGCAGGCAAGCTATGGGAAACCGATCAGACCGGTATAAAGGTAAGGGAGCGTTTAGACATTCAGAGCGTGGACGAGGAAGCGATCATCATGGCGGAGCATTTGATCGAAACATCGGACGGCGGCGCAGCCGTAGCAAGTATTGAGCCGGAAGAAAAAAAGATTTATACACAGGCAGAGATCGAAAAGTTGTCACGCGAAAAGATTGTTGCATTGGGAACCCAATTAGGGTACACAATGACAGCAACGGCAGCAGACGAGAAGGCGGCGGTTGTGGCTGATTTCATGCAGCAGCAGGCAGCGGCGCAGGGCGAGTAAGAAAGCACAAGGAAATAAACAAAGATAACGGCGGCGGGGGTTCCCGCCGCCGTTATGAAGGCGGGGTGCGGTATGGCAATAATAACGCTGAATGAGGTAAAAGAGTATGCAAGGATTGACATTGACGAGGACGATCAGTTATTGGAAACAATAATTGTTTCGGCGGAGGAATATTTGAAAAATGCAACCGGCAAAGAATACCCCGAAACAGACGAAACCGGTAGCAAGATAAATTATGCGCTTGAAAAAATCTATCTGCAATTACTTGCAGCTTATTGGTATGAAAAAAGAACGCCTGCGGGGGGAGTTGGGGAAGATTTTAGTTTTATGACAAAATCGTTAATGTTGCAATTACAAAATAAGTAGGTGGATTATGGATATAGGGCGAACCAACAAACGGATCACATTCTGCAGGTATGAAGAAAAAGAAAACGCATTATCACAGACAGAGCAGGCACTGGCAGAAGTAAAGACGGTATGGGCGAGCGTGGAGCCGACAAGGGGCAGAGAGTACCAAGAGGCGCAGCGGGTAAGACCGGAATTAACATATAAGGTTACAACACGATACCATAAAGAAGTTACACCGGATATGTTTATTAAATTCAAAGGACGCTATTTCAATATTGTTTCTATTATCAACGTGAAGGAAAAAAACGAGATGTTAGAAATTATTTGTACTGAAAATTTGCAAAAAATAACTTTCAATGCGAATAAAAGGGAGGTATAATATAGAAAAACATTTAGGAGGATCACGCTATGAATGATTTCATTATTACCTTGCTTTTTGGGTGGTTGGGCGTACATAAGTTTATGCAGAAAAAGTACGGTTTAGGCATCTTGTATTTTTTCACATTGGGCTTGTGCGGCATCGGTTGGGCGGTTGATACAATCGCGGCATTTATGAGAATGACAACCGGAAAACAACCGGCACCGGCAACACAAAACCCGAACACATTTTCGGGGGGGGGGTACGAGCCTCCGGCAAACAGCTTATTAAAAGTTTCGATACGGTGATCGTTGGAACTTTTGCAAAATGCGATTTAGATCCGGAAAGCAAAAGAGAGGATCTAATATTTTGCGTAAAGCCAAATTGGGAACTATCGTTAAAACATTGGGAATACAAAGGAAACCCCGCGTATTATGTGTTGCACCCAAACGGCGCAGATTTGGGAAATATAAGAGAGGGGTTAGCAAAGATCCTCTATGATGAATACAGAGATTGCGAGTTTAAAGTATACGCGATAAAAAAAGGCTATGACGATGTACACGATTGCGCGACATATAACATCAGAATAGATATATACAGATAGTACAAGGGGGCTGCATTGGCGCAGCCCCTTTTTTGATTGGAGGCGAGCGCATGGCGGCGGGCATGAATTTTGAAATTAGCGGTTTGGAAGAACTGGAAAGGGATTTAACGGCAGCAGTAAGGGCGGCACCGGAAAAGGCAAAGGAAACCCTGCGGGATATAAGCAAAGACTTTAAAAAGTCTGCAAAGAAAAGGGCAAATTCTGAATTAAAGCCGCATGAGAGAGCGGGCAGCGAGAAAAACAAGGCGATCAAAAGAAAATTCGGATCAAAAGTCATTGAGGAAGGCATAGGCGCAACGGCTTTGGTGTGGAATAGCGCAAGGCATTTTCATTTGATAGAAAACGGTCACAACCTTGTGAGAGGCGGCAGGGTTGTGGGATTTGTAGAGGGTAAGCATATCATGGAAAAAACACGAAATGAATATGAAAGCGTTGTGCCGGAACGGTTTGAAAACATGGTAGATGATATTTTAAAGGAGCGTGATTTAGATTAAACTTGTAGAGATTAAAAAGGCAATCAATGGATTGTTAAAAGGGAGATACCCGCCGCCACAATACAAAATCTATGGGAAAGAGATTAGGGAGGGATATGATGCACCTTGCTTTTTCACAGAGATTTTAGACAGAGGCAGCAGGGCAGAAACAAGGAATTTCGCTAAAGGCGGCTTTACGGTTAAAATAACGTATTTCCAAACAGAGAAAAACGAATTAGATCAGCTTGAAAAGGTGGACGAAATAAAAGACCTTTTCGGGCTGTTTTTTTGTGTCGAGGATCGCAAGCTGACAATAGGCGAATTTTCACATGATTACATCGGGGAGTATCAGGACATTTTGCAGATCAGTATTGAAATTGACTACAAGGAAAACACGCAAAAGGAAGATGCGGCACCGGTAGCAAGGGAGATAGGCGTAGAAGTTACGCAAGGTTAAAAAGGAGGCTGAAAGAATGGGCGCACCAAGTATTGACATTAGTTTTATTGAAAAAGGCATATCGGCAATTAAGAGAGGCGAGCGGGGGATCGTCATGTTGTGGGTAAAAGACACGTTACCCGCGCCTGCGGTCAATCCGGCAACGGTGGTAACTGAAAGCGATATACCTGCGGGCTTGTCTGATACGACAGTGGAGCAGGTAAAACTGGCAATGACCGGTTATATAAATGCACCTAAGAAAGTGCTTGTGTATGGCATGGGGATCGCGGAAGATGCAGAAACGGAGGCAGTTGAAACCGGATATAGAAAGGCAATGACGGCAGCGGAAACAATCCGTTTTGACTATTTGGCAATCCCGACAGTGGAAACGGACGGAAAAGGGGAGGACATTGCATCATGGGTTAAAACCATGAGAGAAACCAAGAAAAAGAAGATTAAGGCAGTTTTGCCGAACGTGGCGGCAGACAATGAAGGGATCATCAATTTCACAACCGAAAAGAGCATCAAGACGGAAACCGTAACCGGAAAGGGCGGCGCGAAAACAACCGTAGATATGATTTATACGGCTGAACAGTATTGCGCGAGAATTGCCGGACTGATCGCGGGTACGCCTATGACGATTGCCTGCACCTATGCGCCGTTGCCGGAATTGTCGGACTGTACGAGATTAACGGACAATGACACGCCGATAGACAAGGGCGAGTTTATTATCTTCTATGACGGCGAGAAGGTAAAGGTAGTAAGAGGCGTTAATAGCTTTATTACAACGATTGACGGAAAGGGCGACAGCTTTAAGAAAATCAAGATTGTTGAGGCTATGGACATGATAAACGATGATATTGTCAAGACGGCGCAGGATAGCTATTTAGGAAAGTATGCAAATACCTATTCCAACAAGTGCCTGCTGATAACAGCAATAAGCAGTTACTTTGCACAGTTAAAGCGTGATGATATTGTAAGCAGCTATTCGGTTGGACTGGACGCAGGGGCGATCCGGATCTATCTGAAAGGGCGCGGGCTGCAAGCAACACTTGACGATGGAACAATAAAAGATGTTGACGAATGCAGCGATGAAGAAATCATAACCGCAGACACCGGCGCAAGCGTGTTTCTGACCGGTAATGTAAAGATTTTAGATGCAATCGAAGATATTAAAATGCCGATTTACATTTAAGAAAGAGAGGTAAAAAAGTATGCCGAAAGAATTTAAACCGGAGCAGGTCATAAATGGAACATGGGGCGAGGCGTGGCTTGACGGCGAATATTTGGCGCAGGTAATGGCGTTAAAAGCAGAGGTTACGCCGAAGAAAACCGCGATCGCGATGGTACAGAGATTGAATGAGGGGCAGAAAATGACCGGCTTAGAATTAAAGGGAGAGATCAAGCTGCATAAGATCAACAGTACCATTATGCGGAAAATGAGCGAGTATTTTAAGCGGGGTAAGATGATGACCTGCACGATCGTTTCCAACGTAAAGGATCCGGACGCTTTAGGCGCGGAGCGCGTGGCGTTATACAACTGCCTTTTCGACAAACTGATCCTTGCAGATTGGGAGGCGGGGAAAATGGGAGAGGAAAGTTATAGTTTCACATTTGAGAATTGGGAGATATTGCAGGCAATCTAAGCAAGAAAACCATGAGGCAGAGGGCGCGGGGTGCGCCCTTATTTTTATGTAAAGGAGAATAGAAAAAATGAATTTGGTTGAAAAGCTGTTAGCAGTAGACAAAAAGGAATTTGACAAGATCGAGCGCAAGGAGATACCGAGCAGGCAGTTATCCAAACTTTTGGGAACCGATGCAAAAGTAACAATACAGGCGGTGGAAGGCGATCTTTTCGGTGGATTGTCTGCAAGCGGGTTAGACGATAAAGGGGAGGTTGATTATGGCAGGGCATTTTCAACCAACGCCAAAATCGCGGCGGCGGGTATCGTGGATCCGGATCTGAAAGACGAGGCTTTATTAAAGCATTTAGGCGTTGCGACACCGGCAGACGCGGCAAAGAAGATTTTCAAGGGCGAGATCAATAAAATCTCAACGGAGATCGCAAAGTTGAGCGGTTTCAACGATGAAGAAACAACGGATAAAGAAGTAAAAAACTAATTGAAAGCGATAGGGAGGTAAACATGGATTATCTTCACTATCGCTTTAAAAATTGGAAACCGTTTGAATACATGAGCCTGCCGGAAGGACAAAAGCGCGTAGCGCGGGCGTATATGCGGCAGGAAATGAGGGATAAAGCGGAAGAAAACAAAGAAATACAAAAAGCGATCGGAGGTGGTTAATGTGGGCAGGGTTATCAGTACGGCAATACAATTTATTGACGGTTTCACAAGACCTTCAAGGGAAGTCATACAGAGTATGCGCCAAATGGGGAATGAGGCGATAAAAGCCGGAAAGCAGATCCAAAACGCCGGTAAGACGATAGCAAACGCCGGTGCCACATTGACAAAGGCAGTAACCCTCCCGATCGCGGGAGTAGCAACCGCAGCTATAAAAATGAGCAATGATTTTGAAAATGCTATGGCAAAGGTAGGAACCATTGCAGATACAACCAATACGCCTATGACGGCATTGAAAGAGCAGGTTATTGATCTTTCAAATGCCGTAGGCGTAGGGGTTACAGACATAGCGGAGGCGCAGTATCAAGCAATATCGGCGGGAGTTGATACGGCGGCGAGCGTTGATTTTGTAAGCACAGCAGTAAAAGCAGCAAAAGGCGGTTTTACAGATACCACAACGGCGGTAGACGGATTGACAACGGTATTAAATGCCTATGGTTTTGAGGCAAGCAAGGCGACAGAGATTAGCGATCAGATGCTACTTGCACAAAATTTTGGTAAAACATCTTTCGGAGATATGGCGAGCAGCATGGGAAAAGTAATCCCGATTGCATCAAGCCTTAATGTATCAACAGAAGAATTATTTGGCAGTATTGCGGTGCTTACAAAAAACGGTATTGCAACAAGCGAGGCAGTAACCGGATTAAAGGCGGCGTATAGCAATATTCTAAAACCTTCAGCAGATGCAAGCAAAACAGCGCAGCAACTAGGGTTAGATTTTTCATCAGCACACCTGCAAAGCGTAGGTTGGGCTAAATTCCTAGATGAAATAAAAGAAAAGACTGGCGGGAACGCCGAAACAATGGCAAAGCTATTTGGATCAACAGAGGCATTAAACAGTGTTACGGTACTTGCGGGAAAAGGATCAGCAGACTTTGCTAAAGTATTGGGGCAAATGGGCGATGCGGCAGGAATGACACAAACAGCATACGAAAAAATGTTGACACCAACGGAACGAATGAACATATCGTTCAATAAAATAAAAAATTCACTAATACAGTTTGGCGCGGCA
This sequence comes from bacterium 1XD8-76, assembly GCA_003611955.1. Lineage (GTDB taxonomy): Bacteria > Bacillota > Clostridia > Lachnospirales > Lachnospiraceae > 1XD8-76. Next base: position 80,564 of record RAZE01000013.1, read on the forward strand.
TTAACACCGGCATTTGATAAGGTTGCAGGAATTATTGGTAAAGTTGGCGACAAACTGAATAATTTGAGCGAAGGGCAGGTCAATGCCATTGTAAAATTTGCGGCGATTGCGGCGGCGATCGGTCCGGTGGTAATGGTTTTTGGAAAAGTTGTTACAGCGGTAGGAACCGCACAGCGGATATTTGGAACAATCACAAAGACGATAGCAAATTTTGGCGGCATCATGGGCGTTATTACAAGCCCTGCCGGAATAGTGATCGGCGTACTGGCTGCAATCGCATTAGCGGCGTTTCTGATAATAAAGAATTGGGATAAAGTCAAGGACTTTTTGCAGGGCGTTGGAAATTGGTTTAAAAATGCGTTTGAAAAAGCGGGTTTTTCGGTCGAGGGATTTAAAAATAAGTTTAGATCAATCGGGAACACGATCGGCAGCATAGCGAGGAAGATAGGCGGCTTTTGCAAGGCGGTAGCAGGAATATTTAAGAAAGAATTTGCGGGCGATATAAAAGCGGGTGCAGCAGAGGCGGGCGGCATACTGGAAACGCTTGTAGGCGGCACAGTGGCAGCTTTTGACGGTATTGTAACAGCAGTTGACAAAGGACTGCAGGTATTCGATGCGCTGTTAAGTTTCTTTACCGGTGCATTTTCCGGTAATTGGGATAATGCGGCACAGGGTTTTAGAAACAGCCTAAAGAACATTTTCCCGCCCGATATAGCGGAAGGGCTGACAAAGGCTTTTGATACCGTATTGCCGGTAATAAAGGCGGCAGTATCGGGAGTAAAGGCAATGTTTGGCGGGCTTGTGCAAGATGCAAAGAAGATATTCGGGGGAATTACAACGGTATTTAAGGGCATCGGCACAATGTTAAAGGGAATATTCAGCGGTGATGCAGAAACCGCCCTAAAAGGGTTTCAGACGGCAGCAGGCGGCATTGTAGATACAATAGGAAATATATTTAAGGCAAAGATAAACGCGATCAAAAATTTCGTTGTGGGCGCGTTCTCTACTTTCCTGCCGGAAAGCGTTGTTAAAAAAATTGCGGGCGTGTTTGATGCGGTGGCGAGTGCGTGGGATATTGCGATCGGTGCCGCGAAGGGTTACATCAACGGTTTTGTGCAGGCAATAAAACCGCTGATCGAAAACATAAAGACAATTTTTAAAGGCGTGGCGCAGTTTGTAAAGGGCGTGTTTACCGGAGATTGGAAGGGCGCACTGAATGGACTGAAAACAATAGCAAGCGGCGCATTATCCGGTTTGGTAAACATTATAAAGGCACCGTTTAAGCTGATAGCGAACACGGTAAAAGGCGCGGTTAATTCCTTTAAAAATCTGAATATCGTAAAAAGTATTTTTACGGCTTTAGGAAATGCGATCAAGAACGTGCTAACCAAGTGCGGCGTTGACATGAAGAAATTCAGCGCAACGGTCAACAATATCAAAACGCGGGTAGGAAGTATCATAAATGGATTAAAAACAATATTTGGCACCGTGTTTAACGCGATCGGGAAAGTGGTTAAAGCACTGGCAACCGTAATAGCGAATATTTTTGGCAGAAAGGTAAGCAGCACTTGCAGCGCAGCAGGCGCAGTCATTACGGCGTTTAAAGCGGTGGCAGGCGCGGCATTTAACTTTATTGCCGGAGCCATTAAAAAAGCAATGAATATCATTGTACCGGTGGTAAAGGTTGCGTTTGGGGCAGTAGGGGGCGCAATTTCCGCAGCAGTAAACACTATTACGTCAATCATAAGCGGGGTACTCACTGTTTTTGATGGGCTGATAACCTTTATTTCGGGCGTATTTACCGGAAATTGGCGGCAGGCATGGGAAGGTGTAAAGAGCATTTTCAAGGGCATTTTTGACACGTTCGCGGCAATCTGCAAGGCACCGATCAACGCAGTTATAGGCATCATAAACGGCGCAATTTCAGCTTTAAATAAAATCAATGTCACAATACCGGATTGGGTGCCGGGGTTGGGCGGGAAGTCATTCGGGATCAATATACCAACAATACCGCAGCTTTACAAAGGTACGAATAACTGGAAGGGCGGCGTGGCAATGATCCATGACCGAGGCGGCGAGATCGTAGACCTTCCGCAAGGTTCGAGGGTATACCCGCACGATAAAAGCGTGGAAATGGCGCGGAGAGAGGGAGAACGGAGCGGATCCGGATCTATCTCAATTAACATTCAGAAATTAGCGGATAAAATAGAAGTACGCAGCGATGAAGATATAGACCGCATAGCGGAGGCATTGGCGTACAAGTTAAAGAAAATAGCACTTAACACCGGCACAACATAAAGGAGGCGGCAAAATTGGAAATTTGGTTAAAGCAGGGCAAGACGAACTTTAGATTTGCGGTTTTGCCGTCTGAATACGAATTGACGAGCGAAAGCAACAATACGCAGGTAGTTGTCAATTCGTTAGGCGAAATAAATTTGTTAGGGAAAAGGAAATTGAAAAATATTTCCTTTTCCTCCTTTTTTCCGAAACAGAAATACAGTTTTTGCGAATACACGACATTCCCGACACCAAAGGAAAGTGTAAAGCTGATCGAAAAAATGAAAAATAACGGCGTGTTGCGTCTTACAATGACCGGTGCGCCGGTTAATATGGATTGCACGATAGAAAATTTCACATGGGGCGAGAATGACGGAACCAAAGACATAAATTTTACGTTGGAGTTTAAAGAGTATCGGAAAGTAAAGGTAAAGACCACAAAGAAAAAAGAAAAGGTTACAAAAAAGGTAACGCCCGCAGCGACACAGCGGGCGGCAAAAGAAGTACAAAGCACCACATACACCGTAGTAAAGGGCGACAACCTAAGTAAGATCGCAAAGAACCTAACCGGCAGCAGCGCGAACTGGCAGGCGATCTATAATCAAAATAAGGGGGTTATAGGCGGCAACCCAAACTTAATATACCCCGGTCAACAGTTGGTGATTAACGTATGAAAATAAAATGGATTAGGCACAAAAACGGCTATGTATATACAAGCGACATAACGCAGGCGGTTTCAAGTGTTTCATGGAGCGGATCCGTATCGCAGGCGGCGCGTACCGCAGAAATAGCGGTTATCAATGCGCCAAATGATAAGAATGTAAATAATTTAAAGCTGAACATCGGCGCGGGGCAGGTAATAAAGCTATATGAGGGCGGCGATCTAATTTTTTTCGGAGAAGTGCAGAGCGCAAGGAAAACGAGCGAAACCGGCACCGTAACATATACTTGCTATGATCTGTTAAATCACTTGCTTAAAAGCACCGGCGTTTATAATTTTTCTGACACAACGGCAGAACGGATCACAAAAAAGGTATGCGCCGATTTGGAGATTAAAACCGGCAGCATCGCGGCGACAAAGGCGACAATAAAAAAGATGATTATAGACGGCGACACGTTCTATGATATTATTATGAAAGCCTACACAAAAGCGGCAAAACAGACCGGAAAGAAATATATTTGCCGCATGGACGGATCAAAATTGTCGGTTGAGGTCAAGGGAAAGAAAGTTAAAAATTTCGTACTGGCAGAGGAATACAACATCACAAACGCCGAGTACGAGGAAACAATAGAAAACATGGTAAATGTGGTAAAGATTTATGATGAAAAAGGGGCGCAGGTTGGGGAAGTAAAGAAGGATAAATGGGTAGAGAAATACGGTATCTATCAGCAGATTTATAAAAAGGAAAAGGGGATAAATGAGCAGGCGGCGGCTAAAAGTATGTTGCAGGGCGTGGAAAAGCGGGTAACGGTTGAGGGGATAAACGGCGATCTAAAGTGCGTCGCGGGTAACGGCGTAGAGGTTTACGACAAAGCAACCGGATTAAATGGGCTGTTTTGGATTGACAGCGATACCCACACATGGGAGAACGGCACACACATAATGAGTTTGGAGTTAAATTTTAAAAATATCATGGATAGCAAGGAATACGAGGAAAACGAGGAATAGAGAGAGGGGGGGGCGCGGGAATGAACAACCCATACGAGGAAATATTAGGAATAATGAGGAATGAGGGGAAAAAGGACAATACCGCGCCGATCCAAATAGGCGTAATGACCGGCGCGGCAAGCTGCAAGATCGGCAAGCTGACATTATCGGGCGGCGATTTGCTGATAGCGGAACATTTAAAAACCGGCTATCATTGTGCGGTTTATGATGATACACCGTCAAAAAAAGATAAGAATACATTCGTTGCGCCACTAAAGAACGGCGACAAAGTGGCGGTTTACCGGATCAGTGATGAATTGTATATTATTTTGGAAAGGTTGGTGTAGCGCATGAATTTATTACCGGCATATATTGAGGACGAGGACGAAATAGAAGAACTGGAGGAAGAAATAAAGCCTCCGAGGGAATACGGCATAGACTTTAAAACCGGACAGCTAACCGGCGAAATAGTGGAAGGGAAAGAGGCTATAAAGGTTTGGATATGGCTTGTTCTGCAAACGCCGCGTTACCGGTACTATATCTATACATGGGATTACGGAAACGAATTTGAGGATCTTATAGGAAAGGGATATACAGAGGAATATATAGAGGCAGAGGCGCAGAGAATGACGGAGGATTGCCTGCTTGTAAATGAGAACATACAGAGCATAACAGAATTTAGCGTAAATATGGCGGGCGACACCTTAACCGTATCATTTATGGCAAACACCATATACGGCGAAATAGAATTTAAGGACGAGGCGATCGCAAGACCGGCAGCGGCATAAGGGGGTGATAAGATGTTATTTGATGATAAGACGCAAAACAATATTATGATTGACTTGAAAGAGGCGACAGATCCGGACACGAACACCGAGGAAGGAACGCTTATAGATCATTCCTTTAGGGGAGCCGCCGCCGAGTTTGAGCAGGCATATATTGAATTGGGATTGATAGACCAAAACGGATATGCGGAAACAGCAGACCGAGAGCATTTAATATTAAGGGCAAAGGAAAGGGGCATAGAACCGTTTCCGGCATCTAATGCAGTTTGGAAAGCGGAATTTAATATTGATGTGGAATTAAACGCCCGCTTTTCGGCAGGGGAATTAACCTACATATGCGCTGAAAAGATAGAGCCGAGGAAATACCGGCTTATGTGCGAGCAGACCGGCACAAAGGGAAATATAAAGCAGGAAGAACTGGCACCGATTGAATATATAGACGGTTTCGACAACGGGGAATTAACGGAACTTTTGAAACCGGCGCGAGATGATGAAGAAACGGAGGCTTTTCGGGCGCGGTACATTTCCATTGTTTCGGCGGCGCAGGCATTTGGCGGCAATCGCGCACAGTACAAAGCGATGATGCACGAAATAGAGGGAGTCGGAGCCTGCAAAATATACCGCGTGACACAGAAAGAAAAGAAAATAAAGATATATTTTCTTGACAGCACATATAAAACGCCAAACAATGCCCTTGTATCAGATGTGCAGGAAATCATAGATCCGATTGGCAAGCAGGGCGAGGGAGAGGGAGAGGCGACAATATTTCATGTAGTGGATATTTACCCCTGCATATCGGAAATGGTAAAAATCGAGGCAGAAATAACGATAGATACCGGCTATGTATGGGAGGACTTGTTACCGAGCATACAAGAGCGGATAGACGGCTATTTTTTGGAGTTGGCGAAAGGTTGGGAGAATGAAGAACATATAACCGTAAGAATATTAAAGGTAAACGCGGCAATCGCAAGCGTGGAGGGGATTGTAGATGTGCAGGACACAGCTTTAAATGGCAAAGAGGAAAACCTGCTTTTAGATCCGAACGCAATACCGGTTAGGGGCGTGATTTTATGCAGACCTTAATATTAAACCATTATCCTCCAGTGATAAAGCAGATCAAGGAAATGCAGCAGATTGCAAAGGCAGAGGATATAGAGTTTTCAAAGCTGAATGTATCAATCAATGAAGTTATACGAAATATGTTTGTGTTTACGGCAGACGAAACCGGCGTTATGAGGTTTGAAAAGCTGTTAGGGATAAAACCCAATGCGGCGCAGAGTTTGGACGATCGGAAAATATACATTCTTTCCATGATGAACCGGCGCAAAATGAGTTTGTCGGAACTAATGGCGATGTTATCCAATTATTCGGAGGGCATTACGATATTAAACGACATTGCGAACATGGAAATGATCGTAGAGATAAACACCGATGCGGGCAGTTTGGATATGTTAAACAAAATCATTGACGAGATCCTGCCGTTGAATATTTATTTCATGTTTGCGATGCAGAGGGAAACCGTCATAAAGTATAGAATAGAAGATCTAATTTTTATGGCGTTTGAACCGGCAGCAGCCGACACAGAATATTGCAATTTTGATAACAACATAACGGAGAGGAAGGAAACCGGCTACATTCAGAATGTGGGCGGCTTTTCTTTTGTGCATGAGGAAAACCCGATCAGCGGGCAGGCAGTTTGCGGCGTAGAATGTTGTTTAGGATTGCAGGCACCGTTTGAGTTGAAACAAGGGGAAATAACCATAGAAACGGCAGCAGAGAGCATAGAAACGCCGGTTATGCCTTGCAGCGATGATTTAACGGTTATCGGGGAATATGCGCCATTTGAAACGCGGGAAAGCGTTATAAGCATAGAAACAGCAGGAAACGGCACCACAACGCCGGTTATAGCTTGCGGCGACAATACCGCAGCCATTGGAACCGATCCGCCGTTTGAGATGCAGGAGAGCGCGGCAGCGTTGCAAATGAACACAGAGGCGGCAACAAATGATTTGATGATGTGCGGCACAGATTACGCGAGAGAGGAGGGCTAAAATGTTAAAAGAAAGGCTTTTGCAGTATGCGGAAAGCATAGTAAAAAGGGCGACATATACCATTAACGGAGAGGAAAAAGAAGGAACCATTGGCAAGGTTACGCGATCCGGCGATAGCATCACATTTTACATTTATATTGATGATGAAACCAACGGAACAATCACAAATGCCAAATTATACGATGTCAATAACGAACTTTTGGAAAGCAAGGATTATAACACCAAGAAGGACACACTGGCAACCGCAACTATTGGCATCAGAATAACCATAAAGAAAGAGTAAGGAGGGTAAAGCGGAATGTATGATCTGATTTTATGGAAAAACCGCCGAACTGAAAAGAGCAACACATACACAATCACGGCAAACATTGATCCCGAAACAAAACAGCCGGACGGCACCTACAAATTAACGCCGGTTTTCGGGGAAGTGATAGAGGCGGGAACAAGTTTCAATCAGCAGAACATGAACCACATGGAAAGCGGCATCAACGAGGCTATGATAATTGCCAACATGGGAATTATTCAGTTGAGGCAGCACCAAAGGGAATTAGAAAACACCTATTTTGAAACCGGAACCGCAAAAATAAGCAGTAATGAAAATTACCCATTCAACAAAGAAAGCGTAACGGTTGCAATGGGTAAAGCCCGCAACACGTTAGATTATATCGTGATTGCGTTTTGCGATGATTTGCAGCAGGGGCGGGCAATCCGGATCAAGGATAAGCAGTTAAACGGTTTTAAAATCGAGGTTGAGGACTGCCCGAAAACGCCGGTAACTATAAAATATTTCATTTTAGGAGGTATGATGTAATGGGAAAGATCGAGGTTATCGAAAAGAACGCCGGAAAAAAGATCAGTTACGAAATGGACGGCAACACGCTATGGATCGGAGATGCGATCGCTATGAAGTTGCAGCGGTTACAGACCGATGATGTGGTAAAAAAAGACATTTGCGCGGACAAAGACGGAAATTTGGTTTTTGGTTTGGGCGAAAATTACGTTGCACAGGTTGAGATCCCGCCACGCGAATATGATTATATCGCAGGGGAGCCGGACGGCGACGGAAAGCCGACAACGGAAAAGGTACAGAAAAGTTTTGATGTTTCAAGATGCACACTGACATTATGGAGTATTGAGGAGGTATATATCAATGAGTAGTTACGAAGATTTGAGAGGCGCAGCAGCAAATGACGAGATTATTTTGGACGATATGGGGATCCCTTCGGTTATGGTAAAAGTGCCGCTTGTGTATTTGGACGAATTGGGGATCGGATCAGCCCACACGCCACACCCTGCATTTATTATCAATGATAAAGTGGTGCCGTATATCTATGTTTCCAAGTACATCAATGTAGTTAAGAACAACCGCGCCTATTCCCTGCCTAATCAGGATCCGGCAAACTGCATCACGTTTGATCGGGCGGTTGAAGTTTGCTATAACAAGGGCGCGGGCTGGCATCTTATGACGGCGGCAGAGTGGGGCGTATTGCATAATCTCATTACGGCAGCAGGATTAGAGCCGCGCGGTAATACATTGCAGGGCAAGTCGCATATAAAGGCGTATGAAAGGGGCGTGTTAAGCCCGCAGAACCCCACCAACGTATACCGGACATTGACCGGCACCGGAGGCAAAAACTGGGAGGCGTTGGGCGTAAATGATATTGTCGGGAATGTGCATAAATGGGTTGTGGCGCGTTTGGTAAATGGGGAAATTCAGATCGTGCCGAACAATAACGCGGCGATCCACAATACCGATTTGGGCGTAAACAGCGCAGCATGGCGGGCGATTATGCCAAACGGTACATTGGTTGCGCCGGGGGCGGCAGGCACACTGAAATTTGACTATACCGGAAATCCTGCAAATGGCACATCGGCATTTCATATCACAACCACATTAGAGCATAAGCAGGCAGACGATAACGCGGGGTACGGCGCGAAAGATTTCGGAACACTGACAGCAAAAGCCGGTGTAACAATCCCCGATCTGTTAAAAGCCCTTGCGTTATTCCCGAACAGCGACAAGACCGGTAGAGGGTTTATGTATTTCCGCAACAATGGGGAGCGGTTGCTTTTTCGTGGCGGTTATTATGGTGATGGCGGTAGCGCAGGAGAGGCTCACGGCCGTTTCTACTCCCCGCGTTCTCTCTCCTATGTGCATGTGGGGTTGTTTTCCGCTTATGTGGATCCTGCGCTTTATGCTTGATCCTTGTGGCGTATGCGGCAGCATACGCCTATTTTTTGAGAGGTAAAAATGCAGAGAAATTTTAGATCAACGGCAAAACCGCCCGATCCGAAGGTGGATCTGCTAATTTTCAAGAAAGCGCGGGAAATGATTGCATACGGAAATGACTGTTTGTATAACAAACAATTCCCGCGCAAGTATCGCGTTGGAAACGCGATCGGAGCGCAGATCGAAGGGGCGATGTACGACATTTTGGACGGACTGACAGAGGCGGCGACAAAGGAACATAAGAAAACAGCATTGACGCAGGTAGATCACAAAATACTGTATTTGCGGCAGCTTTTAATAACGGCGGTGGATCCAAAAATGAATACCGCCGCCGTTCTGATACCGCTTGACAGTCAAAGAAAGTGGTGTGAAATGTTGGAAGAAATGGGTAAAATTTTAGGTAGTTGGCTTAAAAAGCTAAATTCATAAAGCAAACTATGGGGAATATGCCGTAACGGTTGCTTATTCGTGGCGGTAATTATGGTAATGGCGGTAACGCAGGAGAGGCTCACGGCGTTTTCAGCAACCCGCGTTCTTTCTCCAATGTGTCTGTGGGGTTGTTTTCCGCTTTTCTCATATAGTCAGATTGTGCCGCAACACGCGGGCGGCGCAGCGTACAGAGAGAAGAAAAGGGGCATATTTCCCTGCCTGCAGGTGCGGGCAAAACAAAAATTTCCATGAATACGGTTAGTAGCGAAAGCAAAGGGCGTAACGCATGGAGTATTAAGGCAATAAAAATATGAAAAAATTTAATGTGACCTATGAACAGATTACAAGCTATACAAATATTTATGCAGCTTATTTAGACGCGCGAAAAGGAAAAAGTGAACGCAATGAAATTATGCGCTTTTCCGTAGAACTTGACAGCCATTTAAACAGCTTATACAAGGAACTGGAGGAAAGGCGTTATAAAGTAAGCGGGTACAGACTTATTTATATTTATGTGCCAAAGAAACGGCTTATTATGGCGTTGCAGTTTCGGGATCGCGTTCTGCAATGGGCTATTTATAGGGTACTCAATCCACTTTATGAGAAAACCTACATAAAAGACAGTTATGCTTGTATCAAGGACAGAGGCAGAGAAAAGGCGGCGGCAAGGCTGCAATATTGGTTACGGCAGGTAGGCAGAAAGCCGGTACAATACTATTACTTGAAACTTGACATATCGAAATTCTTTTACCGAGTGGATCACGAAATACTGTTAGAGATTTTGAAACGCCGGATCAAGGATCCGAAACTAATAAACCTATTCAGTATAATTATAAATTCGGAGAAAAGAGCCTTCGGGTTGCCGTTGGGCGTGGATCCTTGCGAGGTAGATCCGCGCGAAATGCTATTTGATAAGGGTATGCCGATCGGCAATCTGACAAGTCAGATGTTTGCAAATATCTATATGAATGAATTGGATCAGTATATAAAGCATGAATTACGCCTAAAGTATTTGATCCGGTATGCAGATGATACGGTTATTTTGGTGGAGAGCAAAGAAAAGGCACATTGGGCATTGGGGAAAATAGAAACTTTCCTGCTTGAAAAATTGAAGCTAAATCTTAACAGCAAAACCGCCATAAGACCGGTAAGCTGCAATGTTGATTTTGTGGGATATGTGATAAACAAAGACGAAATAAGGCTAAGATCCGCGACAGTTAAAAGAATGAGATCCCGCATAAAGTATATTGTAAAAGCATACGAGCGCGGCGAAATGACTTTAAAGGAAGTCAACGCAACCATGCAAAGTTATTTTGGTTTGCTAAAGCATTGCACAAACGTGGGATTGAAAGAAAACATTATAAACAGTTTTGCGCTACATTGCACCGATGCGGCGCGGGCTAAAGCACTGGAAAGCCGATAGGCTTTATTTTTTTGCAAAGAAAAGGAGGCAGACAATGAAAGAATTTTTTGTAGCAATGAGGACACCGGACGCGGCAGGCTTGAGCGTGTCGGCATTTTTTACGGCAGTAGCGGCGGCGTTGGGAAAGATACCGGTTATTTTAATCTTATTCATGGCGGCGGTTGCGATTGATTATTTGACCGGTTGGATTAAGGCAAAGTATTTCTTGCGGGATTGGAACTCTAAAACCGGATTGCAGGGCATCATCAAGAAAGTTATGTATTTCGTGATGATCGGAACCGCCTTTTTAATTGGGTGGGGCATTAAGGAAATGGGCGCGGGCGCAGGGCTGAATTTAGATTTTGCCCTGCTGATCGGTTGGTATGTTACCGCTGTTATGCTTGTGAATGAACTTACAAGCATTTTAGAAAACCTTTATGTAATCATGCCGGAGAAGGTGCCGGTTTGGTTGATAAAAACATTAAAGATTGCAGATGAAACGATCGAGGGAAAGATCAATGATTTGGTTTGCAAAAATCAGAATTGTGACACCTGCGAATTAAAGGATCGTTGCAATCTGAAAAAAGAGGGAGGCACAGATGAAAATTAACGAGTTGGCAGTAACGGCGGCGAGTATCATTTTTGACAATGAAGGCAGCTATGGCAGCGTGAATAAAAATGACAATGGGGCGGTTTCGGTCGGCAAGCTGCAATGGCATGGCGGCAGAGCCGCCGCCCTGCTTAAAAGGATCATAAACGCGGAGCCGGAAGCAGAAAGCATTTTAGGCGGCGCGCTTTATGGGGAAATTACCGGAGGCGCAAATTGGGCGGCGCGCATTGTCACCGCAGCAGAGGCGGCAAAGCTGAAAGCGATCTTGACAACCAAAGCGGGAAAGGCAGCGCAGGACGAGCAGGCGATCGCAGATGTGGAAAGTTACATTAAAAAAGGGCAAAGTTACGGATTAACCGATGCGGGCGCACTGATCTATTTCGCGGACGGCGTAAACCAGTACGGAACCGCCTCCGCATTATGGGAAAAGATCGCGGCAGAGGCGTTAAAAGGCGCGGGCGATGTGCGGGCGATGTATGAGGCAACCACGAAAAACACAAACAAATACCTGACACGCCGCAAAAAGGTATATGAAAAGGTTGAGGCGATGCAGGAAAAGGAGGACACCATGACGGAAAAACAGTTAAGGGAAAAGGCAGTAAATACCGCGAAAGCATGGGAGGGCTGCAAAGAGAGCAACGGAACGCATAAAAAGATCATTGACCTTTACAATTCTGTAAAGCCCCTGCCGCGCGGGTATGCAGTAAAGTATAATGATGCGTGGTGCGCGACATTTGTTAGCGCGGTAGGTATCGCGGCGGGATTGTCAAAGGCGATCTTGCGTGAATGTGGGTGCGGCGCAATGATTGATCTCTATAAGGCGGCGGGGCGTTGGCAGGAAAATGATGCCTATGTGCCGAGTGCGGGCGATGTGGTATTTTATGACTGGCAGGACACCGGCAAGGGCGATAATACCGGCTATCCGGATCACGTTGGTTTGGTGTGCGGCGTTTCCGGCAGCACTATTAAAGTGATCGAGGGAAATAAAAATGATGCGGTGGAATACCGCGATTTGCCGGTAAACGGCAGGTACATCAGGGGTTACGGATTGCCGGACTATAAAAGTATGGCAACGGCAGCAGAGCCGGAAAAACCGACAGCACCGGCAAAAAAGAGCGTTGCGGAAGTGGCGCGGGAAGTAAAAGCCGGAAAATGGGGTAACAATCCCGAAAGAAAGAAACAGTTAGAGGCGGCGGGCTACAATTACGCCGAAGTGCAGGCGGCGGTTAATGCCCTTATAAACGGATCCGGATCGGCACCGGAAACATACACCGTAAAGCAGGGCGATACGTTGAGCGCGATCGCAAGGAAATATAATACAACGGTTGCCGCCCTTGCAAAGCTGAATAACATTAAAAATGTGAATGTTATCAATGCGGGGCAGGTTTTAAAGTTGAGATAAGGAGGCACACATGGCAGAAAACAAGGCAAGCAAGGCGGCAGGAGAGGCGCAGGAACCGCCCAAAAAGGAAAAGACATATAAAGTTACCTGCGGTACATTTAAAGCCCGAAATGAGGCGTTACAGAGGGCGGCAGAGGCAAAAAGGGCGGGCGTTCATGTATCGCTGAAAATCTGCAAGACAGAGTATAGCCTGCTTTATGCGGAGGATATGACGAAAGCAGAGGCAGAGGCAGCAAGAAAGGCAATCGAGGCGAAAAAGGTAAATGCCGAGGTTTCCGAGCAGTAAAGAAATTGTAAATGCAATGTTGGGGTATGGCGCAGGCTATACCCCTTTATTTTTTGTGCGCGGAAATATTTTTTAAAATATTACGCAATATGTATTGACATATTGCGTAATATGTAATATAATGAATATATCAAATGAAAGAGAGGTAAAACACCATGAAACAGTTGTTAGAGAAATTAAAAGAGGCAGAGAGAAAAGCAGATGCAGCCGATCGGGAATATGAAAACGATCCGGAAAATGAGGAAAAGGAAAAGGCTTTTGATTTGGCATATAGCGAAGAATACAAGGCATTTGAGGAATTGGCAAGGGCGATAGTAAAAGCGACAGCGGGCAAAATCGACACACAGACAGCGGCGGCAATGATAAGAGGCAGGCGGCAGCAGTTGGAAACCATTTTAGGAATGATGTAGGAGGGCGGGAAAATGGCAGAGTATAGCACATTGGTACAAGCAGCAATCAAAGAGGCACAGCAGACAGCAGCAGAGCAAAGGAAGAAAGCCACAGTTTCGGAAGTATACGAAGGGCGGCTATTGGAAACGGAATACATAAAGCGTGGCGGCGCGGTGTGGCAGCAAATAAGGGTTGACGGAAAAGTGACGAGCGAAAACAGAGTATATAAAGTAAATTCTGATAAACCATATACAAGGGGTTTCGGGCGATATTGGTATTTGGACGATGAGGCAAAAGAGGCGATGCAGGCAGCTTTATAAAGTTTGTAAATATTACGCAATATGTATTGACATATTGCGTAATATGCGTTATAATATTCATGTAAACAGTTAAGGGGCGGCACAAAGGAAAGGAAACAAGCCCCATGATAAAGTTAATAGAAGTTTTGGCAGAAATAGCAATAGTGACAGTCATTGCCTTAGAGATAATAGAGGACATAAAAAATAGGGTTGACAGCGACCAAACCGACAACCCCAAAGACGATAAAGAGCAATAGTAGCTAAGTAACCAAAGCCCCTTAACTGATTTACATTATATCATGGGAGCCGGAAAAGTCAAGAAGGGAGGGTTGAAATTGCGATCCAACAATGAGTTTAACCAAATTGCATACCAAAACGACTATATCAAAGAAAAGTACGATCGGATTAATTTAACGGTGCCAAAAGGCAGAAAGGAGGAAATAAAGAAAAGGGCAGCAGCAGCGGGAAAGAGTGTAAACGAATATATAAATAGCTTAATTGATGATGATATGAAATAAAAGGTTTGGCGCGTGTAAAGGGCGGCAGGTAGACTATTACCCGCCGCCCTTCGGCGTGTGCAGAAAGGAAGATGAAACAATTTTATGAAATCATTTAAACAATTTACATATAATGACCGGTTGCGGTTGGAGGTATTGGTTAAAGCAAAGCATACACCAAAGGAAATCGCGGAAATTCTACATTTCCATATTAGCACAATTTATAGGGAACTGAACCGAGGACAGTTTGAGGCGTTAAATTCAGATCTTACAAAAGAAATGAGATATAGCCCTGATATAGCACAGCAACATAAAGAGGAGGTTTTAGCTGCAAAGGGCGCAGATCTGAAAATTGGGAATGAGCGGGCATTTGCAGAGCGGGTAGAGGAAATCATAATAAAAGAGGGGTACAGCCCCGCGGCGGCACTGGCAAAAGTGAAAGCTGAAGGATATGATTTTTCAATATGTGTAACTACTCTATATAGTTACATTGATAAGGGCGTTTTTCTGAATTTGACAATGAAACACCTGCCGGAAAAGAGGAAAGGAGAAAAGAAACATAAGCGGAAAACCACACAAAAGCGGGCTACAAAAGGTGAAAGCATCGAGAACAGACCGGACGAAATAGACACGCGGGAGGAATTTGGGAATTGGGAAATGGACACCGTTGTAGGGGCGCGGGGAGTTTCTAAAAAATCTTTATTGGTACTGACAGAAAGGAAAACGCGAAAAGAAATTATATTTTTACTGAAAGATCATACATCGGCAGCAGTTGTAAAAGCATTAGACCGGTTAGAAAGAAATTTAGGAAAAAAATTTAGAGAAATATTTAAAAGCATTACCGTAGACAACGGATCGGAATTTGCGGATTGGGAAGGCATGGAGCGATCCAAGCGCAGCAAGAAAAAAAGGACAAAAATATATTACTGTCACCCATATAGCAGTTGGGAGCGTGGCAGCAACGAGAACCAAAACAAATTAGTGCGCCGCCATATTCCAAAGGGCGTTAATTTTGATGATAAGACGCAGGGGGATATTGACAACATAACAGAATGGATCAATAATTACCCGCGCCGCCTACATGAGTACAGAACGGCAGAGGAATTATATAATAAGGAACTGGAAAAAATTGCAGCATAGAACAAATGTTTGATACGCAACTACCCTTTATTTCGTGCGCCCATTTTTAGGCATCGCAGAAAGCGATCCGGATCCGGATCTGCATCACATCAACACTCAAACTTATTATATGTGAAAATAGCACAATAAAACATTGGTTATGTTGTGCATATTGCTAAAAGTGAAAAAATCAAAAAAAACTTTCGCATTTAATGTTGACATTTTCATTTTATTATCTTATATAAACAAATGCTTGTATATTAACAAATCTTTGTCTATAATAGAGTATGGTGCTGTTTTTTAACTCTTATACAGAAAGGACAAAATATGGACAAATTTGTAAAAAAACTGGTGAAGAACCACTTAGGGGCGTTTATGAATAAAAGTATAGACGCTTTAGCCTTGGCTGATGAAACATACCTTCAGGACAGTAAGGCGGCTGATGAACTGGAAGAACGCTATAACGCTTTAAATATCCCTGAAAAGGATAGAATTGTTATAAATGATTACATAGCGTGTCTGGCAACAAAAGAGCATAAAATGCGGGATTTGGCGTATCTGGCAGGTGTGGCTGATAGTATTAAACTTTTTAATGGGTTAGGGGCTATTAAGGATTTGGGGGCGTGATGTGATACAAAAAATATTTGAATTTTTGCTTTTTCATTCGGTTGATAATATAAAATTTTATAATTTCTTATGTGATACCTTCCCTAAACTGGAAGAAAAATATATGGAAAAAGAAGAAGCAAAAAACAGAGAGATTTGCATACCACAAGAAGATTTAGATCGTATGAGTCACAATGTATGGCAACGGCTGTGTGATTCTTTTCCTGCGTTAGACAGAAGTAAATTTTAATCATTAGAAAGGATTATAAAAAATGGAACAAGAAAAGAAAGATTTTACTAAAAAAATTATGATTGGTGCGGTGTTGGCGGTATTATATATTGTTGTTTGTTTACCTAAATTTCTTATGAATCCCTTCTTGGGCATTTTTCAATCATTGTTGGGTGCTGTATTTCTTTTTTGTGCGCCGTGGGGGTGGGGCTTACCTAATAAACTCGTGGCAAAAGGGAACACGGATTATATTATTCCATTCCCTCTATATGTAGCCTTAAAAGCATTTAGCGCCTTTTTCCTTGGGTGGGCGGGCTTCTTATATGATATATACAAAATGTTTATAAAAAAATAGAATCAATTTTTTAAAAGGGCAAGGGGTTTTGATCCCTTGCTTTTTAAATTTTTATATTATATAATTTATTCAGAGAGAAGGAAGAAAAATTATTTTTCCTATTTTTTCACTTATGATTTTTGTATATACTCCCTTAATATAAAAAAAGATTGTTTTAAAAATTGAATATCGTGTAAAAAGATTAGCCTTGTAGTGTGCTAATCTTTTTTTGTTAATAACCATAGGTTATTGACTGGCACAATTTTAATACAACTTATGAAATTAAGTTATAATGAATATGTTATGTTATAAAACATTTGACAAAAATCTCTATTAGGGGTATACTGTATATACAACATAATAAAAAAGAGAAAATACTAACTAATTAAAGAATTAAAGAATAAAGAGAAAAGGATAATTTTAAACAGTTTTTTTATAAACTGTTGTTTCCTGTTCTCTTTTTTATTTTGTCTAAATATGAAAAATCTATAAGAAAGGAAATAAAACACAATGAAGAAAATAATTATAAAAATTACTGAAAGACCTAAAAAGCCCTTATATGGTGATTATGAAATCTTATACGGCTTAGGTATAGATAGTGACAAGACTATTTATGAATTATATTTTGAAGATAACAACAAAAAAATCGGTAAACTTGTAAGTGCTAAAAACACAATAACAGGTAAAAACGAAAAATTAGAAAATGTTGTTATAAGGGGGCTTGAAAAATGGCAGACAAAAAGAAAATAAATTTTAATATCAATAAAAATGTTCTGGCTGATTTAGATAAAAAAGCAAAAGAAAATGATATGACTAGAACAACACTAATTACAATTTTAATAAGAAAATATTTATATAAGAATGATGAAAGAGAGGTTATTTAAAATGAAAAATAATAAATTAAATAAAAAAATTATAATCCCTGTTCTTATGGGGGCTTTAACAATAGCAAATTTAACCAGTCCAGTCCACGCTGATCCTTCTGCGGCTGATAATGATTATCAAATAATAGTTATAGAAAAAGATCCCGAAACTGGAAAATATGTAAAAAAAATTTCTTACACAGAACACGCTTATTTCGGAACTACTGGATTTTGTAATATCTGCAATATGACAATCAATGAAGGAAATCATACAAACAAACTTGTAAAAGATGAAGATAAAGGCATTATCATTGGTAAAGATGAAGAAAGCGGTATTCCTGTTATTCCAGAAGATAATAGGGGCGTTGTTATTGGTAAAGATGAAGAAAGCGGCGTTCCTGAAATATCTACAACTAATGTTATTGTAAAAATGAACGGTGATGTTATAAATATTGACTGTAAAAGCGGCACTTATAAAGAAGTTTTTAACTATATAAAAAATCTTGGTTATACAGATTTTACAGTTAAAAATTATTGGAACACACAAGTTTATTCTTGGTATAAATACGATAATAAAAAAATTTGTGATGTATTTTTAAATAATAATACTACTACAAATAAAGATGAAAAAGTTGTTGTTCAGTCTTTAAAAATCAATGGTAAATTTGTTGACATTGAATGTAAAAGCGGCACTTATAAAGAAGTTTTTAACTATATAAAAAATCTTGGTTATACAGATTTTACAGTTAAAAACTATTGGAACACAACCGTTTACGCTTGGTATAACATAAACGAAAGCGGTAAATGTGAAGTATTTTTTAAATAAATAGAAAGAAGGTAATAAGAATGAAAAATAATAAATTAAATAGAAATGTAAATAAGGTAATAACAATAGGAATGGCGGGGGCTGTTGCCCTCTCTGCTCCACTTAGTTTTGTATATGCTAGTCCAGACGCTGACGAACAACACGAATACACAGATATTCACGGCGTATGTGATATATGCGGGGAAACAAAAGAAGATGGAAACCACTTTGTAGATGAAATTATAGATGATGGCATTATAGAAATTGATCCAAATGATACCGAAAATGATAAAAAAGATGATGATGTTATTATAGTTGATACTTGCGATGAGGATCATATTGAATATCCTTTTGTGGATTTAGATAATGACGGTTTTTGTGATAACTGTGGGGCTGAAAAGAAAGAAAACACAGAGAACACAGAAAGCACAGAAATACCAGAAGAAAAGAAAGACTTTACTTTTTTTATAAAAGGTTATAATACTGCTGATGATAAAAATATAACAAATATCTATAATAAATTAAAAACAGATGGAAAATATAAATTGTCTTATAGTGATAATAAAACAGAAAAAGATTTAAAGGTAAAAGTAAATATTTATAATAACAATGATGAAATTATTGATAATTTTGTACTTAGTAATAGTGATAATATTATAAAAAATTTACTTGATGAAGATGAACAAGGTTATAAACAATTTTCTTGTAAATATGAACTTGTAGCCGAAAATTTGCACTATACAAAAGATAATAAATGTTTTATGTATAGTAGCATAAAAACAGAAAATGGCGAAATTCCTGTTTTGAAATTATTTCAATTAACGCCTTGTACTAATCACAGTGATTTTGAAAATCCTGTTCATATTGAAAAAGAATTTGGCGTTGTATGTGATTATAATAATCCTAATTTTGATTTAGATTTATTTTTAGAAGATGAAGAAATAGAAAACTTTTTCTTTGGTAATATAGTTGTTGATAAAGATTGCTGTTGTGTGAGTGGTGTTCCTGATTTACCAGACTTACCAGACATAAGCACAGAAACAACAGAAACTACGGAAAGCACTGAAACAGAAAGCACCGAAACAGAGAGTACAGAAACAGAGAGTACAGAAACAGAAAGCACTGAAACGGAAAGCACTGAAACAGAATCCTCTGAAACAGAATCCTCTGAAACGGAAAGCACTGAAACAGAATCCTCTGAAACAGAATCCTCTGAAACAGAAAGCACTGAAACAGAATCCTCTGAAACAGAAAGCACTGAAACAGAATCTTCTGAAACAGAGAGTACAGAAACAGAAAGCACCGAAACAGAATCTTCTGAAACAGAATCCTCTGAAACAAGAACAACTGAAACAACAACAACTCCTACTCCTGAACCTGTTAAACCTGTGAATCCTGTTGAACCTGTAAAGCCTGTTGAGCCTACACCAACACCAATTACAACCACAACAGAAACAACAACTACCACAACAGAAACAGGAAAAGTTGATCCTAGTGAAAAAAATGAAATTGTTCAGACTGGCGATTTAGCAACTAATACATATTATGGCGGCTATTTCTTAACTGGGGGATTTGCTGTTTTAACTGCATTTTTTAAAAAGTTTAAAAAATAAAAATTTATAGAAAGGGGGATATAAAAAATGGAAGAATTAACATTATTTGAAAAAGTAATTTTATTTTTCAGTGGGGAAGGTGGCACAACAATAGAAGAAGTATTCTCATTTTTCAGGGATATGTTACCTATTTATGTAATTTTTACTCCTGCGGCTGTTGTTGGAATTTGTATACTTCTTGTAATGATAATGACAACTCCTAGTGATACAAAAGCGGTTGAATATAAAGAATATATAAAATATATATGTTGGGCATGGGTGATCCTTCAGTTCGTTCCTACTTTTATGGTAATGTGCTTTAATTATGCAACTGCAAATAACGCCTTCACTTGGGCTGTTTCTAACAGTATTTAATTATTAAACTATAAAAACTAAATAGCGTATATCTTAGGTATGCGCTATTTTTGATCTATTGCTTTTATAAATAAAAGATTATAAAATTAATATATAAGTTATTTATTTTATAAAAGTATAGTGTTTAAAAGTTAAAAGGTGGCGGCTTAATCTGCGTGATTATGTAAGGCGTCCATTATAAGAAAAGTTATGTAATATAACAATTTTATATTACTTTTAGATGAAAAATTATAAAATGAATAACATTTTTTTATATGACAACTAAATACAAAATTTAATATAGAGTAAACCAAAAAAACCAAAAAAATATAATGTGAAAGGAAATAAAATATTATGAAGAAAGAGATTTATAATGAATTAAAGAAGGAACTATTAAACAATGACAGAATAGAAAAGGTAAGTAAAAAAGGTGATTACATTACATTAGAACTTAATGCAACTGATTATCTTTATACGCCTAATGAAATAAGATTTATTTTACATATTGCTCTTATGAATCTGAATAAAGATTTTAATTATTGCGAATATGAAAATGAAGAACTTCCAACAAAATATGGCAAGTTTAAATATGTTAAGCACGAACAAGGTAACAGTATAAGTCTTAATACTTTTATTGTTTATAGCGTAACCTATAAAATCATTTAAAATTTAATAAAAAACTTAATATTGAAATTAAGGGATCATCTTTTTTCGAGTAGAAGTGAAAAAGGTTGATCCCTTTTTTTATACTAAAACACAAAAAAACTTATAAAAAGGAAGGTAATAAAAATGAAAATAGAAGAAGTTTATAAGATAATGCAATTATTAAAAAGAGATAAAAGATTTGATGTATTTGTGGATATTGAAAATCTTGGAAAGGATTATGATCGTGAGAATTTACCATATATGATTTTAGAACATAATCCATATCAACCAGTTCAAGAATTACGCTTACAAGGTTTAATTTATATGGGCTTTATTACTGATGGATATTATCATTTTCATAAAAAAGTATATCCTGTTGAAATATTTGCATAAACAAACTAATTATAAAAAACTTTTGAAAAGGAAGGGTAAAGATTATGACAAAAACTTATTTTGAAAATGTAAACACACTTGAAGAATTAAGAAAGCAATACAAGAAACTTATTAAAATGTATCATCCTGATAATGCGTTTGGCTCTGATGAAGATATGAAAGCAATAAACGCTGCATATGAGCGGCTTTTTAAAATCTTAAAAGACAAGCACACACAGGAAACAGAAGAAACAGAAGCGGCAGGCGGTTATCAGTCTACATATTCAAAAAATATGTATAATTTTGAAGATGATTCCGTGTTGCGTGAAATGCTTACAAGAATTATAAATTTTGACTGTGATATAGAAATTATAGGCTCTTGGCTATGGGTTTTTAATTCATTCAATTACAGAAAAGAGTTAAAAGAATTAGGCTTCAAATATGCAAGCAATAAAAAGGCTTGGTATTTTCATACTGAAGCATTTAGAAAATCAAGCAATAAAAAATTAAGCCTTGATGATATAAGGGCTTATTATGGAACTACTAAAATAAAAGAGGAAAAACGGCTATTAGAAGCCTAAAAAATTATAGGGATTATTTTTATAAAAGATAATCCCTTTTTATAAAAAAAGCACAATAAAACACAATAATTATAGAAAGGAAGAAAAAACTATGAAAAAACTAATAATAACAATAACAAATATTTTAATGAGCCTTAGTATTATAGGCGGCTCTACAACTGAATATATAAAATTTAATGTAAATGATTTAATGAGAGTAGATACCTTTTTATATTCTGCTCCTGAAATTGTAGATGATGAACCATTTACACAAACGGCTTATACTATTATAAAAGAAAAGAAGGCTGTAAAACCTGAACCAGTGAAGGAAGAAACAACTCCTACTCCTGAACCAGTAAAAAAAGACGATTCTAACCAAAAAACTGAACCAGTCAAAAAGGAAGAAACTCCTACTCCTGAACCTGTGAACCCTGAACCAGTAAAGGAAGAAGAACCACAACCACAAGAACTACAAGATACAGTGGCAAGCGGTAATATTATAAATTTTAACAATAATATTAATAAGCGTGGCGGCGTGGAAACTTTACCAGAGTATTTACAAGGTTATGCGGATCAAATTATGGGCGTGTGCTTAAATAATGATGAAATGACACATTGCTTTCATTGGGCTGAACTTTCTGCGTCTGATATGGAAACTATAAAACAAGCAATAAATAGAACTTATTTCGCTTATTATGACGCTAGAATTATTATAAATTATTGGGATGAAGGGGAATATTATTTAACAACAAATAACAGTAGAGAAAGATATAATAAAAGTCTTGAAGTTGAGAATAATATAAAAAGTATTGTAAATAATATTGTAACTTCTGATATGACTGAAAAAGACGCTATAATTGCTATAAATAATTATGTATGTGATCTTATAACATATGAATTATCACAAGGTGACTTTTATCTTGCTTTACAGACTGGAAAAGGAAACTGCAGAACATATGCTTGTATTTTTAAAATGATGTGTAATCAAGTAGGCATTGAATGTGACTATATAGAAGGTTATGCAAACGGCGGCGGTCACGCTTGGAATAGAGTATATATTGGCGGCGTTCCTTACTGGGTAGATGCTTGTTGGAATGATGGCGGCAATCAATATCTTTTAAGTGCTGATTTATGGGAAAATCATTCAGTAAGCACAGTCAATCAATTTTTTTATAATGATGAATTTTAAAAATAATAGTCTTTACTGCTTAGTGCTGTAAAGGCTATTTTTGATCTGTTGACATTTAAGAGTAAAAAATTATATAATTATAAATGACAGAGAAAGAACCCTGTTAAAAAAGTTTTTTATGAAGTTTTTACACTTCTATAAGTTTATTGTGTTTTAGACTTTTTACATTATAAAAAATTTTACTCTAAAATATTTATGAATAAAAAAATGTTATTCTATATTATAAGCCGTATAAAAGCGGCTTATTTTTTTGCTTTTTTGTAACTGCTTATTATTTTATACATATGTTATATGTAATCTATACATAACTTATGGTGTATAAAATATGTATAAAAAGCCTTAAATGCGGTAGGATTGTTTTTAAATTTCTTCAATGAGTGTTTACCCTCTAAAAGTATTTTAAAATCATTCTGGCGTATTTTTTATAATAAGCATAAGAAAAAGCCCTTATTTTAAAAGGGCTTTTGTCTTGGCTTTTAAATTTTCCAGTCAATTTCTATATTTCCAGATTCGTCAAGTAATATCTTATTTACCAGAATTTTTAACAATGCCTGTTTTTCTTCTGTTGCTAAATCTTTATAAATTGTATCTTTTGCTGTTATAGTTTCTGCGCCTGTTCTTTGTAAAACTTTTAAAACTCTATACTCAATTTTATCAGATGGGGCTATATCTGCCTGAATCTTATAATTTATTTCTGCGAGTTGTTGCTCTCTTTCCTCTATTGCTTTTGTTATAGTTTCGGCTATTGCGGGGTTTACAGCAAGAGTGGATATAAGGTTATTTATTTCAGTCTGTAATGAATCGGCTTGCTTTTGGTATTCTTCAAGTTTTGCTTTCCATTCAAGTTGGTTTTTTGTAAAATCATCTAAATACTTTTGAATTTCAATGGCAACTTTTTCTTGTATTCCTTCCAGTCTTACGCCTTTAAAACTTGTATCACATATGCCTCTTAGTTCGCTTCTACCTACACAAGACATTGAACCATATTTCCCTTTTATTTTGATAGCCCGTCCACACTTAGCACATTTTACAAGTCCAGACAATTCAGCAAATTTGCCCTTTGGCGTATTATCTCGTGAGTATGATGTATTTTGGCTTAACCGTTCCTGAACCATTAAAAAGGTGCGGCTGTCAATATATCCCTTCCAGTTGGTTATATAAATTTTCCAGTCGGTGGGCGGGTTTTGTAAGGTTTTCTCTCCTGATTGATCGGTTTTGTTTAAAATACAACACGCCCGCTCTCCATTCCATTCGCTAGAATCATTTAAAAAATTTGCTCCTAAACTTTTATAATAATTATATAGTTTTTGGTCTGCTATTGCGTATATAGGGTTTGATAAAATATTATTTATGGCTGTTGCTGTCTTAGATATTCCTTTTTTATCATATAAAAATTTTGTTAATTTGTGTAATGATGTATTGCTGTCAAAAGCATATTTTTTATATAAAAGTTCTATAATTTCTTTGTCTGCTGTTGGCTTTAATGTGCTTAATCCGTTTTTATCTTTTGCTAATTTAAAAGCATATGGGGTTTTCCCGCCTAACCAACGCCCGTCTGTTTCTGCTCTGGCATAATAAGAATCTTTTACTCTTAGCTGTATATTTTCTCGTTCC
This sequence comes from bacterium 1XD8-76, assembly GCA_003611955.1. GTDB lineage: Bacteria > Bacillota > Clostridia > Lachnospirales > Lachnospiraceae > 1XD8-76. The sequence goes on from RAZE01000013.1 coordinate 105,152, forward strand.
ATTTGGGCAAAATTGATTAAAATACCTATCAATAACCGCCCTATGCTTGATGATGTATCAAATTCATCTTTTACAGAAACAAAATCACAATGATGTTTATTCATAAAATCATATAAATTATAGAAATCAACAACATTGCGGCTTATACGGTCTAGCTTATAAACTATAACTTTGTCAATCCTGTTGTTTTCAATTTCTTCCATAAGGTTTTTAAGTTGTGGGCGTGCTGTATTTTTTCCAGAATACCCTCTATCCTCATAAACTTTTATATCTGCGCCTTTTTCCCTTCTCTCAACTTCTGCTCTACAAGTTTCGATCTGTGTATCAATACTTAAACTGTCCTCTTTAAAAACGCTCTGCCGTGCATATATTGCTATTGTCATATGAAAAGCCCTCCTTTTGTGGTATAGTCGTGTTATCTACTATAACTATTATATCAGAAAAGTTGACTTTTGACAATATCGGCTATCTGCTGAAGACCATGATGGATAAGATGATGTGGCAGGCGTATTACAGCTGCTTTGATGAATACCTTAAATCAGAGCTGCAGATGGATTACACGATGGCAACCCGCTTCATCAAGGCGTGCGAGAAATACTCCGCCAAGGGAAACGGCATGGAGATCGAGGAAAAATATGAAGGATACTCCCAGGCGGTTCTGATCGAGATGCTGAACATGCCGCCGGAACTGGAAGAAAAGATAGCTCCGAGTATGACCGTGAAGCAGGTGAGGGAGATAAAGCGGCAGGCAAAACAGAAAGATAAGCCTCTGAAAGAGTCAGAAGAACCAGCTGATGGAGATATAGTCATAGACGGGGAATACAGAGAGATCGATATACCGGAATCAGAAAATATTGTTCCGGAGAAAGTTGCGACGTCGCAACCTGAGGATCCTGGCGAGATTCATGATGAAAGATGGTTCGTGGAACAGTATGTTAAATTTGAACCGAAGGAATCTGAAGAATTGATGTGCATTTGTCTCCGGGAGAAAGACAATTCTGACAGGGCGGATGCTATTCAGAAGCACATATCCCCATATGGGTACAATTGCGGTGGAAGTTCGGAATTCGGTTTTGCTTTCCGTAGTTTCGCTGTCGGGGTGAGGCTTTATACAAAAAAAGAGAAGATCCATATGACATATAGGCGATTTGCAAAAGAGCTATGCCGGATAGCGGAAGAAACAGCGCTACCGCAATCGGCGAAATCGGCATATGGACTTGAAAAAACAGAATACCCGGAAGGGAGTTCTTTGGCGGGAGAAGGATGCGGGCATAAGTATAATTGTTTTTTATGCGCACAGGCCTGCAGCATCAGAGGGGAAAACCGGCACTGTAGGTTTGCACCGCTTGGAGCTCCGTTTGATTGTGAAACGATGGAAATCCTTGAAAAAGGAGATCTGGAGAAAGTAGGGGATAGGTGCCAATTTGTTAATAATGATCTGGCATATCATACAGCAGGCAGCAAAGAGGCGGATCCATGCTGTAGGGTGTGTGAAGAGGTGTGTGAGTATCGATGCCAGAGATCGATTCAGGAGAATAAAACGGAGAAGCAGAGTGAATCAGAAGTTCTCCAAGAAAAAGAAATACTGGAGTCGGAAGCTGAGACAGAGAAGGATGAAGATCCCGAGCCGCTGAACGAGATGTGTGAGGTGCGTAAAATTTTGGAACAGGAGAAACAACATCTTAATGATTATCTTGAAATAGGGGGCATACCGGAAAAAACAATATTCCGCCAGAAGATTATCGTGGCAGCGCTTTCAGCGTTGGTACGTAATCTGGAAAAATCCGAATAAAAGGGAGCAGAATGAAATGAAAAATACACTTACAGACCTTAATAATTATCTTTTTGAGCAGTTAGAGAGGCTCAACGATGATGATCTGACGGGGGAACAGCTTGACCGGGAACTGCAAAAGACTGACAGCATCGTCAAGATATCCGAGAAGATTATCGAGAACGGAGAACTGGCTTTTAAGACCATGAAACATTTGGATGAATTCGGATACCATCCGGACAAGAGCATCAGATCAGTACCCCCGATGCTTACCACGGAAGGGAAGTGGTGAAAATGCCTGTATATAGATATTCGCAAGAGGTTCATGATTTCGTAAAGAAATGGAGTCTGAAGCTCCGGGACGAAGATTTGGCTGAAGCATGCAACAGTGAACTGGGGACGCATTTCACAGCGCAGTCCATGAAAGCCTTCAGAGGAAATCATGGGTACAGGAATGGCAAGAAGCAATGGACAAAAGAGGAGTATTGGAAGTATCAGAAAAAGTATCCCCAGGGGATGTACGAATTTGTCAGGGATAATTCCTGGGGCGTGAGTTCCAAAGAGATGGCAGAGATGGTGAATGAAAAGTTCGGCACCAGTTTCACGCAGACGATGATGAAGCAGTTCCGGCAAAGGCACGGCATTAAATCCGGCTGTACAGGCTGGTATCAGAAGGGACACCCACCGGGTACGAAGGGCAGAAAGCAGGAGGACTATATAAAAGATCCAGATGCACTCGAGAGGGCTAAGGCTACGCGCTTCAAAAAAGGTGACAGGCCAGCAAACGAACTGCCTGTCGGTGCGATCGTAGTCAATTCTGCCGGCTATAAGCTTCGGAAAAAGCAGATGGAGGGGAGTCTCTGGGAACGTTGGGAGTTTCTTCACAGGGCGGTTTGGGAAGAGCACAACGGGCCGATACCGGAAGGCGTGGTCGTTATTTTTAAAGATAATGACAAGCTGAATTGTGATATTGAAAATCTGATGCTGATCACGAAGGGTGAAAGCTGCGCATTGACGAGACTGGGTTACCGCTTTGAGGATCCGGATCTGACGCAGGCAGGATTGGGGATCGTTCGGCTGAAGCAGACAGTAGCAAAGAAAAAGAAGAAAGGGAAGAAGGCATGAACAGAATAGAAAAGGCGGTAGATGAAATAGCAGCCTATGTGTGATAAGGTTTGCGGACATAGAGCGGAAGAATGGAGGGGTAGTGTTGGACAAAAAGGTTTTATCGGATTACATAGATATCTGTGAGCTGATCAGCGAGATGGAGGAAGAGATACAGAATCTGCGAAAAAAAAAAATAGCGCATGACAAAGTAACTGGAAGCAACCCGGAGTTCCCATATGAGCAGAGAAGCTTTCATGTATCGGGGATAATTGAAGCGGATCTGGACAGTCAAAAGCTGAAAAGTGAACTGGAGCTGTTGAAAGAGAGAAAATACCAGGCGGAAAAAATGAAAGCGGAGATCGACAGGTGGATGAAGACCATACCGGCGAGGATGCAGCGGATTATTCGGATGAAATATTTTGAACGGAGAACGTGGGATGAAGTTGCGATTAAGCTGGGAAAAACGGCTACGGCGGATAATACGAGAAAAGAATTTGAAAGATTTTTGCAAAAAAAATAAAATTTTGTCCGTTTTGTCCACATTGTCCGGTTTTCCTATGTTAAAATGTAAAATGAAGTTGGTATGCAGAATACCTCCCCAATACATTTTTCAAAATACCTGGCTATTTCCCGGCTGGGTATTTTGTTTTTGCTGGTATGTCCAATAATATAACGTCTAAAATACGCATTAAATACACATTTACTATTGACAGATGTGTAAAAAATGTGTATCATATATACATAAGGAGGACATAATGAAACAGAGAGACTTAATAAAGCGGTTGGAAAAAGGTGGATTTGTACTTAAGAGGCATGGAAGCGATCATGATATATATGTTAGAGGCGAGGATGAGGAGCAGGTACCGAGACACCGGGAAGTAAACGAAAGATTAGCAAAAGCCATATTGAGAAAGTGGGGATTGTAAAATCCCCTCTTTCCCAATAAATGTATAGAGCGGAAAAGAAAGAAGAGGGAATAAAATGAAAAACGTATATCCTGTAATATTTACACCATTAAGAGACGAAAAGGATACCGTACTGGTTGAGGTTCCGGATTTAGAAATACTGACGGAAGGTTATGGTATGGTAAATGCTGTTTATATGGCAAGGGATGCTATCGGATTAAAAGGAATAACGCGGGAGGATGAGGGAAAGGGCATACCAGCTCCCAGAGCATTAAATGACATTGACGTATCAAAAGGAACATTTGCGGAAGATGGGAAAGGATATGTTTCGCTGGTGGATATAGACTTTGTGGAGTATCGGCGCAGGGTAGATAATAAAACAGTGAGAAGAAATGTTACACTTCCGAACTGGCTGAATCAGGAAGCGGAAAAAGCGCACATCAATGTATCCAGAGTTTTACAGGAAGCACTGATGGCAAAACTGAATGTGTCAAAGTAAAAATTCCTGTTGCGACATCGCAATATAGTAAACCAAAGAGAATTATTTTTAAGAGTCGGCACAGCACCGGCTCTTTTTTAAAAACAAACGAACAGGAGGCGGTGAGCATGGCGAGACCAAGGAGCCCCGGCAGAGACAAAGCAAGGCAGCTCTGGCTGGATAGCGGGAAGAGCCGCCTGCTGAAGAGTATTGCAGAGGAACTGCAGGTATCAGAGGAACAGGTCAGAAAATGGAAAAATCAGGATAAATGGGATTTAGTAACGTTATGAAGCCTGCGGAGAGCTGGAGGCACAGACAAAACGAAACTCTAAGGTAAAGACTGGGCAGACAAAGGGTTCTTACGTATATGTTGTCGATGAGGCGGAGCTGAAAGGGTATGTCGGCTCAAACTATGAAAATGCCATCTGGGAGGAGTTCGGCACTGGTGAATATGCTTTGAATGGCGATGGGCGCAAAGGAGGCTGGCATTATCAGGACGAAATGGGTGGGTGGCACTTCACGAGAGGAAAGAAGCCGCGGAGACCGCTTTTTAAAGCATTTACTTTACTCAAAGGCAGGATTACTCAGATGGCAGAGCAGATAATAAGAGAAAGGCTGGACACAGAATGAGCGCAGATGTACTGAACCTCATAAAGAATGCTATGGAAGCCCTGGGGCTGAAATATGGTTTTATGGAGTATAAGGTAAATGCCGGTGAGGCGCTGCCGGCTACTTACTTTGTCGGAGAATATCATGAACTGGAATCTGACGGTGAGGCCGGCGAAGAGGATACGGTATTTATATTGACCGGTTTTTCACGGGAAAAATGGATCCGACTGGAGGAAACAAAGGAGATGATAAAAAAATATTTCCCCCGTAACAGTGGGAGGGTGATAGCAGCCGGATCCGATTCAACGGTCGCCCTCTTTTATGGGAACAGCCTCCCCCTGCCTGTGGAGGACGATGAACTGAAAAAAATGCAGATAAATCTAGTTATTAAAGAATGGAAGGTGGAACAATGAGAAAATCAGGTATTAATAATGACACGCCGAATGACTTCCTGTTGGGAGCAGGTGTTGTGTTTAAAAATTTTAAATACGTGTATGAAAAGTATGAAGCTGAGGAGACGCTGGTGGCGGAGGATATTAAATTGAGCCAGATAGAGAACAATGTCTCTTTTATCGGCGTAAAAGACGGTTACACACCGGCGGTGGGGGATTTTGTCACAGGCGCGTGGGACGATTCTGAAAAGAATGTGCTCGGTGCTACCAATGGAGGGAATAAACTTTCTATTGTTCCGGAGATCACACCCATTGAAGTGGATGGTGCGGTAGTAGAGATCAAAGGACTCAATCAGAAAACGGGGGAAACCGGGACACTGGAGGTGAACCTTGCACAGCATACGGTTGAATCGCTGAAGCGTGCGATCGTAGGAAAAGAGGTCGAGAGTTTGATTCCGGGGTATAAGCAAATCCAGACGAAGTCGTTGATCGAATTGTCGGATTATCTGGATAATATTGCTTATGTCGGCAGTATGACGGACGGGACGGAGATCATAGCAATCATGGAAAATGCGATCTGCTCGTCGGGGCTTGAATTAGACTCGAAAAATAAGGAGACATCTGTTGTCAAGACCACGTTCAAGGCTACGGCTGATTTTAAGAGCGGCGTATATGATACACTGCCCATCTATATTTTCTATCCGGATAAGGAAAAACAGGAGACACAGACAAAGAAAATATATAAGATCGTGGAAGGGTAAGAGGTGGATCATGAAGAAAATGGAAATAGGAGATACACTGCAGGATTCTGTAGCAGAAAAAGCGTGTGAACAAAAAACAGAGTCAAACATTGAACGCCAGTATACACTGCGCAGGCTGAAAGACTCCGACCTGTTCCCACTTCTTAAAATCTTGAAAAAAATAGGCATCAGGGATTGCAAAGAGGCCTTCATTCAAGTGGCTTCCGGGGAAAAAACTCTGAAACAAATAGGGATCATGGCTACTTTCGATATAGCAGACATTCTGATCGGGAATCTGGCGAAGGTCGAAAATGAAACCTATGAAATGTGGTCAGACATATCAGGCATTCCGGCGGACGATATAAGAGAGATGGAATTCGGCACACTGCCGTTGATGATCATGGACACTTTTTCAGAGGCAAGAAATACGAGTTTTTTCAGGGTGCTCTCCAGATTTCTCTCATAGGAGAATTTGAATTCATGGACTTGTTGTATTCCAGATACGCAAGTCCTGTGGATTTCATGAATGTGTATATTGCACAGGGAAGATTTGGAGAATTTGTAGCTAAAATCTTTGAAATGGATGTGAGGCGTAAAAAAGAAGCAATTCGAAAAGAAGATGATAACATGCTGTGGCAGGCGTATGTCCATAGTGTGACGGATAAGACGTTTCAGGATTGGAAAGATGGACTGATTCAAGAGAAGGAACCAGTATCATACCGTATGTCGGACAGACAGGTTAATGCTGTGAAACGGCAGACAAGAGAGATCCTGAGCAGAATATCTCCGGCGTAAGAATCGGGAGGAACATATACGATGGAACTTTTTAAACTGTTTGGAACAATCACAGTTAAAAATACGGAGGCGAACAGTGCGATCGATGAGACCACTGATAAGGCACAGTCTTTCTCACAAAAATTATCGGATAAATTTGAGGATGTCGGCACAAAAGCCACGAATCTGGGGACAAAGATGAGCCTGGGGTTAACAGCGCCTATCACACTGATCGGAACAAAAGCGATTCAGGCAACCGCAGATTTTGAGTCCGCAATGTCGGAAGTAGGGGCTATTTCAGGCGCTACGGGTGATGATCTTATAGCCCTGAGGAATAAAGCGGAAGAGATGGGGAAGACAACCAAGTTCTCAGCTTCTGAATCTGCGGAGGCTCTGAAATATATGGCGATGGCAGGATGGAAGACGGAAGATATGTTGGATGGCCTGGAAGGCATTATGAACCTTGCGGCGGCTTCAGGGGAAAATCTGGGGACCACATCCGATATCGTGACGGATGCGCTTACTGCTTTTGGGATGAAAGCTTCTGACAGCGGGCATTTTGCAGATGTATTGGCGCAGGCATCCTCATCGGCGAATACTAATGTGGGCGAAATGGGAGAGGCATTTAAGTATGTAGCACCGGTGGCGGGAGCTTTGGGATATAGCATTGAGGATGTATCGCTGGCTATTGGATTGATGTCTAACGGAAGTGTACATGCATCTCAGGCAGGTACAGCTTTACGAGGATCATTAAGCAGACTGGTAAAGCCTACCGAAGATATGATAAGTACAATGGTAAATCTGGGGTTGGCCACAGAAGAAACTACCAATGTTGTTGACAGTGGAAAGCTCCAGAAGGCCCAGACGAAAGTCGAAAATAAAACTATCGATATGCAGAAAGCGCAGATCAAATATAATGATGCTGTCGCCAAATACGGCGTAAATTCTTCACAGGCTCAGACGGCGGCATTAAACCTTGAAAAAGCGCAGAATAATCTGGAGGCCGCTGTTTACGATCTGAATGTAGTACAGGAAGGAGAAACGGAGACTTTAGGCATCACAAATAACCTTCTCGTGGACAGTGAAGGAAATACGAAGTCGCTTCGAGAAGTAATATTGGCGTTACGCACAGCATTTTCCGGATTGACAGAGGAAGAGCAGGCTCAGGCTGCTACTACATTATTTGGCCAGGAAGCAATGGCAGGAATGCTCAATATCATTAATGCGGGTGAAGATGATTTTAATAAATTTGCAGATGCTATCGATAGTTCAGAAGGCAGAGCAAAGGAAATGTCTGACATTATGAAAGACAATCTGTCTGGGCAGTTAACAGAGCTTGGATCAAAGTTAGAAGGTCTCGCTATACAGTTTGTAACGTTGATCATGCCTTACCTGAAACAGGGTGTGGAATGGCTTTCCAAAGTGTGCGACTGGATATCGGGACTGGATGACGGGACAAAAAAGATGATTATAACAGCGGCCGCACTTCTGGCCGCCGCAGGTCCAGTGCTTATCTTTGTAGGAAAAATGGCCACCGGAATCGGTTCAGTCATCAGCATCGGGAGCAAGCTGATCGGGGGCATTACTACTCTTATCCCGATCATCAGTTCCATCACTGCGCCTGTTGCCCTTGTAATAGCTGCGATAGCGGCACTGGTGGCCATAGGGGTTACCCTGTATAAAAACTGGGATACGATAAAAGAAAAAGCGGGAGAACTGAAGGAGAAAGTAGTCAGTAAAGTAACAGAGATGAAAGAAAAAGCGATAGAAAAATTTACAAATCTGAAAGAGGAGGCATCGGAGAAAGTAAAAAATTTGAAGGAAGATGCGGTTGCCGGATTTACTGAATTAAAAGAAAGAGCTGAAAGTCGGATAGAGGGTTTGAGGGCAAGGGCAGCAGAAAAATTTGGGAAAATGAAAGAAGATGCATCGGAAAAGGTGAGAAATCTGAAAGAAAACGCTATATCTGGATTTACTGAGTTGAAAGAAAAAGCGGAAACCCGGATAGAAGGACTGAGGGCGAGTTCAGCGGCAAAATTCACGCAGATGAAGGAGGATGCATCGGAAAAGGTGAAAAATCTGAAAGAAAACGCCGTGTCTAAGTTCCAGGAGTTAAAAGATAGAGCGTCTGAAAAAATCACTTCCCTGAAAAATAAAGGAATTGCTGATTTTGAAGCCTTGAGATCCGGTGCAGTCCTAAAGTTTGAAAATTTGAGATCCGGTGTGACACAGAAACTGGATGCAGTAAAGAATTTTACATCTAATACTGTTCGGAAGCTGAAAGAATTCTTTAACTTTGACTGGAAGCTGCCGAGAATCAAGCTTCCGCATTTTAGTATCAGCGGAAAGTTTTCACTTAACCCGCCGTCAATTCCGAAATTCAGTGTGGACTGGTATAGAAGAGCGATGGATAATCCTCTGTTGATGGAAAAGCCGACAGCGTTTGGAATCAATGCGAGAGGGCAGATTATGGCGGGCGGCGAAGCCGGGAGTGAAGTGGTGAGCGGGACGCAGACGCTGATGAAGATGATCTCTGCGGCGGTCGCAGAAAACAATGAACGGCTCTATACGATCCTGAATCAATTATATGATCTGTTAAGCGAATGCCTTCCGGCGCTGGAAAAGAGGCAGTTGGTCCTGGACTCTGGAGTGCTGGTAGGCGAACTTGCCCGGCCGATGAATGAGGAGCTCGGCAGAATTACATATATGAGGGGGAGGCGGAATTAGAAATGTATGGCGCAGTATTCGGGGATAAGCATACAAAAGAGGACTATGGCGCTGTCATGAATTATGTCAGGATAACACCGCCGGCTGTAAAAGAGAATTATGTGGATATTGCCGGCGGAAATTCCTCCATCGATCTGACAGAGGCGGTTGGCGGGGTGGTATTTGAAGATGGAGAGATCGATTTTAAATTTACCCTGTTTGATGCGGGGTGCAAAGAAAAGATGAAAAATGATCTGCATGGACGGCGCATGAAAATCATTTTGGAAAGGGAGCCGGAATTTTACTATGAAGGCCGCATATCCGTCATCAGCGAGAAACAGACGGGAAATATTTATGAATTATGCATGAAAGCAAAGGTAAAACCTTATAAGCTGGATCGAGTAATGGTTCATGAAGAGGAGATAAAAGGTGAGAAAGAGATTATCCTGTTCAGCGACAGGATGCCGGTCATGCCGCTCATAACAGTTGAGGGAAATATTGCTGTCAGTTATGAGGGCATCCGTTTTGCGCTGGAAGCCGGAGTATATGAAATACCTGAGATTACCTTTCAGGACGGACCAAACAGGCTGAAGGTATCTGGAAGGGGGAAAATCCGACTGGAATACAGAAAAGGACAACTGATATGATAATCATAAAAAACGGTGAGAGACAGATATATCATCCACGCAACCCTAATCTGGCGTTGATCAATCCGAAATTGACACTGGAGGATAATGGGGCCGGAAGCCTTACTTTTAAAATATATGACAGCAATCTGAATTACCACACGATCAGAAAGCTCTATCCACTCATATCAGTAATCAGAGATGGCAGGACATTATTTAAAGGAAGGGTAATTTCTGATAAGAAAGACTTTTACAATGGAAAATCTGTGGAAGTGGAAGGAAAATTGACTTTTTTAAATGATTCCTATATGGAACCTTTTTCTTTCTCGGGAAGTCCGTCGGAATTGTTCAGGATGATTATCGAAAATCATAATGCGCAGGTGATGGACTGGCAGCAATTCAAAATAGGAGTCGTGACAGTCGTCGATAACAACGATTATATTGTCAGGAGCAGTGAGAATGTTATAAATTCCTGGAATGCCTTGAAGGATAAATGTTTTAAGTCATCTCTGGGAGGGCATATCAGAATAAGGTATGAAGAGGATGGAGATTATATTGACTGGCTTTCAGATTATGATGTTGTGTCAAAGCAGAGCATTGAGTTTGCAAAAAATATGATAGATATGTCTTCGGAGCTGGATGCGACAGAGACTTATACGGCGATCAGGCCAGTTGGAGCGGAGGTAGATGGTGTTAAGGTTAATATTTCTTCTGTGAACGGTGGGAAGACCTATATTATCAATGAGGAAAAAGCGACTGAATATGGGATTATATTTGCACCGGAGAATGAATCTACCTGGGAAGACGTGACACTGCCACAGAACCTTCTAAAAAAGGCGAAAGAAAAGCTTTTTCATTCATTTGTCACATTGAATGAGACATATGAGATCAAAGCGGTTGATCTGCACCTGACGGATGCAAGCATTGAAGCCCTGGATATCTGTGAATATGTTCCGGTGGTCAGCCGTCCGCATGGGATAAACGGGAATTACCTGTTGAGCAGAGCAGATATCTATATTGCAGAACCGCAAAATTCGGTATTCTACCTGGGCTCCAGCAGACGGGTATTAAGCGATATGAATATGGCTGGAGGCGTACCGGCTGCAGTTCCAAAGAATATTAGCTCTTTTGAAAATGATGCAGGATACATATCGGAAGAAAAGACAGAAAAAATTCTGGCAGACTATTCCAAAACGATAGAGGTTGAACAGATCGTAAACGAAGCGGTATCGCAGATACCGAGTGGAGCAGACGGCAAGGATGGCCTGTCCGCTTATGAAATAGCGGTGAATAATGGCTATACCGGAAATGAAAGCGAATGGCTGGAATCCCTGAAAGGGATGAAGGGAGAAGATGGAGCACCTGGGTGGGATGGTAAGGATGGAATAGATGGTGTTGATGGAGAAACGCCTTTCATAGGTGATAATGGGAACTGGTTTATCGGTGGTGAGGATACAGGAAAGCCTTCCCGCGGAGAAAAAGGTGAGAAGGGGGATAAAGGTGATGCCGGTTCTGCTGGTGGATCATCAGGTGGGTTGGGAATGTATGCATTTGAAATTCGGGAAGATGGGCACTTGTGGGTGATGTCAGAGTCGGAGATGCAGTCAGAGAATTTTGGCATTAATGATGATGGACATCTTATTTATACAGTGGAGGGATAATTTATGGCCCAGGCAGATTTGGGAAAGGTGCGACTGACAGATGCGGAACTGTCAGAAAAAATAATTCAAACAAACGGAGGCGTAAGGTTTGGAAAGGATGCAGATGGAAAACCGGGATATGTGGTAACGGATGCGGAAACAGGTGCTGATACAGTGATCCCTTTTAGCAATGGATCCTCTGGGGGGATTCCAGTACAAGGATCTATTTGCTTTGCTGGGTCAAAAATACATTCTGTTTCAGGGGGTTCAGATTATTTGGCGTTTGTTTTATTCGATGATCCAATAGAGATTTCGCAAATTAAAGAAATTAAAACAATAACACAAATTTCTAATTGGTATAGAATAAGCAGTGGATATACTACTTCGCTGTCAAGGATGATGTATATTTTTTTGTATATAGAAAATAATGATGGTCAATTTCAGCAGTTTCGATATTCTTTTCCAGTTATAAATGTATCTGGGACGGGAAGCGGGGTTGCCAATGAGAAAGAAATGATTATACCACCATCGTTAATATCACAATATAAGAATTTGATAGGAATAGGTTGTGATTTTTATCAATATGGAGGTGGATCTTCTACTGGATATTGGTTCACATCTCAAATTGGAAATGCAGCAGATCCTCATGGATCGGAAATGAAATATTTTATAAGCTGATAACTTATATTAAGACAGAACGGAGAATAAGTATGGCACAGATAAAATTATTGCTGGAAAAACAGCTTTTGACAATTCAGAATCAGGATATCATTGCTTCAGGTGACAGCAACTTTGATTCTTGTAAATTTATATTTGATAAAACATGGGAAGGATTCACGAAAACAGGTGTATTTTATCAGGACAAAGCCAACGTACAGTATGCAGTGCTGGGAAATAATGATACCTGTATGATTCCTGCGGCGGCCATGGCGAGAGCCGGACGGATGTATATCGGAGTATTTGGCATGAAAGATACTGCGGTAGTTACATCAACGCTGTGCATCATTGATATAAAAGAAGGTGCTATTTCCGGCGAAAATGTGTCCATGGAGCCGACAGACGATATCTTTTTAGCGATTATTGCACAGTATCAGAGAATCGCAGATCTGATGAGCAGATACGAGGAGACAGCGGAGCAGTTTAATATCACGATGGCGGAGCAAAACAGCATTCTGGAGACGTTAAATGCTTTTGATGTGACAGAGATCAGTCAGAGACTCGATCTGATTGAGGATCGGATGATAAATTATACCAACCTGGCTAAAGAGATACAGAATCGTGAGATTATTATTCGGGACGTCCCGATTAAGTTTGTAAATAAAGTCTGCAGGATAGCGAGTGATGTTATTACAGAGAATTCACTTTGTGATATCTATTTCGATGAATATTCTTTTGAGATTGCATCGAAAGCGCTTATCATACCGGTATCGCATGTTGGGTACATAGAATTGACGAGTTCTATTGATATTCTGGATGAATTGAATGCAAATATACTTGTCAGGAGGAATTGATTATGCTGGGAAAAACGAATATAACAACATTATCAGAAGGCGCCATTGTAACTGAAATTGAAGATTATAACTGGATACAGGTACAATCAGGTGTTTTTGCTGATTTTGTAGCGGCAATTTTTAAAAATGGATATCTGGTGGCCATTACTGCGGATGGTACTGTTGTTTATACAACGGATGGAGAAGCATGGCAGACACATATGCTGGAATATGAAAATTGCAGGCTGAATGATATTGACTGGGATGGGAATGATTTTGTATTGGCGGGTGGGTATATTAATAATGGAAAAAAAACCGGGTTAATACTTAGAACAGCAAACTTTGAGGAGTATGTAGAGTTAAATACAGAAAATAGCAGCGATTCAGAGACCAACTATGATACTGAATATCATGCAATATATCCGTCTAATGGAAAGTACCTTGTTATAGCGGAAAGAATAGAGAAAACTTACAGGTATGTATATGCATATGCCGGAGATTTAGTAAATGCATGGGACAGAATGAATAGATTACACGCTAAAAATGAAACAAATGGAGTGGCTTATTATGTAGAAAGTGTAACAGTCGCAAAAAATTCCAGCGAAATGTTGCTGCATATCAATTATTATGCACAGACAAATACAACTACTACCTGGTATAATGAAATACAAAAAATAGACAATAAAGGAACATTTACTCATTTGCATAATATAAAATCGGGTAATATACCTGTTATGAATGTCTATGAGTGTAAGGATGCCCTGTTTTACAGTTCTATGATGTCAACGGACGATTATAAAATAGTAAAAGTTTTGCCTTCCAATGAAACGAACATATTAAGTACCGGGCAGAATTTTTTCTTTAAAGATGGGGTATATTTTAACGAATGTCAGCTCTTCATTAATAGTCATGAAATGCTGATTGTCAAAAAGAGGGAGAGTATTTCAGACAAAACGTTAGATGATTTGATTGAGATCGCCCCGGAACTTACCATGAACTGTATCACAAAAGCATTCGGGCAGTTGTACATATTCGGTAACCAGGGCGTAATACTCAAATCCAGCGTTGAAACAAATAATGAAGAGGCGATAATTGTTCAGACAATATCTGCAAAAAAGGCGCTTCAGGATGCAAAGAAATATACAGATGAGCAATATGCGGCTTTAGAGGCAAGGATTGTGGCTCTTGAAAAAGGAGGTTCCGGGAATAATGGATAATGAGAGGACGAGAGCGATAAGGGATCCGCCTGACTGAACATTATATAAGCATGCAAAAAATATCTAAAGAAAGGAAGAGGTAGAATGAAAACCGAAAACTTTGTAAAAGGGACTGTGACGGCAGTCTCTTCTTTTTTTACGTCAATTCTGGGCGTATTGGCGGTTCCGATAGGGCTGATGGTGCTCAGCAACCTGATTGATTATGGAACGGGTCTGATGGCGTGCAAGTTCAGGAACGAAAATATCAGTTCCTATAAATCGATCAGAGGAATCATGAAGAAAGTCTGCATGTGGCTGCTGGTGGCGGTCGGGGCGATCATCGATGTACTGTTAAAATATGCATCCGAAACGATAGGCATAGCGCTTCCGTTTACATTCCTGGTGGCGTGTATCGTTGCCATATGGATCATCTGTAATGAGATTATCAGCATCCTGGAGAATATAAAAGATATGGAAGTGGAATTGCCGGTATTTTTAGAAAAGCTTACCCAGAATATAAAATCACAGGTAGAGGAGTTGGGAGAGCAGAGACAGGGAAATATTGACACCAAGAACAGAGAGGGTGAATAATTGCCCTCTTTTTATACCTGAGCAGAGGAGGCAGAAAGAAAAATTATGATTATAAATATACATGCCGGGCATAATCCGGCGGGGAAGGTAGCATGCGGCGCTGTAGGGCTGATCAATGAGTCAACAGAAAACAGGCGGGTAAAAGATGAGGTGATATCCCAGCTCCGGGAACTCGGTCATATAGTCTATGACTGCACCGTGGATAACGGGAGCGGCCAGAGTGATGTGTTGAATAAAATAGTGGCAAAATGTAACGCCCATGCGGTGGATCTGGATGTGAGCATTCATTTCAACAGTGGCGCTGCTGACAAAAAAGGAAACGGGAAGACAACAGGCGTGGAGGTTTTGGTATACTCGGCGAACAGTGAATCCAAGGGCACAGCGGAAAAAGTGTGTACTGCCGTGGCAGAGCTGGGATTTAAAAATCGCGGTGTAAAATACAGGCCGAATCTTCGTGTGCTGAAAAGCACAAAAGCACCGGCAATGCTGGTAGAATGCTGCTTTGTGGATGACAGGGATGATGTGGAAAAATATGATTATTTTTCGATGGCTACTGCTATCGTGAGGGGGATCACCGGCCAGGCCGTTCAGAATGTTCCGGAAACCGCGCCGGCAGGATCCTGTGAAGAGACTGTCGTGGGACCTTCCGGAGCGCTGTACAGGGTACAGGTAGGCGCATACAGCAGGAGGGAAAATGCAGATGCAATGGCGGAAAAGCTGCGCAGAGATGGGTTTGATGCCTTCATCGTTATGGCATAAGACTAAGTAATGTCTTAGCAATTATTCCATTTATCATTCTTATCGGTACGCCGATCATTGCTGCGGAGTCTGGCTATGTGGAAGCCCTGGGGTGGAATCAGTATGGCGGCTGGCGTATCGGCATCCGGAGTTTTGACAAAAAACGTTACTACTATTATGCGCATCTGCGGCAGAACTATCCCTATGCGGAAAACCTGAAAGAGGGGGATATCGTTTCGGCCGGGGATGTGATCGGCTACATGGGACATACGGGCTACAGCGCAAAGGAAAATGTGAATAATATTGAGACGGTACATCTGCATTTCGGACTGGAACTTGTATTTGACGAATCCCAGAAGGAGAGCAATAACGAGATATGGATCAACTGTTATGAGCTCACAAAGTTTTTGGCAAAAAATCGCAGCGAGGTGTACAAAGTTGAGGGGACGAAAGAGTGGAAAAGGGTGACGGACATTAAACTGCCGGAGGTAGAAAACGCTAACCAAAGTTAAATATAAAATCACTTGACAGAAAGGAGCTGTAGTTGTATTTTGAAAAGAATAAGCAATTTGAAAGGATAATTTTTTGGGAAATGAAACAGGAGCATAACCTTGCATATAGAGTGTCGGCAGTCAGTATTGCGGTAAACCTGATCCTGTCTTTTGTGAAGTTGTTGGCAGGTATTTTAGCTTTGTCCGGCGCGATGATTTCCGATGCGGTGCATTCTGCGTCGGATGTATTCAGTACGATCATCGTGATCGTGGGGGTTGCCATGTCCCGGAAGAATTCGGATTCCAATCACCAGTACGGACATGAGCGCATGGAGTGCATGGCCTCCCTCCTTCTGGCGGCGGTTTTAGCGCTGACAGGGGCAGGCATCGGCGTAAACGGGATAAAGAAGATTGCGGGCGGAAATTATGAAACGCTGGCGGTACCGGGGATGCTGGCACTGATTGCGGCGATTGTCTCGATCGCGGTAAAGGAATGGATGTACTGGTATACGCGGGCGGCGGCCAAAAGGATAAATTCCGGCGCGCTGATGGCGGACGCCTGGCACCATCGGTCGGATGCTCTCTCCTCCGTCGGAGCCTTTGTCGGTATCTTCGGCGCAAGAATGGGCTATCCCGTGCTGGATGCGGTGGCAAGCGTAGTGATCTGTCTGTTTATAGGGAAGGCGGCTTTTGATATTTTCCGGGATGCCATGGATAAGATGGTGGATAAGTCCTGCTCCGACGAGCTGGTGGGGCAGATGCGGGAAGTCGTGCAGAGAGAAAAGGGCGTGATCAGGATCGACGATATGAAGACCAGGCTTTTCGGCGACAGGATCTATGTGGATGTGGAGTTTTCGGCGGATGGCAGAAAGTCCCTGGAGGAAAGCCACGATATTGCGGAGCGTGTTCATGCGGCGATAGAACAGGAATTCCCGACGGTAAAACACTGTATGGTGCATGTCAATCCGTATCACGGAGAATAAGGGAGACAAATGAGAGAGAAGCTTGGCAGAGAGTTGCCTGTTGTGGTGAGACGAATAAAACAGGATATCAGACAGCATGGGGCGGGAGTTTTGGCGGTCGTCATGCTGTATTTTCTGTTGCATGCGATATTTGACGCTTTCTGTCTCTCGGTGATCATCACGGGATTTCCCTGTCCCGGATGCGGTATGACAAGGGCGGTGCTCTATCTGTTGCGGGGGCAGCTGATGCGTTCCTGGGCGTTAAACCCGGCGGCGGTTTTCTGGGTGATCTGGGCAGTCTGCTTTGCGTTTGAGCGCTACATCAGGGGAAGAAGATCCAAAATACTTGTGTGGGTGCTCTACGGGATCGGACTGTTTATGATCGCGTCCTATCTGGTCCGCATGGGAATGTATTTTCCGAACAGACCTCCCTATGTATATACAAGAAATAATCTGCTCTCGAAACTGATACCGTTTTATGAGGAGATGGTAAGACATCTGATTGCCGGGAGGAATTGACGGGCGGATATATCTAAGTTATACTCTCTTTTTTGACACTTTAAGAGTCAAGTAAGTGCCACAATCCCTCATAAATACTGGGACGGTGGCACTTT
>RAZE01000014.1 GCA_003611955.1 bacterium 1XD8-76
ACCTGATTTTTTAGTGCAAAAATTCAAATTTGATTGTTAGATTAATCCAATTTTCGGACAATCTGGGGGGGTGCGGTTACGATTGTTTTGTGATCAGCGGTGACAGACTTGCACGAATCGATACGGTCACGGAAGCCACTGTTGAGACGAACTATTTTTTCCTGCACAAAGAAAAACATGGAGATCTGATCAGGAAAGTGTCTGTTGAAAAAGGATGAGTCCGTTGATTCGGGGGATGTGAAAAGTGAAACTGGATATCAAAAATGAAATGATAAAGAGCGATATGGAAGATATATATGGCCGGGGAATGGATTGGAACAGGTTTCATGAAAAGACGGTTTTTATATCCGGTGCCTATGGCATGTTGGCATCGTATATGGTATGCTTTTTTATGTATTTGAATATGTATACGCAGATATCGGTACGCGTTATCGCCCAGGGGAGAAATGAGGAAAAGGCGAGAGAGCGGTTCGGAGCTTTTTGGGACCACGAGAATTTCAGATTTTATGCGGGAGATATTCTTTATCCGGTGAAGGATATTCCTGAAGCAGATTACATTATTCACACGGCGGGCATGGCGAATCCGCGGTATTATACGACGATGCCGGTGGAGGTGATAGAGCCCAATGTGATTGGGACGTATAATCTGTTGAGACTGGCGAAAGAAAAAAATTGCAGAGGTTTTCTGTTTTTCAGCACGGGGGATGTCTACGGAAAGGTTGCCTCGCCGGAAAATATGAATGAAAATACAATGGGGATGATGGACCCGTTGGAGGAACATAGTTGTTACGGCGAGAGCAAAAGGCTTGGGGAGACATTGTGCGCGGCTTTTTACAGAGAGTACGATGTACCGGTGACAATGGCCAGAATAGGGCATACATACGGGCCGACGATGGATGTGGAGAATGATCCGAGAGTATTTACAAGCTTTATAAAATGTATTTTGAGGCAAGAAGATATCGTCCTCTATAGTGACGGAAGTGCCAGAAGACCGTTTTGTTATATTGCGGATGCGACGGCGGCTTTCCTGCTGCTTCTTTTGGAGGGGACTCCGGGAGAAGCCTATAATGTTGCCAATACGGAACAGTTTGTCAGTGTGGGGGAACTGGCGGAGATATTGGCAGAGATCCCCGAGAAAAAAGTGAGTGTTGTAAGGAAGGTGCGGAAAACGGAAGACAATTATCTGGAGGCGAAATTGAATCCGGGAAATAAACCGTCCGAGAAAAAGTTGAGAGAGATGGGCTGGGAAACCCATTATAATGTGAAAGACGGTTTTGAGAGAGTATATCGCTGCCTGAGGGACAATTATCGCGGATAATGCAGAGGGAAAATGGAGAGATTTCTATGAAGACAGTTTTATTGTGCGGCGGATTGGGGAGCCGGATCTCGGAGGAAACAGGATATCGTCCCAAACCGATGATCGAGATAGGGGGAATGCCGATACTTTGGCATATCATGAAAGAGTACTCCCACTATGGGTTTCATGAGTTTATTATATGCGCAGGATATAAACAGCATGTGATTAAAGAATGGTTTGCGGATTATTTCCTGTATACTTCGGATGTGACCTTTGATCTGACCAAAGGGAATGACATCGTGATCCATGACAGACATGCGGAACCCTGGAAAGTGACTGTGGTGGATACAGGCATGTATACCATGACCGGCGGAAGAATCAAGCGGGTACGGAAATATATTGGCGATGAACCTTTTATGATGACCTATGGTGATGGTGTCTGTGATGTCGATATAGCGGAGCTTTTGGAATTCCACAGGCAGCATGGAAGGCTGGCGACATTGACATCTGTGAAGCTGGAGCAGAAAAAAGGGATTCTGGATATCGGTATGGACAGTACGGTGCGGGCTTTCAGGGAGAAGAGCGTGCAGGATGAGGCGCCGATCAATGCAGGGTATATGGTGCTCGAGCCGGAGATTTTTGATTATATTGAAGGGGATAATACGGTTTTTGAGCGCGATGTGCTGGGGAAGGTGGCTGAGGAAGGCAGATTGATGTCTTATCAGCATACCGGTTTTTGGCAGTGTATGGATACAAAGCTGGAGAAAGATATGCTGGAAGAACTGTGGAGCAGTAAAAGAGCACCGTGGAAAGTGTGGCAGTAGAGTGCAGGTAAAATAATATGATTTTTGATATTCGGGTGGAGCCTTATGAAATAAAGTGCGCGATGGAATATAAGATGAACTTTCCGGGAAAAGGAGGTTTTCCTGTGCTCTTTATTGAAAAAGGAAGTTATATAGCAGGGGCAAAAATAGAGACTTCACTAGATTTTCATGTGGAGGACGGCTGCTATAATCTGCAGATCGGCAGATACTGTGCTTTGGCGGAAGATATCCTTTTTATGATGGATCTTATGCATGATTATAAATATGTGTATATGGGTGAGATAGAAGAGTTTCGCGGTATGCCGGAAACAACGCTTGAACTGAATCAGTACCGTGTAAAAAGAAAAGGACAGATATTGATCGAAAATGATGTGTGGATCGGCCATGGAGCAGTTATTTTAGGTGGAGTTACCATACATAACGGGGGGGTAGTGGGCGCGGGAGCGGTAGTGACAAAGGACGTGCCGCCGTATGCGATCGTGGCGGGCAATCCGGCTAAAATAATTAAGTATCGGTTTGAAGAGGCGGCAGTGAAGGCGCTTTTAGATATTGCCTGGTGGAATTGGGAGTCGGATGTCCTGAAAGGAAGATACCGGGAGATGAGGATGCCGGTGTCATATTTTATAGAGAGGTTTGAACAGGAAGCCGCAGAAAAAAAGAAAAAAGTATTGTCGCATGAAAATCCAATCAACAAAAATGTATCCGGATCTGTGTATGCGTGTATTGCAGATATGGAAACGGAATTTCCGGTATTTCCGAAAATCATAGATGAATTTTGCGGAAAATTTCAGAAAATGAACGGGCAGCTGGTGATTTATGTGCCTGGTTGTGGAAGGAAAGATGTGGAAAAAATCATAAATGCTTTACAGCCTTATGAGAGTATAGACTGCTCTGTCCAGATCATTGACGACGAATCTGTACAGCTCTCTGATATTATCAGATTTTGTGACTGCTATATTACAAATCGTTGTGCAGATAATTTGAGAGCTGTCGAATGGGCGTATATCTTTCACAAAAAAGTGTTGTCAGGAGTAGATATTCCTATTTGGCTCGATCAGGATGGGAATTGAGGAAATCTTATGGAAAAGTAAGAGGAATGATAAAATGGCGGAGATCAAATTAAATAAAAGTGAGTGGAAGGTGCAGGAAGCCCTGGCAAAGGGAGAGCATACAGAAGCGGAGCGGCAGATGAAAAAAGCGAAAGACTTCATCCGTCCCGTCTATCGGGCAATATTTGAAGCTTCCATTGCATTTGGGACAGAGGATTATCAGAAGGCATGGGAATCGATAGCGGAAGGTCTGAGGGTGGACAGCAGGAATTATGAACTGTATATGATGCTTGGCGATTACTATGCGTCCAGAAATCTGCAGCAGGCGTATTTGTGCTATGAAAATGCGTTGTTCTACTGCGATGATGAGGAGGACGCCAGACAGATTCGCATGGTGATGGATCATTTTTTGGGAGAGGGGGCTGGTGTTGCAAAAACAGCGATTGTAATTCTTTCTTACAATCTGCTGGGAATGACCAGAAGATGTATCGAAAGTATTCGGGAAACTATACCGGAAAGTGCAAGAGAGATTATTGTTGTCGACAATGCATCGGCGGACGGCAGCGTCGAATGGCTGAAAGAGCAGAAGGATATCAAATTATTGTGTAACAGTGAGAATAGAGGATTTCCTGCGGGCTGCAATCAGGGGATAGAATTAGCAGAGGAAGATTCGGATATTTTTTTGCTGAATAATGATACGGTAATGACGGATAATGCTCTGTTTTGGCTCCGGATGGGGCTGTATGAGACAGAGAAAGTTGGAAGCACGGGAAGTGTGTCGAACTATGTATCAAACATGCAGAAAGTTGTGGAAAACGGAAAGTCTGAGGAGTTTTATCTGGATTTTTCGAAGAAAAATAATGTGCCATTGAAAAGACCGTACCTTGCGAAAGTATATCTGGTGGGTTTTGCTCTTTTGATAAAAAGAGGGGTTTTAAGAAAAACAGGTTTATTAGATGAAAGATTTTCACCGGGGAATTATGAAGACAATGATATTTGCTTGAGAATCAATCTGGCAGGATACAGTAATGTACTTTGTAAAAACAGTTTTATTATCCACTGGGGAAGTCAGTCGTTCGGAAAAAAAGTTCAGGTACACAGCGAGCTGCTGCTGGTGAATGAACAAAAGTTTTATGAGAAGTGGTCAGCGATTGGAATAAACTTTGTAAAGTATGTAAATTTAAGAGTTGATCTGGTATCAATTTGCAACAGCAACCGCTCTGTCGCCAATGCTGACATTATGGTAGCGGGCACAGGATGCGGTGCGCTTTTGAGTATGTTGAAAGAGACATATCCTGAGGCGGAAGTTTATGGTATGGAACAAAATCAGTTTATGGCGCAGATCGCAGATAAAATAGCGGATACAGTATGGACAGATTTTGATGAATGGAAAGGGGATGAACTGGAGGAGAGTTTTGACATTATTTTTATCAATGATGAACTGGAACATACTGAGAATCCGGAAAAAGTTCTGAAAGAATTTGGTAAAATGCTAAAAAAGGACGGATGTTTGTTTATCAGTTTTTTAAACAGAAATCATTACCTGAAGATGCTGTATCCGGACGAGCATGGAAAGTTGTTTGACCGCAGGCAGGTAACGGGGATGCTTCCTGATGCCAAATTAAGTGCAGATACCTGGGTATATACCCAGATGGAAAACCAGATCCCTGATCTGGATAGTAGAATATGCGAACTGCAAAAACAACATCCCGGGATGGACAGGGAGGAGTTTCTGGCTTATCAGTGGATCGTAGCAGCACAGAAACAGAGAACGGATATTCAGTTTGGCAACAGAATGGTGGCATGTATTCCTACCCATGAGCATCCGGAGGTTGTGGAGGATGTACTTTTCCATTGTGCGGAACTCTATAAACGATTTGGGCTGGATGTTTATTATTTTGACAGCAGCAGAGACGAAGAAACTCGAAGAGTGATCGAATTCTTTCAGGAGAAAGGATACGATAACTTAAATTATATTCGGATAGACCCCCAGATGGAGCCCGGGGATAAATTTGAGTATGTCCTTATGTTGGGGGGGATCCAAAAAGAATATGAATACATGTGGTATCTGAGGGATCGGTGCTGGTGTGAAGAAAAAACACTTAAACTGATGTATGAAGCTGTGGCAGGGAAACATGATCTGATATTTATGGATGTGGGTAATCCGGATTATCCTGAAGAATTATCCCTGTGCAATGATGCGAATGAATTCTACCATCGATGCGGAGATTATGCCACATCAATGGATACGGCCATTTATAATGTGGATGCGATTCTGAAAAAAGATTTTAACATGGAAGAATTTCGCAAAAAATATGACAGAGAATACAGAGCATCTTTTTTGCATTTTCTTATTATTTTTGAACAACTGGCAAAGAAAACCAGGCCGGATATATGTCTGCTGGCTGGAAAAAATGTCACGATATATCATTCCCGGAAAGGGCATTCCTCATGGGGAGATAAAAGGATTGATATCTGGGGAAGACAATGGCTTGGGGCGAATAAGGCGCTGCCGGACTGCTATACAGACAAAGAAGAAGTCATTAAGCGGACAGCATCGTTTCCGTGGATATTGGGTGATCTGAATATTTTTGTAGATCTGCATGACAGGGGAATACTTACGCCGGAATATATTGAAGAGATAAAAGGATACTGGGGAGAGGTGTCTGATATTTCATTGGATATGCTAAGAGAGATCGCCTGTGGAATTTATGCGCCGCCGTTTGATTTCATGCGGCTGCAGGACAGTGCACCGGACACTCTGAAACTTATTCTGCAGGTATATAAGGGGGTACAGGACGGGAAGATGATGCCGGAGAAAGTGCCCATGCCGGAGATTTTGAGGATCATGAATGAAGCTGGCGGAAATACACCGCAAAATGAAATGATGCGGGAAATGACAGGCCAGATATCAAAGAATATAGGCAGACTGATGGAAGAAAAACCGGGGGATCAGGAAAGAACACTGATGCTGTTGCAGATTGTGATCGGATTTATGGCGCTGGCGGCAAGATAATGCTTCGATATATTTTTTGATACGGGGAAAACAGGGCAGGGAAGCGTATGGTAAAAGCAATCACATATGGATACAAAGGTGGAGATAGATATCTGGAAAGACTGAAAAAAGCGATTGACTGTGTAGAGATAAGGGGATTTTCCGGGGAAACGCTGGAGTATACGGAAGGAATCTCCGCGCTGGTGGATCTTTTTCTCTCCTGTAAACGAAGCCGCAAAACGATTTATATCTGCGGCAATGGCGGAAGTGCCGGTATTGCACAGCATATGACAGGGGATTTTCTGAAAAACGGCGGACTGCATACCTATAGTTTGTACGAGCAGACGGTATTGACCTGTATTTCCAACGACCTGTCCTACGAGTATGTTTTTAGTAAGCAGCTGGAACTGGCGGCAGGAGCGGGCGAAGTTCTGATAGCCATCAGCAGTTCGGGGGAATCGGAGAATATTGTGAAAGCGATCAGAACGATCAGAGATTTTGGGGGCAGAGTGATCACGCTGACAGGATTTAGGCCGGATAACCGGATTCGAGAGATGGGAGATATCAATATTTATGTGCCGGAAGAGCATTATGGTATTGTGGAGTCTGTCCACAATATTATTTTACAGCAGATAGTGGACGAGATCGTGCAGGCAGAGGGCGTGGCACTTAAAATGGATGAGGAGTGACAGGAATGTCGGAACAGGTAGTAAGACAGGCAGTAGTGCTGGCAGGCGGTATGGGCATGAGGCTCAGGCCTTTTACGGAGAAAGAACCGAAACCAATGTATCCGGTAGGGGAAAAGCCTTTTATAGGGCACCTTATGGGGCAGATAAAAGCGTTTGGAATAGAGAATGTATTGCTTTTGCTTGGATATAAGGCGAACAGTATTATGGATTATCTCGGGGACGGTAAAAATTTTGGACTGCATATTTCCTATGATGTGACGCCGGTGGAATTTCAGACGGGAGATCGTATTTTTCACGCGAAAGATAAGCTGGAGCCTTTTTTTATGCTGATGTACTGCGATAATTACTGTCCCATAAATTTTGACAAGTTGAGGGAAGACTTTTTCTCCCATAATGCATTGGCGCAAGTGAGTGTTTATGAAAACCGGGATCATTATACAAGAAGCAATATACGGACAGGTGAGGACGGAAAGGTTCTTATATATGATAAGAGACGGACTGCCGCCGATCTTGAGGGAGTCGATATTGGATATGCGATGATCAGGCGGGAACTTTTGGGACAGCTGCCGCGCGATGGCGGCAGTTTTGAAGAGGCGGCGTATTCTTTTGCGGCGGCACAGGGCAGGATGTTTGCGACGATAACAAAACACAGGTACTATTCGATTGGCTCCTGGGAGCGGATGGAATTGACCAGAAAATTTTTTGAGAATAGACCGACTGTATTTCTGGACAGAGATGGAACGGTCAATGTAAAGGCGCCGAAAGCTTGCTATATAGAAAACAGCGGGCAGTTTGTATGGCTCGAGGGAGCGAAGGAGGCTGTCAGGCTGCTGAAAGAAAATGGGTTCCGGGTGCTGATGGTTACAAATCAGCCGGGGATAGCAAGGGGAAATCTTACGGGAGATACGTTGGAGGCTATCCATAAAAAAATGCAGAGGGATCTGGAGCAAATCGGCGCGGAGATTGATAAAATATATTATTGTCCGCATGATTGGGAAGAAGGGTGTGAATGCAGAAAACCGAAGCCCGGCATGCTGTATCAGGCCCAGAAAGATTATCACCTGGATCTCACAAAGTGTATTATGATAGGTGACGATGAGCGGGATATGGCAGCAGGTAGAGCGGCGGGATGTAAGACCTGTCAGGTGACGGAGCAGCGAAATTTATTGCAGATCGTAAAAGAAATTGTAAAAGGAAAGCAGGAATGATTATTTCAAAAACACCACTGAGAGCCTCTTTTTTTGGAGGTGGGACAGATTTTAAAGACTATTATGAGAACAGCAGATACGGATGCGGTTCTGTAGTCAGTGCGGCTTTAAATATGTATGTCTATATTATGGTCTGTAAACGGTTTGATGACAAAATACGTGTCTGCTATACGAAAAATGAGTTTGTAGATTCGGTAGATGAGATTGAACACAATATTGTGCGGGAAGCATTGAAGATCACGGGGATAGAGAGGGGAATTGATATCGTTTATTCGGCTGATATACCGCTGAGCTCGGCGGGAGTCGGACTGGCTTCTTCCAGTGCGCTCGCAGTGGGGGTGCTGAATGCGCTGTATGCATATAAAGGGGAATATATATCGCCGGAGAGACTGGCGCAAAAAGCTTGCGAGATAGAGATAGAACGTCTGAAAAATCCCATTGGAGTGCAGGATCAGTATGCGTGTGCTTACGGCGGCTTCCGGGTGTACAGATTCTGGGCGGACGGAACGGTGACAGCGACTCCGATCGGTGTGTCCGCAGAGAATATACAGAAATTAAAGGATAATTTATTGTTGTATTATACAGGCCTGACCAGGGTATCTTCTGAAATACTGTCAGAACAGAAGAGGGGGATTTCGGATAAAACGAAGGTCCTGGATCAGATGTTTGAAATGGTGGATACAGCGGTGGAAGGGCTGCGATGCGGTGAAGCGGAGCGTTGGGGTATTTTACTGGATGAGGCATGGAATTTGAAAAAAAGTCTTGCTTCCAAAATATCTAATTCCGAAATAGACCGGATGTACGAGAGGGCGAAAGAGGCAGGAGCTGTGGGAGGGAAAATTCTTGGAGCCGGAGGCGGTGGATTTTTGCTGTTATATGTCCCGCAGAAAAAGAGAGCGTTAGTGATGGATGCCCTGAAAGATTATAAAAAGGTAGAATTTGATTTTGAAAATATGGGAAGCAGAATTATATTTATGGAGGAACATCGCAGATAATGGTTTCGGTGATCATGCTGACATATAACCGCGAGAGCTGGATAGAGAAAATGATATCCGATATTTTGGGACAGAGTTTTTCGGACTTTGAATTTATTATAGTGAATAACGGCAGTACGGATGGAACCGGCGTACTGTTAAGTAAGTTTGCGGGAGCAGACAGCAGAATCCGGGTAATAACACTTGACCGGGCACAGACTATTGGAAGAGGAAGAAATGTAGGGCTGCGGCATGCGGCGGGCGAGTTTGTTGCTTATGTGGATGACGACGATCGGGTAAGTGAGGATTTTCTTGGCTTTTTAATGGATCTGCAGAAGGAGTGTAATGCGGATATAGCCATGTGCGGTGCAGATGAAAAGTTAAATGGCAGATGGGGACCGCAGTGCATGTTTGAGGAAAAATATATACTTTCCGGCAGGGAGGCAGTGACAGAGCTGTTGAAGCGGGAAAGGATCAGGGCGGGCACACCCGCTAAACTGTTCAGAAAGACACTGCTGGAAAAGTTTCCGTTTGATGAAGAGGCCAGATCAGAAGACATTCATACGATGTATAAATACTTTGCGGAGGCGGATAAAGTGATCCTTCATGGACTGCCCAAATATCATTTTATCCGGCATGGACGGAATAACTCTATATTTACCAGCGATTTTTCAAAACTGACGCCGGAAATGCTGGAGGAATACCTGGAGGTTTATCGGGAACGGGCAGATTATCTGACGGAGAAGTACCCGGAGGATAAAGAGTTTTTTGAATATACAGTCTGGTCATTTATGATTTCCATGTGTGGGAAAATCGAGAAAAATGAAGTGGCATCATGTGCCGGTCCGCTTAGAAAAATGAAGGATTGCCTGAGGAGGGAACAGGCAGCACTTTTCGAAAGTCAATATGTTACGTTGGAAGAAAAAATGGAATTGCAGAGAATGGGATAATTATGAAATCAGAAAAAATAAAACCATCTTTTGATGCAGACAGACAGATTCTGGGGAAAGTTTATCCGCTGAGGACTCCGTTCAATGTGATTATCGACAGCAGTGAGCGGTGCAATTTCCGGTGTTCCTACTGTTTTCGAAGCAGTGAAAACAGAGATGTATGGGGTTATGCTCAGGATAATGAGCTGATGCCCTGGGAAATTTTTACAAGGACAGTGGAACAGATCAAAGAATTTCCGGATGAGGTAAAGCAGATTTCTCTTTCTCATCATGGGGAGCCTCTATGTAATCCCAGGCTTCCTCATATGGCTAAATACATTAAGGAACAGGGAATCCGAAGCCGCATTTCCATGCATACAAACGCTTCCCTGCTGAATGATGAGATTGTTGATATGCTGGCAGAATCGGAAATAGATAAGATAGTGGTTTCGCTGCAGGGATTGTCCGCCGGAAAGTACAGGGAGACATGCAAAGCGGATGTGGACTTTTCCGCGCTGGTCAGAAATCTGGTGCGTTTGTATGAGAAAAAGGTGACCACACAGCTTTTCGTAAAAGTTATGGATGCGTCGCTGGAAGACGGGGAAGCACAGTTATTTTATGATATGTTTGCCCCGATTGCTGACAGGGTGTTTATTGAGAAGGAGGTGCAGATCTGGAAAAATCTGGAGACAAAAGATGGAAATATGATTTATAATAAGTACGGAACGGATTTTCCGCGTCAGCAATGCTGCCCTCTTATTTTCCATACGATCGTCGTAATACCAAACGGAGACGTTTATCCCTGTACTCAGATACTGAGAAAGGATAAGCTGGGAAATGTGAAAGAGGATACGTTAAAGAATTTCTGGCGCTCCTCTGCCAGAATGGAACTTCTAAAAAGGCAGTGCCTGTTGGAAAATCCGGATATATGCAGAGACTGTTTTATCGGCCAAAACAGTATTTATGCGCGGGAGGATATGATAGATGAGTACCGGGAAGAAATTTTGGAGAGACTTGTGAGGGGATAGAATATGCGGAAGAAACATATTATTTTTGGCGGATTTGACTATGCGGTTCGCTGGGAGATGGACCAGAATGCGATATGGGGGGGTATAGACTATTTTGTGGATAATGATCCGGAGTTAGTAGGGACTACCTATTTGGGAAAGCCCATTTATGCGCCGGAAAAGTTATTGGAAGAGGACAGAAACAATATCCTGATTTTAATCGGATCCATTATTTATCATACGGAGATAGAATTCCAGTTGAGAGATATGGGATTTGAGGAAGATGTTCATTATAAGTGGGCGATAGGTTTCTGCGGCGATGAAAAATGTGCAAGGCTCTGGAAACATACTGAGTGGAAAGACAGAGCAAACAATGAGAAAAATCTGAAAGCAACAGAAGAGGGGGAAGAAGTACTGCAGAGGCTGCGGATAGTATCGCGATTGATAAACTATGATAAAGTGGATACAGTAGTTGATATTTGTGCGGCAAATGGCAGGATTAAACAGTTTTTGCCCCAAAGAATAGAGTATATCCCGGTAGATTATATAAAGTACTCGGAGGAAACGGTGGTATGCGATCTCAGGAAAAAAGAATTTCCCGATCTGGGCAGATTTTCGGCAGAGAAATTATGTATTATACTGATAGGCGGCATCGTCTGCGCTCCGGACTGGAAGTGGCTTCTCCAGAAAATAGCGGAAAACTGTGATATTTTTATTTGCAGCCATAATGATTTCGTCAGAATCAACCGGGAATACAGACGAACTTCTTTTAATAATAACAATGCAATTTTTAATCATCAGATTGTATTGGAAATGCAGAAGCTGGGATTTAGTATGACGGAAGCTTATGATTGCCATCTTCGCTGTGTGATTATGAAATTTGAGAGAGACAGAGGGCGGCAGGTAAAATAAAAACGGCCGGGAGGCAGATAAGTTATGGATGAGGTTAGAAATTACGCATGGCCGGTGACGGCGATCAGCAAGGAAAATTTTAACGCTATAGTAAACTGCGTCCGACACCATAAAGAATTGTTTGGAGAGAAAACGATCCTGATTTTTGGAGCGGGAATCCGGGGGGCAGAAATATCGGTCATACTGGAAAGCATTGGCTGTACAAACATTATTTTTACGGATAACAATGAAGAGAAATGGGGCGGGGTTATTGATAAGTACCCTATCATAAGCGTGAGAGAAGCCCTGGATCTGCGGGGAGAAGCCGTATATCTGATTTCTGTTGAAGAGGGAGATCCAATCTGCGAGCAGCTGACTGTCGAGGGTCTGAAGGAGGATGTCGATTATTTTTTCCCCAAGCCGGATCTTTATGAGCGGTTTATGCGTGAATTTAAGCGGAAGATGCAAAATGAGATCCTGGTTATGGGGGATTGCATGTTTGAAGTGATTTCTTTTATGGATAAAAATAAAGATTCACTCACAGAGATCATGCAGGATAAACTCGGATATGAAAATGTAAAACTTCTCACCATGCATGGGATGGGACTCCCTTCTTTTTATCATGTGCTGAGGGGGCAGCTGAATTGCGGTATGAAGCCAAAGGTTCTTGTGGTAATGCTGAATTTTGAAACACTTACCGGGAAACAGCATCTGCTTCCGAGATCCCAGCATACCAAACTGATTCGTCAGGTTTGGGAGAGTTCACCTGATCCGACCGGTGAGCTGGAAAAGTATACTGCGGTAACGGAGGAGCGGGTAAAGAACGTCCAGGCGGAATTTTTTACGACGAACAAATTTTCAGCAAAGAAGCGGGAAAATAACAATAGAGGCGCCATAAGCGACAGTGCATCGAAAGTTTTTTTAAAATTAAATTATATGTACAGGCTGAATCCCGGGATTGAAAGTATTCAGTATTTAACTAAAATTATGGAGCTGGCGAAGAAAGAAAATTTTATGGTTCTTCCGTTTGTACCGCCAGTCAATTATGAGAGAGGAATCGAGCTGTTTGGCGACCGGTTTGAAGAGGCTTATAAATATAATTATGATATTCTGGAGTCCATAGTTTCGGCGGGAGGTTTTCGGCTGCTGAATTTAAGCCACATATGTACAAAGGAACAGTTTGCGGACTTGACAACGCCTGATGAGACGACAAACTTTGAAGGCCGCATGAAGGTGGCGGATTCTATCTGTGAGGAAATAAAGCGAATTGAGGAGGAGGAAAATGAAAGATAGAGAAATTCAGCAGTTTATTACGGATATCTTAATGGAAATTAATGAGGAATACGAGATAAATGAGGTAACTCAATTGCTTGAGGAAGAGATATTGGATTCTGTCAGCATCCTGTATCTGATCACGGAACTGGAAAGCGCATATGAAATACAGATTCCGCTGGAAGATATTGTCGAAGAGAATTTCAGGAACCTGGAATGTATAGAGAAGTATGTGGTTTCATTAATCGGAGAAAAAGAGTAAAAAATATGGGGAAGAGCATCGTAAATTTTCTGAGGGATTCGTGGATCGGGAATCCGGAAAAATGTGCATGTGCTGATGAAATAAGTGCAGTCAGTTATAGGGAGCTGTGGGAAGATTCTCATACAACAGCGTACAATCTGCTCAAGCGGGTTCAAAGCGGAATGCCGGTTCCCGTTGTTATGAAGAAATCATGCATGGCGCTGAAACTGATATGGGGGGTTATCAAAGCGGGGGGATGCTATGTGGTCATCGATCCGTTGCTGCCAAAGAAAAGAATAGAAAATATACTAAATACATTGGAGGCAAAATGGATAATCGGGGAGCAGAATATCAGGACAAAAATACCGGCAGAAATTCAGATTTATAGTGGTGAAAAATTACTGCGGCCGGTGAATGGAGACCGGCGGGAGGTCGATAAAAGAACAGAACAAATTTGTGATATTGACCCTATGTATATTATGTTTACATCAGGTTCTACAGGGGAACCGAAGGGAATTGCCGTCAGTCATCGCTCTGTAATGGATTTTATAGAGTATTTTACGGAATTGTTTCAGATGGAAGAACAGGATGTGATCGGAAATCAGGCGCCATGGGATTTCGATGTGTCTGTCAAAGATATTTTTTCGGCGGCGAAAGTCGGAGCGACATTGCAGATCATACCTAAAAAATTATTTTCCATGCCTGTGCAGCTGGCAGATTTTCTGGATGATAAAAAAGTGACTACATTAATCTGGGCCGTGACCGCCCTGTGCATATTATCTTCAACGGGAGCGCTGAAACATAAAAGACCGGAGGCAATAAAGAGAATCATTTTCAGTGGCGAGGTCATGCCTGTAAAGCAGTATAATTTATGGAGAGAATATTATCCGGATGCAATGTTTGTCAACGTTTACGGGCCTACAGAGATAACCTGTAATTGTACCTATTACTTTGTGGACCGCCTTTTTGATGAGGAAGAAGTGATACCGATCGGAATACCTTTTCCGAATGAAAGAGTATTTTTACTGGATGATAAGGACTGCCTGATTGAAAACAGAAAAGAAGAAAAAGGAAGGGTCGGAGAGATCTGTGTGTCCGGGACCGCGGTTACACTGGGGTATTATAACAATCAAAGAGCCACAAATGCGGGTTTTATGCAAAATCCCCTGAATGAGAAATATATGGAAATGATATACCGGACGGGAGACCTGGGGTATTATAATCAGGAGGGGCTCTTGTGTTTTGCCTCCAGAAAAGATTTTCAGATAAAACATATGGGACACAGGATTGAGCTTGGCGAGATAGAAAGAATTGCGGGCGGGATAGAGGAAGTAGAACGCTGCTGCTGTCTGTATCGGGCAGGAGAGATATGCCTTTTTTATGAGGGCGCTGCGGATAGAAAAGCTGTGGTGTCGGCGCTGCAAAAGAAACTGCCGGTTTTTATGATTCCCGGAAAAATATTAAAGGTAGAAGCAATGCCGGTAAATAAGAATGGAAAGACAGACAGAGGAATATTGGAGGGATATTTAGAGTAAATATGCTGACGGAAAGAGAGATTAGACAAGCGGTTGAGAAGTATAATTCGCCTATTTATATATTTGATATTGTGGAATTGAGAAGAAGGATCCGCAATATCAGAGAGATACTGGGGAGTGAGACAGAGATTTGCTTTGCAATGAAAGCAAATCCCTTTTTGATATCCTATATGGATCCGCTGGTGGATAAGTTTGAAGTCTGTTCTCCGGGGGAGTATGCCATATGCAGGAAGGAAAATATAGATGCAGGAAAAATAGTTATGTCCGGTGTTTATAAGAGCGAGAAGGACATAGAAGAATCGTTTGTTGAAAAATTTAATGGAATATATACGATAGAGTCGATGGACCAATACAGGAAAATATCTGATTTGGCGATAAGATATCATGAGGAAATTCAGGCGGTGGTCAGGGTTACGAGCGGAAATCAGTTTGGCCTTGATCACAAGGGGATATCTCAGATAATTTCGGAATCTGCAGGGAATAAGTTTATGGATATCACCGGGATCCACTTTTTTTCCGGAACACAGAAAAAAAATCTGGATTTGCTGCGGCGGGAAATAGAGGAGTTGGACAGCCTTTGCGAATATCTGGATGATGCATATGGAGTGAGAATCAGAAATATTGAGTATGGAGCCGGGCTTTTTTACGATTATTTCGGCGGCGGGGATGATAATTATCGGGATGTCCGCCGCTTAAAAGAAATACTCGTGGATTATGATAAAAAGTACCATTTTACAATAGAGCTGGGAAGATATATAAGTGCTTCCTGCGGTCAGTATATAACAAAAGTTGTTGATATAAAGTGCAACAATGGAAAAAATTATTGTATTGTGGACGGTGGCATACATCACCTGAACTATCATGGGCAGATGCTGGGGATAAGGGTGCCGAAAGTTCATATTTTGAGAGGGGAACACGATGATGGAAAGAGGGAAAAATGGAACGTATGCGGCGCTCTGTGTACGGTTCACGATTTGCTGCTGAAAGATTTTGAGACGGAAAAACTCCATATGGGAGACATTTTTGTATTTGATGATGCGGGAGCATATTCGGTCACAGAAGCGGGATATCTGTTTCTAAGCAGGGATCTTCCGCAGATTGCAGTGGCGGATGGGGAAGTGGAACTGATAAGAAGATCCATGTCGGTTTCGGATATTAATTCAAGGAGCTGCGGCTAATGGAAATGATAAAGAGAGTGACAGATTTCAACCAATATTTTGATACAATAAGGCAACATGAGAATATAGTTTGCTATGGAGCGGGCAGTAAAGGCAGGCAGACGGTTGAGATATTGCGTGAGAGGAATATTTTTCCGGCGGCATTTGTGGACGGAAACGAAAAAAGATGGGGGGGCGATTACGCAGGCCTTCCGGTGATAGGTTATGAAGAATTGACGGAAAAGTATGAAAAGTATTGTATCCTTATTACCTGTGTGTATGATAACGCAAAGGAAATACACGACCTGTTAAAAAAGAGAGGAGAAAACAATCCTGTTTATTATGTGTGCAACCCGTATAAAGCGGAAAATAAGTTTTTGTCCATGGAAGAAATAGAGCGTTATGGGGAAGAGCTGCAAATTACATACGATGCGATGGAGGATGATAAATCAAGAGAGATTTTGATTCATTTTCTGAACTGGAAAGGGACCGGAGATATGTCCGGTCTTGTAAACTATACAGAAGGAAACTGGCTGGAGTTTTTCGGGACAGAGTTACTGCCGAAATTTGATGATTATGTATTTGTGGACGTCGGAGCTTATACCGGAGATACGATTATACGGTTTCTCTCTTTTTGCGGCGGGAAATATAAGAAAATTGTAGCGTTTGAGCCAGATGAAGCGAACTGCCTGGAGGCAAAGAGGGTGATCAGAGCAGGCAGATTGGAAAATGTGGAATTGCTTCCGACAGGGTTGTGGATGTGTAAAGAGGAGAAACAGTTTTTTGCTGCAGGCAACGGGAAGGTATATGAGAGCTCAAATCTATACAGAGATGTTGCGAATACAATAAGCGTGAGGAATGAAGTGGCAGCGAACGTGACCGCCAGAAGTATTGTGGTGGATACTCTGGACAGTCAGATAAAGTCGTTGACCGGCAGGGCCATACTAAAAGTCGATGCGTTGGCCTCGGAGGTGCCGATATTATATGGTGCGGAAAGACTGATAAAGGAATGCAGGCCAATAATTATTATGGAGTATGGAACTTATTCAAAGTACATGGCTGAGACAATACCATATTTGCGGAGACTGCATTCAGATTATAAATTTTATCTCCGCCAGATGTGGACTTTCCATAACAGCAGAACGATTTTATATGTGGTATAAATTGTATGTTGTATTTTTCTGTTTGGATAGAGAAGTTCCTGTGATTTTTATTAAAATCAGAATATTAAAAGGGGCGTAAATCAATTGTATGGAAAAAAAAGAATGTCGCCAATTTATTGACTTTGATAAAAAAATACCAGTATTAATTTATGGAGCCGGTGAATTGGGAGGAATGACAGCACAAAGACTGATCGGTAACGGTTATAATGTAAGAGCCTTTTTGGACAAATGCAAAAGTGGATTAGAAAATATGACAGGTAAAAGAATATATCAGATGGGGACGGAGAGATATTGTTGCGATCAGGGGGAATGTGTCGTTATTGTATGTCTTGCGGATGGTATGCAGCATAAAGAGGTTGCTTTTGGTTTGTGGAAAGAGGGTTATAGGTTTATTGTATGTTTACCGATGAATTTTGCAGTATCCTTAATGAGAA
The DNA here is from genome assembly GCA_003611955.1 of bacterium 1XD8-76. Taxonomy (GTDB): domain Bacteria; phylum Bacillota; class Clostridia; order Lachnospirales; family Lachnospiraceae; genus 1XD8-76. The sequence goes on from RAZE01000014.1 coordinate 17,666, forward strand.
AGGTGGAACTCACAAATCGTTATAATGAGATATTGGAGGGACAAAATTTAAAAGAGCACAGAATAGAAAATTTTGAGCTTTTGATGTCTTATGATTTAGACTGTTATGATGCGGTGATCGACAAAGCTGGTAATCCATATATTGTATGGGTAAGAGAAGAAATTTTGTATACTGAGTGGTCATATTTATGGAAGGGAGATAGAGAGAAAGTACGGACTGCTGCTGATGTACAGAATGTCAATATTGCCGCGTATGAAGGTGGGAGAAACCTGCTTCAGTATTTATATGGAATGGAAGAGGATTGTGAAAAATATTGGAAGGTATCACGAACAGAGAGAACGCAGAGAGAGAAAGAAGAAATTATCGAAAAAAGAGAAAGACTTTTGAGAATATATGAAAGAGAGTACTGCCAGGGATTAGAATTTTTTATAGCTGGGGCACCGAATGTTGTCTGGAATGAGAAAGGTTACTGGAATCTACACGGAGGACATCATAGAACTTCTTTTTTACAGCAGAGAGGACATGTTTTGTTTCCGGTCAGAATGGAAAAAGAAGAGTTTGATATATGGTGTAATCCAGAGAAGTTGAGAAAAATTCTTCGATATATGAATAAGCACAATATTGATAAAACAGTGGTCCCGATTCCGCACCCGGCGTTTTTTAATTTTGAAGCAGAGAGAGAATTGATAGGGGACACTATTTTAGGAAAAATTGTAAGATTTTTGAAAAGAAAGTTAGACGTAAATTCAAGTGTATTGGACTGCAGCAAAATGGAAGGCTATTTTGCCAGGAATTTTGCACGTTCCTCATTGAGGAATGTGGTTTATATTGGTGGAGATGAAGTATCATTTGTCAAAATGTTGAATGAATTATTATATGTTTCGTCTGTTTGCTGTTTTTCTGAAAAAGAATATAATCAAATAGATGTCTTTTCTGTGGTATTTCTGTTAAACAGATATGATATGAATATTGAAGAGCTATTATTACAGAGAAAGCTGGAAAAAATAACAGGAAAATACTTATTTGTGGAAATGACGGCAGGAGAGCCGTTTTCCCCGGATACATTAGTAAAGAAAACGTCATTCCGTTATTATAAAAAGCTGCATCAGGAAGTATACAAAGGAAAAATGAGAGAAATTGGGGTCTTTGTAAAATGAAAGATGCGATGTTTATTGTTGATAAAAGTAAAAAATATATTATTTATGGTGCCGGCGGCGACGGAATCAAGATGGCAGGAATTTTGAAAGATGCAGGGGTTTTTGTATGGGGGTATATTGATGCCAGAGCGGAGAGTATTGGCAAAGTTAAAGGTTTTTCGGTATATACACTTCAAAAAGCCTCTGAGGAAATTACTGATAAAAACAAGTTTATTATAATTGTCACCATAAAAAACTTGTTTGAACATTCCCAAATCGTCAGAAGACTTGTGGAAGAAGGGTTCGACCAGTGCATTTATAAACCTGTCGAAACGTTAAGAGGAGTGGGAAATATCGTACAGAACGAAATAGGAAAAGTGTATGATGAGCTTATAATACGGAAAAGGTTGTTGGCAGGTAAAATGTTAGGTAAATCCGGAAAAGGGCTGAATCTTGTGTGCAGAAATAAATTAATTATTGAGACACGTGATGAAAGTGTTTTAGTGTGGCTTCCCGAGGAACTGATTTATAATTATAATGATTTTCAGGATGCTTACGGCCGTATATCCATGTCCGCTTTTTTCCCTCTGGTGGAGCTGTATCAGCTATTTATGGGGCAATATAAATCCGAGGAGGAGGTAAATGGGGTCATAGATAATTTTATCTGTTATTCTATGGAATGGGTAAAGAAAAATGGGATAGAGTATAACGAAGGATTGAAATTAAGTCTGATTCGTTCCCGATATAATGTTTTTGTCGAGATGCAGAGAATGATGGAAACAGACAGAGATTTTTTTGTCAGAAATGCGCCGACGGTATGCAGAGGAAATAATGGCGCGTTTTATATGTCTTCTAGTGGGAGAAATAGAGTGGCATTTCTTATTGCACATGGTTATCATTTTGTGCCGGTTAATATGTCGATGAAAGATTATCAGTCATGGATAAATGAGAAAATTTATCAGGGTATTATAATGTATTTGGAAAAAAAGGAAATAGATATATTGGAAATACCGATACCTCATCCGTATCTTGCGGATGTATCTGCAAGATATACGGAGTATATTCACGTGTTTTGTACAAAAGTAATAAATATTGTGCTAAAACAGTTATACAAAAAAAATCGAAAATATGATGGCAGCATTTGTTTTATAGATAAGGGAGGATATAAAAAGAGTTTAGAAAAGGAACAGATTGGATGTGCGCTGTTGGATGCGGGGTGCATGCGGAGATATCTGGCAATGAACGGATTTTCGGCAAGTTCTGTGGAAGGCTCAAATGTGGAATCTTTTACGGATATGGAAAAAATGTTGGACATTCTTTTGGAAGAAGGCAATACAGAAGAACAGACGGATAAAGAGTATACGATGTTGATTATGGATTCCAGGATAGGACATCGCTTAAAGCCGGATGTATTTAGAGAAGCGGCACAAATCTTTTTAATTAATTGGAGAGAGGAAGAAGACTATTTGCAGAATTGTCTGGAATTAGGATTTACAATTTGCGAAAAATTGTTTCTCACAGTTTGGGATTGCAGGCAGGTTGAAGGCTATTGGCTGAAAAGATAGATGAAAGGGAGAGGACATTGAAGAAAGGGTATGTATTCGGGGCCGGCGGAGTCGGGGTGAAGGCAAAGGAAGTAATAGAAAAGGAAAAAAATACAATTATTGGTTTTCTGGATAATGATAGTTTGAAGTGGGGGGGCAGTTTAGATAATTGCCCAATATGTGATCCTAAGATTGTTGCAGAAGTTCAGTATGATTTTATAGCAATAGGTGTTTATAAGGCAGTTGATGCAATAAAGAAACAATTGCAGGAGATGGGGGTGCCTGAAAGTAAAATAATTGTTCCGGTAAAACCAGTAAAGATATATCCGAATCCAATGTGTTTTTTCCCGAAGCAGTTAGAGTTGCTTGACCCTTTTGAGTATGTTTCAGAAACGACAAAAGAATATGAAAAAAAAGGAGTTTTGATTGAGGATAAAGAGCTTTTGGACCGGCTGGAAAGCTTGAAAAGTGTATTGAAGGAAAATCGAATTCCGAGAGAAAAAGTGTGCGTTGTGGGGGGAGCTGTATTGCAGGTGCACGGTTTGCGTAAATCAAAAAAATTCGATGATATTGATATTATTATGACAAGTGATCTGCGTAAGATATATGGGACTGGGCTGGTGATTATTTCTGAGACTGCTGAAATGCATCCACAAAATGAGTATACAATATCTGATGATGAAATAATAGAAAATTATCAGTATCATTTCCAGTTTAATGACTTAAAATTTGCCTGCTTAGAAGTTTTGGAGTAAAATGTAAGTTTTAGAAACAGGATTATTTCTGAAAAAAGTGATTAGGAGAACCGAGGAATGATTTATATTAGAACAAGTGCTTATAATGCGGAAAAGACATTGGAGCGTACCATAAAAAGCGTATTAGGGCAAACATATGGAAATTTTAAATACTATTTGATGGATCATGGTTCCAGTGATAAGACGGGAGAGATTGTTCGAAAATATGCAGAATCTGATAACAGGATAATCCCATTTTATAATAAGGTAAACAGGGAATATGATGAAAATCCGGATTTCTGGAATTTGCCTAAGAGGATTCCGCAAGGAGACTATTTCTGTATATTGGATGCAGATGACACATATGAGCCGGATTTTTTTGAGGAGATGCTGCATTTTATGGAAGAAAATGATTTGGAAATGGCAGCGTGCGGCACTGCTTTTGTGGATGGAAAAACCGGCAGTTTTTTATATGAACGTGTATTGCCTCAGGATGTCGTCATAAAAACCGCAGAAAGCTTGGAGGTTATGTTTCCCTATATTTACTGGAATTTCCGGCAGGGCTGGGGAAAGTTGTATTCTGCAAAGGCGGCCGGGGCACGCTTTGAGATTTGCCTTCCGGAGTGGTTTCCCACGTATGGCGGAGATACGATAAATGTGCTGGAAAGTGCAAAAGCTGTCGAAAGAATTGGAGTCAAAAGAAAAGTACTACATAATTATTCCATTTCGATAAAGTCTTATTCGTATCGATGGAATCCGAAACGAACAGGGGATGATATTCTACTGTATGAAAAAGGCAGAGAGTTTTTGATGAAAACCTGCGGAAGAATATCGGAGCGTAATCAAAAATATCTCTATTCAGTATATTTTAATGCGATAATGGATACTGTGGACGTGTTATTTGGCGCTCAGCTGGAGCTGGGAAGCAAACTGCGGACTTTAAGGGATATCATGGCTGAAAAAGTTACCCAAGAGATGTTTCGGGATGACTTGTCAGTGTTTGGAGAGACACAGGAAAAGAAAAATGAATTTTTACAGAGCCTGTTTTCCTGGATGGAGGGGCAGGAAACTGCCTACACACCAGAAAATATTTCGGAGTTGATGGCAGTTTATGAGGAGTTTAATGCTGATATTTCCAAGCTGGTGACGGACGAGGAACTACTCTGGTATATGTATAAAATACCACAGCTTATGTCAGCGGTTGCCGTATGTGATTATGACGGTGCGGCTAAGATAATGAGAAGATTTTTATCTGATGATGTTGAAGAGACATTTCCGGTTACCTTGGCTCAGACCCTGGCGGCTATATTGAATAATACGGAAGAATATGTGCAATATGAAAAAATTTTGATCAAAAATTTGATACGATGCGGAAGCTATGAGCAGGCGGAGAAAGAACTGGAGGAATGGGAAGAAATTTTGCAGGATGATAAGGAATTCAAGAATTTCAGAAAGGAATTAGAGAGAGGTACAAATGCTTAACGGTTTTAACAGATCTGTCTTTGCCGGTCAATTCGGTCAATTGTGGGGCTGTCGCACTAAGTAATTAGTGCGCAGCTCCTTTTCCATGCAAAAAATAACTGCCAGACCTCGAAAGTATCCGGCAGTTGGTGTAAAATTAATGTATGGCCAAACACATTAATTTACAGAAAATTATAGCCTAAATCAAAGCGGATATCAATTAAAACTTCCGCTAAATATTGAAACCATTATTCCGGAAGATGATTCTGTGCGGTTACTCAGTCAGTTTGTGGAGGCAATGGATTTGACTGACTTATATTCTACTTATGAAAGAATAAATTCAGTATCCCCAAGAACACTTCTTAAGATTGTGCTTTACTCTTACATGAATGGGGATTATTCTTCCCGTTCCATGGAGTTAAACTGTAAAAGGGATATTAATTTTATGTTTCTTCTGGAAGGCGCATCCGCCCCGGATCATGCAACATTCGCACGGTTCCGGAGCATTCATTTTGCTCCATGCCCCAAGCGCATTCTTGCCGAAATGTCCAATGCGCTTTTTGACTTGGGAGAAATTTCAGGCGAAACCGTTTTCATTGACGGCACAAAAATTGAAGCAGCCGCAAACAAATACACTTTTGTCTGGAAGAAGGCCGTAACCAAAAATCAGACAAAGCTTCCGATAAAACTTGCTGATTTTGTGGCGGAGTGCGAACAGCTCTATGATTTAAAGATTGTTTATGGCGACACCGTAAAGATGAAGCATGTAAAGAAACTCCGCAAGAAGCTTTATGCCCTTAAACAAAGTGAAAACGTGGTCTTTGTTCATGGCATTGGGAAAAGAAAAACACCGCTTCAAAAGAGCATGGAAACCCTCGAAGATTATCTGTTCCGATTCAAAAAATATAATCATCAAATACATATCTGCGGCGAACGGAACAGTTATTCCAGGACAGACCACCATGCCACTTTTATGAGAATGAAAGAGGATGCCATGGGAAACGGACAGTTAAAACCGGCATATAATCTCCAGCATGGAGTAGATTCCGAATATATTACATGGCTTACCATAGGTTCACAGCCGACAGATGCAACAACATTAATCCCTTTTTTAAAAGATGCGGAAGAACATTTGGAATTTAAATATAAAAACATAACCACGGATGCCGGATATGAAAGTGAAGAAAACTATGTGTTCCTTGAAGAAAACGGGCAGCTTTCCTATATAAAGCCCGCCAACTATGAGATTTCAAAAACACGCAGGTACAGGAATGACATAGGAAAAACAGAAAATATGGAGTATGATGCGGAATCGGATGTCTATACCTGTCGGAATGCGAAAAGGCTGACGCCAGACCATGTGAGGCATTCCAAAAGCAAAACAGGTTATGTAAGTGAAAAAACGATTTACAAATGTGAGGACTGCAACGGATGCCCGTATAAAGCTGAATGTATCAAGGGCAACAATTGTAAAACGCCGTTGGAAGAAAGGACAAAAACACTTCAGGTTGCCAGAACATTTCTAAAATACAGACAAGAAGATTTGAAACGGATCTTTACTGAGGAAGGCATTGTTTTCAGGATAAACCGGAGAATCCAGTCGGAAGGCTCATTCGGGTATTTAAAACAGGACATGCTGTTTCGGAGATACGTAAGCAAAGGAACGTCAAATGTGCTTGCGGAAAGTATACTGCTCGCCATGGCGATGAACATAAACAAGCTCCATAATAAGATTCAAAAAGGCAGGACTGGGACTCATTTGTTTCCAGTAAAAATCGCTTGATTTTAAACATCTTAAAACAGACATTCAATCCATGCGGAATGGCTTATTAAAGTATGCTCTTTTTATAGAATAACAGAATAATTTGGAGTTTTTCCTTGAAATCACATATAAAAACAGCAAAAATGAAGCTGCCGCTTCACGAATTTCCATTCGTTAAAGCGACAGCCCCGTTTTCTTTGGGAAATTTCACTGTCTGGCTTCATCTGAAATCCGTGCTTTTATTTCAAAAGACGAAACTGGAGAAATTTTTATTCGATGAAGCCGAGGTGAAAAAGCTCACAAAATCACTTGCAAAACGCTCCTGCTCATAGTAGTATATAAATACATATCTGGGAACTTCTGATATTTCTATTTTTCTTATCACATTCGTGAGATCAAAAGACTCCCTTATATGAAAAAAACAGCATAAGGGAGGAAAAATATGGGCAAAGCAGATGTCTATGAGAGCGATTATCTGGAGAATGGGGAGATTTTCGCGGATCTGGTAAACGGAGTTCTGTATCAGGGCAGGCAGGTCGTAAAAGCGCATGAGCTGAGTGAGCAGGACGGAGAGCTGAGAAGTATATCAGGAGATAATGTCAAAAAGACGATCCGGGATAAGGTACGGCTGTGGAACGGCATGGTGCTTGCGGTTCTGGCAGTGGAAAACCAGACGAGGGTAGATTACCGAATGGTGACGCGGGCTATGCTGACGGAGAGCATGGCTTATGATAAGCAGTGGAAAAAGCTGAGAGAAAAAATGGAAGCAGAGAGAGAGAACGTGACATCGGATGAATTTCTTTCCGGCATGCGGAAAGAAGATAAGTTTATCCCGCTGATTACGATCGTCATCTATTATGGGAGAGAAAAACCGTGGGACGGTGCAAGGACGCTCTTTGAGCTGCTGGATATGAAAGGCAAGGAGAAACAGGTCATGCCGTATATATCGGATTATCACTTGAACCTGTTTGACTTTCATGAGCATGATAATTTCGAACAGTTTCATTCGGAACTGAAACCATTTTTTGAGTTTTTGAGATATTCCGGCGAAAAGGAATTATTGAAAGAAAAAATGGAGGCGAACAGAGAACAGTACGAGGAGCTGAGCAGTCAGGCGAAAATCCTGCTGACGAAGCTGACTAATATAAAAAAGATACCGGGTGTGGAAGCCGGGAGATTCGAGAGGGGAGAATTCAGTATGTGCAAAGCATTTGAGGATATGAAAGAAGAGGGGAAGATAGAGGGAAGATTAGAGGGCAGAAGCGAGGGAAGGATAGAAGGAAGATTGGAAGGCAGAGCGGAAGAAATCGTAGAAAGCGGTTATGAGTTTCAGCTCTCGGAAGAAGAGGTCCTGAAAAGGCTGCGGAATAAATTGGATGTATCGGAGAAGGAAGCGCATAGATTTTTCGATATGTTCCGAAAGCCGGCAGTATAATAGGAATATGTGGAAAAGTATTTTGAAAAGATAAACAGGAGAGCAGAGAAATGTTTGAAAACAGGAGTGAACAGGAAGCGAGAAAAGAAATACTGGGGCAGGTAAGAGAGTACTGTAAAAAGTATCACGGAAAAAAGGAATACCGGACCGGGGACAGGATACCGTATGCGGGACGAATCTATGACGAAGAGGAAATGGAAAATCTGGTGGATGCGTCTCTGGATTTCTGGCTGACCGCCGGGAAATATGCGGAGCAGTTTGAGAAAGGGCTGGCGGATTATCTGCAGGTGAGGCATTGCCATGCCGTGAATTCCGGCTCCTCAGCCAACCTTCTGGCGTTTATGGCGCTGACCTCTCCGCTTCTGGAAGAGAGGCAGGTTCTGCCGGGGGATGAGGTCATCACGGTGGCGGCTGGATTTCCCACGACAGTGACGCCGATATTGCAGTATGGAGCGGTGCCGGTATTTGTGGACGTGACGATCCCGCAGTATGATATAGACATCTCTATGCTGGAGGAGGCATTCAGCGATAAAACGAAAGCCGTGATGATCGCTCATACTTTGGGAAATCCGTTTGATCTGAAAGCGGTAAAAGAGTTTTGTGACAGACACGGGCTCTGGCTGATCGAGGACAACTGTGATGCGCTGGGCAGTAAGTACCGGATGAACGGGGAGTGGAAATTTACCGGGACTATAGGGGATATCGGGACATCCAGCTTTTATCCGCCGCATCATATGACGATGGGGGAAGGCGGAGCGGTGTACACGAATGATGCGCTGTTGGCCAGGATCCTGCGCTCCATGCGGGATTGGGGGAGAGACTGTATCTGTTCGCCCGGAAGAGACAATATGTGCGGGCATCGGTTCGACAGGCAATATGGAGAACTTCCGCTCGGATATGACCATAAATATGTCTATTCCCATTTTGGCTATAACCTGAAAATTACGGATATGCAGGCGGCGGTGGGCTGCGCGCAGCTCGAGAAGCTGCCGGATTTTGTGCGGGCGAGGAAGGAAAATTTTGCATATCTTCACAAGCGCCTGGAGACCGCGCAGGATAAGCTGATTCTGCCGTGTGCGAATGAGGATTCGGATCCCAGCTGGTTTGGGTTTATGATAACCTGTAAAGAGGAGGGACTGAAAAATAAGGTGGTGCGGCATCTGGAGGAGAATGGCATACAGACCAGAATGCTGTTTGCGGGCAACCTGACAAAGCAGCCCTGCTTTGATCAGATGAGAAAGGCGGGAGAGGGCTATCGTATTGTCGGAAGTCTTTCCAACACGGATCTTATTATGGAGCATTCCTTCTGGATCGGGGTCTATCCTGGAATGCGCAGAGAGATGCTCGAAGATATGGCGGAGAGGATACTGGAGGCAGTGGTCTGAACGCGCCGCAGGCGAGAAAAGATAACCGGAGGAGATCATAAAAATGAACTTGAGCGGAGACTTTTATAAAGGAAAAAAGGTATTGCTGACCGGCCATACCGGTTTTAAGGGAACCTGGATGTGCAGGGTGCTGCTTGAGATGGGAGCGGAGGTCACCGGCTATGCGCTGGAGCCGCCGACAGTGCCCGGTCTGTTTGATCTGGTCGGCGCAGAACGCGATATGAGGTCGATAAAAGGGGACATCCGGGATCTGGAGCATCTGAAGAAAGGATTTAAGGAGGTACGCCCGGAGATCGTGATCCATATGGCGGCGCAGCCTCTTGTGAGGGAATCCTACAAGAATCCGGTGTATACATATGACGTCAATGTGATGGGGACAGTAAATGTGCTGGAATGTATGCGCCTGACGGACTCCGTGAGATCCTTTGTCAATGTGACGACGGATAAAGTCTATAAGAACAGAGAGTGGGAGTGGGGCTATCGGGAGAACGAAGAGTTGAACGGGTTTGACCCATATTCCAACAGCAAATCCTGCTCGGAGCTCGTGACGGAAAGCTACAAAAATTCTTTTTTTGCGGACGGGGCGGCGATATCCACGGCGAGGGCAGGGAATGTCATCGGAGGCGGCGACTTCGCGAAGGACAGGATCGTGCCGGATTGCCTGCGGGCGGTGGAGGCCGGGCAGGATATTGTAGTGCGCAATCCGTACTCGGTGAGACCCTATCAGCATGTGCTGGAGCCGGTCTTTGCCTATCTGCTGATCGCGCAGAAACAGTATCAGGACGGCAGATTTGCCGGGAACTATAATATAGGTCCGGATCTGGAGACGTGTCTGTCCACGAAAGATCTGGTGGAAGGATTCTGCGGCTGCTGGAAAGAGATTTCGGGGAAAGAGGTTCACTGGAGACAGGAAAAGCAGGAGAATGCGGTTCATGAGGCGGGATACTTAAAACTGGACTGTTCCAGAATGAAGACAGTGTTTGGCTGGAATCCGGTGTGGGGAAAAGCGGAAATGCTGAAAAGGACTGTGGAGTGGATGTATGCGTATGTGTGCGGAGATGATGTGAAAGCGGTGATGAATAGGCAGATCGGGGAATATGCGAGATGCGGTAAACTCACATGACTCCGATATACTGAAGAAACCGTTCTGCATCATAACTCATCACAAGCCAGTCGGGAAAGCCCAGCACTTCCCGGCAGGCATCCAGGAGAATCTCGGATCCTTTTACATTTCCGACGTCCTTCGGGCCATGGCTGTCGCTGGAGAGCAGCACAGGCACTTCGTAGCGCATGCACTGACAGAGCATTTGGATATTGTTTTCGATCGTATTGCCGCGGTAACCGCCCGGCATAATGGAGGCGTTGTTGATCTCCATCATTACATGATGGGCAGCGGCAGCTTCTGCCAGCGCCCTGTAATCCACGGGAAACTTCACATCGTCACAGTGGCCGACGATGCGGACCTTCGGCTGGTCCATGGCGCCGATGTAGGCGTTGGTATTTTCCAGCACGCTGCCGGGTTTTATATTTTTGGTGTGCATGCTGATAACGGCATAGTCCATGCCGCTTAAGACACTGCGTTCGAGATCGACTCTGCCGGAATAATCCAGGATATTCAGTTCCACGCCGTAAAGCATTCTCACTCCGCAGCGCATCTTCGGCGCCATCTGCAGATTCTTAAAATAAGAGGGGGTACCCGCGCAAAGTGTGGCGGGACCGTGATCTGAGATACCAAGCAGGGAAAGTCCCTGCTTTTTTGCTGCCTTTGCCATATCCGCTATGGTACAGGCGGTGCCATGGCCGCTGGAGATGGAGTGGGTATGTACATCAAATTGGATCATTATGATTTCCCTCAGTATTAGTATGCGCCCGAATCTGTGGTTTGTCAATAAAAATAACAACAAAAACCAAAAAAACGTTCAAGAAAGCATGACTATTTTATTGACTTTGGGTGCTGTAAAGCGTATAATTAGGACAAGTTTGAAATAATATCAAAGAAAAGGAGGAAGCAGAAAATGAAATACTATTCGAAGGCAATTCCGAAAAGCGACAGAATTACCAGATTAGTGGAGCATCTGTATGCTAAAATGCCGGAAATTGAAGCTTCGAGAGCCGTGCTGATCACAGAGTCCTACCAGCAGACGGAAAATGAGCCGATGGTCATCAGGCGCGCGAAAGCGTTTGAGCATATTCTGGACAACATCCCGATCATCATTCGGGATGAAGAGCTGATTGTGGGCTCGACGACGATCGCGCCCAGAGGCTGCCAGACCTACCCGGAATTTTCCTGGGAGTGGCTGGAGGCTGAGTTTGAGACCGTGGCGACGAGAGCTGCGGATCCGTTCTATATCTCTGACGAGACAAAGAAAAAGCTGCATGAGGCGAATCGGTATTGGAAAGGGAAGACGACCAGCGAACTTGCCACCGCGTACATGGCGCCCGAAACCCTGACGGCGATGGCACACAATGTGTTCACGCCGGGGAACTATTTCTACAACGGCGTGGGACATATCACGGTGAAGTATGAGCAGGTGCTGGCGATCGGATTCGAGGGGATCATCGAGATCGCGGAGAAATATCTTGCGGACTGTAAGGTGGGGGACGGCGATTACGCGAAGCGTTCCCGTTTCCTGCAGGCAGTGATCATCAGCTGTAAGGCGGTGATCCGCTACGCGGAGCGCTATGCGAAGCTGGCTGCCGAGATGGCGGGAAGATGCAGCGATCCGCAGAGAAAAGCGGAACTGCTTAAAATCTCCGCAAATTGCGCCAGAGTGCCGGCAAAGGGCGCGGAAAATTTCCATGAGGCGTGTCAGAGCTTCTGGTTCGTGCAGCAGCTTCTGCAGCTGGAGTCCAGCGGGCATTCGATCTCGCCGGGGCGCTTTGATCAGTATATGTATCCCTACTTCAGGAAAGATCTGGACAGGGGAGCGATCACCAGGGAGTTTGCGCAGGAACTGATGGACTGCATCTGGGTGAAGCTGAACGACCTGAACAAGTGCCGTGACGCGGCGAGCGCGGAAGGCTTCGCTGGCTACAGTCTGTTCCAGAATCTGATCGTCGGCGGACAGGACGAGAACGGACAGGATGTGACCAACGATCTGTCCTTTATGTGCATCACCTGTTCGATGCATGTCTTTTTGCCGCAGCCGTCCTTGTCCATCCGGGTGTGGAACGGTTCGCCGCAGGATCTGCTGATCCATGCAGCGGAGCTGACCAGAACGGGTATTGGCCTGCCGGCTTACTACAATGACGAGGTGATCATCCCGGCTCTGATGAGCAGAGGGCTGACGCTGGAGGACGCCAGAACCTACAACATCATCGGCTGTGTGGAACCGCAGAAAGCCGGAAAAACCGAAGGCTGGCACGACGCGGCGTTCTTCAATATGTGCCGCCCGCTGGAGTTTGTGTTTACCAACGGGTACGACAAGGGGGAACTGGCAAGCGTCCAGACCGGCGATGTGGAGAGCTTTAAGACCTTTGACGAGTTCTACGACGCCTACAAAAGACAGATGGAATATCAGATATCCCTGCTGGTCAATGCGGACAACGCCATCGATCAGGCGCACATGGAGCGGTGCCCGCTGCCCTTCGAGTCCTGTATGGTGGACGACTGTATGGCTAGGGGGATGTGTCTGCAGGAGGGCGGAGCAGTCTACAACTTTACGGGACCTCAGGGCTTCGGCATCGCGAACGTGGCGGACTCCCTGTACGCGATAAAGAGGCTGGTGTTCGATGAAAAGAAAGCGACGCTGGGCGACTTCAAGCGGGCGCTGGCGTTGAACTACGGCAAGGGCTTCGACGAGATCACCGTGGCGGAGATGACGGCGCAGATCGTGAAGGAGCTGAAACAGGCGGGCAGGAACGTTTCCGACGAGGATATCGCGGCGATTGCGAAGACGATTATGGATACGAAACTTTCCGATGCGGACCAGGCGATGTGCGACAACCTGTACGATATGATAGACGAGCTGCCTAAGTTCGGCAACGACATCGAGGATGTGGACGATCTGGCGAGGGATGCGGCCTATACTTACACAAGGCCGGTGGAGAAATACAAAAATCCCAGAGGCGGCATGTTCCAGGCGGGCGTGTATCCGGTATCGGCGAACGTACCTCTGGGCGGCCAGACCGGGGCGACGCCGGACGGAAGACTGGCGCACAGACCGGTGGCGGACGGCGTATCACCCTCCTCCGGAAAGGATGTGCACGGTCCCACGGCGGCGGCGAATTCGGTGGCGAAACTGGATCACGGCATCGCCAGCAACGGGACTCTCTTCAATCAGAAATTCCATCCTTCCGCGCTCAGCGGCGAGGAGGGGCTGAACAACTTTGTTTCCCTGATCCGTTCCTACTTTGATCAGAAAGGCATGCACATGCAGTTTAACGTGGTATCCAGGGAGACGCTGTTGGATGCGCAGCAGCATCCGGAAAATTATAAACACCTGGTAGTCCGGGTGGCGGGGTACAGCGCGCTGTTCACCACATTGTCCAGATCTCTGCAGGATGACATCATCGCCAGAACGGAACAGGGCTTTTAACAGGAAAAGGTAAATGGAGACAATATTATGGAAATGGAATATCTCCACACAAAAGGAAGAATCTTTGATATCCAGCGCTACTCGATCCATGACGGGAAGGGGATCCGCACCATTGTTTTTTTGAAGGGCTGCGTGCTCCGGTGCAAATGGTGCTGTAATCCGGAATCCCAGGAGTATCAGATTCAGACGATGATTGTGCAGGGAAAGCCGAAGATCATCGGCAGGGACGTGACGGTGGAAGAAGTGATGGAGACGGTGGTGAAGGATGAGCCTTATTACCGGCGTTCCGGCGGGGGCCTTACCCTTTCCGGCGGCGAGAGTCTCTGCCAGGCGGAGTTTGCAAGGGATCTGCTCCACGCCGCGAAAGCGCGGGGCATGAACACGGCGATGGAGAGCATGGCTGGATTGCCCTACGAGAAGATCGAGATGCTCCTGCCTTATCTGGACAATTATCTGATGGACATCAAGCATATCGATCCGGAAAAGCATAAACGCTTTACCGGGAGAAGCAATGAGCTGATGCTGGAGAATGCAAGAAAAGTGGCCGAGTCCGGACAGACCAGACTGGATATCCGGGTGCCTGTGATACCGACTTTCAACGACAAGCCCGAGGAGATCAGAGCGATCGCGCAGTTTGCGGACAAACTGCCGGGGGTGAAGAAGATACACCTGCTTCCCTACCACAGACTGGGGCAGGATAAGTACACAGGGCTCGGCAGAGATTACGAGATGGACGGCATACTGCCGCCGGACAATGCGTATATGGAGATGCTGCGGCAGGTGGTGCAGCAGAACTCTTCGCTGTACTGTCAGATCGGCGGTTAGCGCAAGGAAAGGCACAGGTCATAAGATGAGCTACATAGACAATTTAACCGCGGAGGCGAAGCAGCGTATCGTACAGGAGCTGGTGCCCGGTAAGCAGATCACACTGGCGCACATCATAGCGAATCCGGACCGCATTTTATATGAGAAACTGGGACTGGACCCGGCGTTGGATTACGCGAAATCGGCTATCGGCGTGCTGACGGTGTCGCCGGCGGAGACAGCGATCATTATCGCGGATATCGCGATGAAAGCGTCGGGAATCGAGCTGGGGTTCGTGGACCGGTTCAGCGGCTCTCTGATCATCACCGGCACGGTGTCCGAAGTGGAAGCATCCGTGCAGGCGATCCTGAGTTATGCGGATGAAACGCTGCGCTATACGATCTGCGACATCACAAGGACATGAAGAAGATTATATTAATAGGAAGAAGCGAAGCGGGAAAGACGACATTGACCCAGGCGCTGAAAGGGGAAAAGATACAGTATCACAAGACCCAGTATGTCAACAATTTTGACGTGATCATCGATACGCCCGGGGAGTACGCCCAGACGGCGCACCTCGGAAGGGCGCTGGCGCTCTACACGTACGAAGCCCAGGTGGTGGGACTGCTGCTTGCGGCGACGGAACCCTACTCTCTGTATCCTCCCTGTATCACCAGTATGACGAACCGGGACACGGTGGGGATCGTGACGAAGATAAACGACGGGAAAGCGAATGTGGAGCGGGCAAAGAGATGGCTTCGCCTGACAGGGTGTAAGAAGATTTTTTATGTGGATTCCAAAACGGGGGAGGGCATTCCGGAGATTTTGGAGTATCTTGCGGAGGAGGGGGATGTGCTGCCCTGGCAAATGGAAGAAGATTTTCCCGGGAGCTGAAAAGCACCGCCTGAGAAAATCCGAGTCATGGAAATTCACATGGGAATATAAAACCAACAAAAACAACACAAAAATACGTTGACTTTGTTGCGAATAACCTTTATACTGAGGACATAAAGCAACAAAATCGACTAAAATCAAGGAGGAAAGATTTTTATGCAGAACGAATTTGAAATCAAAAAACAGATTTGTGACATCGGGAAGAGGATCTACAACAGAAACATGGTTGCTGCGAATGACGGCAACATTTCCGTAAAGCTGAACGACCACGAATTTCTCTGCACACCGACCGGTGTTTCCAAGGGGTTTATGACACCGGAGTATATCTGTAAAGTGGACGAGAACGGCAATGTGATCCAGGCGAACAAGGGATTCAAGCCTTCTTCCGAGATCAAGATGCACATGAGGGTTTATGCGAAGAGACCGGACGTGGGAGCTGTTGTACATGCGCATCCCACTTTTGCTACCTCTTTTGCGATTGCAGGTATTCCGCTGACACAGCCGATCATGCCGGAGGCGGTTATCGCTCTCGGCTGCGTGCCTATCGCTGAGTACGGCACGCCTTCCACAATGGAGATCCCTGACAATGTGGAAAAATATCTTCCTTACTATGATGCGGTTCTGCTGGAGAGCCATGGAGCACTGACATGGAGCACTGACCTTCTTGCTGCTTATCATAAGATGGAATCCGTAGAGTTCTATGCGGAACTTCTGTACAAGTCCAAAATGCTGGGCGGTCCGAAGGAGTTCGATAAGAATACGATCGAGAAACTGTATGAGATCAGAAGAAAGATGGGACTTCCCGGAAAACATCCCGCGAATCTCTGCATGAACAAGGATACCAAGAACTGCCATAACTGTGGCTGCCATGGAAGCAATGACAACGGCACAGGCTCCGTATCTTCCATAGCGAAGTCCGCAAGCCCTGAAGTGGTAGCTGAGATCACAAAGAAAGTGATGCAGCAGTTGGGTTTATAATTTTATGAACCAGGAAGAACTTATCAAACAGACAATAGAGTCCTATCTGAACGGAGAGGCTGCTCTGCAGGATATGAACCTGAAAACCGCCAACGCGCTGATAAAAAAGGTGCACGAAAAGGCGCAGGAGATGGGAATATCCGTGGTGGCGGCGGTGTCGGACAAGGCGGGGAGACCCGTGGCGGTGCAGTGTATGGACGGCGCCTATATCGGAAGTTACGATGTGGCGCTGAACAAGACCTACACCTGCGCGGCATTTAAAATGTCCACGGAGACGCTGGGGAAGCTGGCGCAGCCGGGTGAGTCCCTGTACGGGATCCAGTTCACCAACGAGGGAAAGATCGTGATCTTCGGCGGCGGCGAACCGCTGTACGCGGGGGGCAGGATGATCGGAGCGCTGGGGGTAAGCGGCGGCTCGGCCGAGCAGGATGCAGCTCTCGCGGCATACGGAAAGGATATCTTAAAGGAGGTAACAGCGTGCCTATAAGTGAAAGCATGGTACAGGATATTGTATCAGAAGTTATGGCAAAGATGCAGATAGCGGACAGCGCTTCGGGAAAGCGTGGCATATTCACGGATATGAATGAAGCCATCGCGGCTGCCCAGAAGGCCCAGAAGGTTGTCAGAAATCTGTCCATGGATCAGAGAGAGAAGATTATCTCCAACATCCGAAAAAAGACACATGAAAATGCGGAGATCCTTGCGAGGATGGGAGTGGATGAGACGGGGATGGGCAACGTGCCCCACAAGATACTGAAACACCATCTTGTGGCAGACAAGGTTCCCGGCACAGAAGATATCACAACAGAGGCGTACTCGGGAGACAGGGGACTCACCCTTGTGGAGATGGGGCCGTTTGGCGTGATCGGTGCGATCACACCCAGCACGAACCCCTCCGAGACAGTGATCTGCAACGCGATGGGGATGATCGCAGGCGGCAATACTGTGGTATTCAACCCGCATCCTCAGGCGAAAAAGACGACAATGTACGCGATCAATATGGTAAATGAAGCTTCTCTGGAGGCCGGCGGCCCGGACAATGTGGCATGTACGGTGGAAAACCCGACGTTAGCGACCAGCGACATCATGATGCACCATCCGGCGATCCAGCTTATTGCGGCGACCGGCGGGCCGGGTGTTGTGACGGCGGTCTTATCCTCCGGCAGACGCGGCATCGGCGCAGGCGCAGGCAACCCGCCCGCCCTGATCGATGAGACGGCCGATATCAGAAAAGCGGCTGCGGATGTTGTGAACGGCTGTACGTTCGACAACAACCTTCCCTGTATCGCGGAGAAAGAGATCGTGGCGGTGGAGAGCATTATCGACGAACTGCTGCACTACATGGTAAACGAACAGGGCTGTTATCTGGCTTCCAGGGAGGAGCAGGATAAGCTGGCGGCCACGGTGATCACACCGAAGGGCTCCCTCAACAGAAAGTGTGTGGGACGTTCCGCGAAAGCGCTGCTCGCTATGATCGGTGTGGATGTGCCGGACAATATCCGCTGCATCACATTTGTCGGGGAGAAAGAGCATCCGCTGATCACGGAGGAACTGATGATGCCGATCCTTGGTATCGTTCCGGCGAAGGACTTTGACGACGCGGTGGAGAAAGCGGTATGGCTTGAGCACGGCAACCGTCATTCGGCACATATTCATTCTAAGAATGTAGACCGGATCACGAAATACGCGAAGGCGATCGACACGGCGATCCTTGTAAAGAACGGGCCTTCCTATGCGGCCCTGGGCTTTGGCGGCGAGAGTATCTGTACCTTCACGATCGCCAGCAGGACAGGCGAGGGACTGACCAGCGCGAGCAGCTTTACAAAGAAGAGACGCTGCGTGATGACGGATAATCTGTGCATAAGGTAAAAACAGGAGGTAACAACATGGCAGTAAATTCAAATGATGTTGAGCAGATCGTCAGACAGGTACTTGCCAGCATGACGGACGGCAGTGTCAGAAGCGCTGCGCCTGCGGCAGCTCCCGCGTCGGGAAATATCCCTAAGACGGGAAAAGTGGCTGTCCTCACGGCATTAAAGCACTTTGACATCAGGGAGTATCCGATTCCCGAGGTGGGCGATGACGATATGCTGGTGAAAGTGGAAGGCTGCGGCGTATGCGGTACGGATGCTCATGAATATAAAAACGATCCTTTCGGCCTGATTCCTGTGGCACTGGGACATGAGGGAACCGGCGAGATCGTAAAGATGGGTAAAAATGTAAAGAAAGACAGTGCAGGCAAGGATGTAAAAGTCGGCGATAAGATCGTGACCTGCATGATCTTCAAGGACAACCCGGATATCACAATGTATGATTTAAACAAGCAGAATGTCGGCGGAGCTGACGTATACGGCCTGTTGGCGGAGGACGCTTCCAACTTTAACGGCTGGTTTGGGGAGTACATCCTGATCAGAGGAGCGCTCGGTTCCACGTTCTTCAATGTGAGCGATCTTGATCTGGATTCCCGTATTTTGATCGAGCCCTGCGCAGTGCTGATCCATGCGGTGGAGAGAGCGAAGACGACAGGCATTCTCCGTTTCAACAGCCGCGTGGTGGTACAGGGATGCGGCCCCATCGGCCTGATCTGTATCGCGATCCTGAAGACCATGGGTATGGTGAACATCATCGCGGTGGACGGCAACGAACAGAGACTGGAGTTTGCAAAGCGTCTCGGTGCGGCGGGCAGCGTGAACTTTATGAACTATAAGGGCGTCGAAAACCTGGCGAAAGGCGTGGAGGAGGCGTTCGGCGGACATCCCGCGGACTTCGCGTTCCAGTGCACCGGCTCACCGGCAGCTCATGCCAATATCTATAAGTTCATCAGAAACGGCGGCGGACTCTGCGAACTGGGATTCTTTATCAACGGCGGCGATGCGACCATCAATCCGCACTTTGACCTCTGCTCGAAGGAGATTACACTGGTGGGCTCCTGGGTATACACTCTGAGAGATTATGTGACTACTTTCGATTTCTTAAAGAGCGCAAAGGCGATCGGACTTCCGCTGTCAGAGCTGATCACAGACAGATATCCGTTAGAGCAGATCAATGAAGCGCTGGAGAAGAATCTGGCGATGACAGGGTTGAAGATAGCAATCGTCAACAGGTAGATCAGGAGTATAAGCGATGGAAGAAAAAAGACTGGAGGAAGTGAAAGACGAGAGAGCCGCCGGTATCCTGGAAGTGTTCGGGCTCACGACAGCGTTCCTGGCAGCTGACGCAGGCTGTAAGGCGGGTGACGTGACGTTGGAAAACTTCGATAAGAACAAACCGGCTAACGCGGACGCACTTCCGGTTCCACTGCTGGTAACTATCAAATTTCGCGGAACAGTGGCAGACGTGGAGGCGGCCATGGAGGCGGCGAAGCAGGTGGCCGCGGACGGCGCGGGGATCGTGCAGAGTTACATTATCCCGAGACCGACGCCGGATTGCTGCAAAATGCTGAAACTGAACGCATTTGATAAACGATGAAACAAATTTGCCCTTTGATGCAAATTTGTTTCAGATACTTCGGAATTTTCGCAGAAAATTGCGAAGGTTCCCGCATAACGTATAATTCATAAAAACAAAGAAGGAGAAATTCATTATGGCACAGGAAGCATTAGGAATGATCGAAACAAGAGGTCTCACCGCAGCGATCGAGGCGGCAGATGCAATGACCAAAGCGGCAGAGGTATCTCTGATCGGCACGGAGAAGATCGGCAGCGGGCTCGTAACGGTTATGGTTCGCGGCGACGTAGGAGCTGTAAAGGCAGCGGTGGAATCCGGCGCATCTGCGGCAGGCAGACTGGGTGAGCTGGTAGCGCAGCACGTTATTCCCCGTCCTCACAACGATGTGGAAAAGATTTTACCGACTATTTAAGGAGTAATCAATGGGAAACGCATACGGCTTTATTGAGATACAGGGTGTCGTACCGGCTATGACCGCACTGGACATCATGTGCAAGACAGCGAACGTGGAACTGGCCACCTGGGAGCGAAAGCTCGGCGGACGCCTGGTGACGCTGATCGTGCAGGGAGATGTGTCCGCGGTGACACAGGCGGTTGAAACGGCCGCGAAAAACGGTATAAAGAAGCCGGCGGTACAGGGTATTATCGCAAACCCCCATCCGGAGATCGTGAGACTGGTGCGGAAATCCGCCAGCAGATTCAAGGATGCGGAGGCAATGGAAAAAATGTAAATCAAACAAAATGAAGGAGGAAATTCATTATGGCACAGGAAGCATTAGGAATGGTTGAAACAAGAGGTCTGGTAGCGTCTATCGAAGCGGCGGATGCTATGTGTAAGGCGGCTAACGTTACTCTGATCGGTACCGAGAAGATCGGCAGCGGGCTTGTGACGGTTATGGTTCGCGGCGACGTGGGAGCTGTAAAATCTTCTGTGGAAGCAGGGGCAAACAGCGCTGCCAAATTGGGCGAGCTGATCGCTACACACGTAATTCCTCGTCCTCACAACGATGTTGAGATGATTCTGCCAAAGGTGAAGTAAAGCAGCAAAGTACTGGAAAACAGCATACACCCGTACAGTGCACAAGACAATTTACAGACGCTGGGCGGCTGTAAATTAGTCTTCGGTATCGGTGTACTGGGAGGGTGTATGCGGTACTGGAATAGAGGTGTCAAATTGGATACAAATAATGTAGAACTGATTACAAAATTGGTGATTGAGGCCTTGAACAGGCAGGAAGCGGAGAAAAGTGAAAAAGGTTTTCTTGTTCCTGTAGGGGTATCCAACCGGCATGTTCATCTGACACAGGAGCATGTGGAGACATTATTCGGAGAAGGTTACCATCTGACAAAGAAAAAGGATCTGATGGGCGGACAGTTTGCGTCGAACGAGCTGGTGACGATCGTGGGATTGAAGCTGCGCGCCATTGAGAATGTCAGGATCCTTGGCCCTTGCCGCAGCAAGAGCCAGGTGGAGATATCTGCGACGGATGCAAGGACGCTGGGCATCAAGGCGCCGATCCGGGAATCCGGCAATGTGGCAGGCAGCGCGCCGATCGCGCTGGTGGGGCCGAAAGGGGTGCTGTATCTGAATGAGGGCTGTATCGTGGCGCAGCGCCATATACATATGTCCCCGGCGGATTCGGCGGCGTCCGGCTGCAAGGATGGCGATATCGTGTCGGTGGTTGCAGATAACGAGAGGGGAACGGTTTTCCATCATGTGAAGATCCGTGTAAATGAGGCGTTTACGCTGGAAATGCATATCGATACGGACGAAGCGAACGCGAGCAGGATCGCGCAGGGTGATACGGTGAGAATCATCAAAGGATAGAGAAGGTTATAGAATAAAAATCCGCAGTCTCTCTCCGGAAAATGCCGGAGAGGGATCTGCAGAGCGAGGGCTTGTCTATGATAGCGGCAAAAGTGGTGGGAAGTATTGTTTCCACAAGAAAAAGTGAAAATTTGATAGGAAATAAATTTATGATCGTTGAGCCGGTGGAACGGATGAAGGGACACATGAATCAGTTTGTGGCGATCGACAATATAGGAGCCGGTATCGGAGAGTATGTTCTGGTTGCCCAGGGGAGCGCGGCGAGGATCGGATGCGGTCTGGACAGTGCGCCTGTGGATGCGGCGATTGTCGGTATTATTGATGATGCCAGCGGACTGGTATGATAGCCGGAGGAAACTATGGGTTTACAGGAATTAAAGGAACTGCTGCAAAAGAGCGGCATTGTGGGAGCCGGCGGAGCAGGATTTCCCACATATGCAAAACTGGATGAACGTGCGGAGACGATTCTTTTAAACTGCGCGGAATGCGAACCTTTGTTGAAGCTGCACAGGCAGCTTTTGAAGGAACATGCCTATGAGATCATGAAAACATTCAGCATGGTGGCGGACACGGTTCATGCAGGCAGCGGTATTATCGGAATCAAAGGGGAATATAAGGAGACGATACAGGCCTTGAAGCAGCACATTGGAGAGTTTCCGAAGCTTTCGATCAAGCTTTTGGACAGCGCCTATCCGATGGGGGACGAGGTCGTATTGATCTATGAGGCAACCGGCAAGGTGATAAGACCCGGCGGGCTGCCGATAGAGGCCGGCGTGGCGGTATTCAACGTGGAAACGATGTATAATATATACCGTGCGGTGGAATATGGAGCGCCTGTCACAGATAAAGTAGTGTCCGTCGTGGGGGAGGTGGAACATCCGCTCTCCGTCAGAGTTCCCATCGGGTGCAGAGTGGAGGATGTGGTAGCGCTGGCAGGGAACGTCACGACGAAGGAACCGGTGTATTTTATCGGCGGTCCGATGATGGGATTTATCGGGGAGGCGGATATGCCTGTGACGAAGACGACCAACGCAGTCATCGTACTGCCGAAAGATCATCAGATCGTACAGCGGAAAAAGAGCAAGGCATCCCTGGAGTTAAAGCGGGCGGCTTCCTCCTGCTGCCAGTGTGAGACCTGTACGAATCTCTGTCCGAGACATGCGCTGGGGCATCCGATCGAGCCGCATCTGTTTATGCGTTCGGCGGCAAACCAGGACTTCCAGCACATCGAGGCGTTTCTCAACACTTCGTTTTGCAGTTCCTGCGGCGTGTGTGAGATGTATGCCTGTCCTCAGGGGCTGGCGCCGAGGAGTCTGATCGCGGAGTGCAAGGACGGTCTGAAAAAGGCTGGAGTGAGACCGCCGGCGGATGTGAAACCCGCGCCGGTGAAGAGATCGAGGGAATATCGCAAGGTGCCGGAGATGCGCCTGGAGGCGAGACTGGGACTTTCCAGATACAATGTACCTGCCCCCCTGCAGGATCAGGTGGTGGATATGCCGAATGTGACGGTGAAAATGAGCCAGCATATCGGCGCGCCTGCGGTTTTTGCGGTGAAGGTTGGAGACACGGTAAAAATCGGGGATGTTGTGGGGAATCCGGGCAAAGGGTTGAGCGTGGCGATCCACGCACCGATAAGCGGAAAAGTGGTGTCGGCGGATAACGGCGCAGTGACGATTCAGAGGGGAAGAGACTGAAAAAAGTCTGCGGTGAGACTTGAGAAGCGTGGAGGATATGGATATGAGCAGAGCAATTGGAATGATTGAGTTTAAGACGGTTTCTTCCGGCGTGGTTGCGACAGATAACATGGTAAAGACTTCCGATGTGGAGCTGATCGAGGCGGAGACAGTCTGCCCGGGAAAGTATATAGCCATTATAGCGGGGGATCTGAGCGCGGTGGATGCGGCGGTGAAAAATGCGACAACGCAGTACAGCGAAAATCTGATCGACAGTTTTGTGCTGGGTAATCCCCATGAATCCATCTTTCCGGCCATCTACGGGACGACACATCTGGAGAAGGTGAGAGCGCTCGGCATTCTGGAGACTTTTGACGCGGCGGCGATCATTCAGGCGGCGGATGTGGCGGCGAAGACGGCTATCGTGGATCTGATCGAACTGCGTATCGCGAAGGGGATGTGCGGAAAATCTTATATGTTTCTGACCGGCGAGGTGGCGGCGGTGGAAGCGGCCATCGAGAGAGCCATTGCGGAGGTGGGACCGAAAGGGATGTATCTGGATTCGTCGGTTATCGCGCAGCCGGATGAGCAGGTCTGTAAGTCGGTGCTTTAATGGGGGATGAGGGCGTATGCTTGCACTGGAACGACGGAATTTAATACTGGAGAAGCTGCAGGAAGAGAAGCGGGTGGTGGTCAGTGAGCTGAGCCAGCTGTACGGGGTATCGGAGGAGACGATCCGCAGGGATCTGGATAAGCTGGATAAGGACGGTCTGGCGGTGAAAAGCTACGGCGGCGCCGTGATCAATGAAAACACCAGCATCGATATGCCCTTTAATGTCCGGAAGAAAAAGAATGTGGCGGGGAAGCAGAAGATTGCCGAGCTGATCGCGGAGATGATACAGGACGGAGATCACATTGCCATAGATGCTTCGACTACCAGCGTTTTTATCGCGAAGGCGATCAGGCAAAAGGAGCGGATCACCCTTGTCACCAATTCGATCGAGATCATAATTGAGCTTGCGGATGTCAGCGACTGGGATATTATCTCTTCCGGCGGAAGGCTTAAGGAAGGCTATCTGGCGTTGGTGGGGGCTAAGGCGATCGAGGCGCTTGACTCCTACAATGTGGAGATCGCCATCGTCTCCGGGAAAGGCTTTGATCTGGAGCGGGGGCTTACGGACAGCAATGAGGAGTTCGCCCAGCCGAAACGTATTATGATGAAATCGGCAAAGCACAGGATCATCGCGGTGGATAAGACAAAATTTGGAAAGATCGCGTTTTCTCAGATTGCCGGTTTGTCCGAGATGGATATCGTGGTGACGGATGAGAAGCCGGGTGATGAGTGGCTGGAAAGATTTAAACAGATGGGAGTGCGATGTTATTATCCGGGACGATAGAAGAGGTATAGATGGGGAGACCCTGGTTTTCAGGGGCTCCCCTTTTGAATGGAGGGATTTATCTGAGGCATTGTTCCACTATGTTCATGACAAGCAGACTGTGATCCAGCATTTTGCGGCATGCGTCCCTGTCCTGTTCCCTGTATTGTCTCACAAATTCCTTCACTTCCTCGGTCAGTTTTCCGTTGTCCGGTGTTTCCAGAATACAGCGCTCGTCGCCGTCGAGCGATAAGAAGACTTTCGCGGCGGAGCTGGCGGGACCTTCCAGGCGGAGATATCCTTTTTCTCCCTGAAGAACGACGCCGCTGGGACTGGTGGAGTCTTTCGCACCGGTGCAGACAGCGTGAAAGCCGTCATACTCCAGAACCGCGGTTCCGGAGATATCGACGCCGTTGGAACCGTAATTGGCGTAGTAGTGGACTGCTTTCGGGGCGCCGAAGAGAGCTGCTGTCAGGTGCAGGTTGTATATGTTGATATCGTAGAGACTTCCGCCCGCCTTTTCCGGGTCAAACGCCGGATGCAGTATTCCGTTTTGGAAATCCGTGTAGCGGCTGGATTTTCTGGAGTAATTGCATCGTATCACTCTCAGCGCTCCGATGAGGGGCAGTTGTTCTCTCAGTGTTTTAAAAGTGGGAGAGTAGGGAATCTTGCATGCTTCCCACAAAAACAATCCGCTCTTTTCTGCCAGAGCAGCTAACTCTCCGGTCTCGGACGGATTTACGGTGAAGGGCTTTTCACAGATGACGTTTTTCCCAGCCTCCAGAGCCTGCTTTGTGTAAAGATAGTGTATGTGATTGGAGATACCCAAATATACTGTATCGATGGAAGGTTCCAGCAAAGCGGCGGAATAATCGGTGAAAAGCAAAGGAATCCGGTATTTTTCAGACAACGCAGCACCTTTCTCCCTGCTCGCTTCCCTCACGCAGATGGCGGTGAGCCTTGCATCTTCTATGGACTGAACATCTTCCAGAAATCGTTTGACAATATTTCCATTGCCGACAACACAAATATTCATATTGTTTTACTCCTCTCCGTTATTTTATTTATTTTAACCTGAATCCGGAGCCGGTTCAAGCGCAGACTAAAGAAAAAACTCAATGAATCGATGTTTTTTTCCGATATATACATATATTATATTTTATAGGGGAGGGGGAATCATATGACGATGCGTATCAGAAGTCAGAGTGCCATGAATGGCAATCGGCAGTTAAAGATAAATTCCGGAAATCAGAGAAAGACTGTTGAGAAACTATCCTCCGGTTTCCGCATCAACAGAGCGGCCGATGACGCCTCAGGGTTAGCGATTTCAGAGAAAATGCGCAGGCAGATAGGAGGGCTCACGCAGGGGGTCAGAAATGTGCAGGACGGTGTTTCCCTCTGCCAGGTGGCGGATGCTGCGCTGACGGAAGTACACGATATGTTGAACAGAATAAGTGAACTGAGCATCAAGGCGGCAAACGGAACCATGTCGAAGTCTGACAGACAGGCGGTGCAGGACGAGGTGTCCATGCTTACCATGGAGATTTCCAGGATCGGCACTACGACCACGTTCAATGACATCCATATTTTTGACTACGCCAATGGAGAGTATATGAAGGAGACGTTGAATATGGATCTGATACGTTCTCCTTCCGCGCAAAAGGGATATCTGTCTGAGGCATATTACGAAAACGGATTGTACTATCCTTCCGCGTCCATGGATTTCAGCGCCCTCACAAATGCCTCGAAGATTGCCAGACTGGCCGGGAAAAGTTTTTCTTTTACCTGCAGCCAATCCTGCCCGGAGGCATTTACCTTTACTTTTGTGAACAGGGACGGTCAGCAGAGCAGGTTTTTGAATCCGGAGTCAAAAGGGGACCGGGTGGAACACAGATATCAGATCGATCTGATGGGAATCGAGACCGGGGAGGAACTGCTCAACACACTCTTTGACTTTGTGAAGGAAAATCCGGCGACGGATGGCAAAGTGCTCGAAGACAGAGTAAATGTAAGCCATTCCAATATATTGATCAAAAAAAGTAGTAATATGCTGGTTTTGCGTGCCACGACATACGGCCAGGATACGGTGGAGAAAGTATTACAGCACTGTGAAGCCCGTTATAAGAACAGTCAGTACGGGCAGGCGGACTTTGCCGGAATCGCAAACGCTTCGGACGAGCGGGTGACGAATGTATTGTCGATACATTACGGTGCGGACGGAAAAGACAATATGGGACTTTATATCGAGAAAATGAATGCCGTGACACTGGGGCTTAACGACCTGAAGGTCACGTTGGTGGAAGAGTGTTACAGCGCTATCAATAAGGCAAAAGAGGCCATGGAGGCTGTGAGCAGACAGAGAAGTCTGATCGGGGCGCAGCAAAACCGGTTGGAGAGCACTATAGACAATGAAAATAATGTGATAGAGAACCTCACCGCTTCGGAGTCCAGGATCCGCGATGCGGATATGGCGAGAGAGGTGGTAAGGGAATCCACGCTGAACATTCTGGAGCAGGCGGGATATTCCGTACTGGCTCAGGCCAATCAGGAAAATCAGAATGTGCTCGCCCTATTTGGCGGATAAAAAGAAATCGGTATTTTCCGATTCTATGATATGGGCGGGGCAGGAAAAAACGGACGACAGGACAAGACGGGCTCAGAGTAAAAAGCCCGTCTTTAACATATTTTCTATAAACGCCATGACGGAAGGCGTAGTATGATCGCACAGTTCTCTGATGCCGGGGCGGGCGTTCTCCACGGCCACGCTGACGCCGCTTTCTTTGAACATTTCCACATCGTTGTAATTGTCGCCGAAGGAGAGAATTTCCTCCCGGCGGACGCCCAGATGATCGGAGAGGGCTTTGATGCCCACGCCCTTGTGAGCGTCAGGAAACAGGAAGTCGAGCCAGACAGTTCCGGAAGTTACCACTTTGACGTCAAAAGGGAAAGATTCGGAACGTGCGAACTGATCTTGCCAGTAGGCCTGGCGGTCTCTCTTTTCTGTGCCTTCCCTCTCAAAAAGCGCCAGTTTGATGATGGGTTCGCCGATGTCGGTCAGATCCGGTACGACCTGATACTGATTTCCCATGTTTTTTATGTATTGCTCGAACAGCGGTTCCTTCGGATGAATATAGCTGGTGAAGGCGCCGGATACCAGAACTTCCGTGCCCGGTTCCGCCTCCAGACGGCGGATGATGGGAAGGGCTGTCTCCGCAGGGATCTCCACTTTGTGCAGGATCTCTCCCTGACAGACGGTCAGAGCTCCGTTTTCACAGATATAGGCAATCTCATCCTTTACCTCGCGGAAAAGCAGCCGCAGATTATGGTATTGTCTGCCGCTGGCCGCCGCAAAGAGGATGCCGCGTTTTTTCAATTCTCTGACGACTTCCGGGAAACCCTCCGGGAGGTCTGCCATATTGCCCGACACAAGGGTGCCGTCCAGATCACTGGCAATCAATTTTATCATGTTTTTTCCCTCTTTTCCTCCAATCGGTACGCCCTCGGCGTCATGCCGAAATGTTCTTTGAAGATCCGGTGAAAATAGCTGGTATTGTCATATCCCACCAGCGTGATGATATTTTCCACGGGGAGCCTCGTGGTGGTCAGCAGAAACGCCGCCTGGTTAAGCCGTTTTATCTGCAGCAGGGTTTTGAATGTATGCCCGGCGTGCCGCTTGATCAGCTTGCTGATATAATAGTCGGGCTGCCCGGTCAGGGCGGCGAGCTCCTCCAGGGTGCCGGTTTTGTAGTTGTCCTCGATATATTTGAGCGCAGTGAAGATCAGGTTCTGTTCATATTGCGCCGGATCATTTTTATTGATCTTGTCGCTCTGGTTCTGGAGCAGGATAAACAAAAGTCCCATAGTGGTCTGGTTGATGTTGCGGAAATTTTTTTGTTTTGTCACCAGAGAATAGATCATATTTTCAATCAGATTCTGGATCGGCAGCTCGTCCCGCACCTGAAAGTGCAGATAATCCACAAGACCGCTCTCCTCCTTCAGGGAGCCCACAAGAAAATCGTGGAGTATGCTCTCCTCCTCCATCATCAGAAACGCCCGGTCAAAAAACTCGGGCAGTATGATAAAGTTGACAGCAATGTCATCTTCTCCGGCGGGCAGGATCTCCTGGGTGGCGTTCTGGTTCAAAAAGAGCAGCTCGCCGGTCTCCAGTTTCACCGTGTTGTGTCCGCCTATGATATGGGTCGTGGAACCGCTGCACATGTAGATGATCTCCACATAGTTGTGTCTGTGGACGGGAAAGTGGATGAATCTGGTGTGGGGGCGGATATCGATCAGCTTTCCCTTCTCCAGCATCTTGTCACTGTCCACGATAAAATCCGATTTGGTGGTGTAGAGATCCTTCTGCACATTTTTGCTGCCGTCCAGGATCGCCTGTTCTTCCTTTGAGACGGGTTTCAGTTTTTCCAAAAGTTCAGGATTCATATCTCGCTCCTCCGCCTGCCGGAATCAACTATCTTTTCCAGTATAAGATAAATGAGCGAATATATCAACTTGTATTTGAGTCATGAAATCGGTAAAATAGTTATATCAAAGAATGAGAGAGGAGAAGGAGCAATGAGAAAAATCAAATGGGGCGTTATGGGAACGGCGTATATTTTTGAGAGGGATACGGCCAGAGGGATGAGCCTTGCGGAGAACTGCGAGCTTGTGGCGATCGCAGGGCGCAGCATGGAGAAGGCGGAGGAGTTCAGGAAAAAATACGGTTTTGAGAGAGCCTACGGAAGCTATGCGGAACTGCTGAAAGATTCGGAGGTCGAAGCAGTGTATATCCCTCTTCCGAATACGCTTCATTACGAGTGGACCATAAAAGCCTTACAGAGCGGAAAGCATGTACTGTGCGAGAAACCGTTGGCGGCAAACGCGAAGCAGGCGCGGGAGATGTTTCAGGCGGCGAGGGAGAACCACGTATTTTTGATGGAGGCTTTCGCCTACCAGCACAGCCCGTATATCAAGGAGATCCGCAACCTGATCGAGGAGGGAGCGATAGGGGATGTGCGCTATGCGGAGGCGGCGCTGATCACATCGGACTACGATCACAGCAATATACGCATGCGGAAAGAGACTCTTGGCGGCTGCACTTATGATCTGGGTGTTTACGCGCTGAGCCTTGTACAGCGTATGACGGGGATGGAACCGGAAAAGATCCACACAGCGGCGGTTTTGTCGAAGGAAGGGATCGACACGTACACGACGGCGGTGCTGGAATACAAAAATGGCAGCAAAGCGCACATCGACTGCGGCATGGTACTGGAAACAGAAAAGAATTCTTCCCTGGACCGCTTTCAGATCCACGGCTCAAAGGGCTCCATCGCGTCAGTGGATTTCGGTTTTAATGCGCCGGGAACACTCCGTTACCGTCTGCGTACTTTTGATGGGAAAGAAGAACTGAGAGAGGTGGAAGTGCCCAACAATTACTGCCTCGAGGTGGAACAGTTCGGGCGCTGCATCTGCGGGGAGGAGACGCCTTATGTGACGGAGGGCTTCAGTGTTTCGCTGGCGGAAACGGTGGACAGGGTTCTTGAGGGGATAGGTTATTGAAGCGGCCTTTTCCAGGCAGGCGCAAATAAGGACGGTAAATTTTGCAAATAAAGTCCTGTTATAAAAGGCAGAGATAAGTTATACTTCATAAAAAGAGGGAAGAAAAGCGCAGGCGGGCGCAGAAATGAGGGACTAATTATGGCAAATTACTATCTGGCAGTGGATATCGGGGCATCCAGCGGGCGTCATATCCTGGGCTATGTGGAGAACGGGAAAATCGTGCTGGAGGAGATCCATCGCTTTGAGAACGGCATGGTAAAAAAGGACGGTCACAGATGCTGGGATACGGAGCATTTGTTCCGGGAGATCAAGGCCGGCATCAAAAAGTGCAGGGAGATCGGCAAGATTCCTGTGAGCATGGGGATCGATACCTGGGCGGTGGATTATGTGCTGCTCGATGAGAAGGATCAGGTGCTCGGCAATACATACGGCTACCGCGATTCCCGCATGGACGGGATGGACGGGGAAGTGTATAAGATCATTCTGGAGAGGGATCTGTACGCGAGAACCGGTATCCAGAAACAGATGTTCAACACGATCTATCAGCTGATGGCACACAAGGTGCAGGAGCCGGAAATTCTGGCGAAGGCGAAAACGTTCCTGATGCTGCCGGATTATTTTCAGTTCCTGCTGACGGGCAGTAAAGTGTCCGAGTATACCAACGCGACATCCAGTCAGCTTGTGAGTCCTTCCACGAAGCAGTGGGATACGGAGCTGATCGAAATGCTGGGTTATCCGAGAGAGATGTTCCTGCCGCTGTCCATGCCGGGTACGGTGGTTGGAAAGTTTTCCGTGGAAGTGGAGAAGGAAGTAGGTTTCTCCTGCGAGGTGGTGCTGCCGGCGACCCATGATACCGCGTCGGCCGTGATGGCGGTGCCCACCCAGTCTGACGAGTGTCTCTACATCAGCTCCGGAACCTGGTCCCTGATGGGTGTGGAAAACAAGGAAGCGATCTGCAGCATGGATAGCATGGAGAAGAACTTCACCAACGAGGGCGGCTATGAGTACCGCTTCCGCTATCTGAAGAACATTATGGGGCTCTGGATGATCCAGTCCGTGCGGCATGAGCTGGATGACGCCTACTCTTTCGCGCAGCTGTGCGATATGGCGGAGGAGGCGAAGGATTTCCCCTCCAGAGTGGATGTGAACGACAACTGCTTTATGGCGCCGGAGAACATGACAGAGGCGATCAAAGAGTATTGCCGGAAGACAGGGCAGCAGGTGCCGGAGAGCATCGGGGAACTTTCCACTGTGATCTATCAGTCCCTGGCGGAGAGTTATGCGGCGACTGTGGAGGAGATCGAGGCGCTGACAGGGGCGCATTATCCTGTGATCAATATCGTGGGAGGCGGTTCCAACGCGGTGTATTTAAACAACCTGACGGCGGAAAAATCCGGCAGGACGGTCTGCGCGGGGCCCGGCGAGGGTACGGCGATCGGCAACCTGATGGCACAGATGATAAAGGCGGGAGAGTTCGCGGGATTGAGGGAGGCGAGGGCGAGCGTTTTCGAATCCTTCGGCGTGAAAACTTACAAAGCCTGATAAATAAAACAAGCAAAAACAGGAGGAAACAACAAATGGCAAAAAACTATGCAGCAGCCAAAGAAGCTTACGCGGCTTACGGCGTAGACACGGACAAGGCGATCGAGACTTTGAAGAAGGTACCGGTATCTCTTCACTGCTGGCAGGGGGACGATGTGATCGGCTTCGACCATGACGGTCCGCTGACCGGCGGCATCCAGACTACAGGCAACTATCCCGGAAAGGCAAAGACACCGGAAGAGCTGTTTGCGGATATGGACAAAGTGCTGTCCCTCTGCCCGGGCGCAAAGAAGATTAACGTCCATGCCTGCTACGCGATCTTTGAGGAGGACGGCTTTGTGGACCGCGACAAGATCGAGCCGAGGCATTTCAAAAAATGGGTGGAGTTTGCGAAGGAGAGAAACATGGGACTTGACTTCAATCCCACTTTCTTCTCCCATCCGAAGGTAAAGGACGGCCTGACACTGTCGAGCCCCGACGAGGAGACCAGAAACTTCTGGATCGAGCACGGCAGGGCATGTATCCGCATTTCCCAGTACTTTGCGGAGGAGACAGGAATCCCCTGCGTGATGAACATCTGGACCGGCGACGGCTTCAAGGATGTCCCGGCAGACAGAATGGGACCGAGAATGCGCTACAAAGAGTCCATCGAAGCGATCCTCTCCGAGCCCTACGATTTCGACAAGGTAAAACCCTGCGTGGAATCCAAGGTATTCGGTATCGGTGTGGAGGCATACACGGCGGGCTCCGCTGAGTTCGCGCTGAGCTTTGCGGCGGCGCACAAGGACAAATGCCTGCCTTTGATGGACAACGGTCACTATCATCCGACGGAGGTTGTCTCCGACAAGATCCCTGCGCTGCTTTGCTTCTTCCCGGAGCTGGCTCTGCATGTGACGAGAGGCATTCGCTGGGACAGCGACCATGTGGTAGTGCTGGACGACGAGACGAAGGAGATTGCGAAAGAGATCGTGAGAAACGACGCGCTGGATCGTGTCTACATCGCGCTGGATTACTTCGATGCGGCGATCAACCGTGTTTCCGCATGGACGACCGGTTTCCGGAGTATGCAGAAAGCGCTTCTGATCGCGCTGCTGACGCCCAATGCGATGTTAAAGGAATTGCAGGATAAGTCACAGTTCACGAAGCTGATGGCGATGCATGAGGCGGTAAAATGCCTGCCGTTCGGGGAAGTCTGGGAGCAGTACTGTGAAGAGTGCAGCGTGAAGGGCGAGAACGAGTGGTTTGAAGAGATCGAGAAGTATGAGGCGGAAGTGCAGTCCAGGAGAGCATAGAGAAAAATAATTGGCCCGGGCATCGGATTTCTTTTACAGGGAAATCCGGTGCCCGGCTTTTTTGGGTAGTTTAATTTGACATTTACATTGAAAATTTTGTCATTTTCCACTAAAA
Source organism: bacterium 1XD8-76 (assembly GCA_003611955.1). Classification (GTDB taxonomy): domain Bacteria; phylum Bacillota; class Clostridia; order Lachnospirales; family Lachnospiraceae; genus 1XD8-76. The sequence goes on from RAZE01000014.1 coordinate 51,166, forward strand.
TAGAGGAAAACAGGACAAATGAGGGCGGACAGAATGAAGATAGGATTTGATCATGAAAAGTATGTAAAAATACAGTCCCAGCATATCCGGGATCGGATAGCGCAGTTCGGGGACAAGCTGTATCTGGAGTTTGGCGGCAAGCTCTTTGACGACTACCATGCGTCGCGTGTGCTGCCGGGCTTTATGCCGGATGCAAAGTTAAAAATGTTGATGGAGCTCTCCGATATGGCGGAGATCGTTTTAGTCATCAGCGCGACGGATATCGAGAAGAACAAGGTGCGGGGGGATCTGGGGATCACCTACGATGTGGATGTGCTGCGTCTGATCGGAGAGTTTGAACGGCGGGGGCTTTTGGTGAGCAGCGTGGTGATCACGCATTTCAGCGGGCAGGCGGGCGCGGTCCAGTTTAAAAACCGGCTGGAAAAAAAGAATATCTGCGTCTATATGCATTACATGATAGAGGGATACCCCTCTAACGTTGCGCTGATCGTCAGCGAGGAGGGATTCGGGCAGAACGACTATATCGAGACGACGCGCCCCCTGGTGGTCGTGACGGCCCCCGGACCGGGCAGCGGAAAGATGGCGACCTGTCTCTCCCAGCTCTATCACGACAGCCTGCGGGGGATCAAGGCGGGTTATGCGAAATTCGAGACGTTCCCGATCTGGAATCTGCCGCTGAAGCATCCTGTCAATCTCGCCTACGAGGCGGCTACAGCCGATCTGAACGATATCAATATGATCGATCCGTTCCATCTGGAGGCCTATGGGGAGACGACCGTGAACTATAACCGGGATATCGAGATATTCCCGGTGCTCAGCGCGATCTTCGAGGGGATCTACGGGGAGTGCATCTATAAATCGCCTACGGATATGGGCGTCAACATGGTGGGAAACTGTATTGTGGACGATGAGGCGTGCAGGCAGGCTTCCTGCATGGAGATCATTCGGCGCTACTATACGGCGGCGGGGAAAGTGGTGAAGGAGGAGGCCTCTGAGAACGAGATCTACAAGATAGAGCTTCTGATGAAGCAGGCGAAGATCACGACGGCCGACAGAAGGGTGACGGTTGCCGCAAAAAAGAGAGTGGAGGAGACGGGACTGCCGGCCGCTGCGATCGAACTGCCGGACGGCCATATTATCACCTCAAAAACTTCGGATTTTCTGGGGGCGTCGGCGGCGCTTTTGCTGAACGCTCTGAAATTTCTGGCGGGCATCGGCCACGATGTGAAGCTGATCAGCCCGGAGGCCATCGAGCCGATACAGGAATTGAAAGTGAAGTATCTGGGAGGCAGAAATCCGCGCCTCCACACGGACGAAGTGCTGATCGCGCTGTCCCTCGCAGCCACCGGCGACAAAAATGCCCGCGCCGCTTTGGAGCAGCTTCCGAATTTAAAGGACTGTCAGGTACATACCTCCGTGATGCTCTCGGAGGTGGATATCAAGACCTTTAAACGGCTGGGAGTGGATCTCACCTGCGAACCGGTGATCAGCAAAAAGAAACTGACGGAGAAGATATAGGGAGATAATGACTCTATTTCCGCACATACTCCACCGCCGGAAGCCTTACCTGCACTTCGGTTCCGCGTCCCGGCGTGCTCTCGTAACAAAGCCCGTACTCCCTGCCGTACAGAAGCTGAAGCCGCAGGTGGGTATTATAGATACCGATATTGCTGCCCTTGCCGTCCTCGTAGGTGCCATCCAGGATAAAGGGCAGTTTTTCCGGCAAAATGCCGACGCCGTCGTCGGATACCACGAAGACGATATCCGTCCCGTCCATCCATGCCATGATGACGATGGTTCCCCTCTTGGAGTCTTTCTCGAAAATGCCGTGCTGAATGGAATTTTCCACGATGGGCTGCAGGATCAGTTTGGGTATCTCAAAATCCAGAATCTCATCCGGGACATCGATCAGGAAGGAGATCGTGTCCTCGTATCTCATGTTTTGCAGTTTCACGTACAGTTCCACATGCCAGAGTTCTTCCCGGATCGGAGTGGTGATATTTTTCTTGGAGAGGGTCAGCTTGTAAAATTTGGAGAGGGTCTGCACCGCCAGGGAGACCTCCCTCTGCTTGCCGCTCTGGGCGAGCCAGTTGATCATATCCAGCATGTTGTAGAGGAAATGAGGGTTGATCTGAGCCTGCAGAGCCCGCACCTCGGAGACCTTTAATTTCTCGGCGGTCTCGGTCTGTTCCTCGATCAGCTGATTGATGCGGCCCACCATGGCGTTATAGTTGAAGACCAGCTGGCCGATCTCGTCCCTGTCGGAGTTGTCCTGGAAAGGGACAAGGTTTTTCTCCCGGTTCTGGTTGATCTTTTCCACCACAAGGGAGAGACGTTTGGCGAGACTGCCGGACAGCAGGAGGGCGGTGACGCAGGCCAGTGCCACGAAGAGCAGATAGAGCACCGCCGTGTTGAGAAGTACCTGCTGCCCCTCGGAGAAGACGCTGTTTACGGGGATGACGGACACGAGACGCCAGTCCGTCTGGTCGATCTCCCGGTATCCCATGTACAGCTCCTCGTCAAGGATTGTGGTGGTGGCAAAATTCTCCGTGCTGCCCACCGCTTCCGGGATGGACTCGTAGCGCTTGAAATAGGTGCCGGCAAGACTCTTGTCGGAGGAGGCGATGACGGAATTTCTGCTGTTGATCAAATAGTAGACGCTGCCCGTGCTGGTCAGGTTTCGATGCAGCATATCTTCCAGATGGCTCTCCGAAAAATAGATGGTGATATAACTGCATTCCCCGTTGGGGTTGGCGAGATTGGTAAATTTCTGTATGTAGGCCAGGGAACCATACCTGTCGATCTCTTCCGTTGTCAGATAAAAGGAGGGGCAGAGCAGAGAAATACTGTCCGGCTGTCCGTCAAAAATACCGTGCCAGTAGCTTCCGGAAACTTCGTCGACGGAGGAGATGACGCCGGAAAAAGAGGGGGAGGAAAAGTCGATATCCCTGTCTGCGGGAATATATATTTTTATTGCCGTAATAAATTCATGATCGATCAGAGAGTTGATATTGCTGAAAAATTCCAGAGCCCGCAGGCTGTTCTGTTTGTCGTAGAGATAACCGTAGACATCCGGTGTGTAGGTGGCCTCGGAGAGAAAGGGGTTGGAAGTAATGCTGTCCATGGACAGGCGCAGCTGACTGATGGTGGCTTCCAGCGTGTCCGCTGTCTGGCTGACCAACGCCTGTTCCGACTCGATGGTGTTGTCCGTGATAATATGGGAGAGACGCCCGTACAGAAAGACAAACACCACCAGTGTGGGGACAAGGACGAGGATCAGGTGGGTGATCATGAACTTGTTTTTAAATTTCATATCGTGCAGAAAATAGTGCACGGCAGAGGGATGTTTTTTCTTCATGTTAAGCCTTCCTGTTCCCGGTATTCGGAGGGAGACATTCCCACTTGTTTTTTGAACGTTTTTCCGAAATAATTGCCGTCGCTGTAGCCGACGCGGGCGGAGATATCGGTGATTTTGTATCTGGGATCGGTCAGCAGTTTTTTCGCCTTGTCGATCCGGAAATCCGTCAGATACTGGTTTAGCGTCTGCCCGGTCTCATTTTTGAAGAGCGTACAGACGTAGGAGGATGAGAGAAAAACATGCTCGCTGATATCCTTGATGGAGAGTGTTTCATCCTGGTAATGGCCGGCTATAAATTCCTTGATCAGATAGACGGTGGAAGAGTTCTCGCTCCGGTTTTGAATCTGGGAGAAAAACTGTTGCGTCTTCTGTGTCAGCAATTCCTGCAGCTCATAGATGGATTCACATTCGGAAATATATCCCCAGAGGCTGTCCCCGGGTTCCTTCGCGGACGGGAGGACAAGGTTTAATATTTCGCAGGTATCGTTTATCAGCATAAAGAGTTTGTAGTACAGATCTTTCGCCTGGTTCGGAAGGACATTTTGGGGAGGCATCAGCTCCCGAAACAGTTCTTCCAGGAGAAGTTCGGTCTGTTTCTGGTCTTTGCGGAGAAGTGTCTCGGAGAGACGGCTGTCCATGTTCAGCGTACTCACATCAAAAAAGGTATCGTAAATCTCCCGGTGTTCGTAGATCCGGTAAGTGTTGTATTTCTGGAAGAAAGAATTCTGCAGTTCGATGACGGCGGAATTGTAGGAGTCGTGAATGTGGAGAGCCCCTTTTACGTTTTTCCCGAAAATGATATGGTAGTGCAGGGAAAGGGGGGAGAGGGCCTGCTCCAGCAGACGACCGAGGTTGTTTTTCCGGTTTGCCGTGTAATCGGAATGCCCCCAGACATGGTAAAAGTACAAAAGCCCCTGCCTGGTGGAATGGATCTCTTTCAGGTGAAGACCGTCGAGCACCTGGGACACGACAGGTTCCAGGATGGCAGTCAGAGCGTCCTGACTGTATGTATTGTGGTGAAACTGGATCAAAAAGGTGAAAAAGACAGTCTCCTCGTCCCGGGGAAAATCAAAGTCCAGATCTTCGGAGAGAAACGAGGAGGCCTCCCCCTTGGGCGCGTAGGCGAGCCTTGAGGCGAGGGCGGCGCGGGAGCGGGCCAGGGAGAGCGCCTTGGAGGAGGCGGCTTTTCTGCCGGCTTCCACAGCGGCTTTTGCCTCCAGCACCGTATCGGAGATCTCTTCCAGATCGATGGGTTTCTCCACATAACTCACGGCTTTCAGTTTGATGGCTGCCTTTAAATATTCTTTGTCGGAATAACCGCTCATAAAAATGATGCTGAGAGCCGGGTTGATCAGCTGTAATTTTTCCGCCATCTCGATACCGCTCATATGGGGCATCCGCACATCGCTCAGAATAATGTCAGGCCGGAAAGTCAGTGCGGTCTCGTAGCCGTGCAGGCCGTCGTCGGCCTGTGCGACAGCGCTGATGCCCAGTGATTTCCAGTCAATACTGTTCATCAGACCGTCCCTTGTCAGTTTTTCGTCATCCACGATCAGCAGTTTCATAGTCACCTCCGCCATGGATTTATTGTAGCACGGGGAGGAAAAAAAGAAAATGATTTTACCCAAAATCAAAAAAAAGTACGATGGCGCGGGAAATTTTCTGATGCTATACTTAGAACAACAAAGAATTTAAAACAGCAGAGATCCGCAGCCGTGTACTGGGAGGATCTCTGCGGAACTGGAATGGAGGAGATAAAGTTGTCAGAGTATGTACTTGAACTGAAGGGCATTACCAAGATATTCCCCGGCGTAAAAGCGCTGAACAATGTACAGTTTCAGTTGAAACCGGGCGAAGTCCATGCGCTGATGGGGGAAAACGGCGCAGGTAAGTCTACTTTCATCAAAGTCATTACCGGCGTACATAAAGCGGAAGAAGGCGAGATGTACCTGTTCGGCAAAAAAGTAGACTTCAAGGGTCCGAGGGACGCGCAGCAGGCGGGTATTGCCGCGGTGTACCAGCATCCCACTTCCTATCCCGATCTCACGGTGACAGAGAATATTTTTATGAACCACGAGATCAAGAAAAGGGGGATTATCCAGTGGAAGCAGATGAATGAGGAGGCTCAGGGATATCTGGACGAACTGGATGCGGATTTTAAGTCCACAGCGGAGATGGGAGCTCTCTCCGTGGCGCAGCAGCAGATGGTAGAGATCGCGAAGGCAGTCTCCACCCACGCGAGGATCATCATTTTAGACGAGCCCACAGCGGCGCTGACAGCAAATGAATCCCAGAAATTATATAAGATCGTGGATAAATTGAAGGAGAGCGGCGTTTCGATCATCTTCATCTCTCACAGGTTTGAAGATATGTACCGCCTCGCCAGCAGAGTTACCGTGTTCCGCGATTCCCAGTACATAGGAACTTACGATGTGAACGGCATCACCAACGCGGACCTGATCAAAGCCATGGTGGGCCGTGAGATCAACGATCTGTTCCCGAAACCGGAAGTAAAACCGGGCGAGGAGATGCTGCGTGTGGAGAACTTCTCCCGCGTGGGTTATTACAAGAACGTCAACTTCCATGTCCGCGCAGGGGAGATCGTGGGGTTGACCGGGTTGGTCGGTGCAGGCCGTACCGAAGTGGTGGAGAGCGTCTGCGGCATCACAAGACAGAGTGAGGGAAAGGTATTTCTGGAAGGGAAGGAAGTGGCGATCAAAAATCCCACGGACGCCATGGAAAACGGCATCATTCTTCTGCCGGAGGACAGACAGAAGACGGGGCTTATCCTGAGCTGGGGACTGGGCAGAAATGTGACTCTCCCGATCGTGAAAAAGCTTTCCAACAACGGGTTTACGAACGATAAAAAGGAGCGCGAGCTCTCCAGGAAATTCCTGGAGGATGTGGATACGAAGGCGGTGACGATATTTGATCCGGCGAGCTCTTTGTCCGGCGGCAACCAGCAGAAAGTCGTCGTGGCGAAGGCGTTAGCCCAGGACAATATGAAAGTCATCATCATGGACGAGCCGACCAAAGGTGTGGACGTGGGCGCGAAAGCCGAGATCTACGCGATCATGGGCGAGCTTGCCCAGAAGGGCTTTGCGATCATCATGATCTCGTCCGAGATGCCCGAGATACTGGGCATGTCCGACAGGATCTACGTCATGTGCAACGGCCGTGTGACCGGCGAGTTGAGCCGTGAGGAGGCGACGCAGGAGACGATCCTGGAGTTCGCCATGGAAAAGGGCGGCAAGAAAAAGAGAGAGGAGGCTGCGAAATAATGGAAAAGAAATCTTTATTGAAGAAAATCACAGGCTCCCGTGAAGCCAGTCTGGTTATCGTACTGATCGTCCTGTGTATCGCGGTGACGATCAAGAGCCCGAACTTTATGTCGGCCCAGAACATTCTGGAAATTTTGAAGAACAATGCGGTTATCATGATCATGGCGCTGGGTATGCTGTGCGTACTGCTGATCGGCGGCATCGATATTTCCATCACGTCCACGCTGGCCTTTGCGGGTATGACCATCGGCATGATGTACAAATACGACATGATCGAGAGCACTTTGCTCGGTTTTGCCATCGCCACGGCGATGGGCGCGGTGTGCGGACTTCTGATCGGTGTGATCATCGCCTACGGCAAGGTGATGCCGATTATCGCCACGATGGGCTTTATGTATATCTACAGAGGATTTGCCTACCTGGTGGCTCAGGATCAGTGGGCGGGCGCAGATGCGCTGGGAAGTTTTAAGGACTTTACGCTGAGCAATTCCCTGAGCTTTGGACTGATCAACAATACGATCACGGTGGCGATCGTCTGCTATATCGTCTTCTTTATCGTACTGAAATGGACGAAATTCGGGCGCTGCATCTACGCGGTGGGTTCCAACGCCGAGGCGGCGGAGATTTCCGGTATCAATGTGGCGGCGATCAAGACGGCAGTGTACACGATCATGGGCACGTTGGCCGGTCTGTGCGGCGCTCTGGCTACTTCGGTCTACGCGTCGGCGCAGCCCAACATGCTGACCTCCAAGGAGATGGATGTCATTGCGGCCTGCGTGATCGGCGGCGTGAGCATGAACGGCGGGCGCGGCAGCGTACTCGGGGCATTGCTCGGGGCACTGGTGTTATCGGTTATTTCCAAGGCGCTTCCGCTCGTGGGGATCAACGCCATCGCGCAAAATACGATCAAGGGCGTCATCATCGTGGCGGTTATCGTACTGAACGTACTGACCCAGCGCATGATGGATAAGGCGAACCTTGAAAACAGAGAGATGTAAGGAGGGGAAAGACTATGGCAGGAAAATCAGGAAGAACAATATCTGCAACTCCCGATAAGTCGCTGAAAAAAGCGCTTTTGAGCTGGGAAGGCATGCTGTTGCTTCTGTTTATCGCAATCAATATTTTATGCAAATGCATTTCTCCGGTTTACACTCTGACGAATGTACTTCGCGAAATGCCAAAGTATCTGACGGAAATCTTTTTACTGTTTCCGATGGCGTATATTCTGCTGATGGGGGAGATCGATATCTCCGTCGGTTCCACAGTATGTCTGGCGGCGACAATGGCCTGCCTCTCAAGCAACGCGGGAGTTCCGTTTATCGGGGTCCTGGCGGTAGGCTTGCTTACCGGAACGGTTTGTGGTATGATAAACGGGTTTTTGGCGACAAGGTTCAGAGAGCTGCCGACGATGATCATCACGCTGGGGACACAGATCGTGTTCCGCGGTATCGCCGAGATCGCCCTGGGGGACGGCGGTTCCGTCTCTCTGACAAACGCTGACGGATTTCGAATGATAGCAGGGAAGGTCGGACCGGTTCCGTACATGTTCTTTATCGTGATTCTCTGCGCGGTCCTCTTCACGGTGATCGCCGAGAAACGGGTATTCGGCCGGAGCCTCTACGCGATAGGATCCAACTCCAGGACGGCGTTTTATTCCGGTGTGAAGGTAAATCAGATGTTGTTTATCTCCTACACGGTTCTGGGGCTCCTTGCAGGTGTATCCGCGCTGTTCCTGACAAGCGCGACCTACGGTGCGAACACCACCACCGGAAAAGGGTTCGAGATGGATGCCATTGCCATGGCGGTGTTCGGCGGCATCTCCACAGCCGGCGGAAAAGGGAAACTTGTGGGCGGCATTATCTCCGCGTTTACGATCACCTGCCTGCGTGTGGGCCTTGGACAGATAAATATGAATCCTCAGGTTATCCTGATCATCCTGGGTGCTCTGCTGATCTGCGCAGTTCTTCTGCCGAATATTTCCCAGAGCATCTCGGACAAAAAGAAAAAGGCTTCCAGAGCCTGAATGATGCGGTATCTTCCTCGGATCGAGGTTGATATAGAAACTATTAATAAATTTTTAAGGGAGGACCTAAAAATGAAGAAAAAAGTATTAAGTGCCATTCTCAGTGTAGCAATGGTAGCGGCACTTCTGGTTGGCTGCGGCAACGCTGCAGAAGAGACGGAAGCACCGGCAGCAACAGAAGAAGCACCTGCAGAGGAGGCTCCGGCTGAGGAAGCGGAAGCACCTGCAGAGGACGCAGCACCCGCAGAGGACGCTGCAGCAGGCGGCGGTACATACGCATTCGTATCCAAATCCGCAGGTAACCCGTTCAACGAGAGACAGGCAACCGGTTTTGAGGAAGCGGTGGCAGATCTCGGCGGAACAGCTATTATTCAGCATCCCGAATCCGCTACGGCTGATGCACAGATCACAGTGATCCAGTCCCTGATCTCTCAGGGCGTTGACAGCATCTGTGTGGCAGCGAACGACGAGAACGCTCTGCAGGCAGCTCTGGAAGAGGCAGCGGCAGAAGGCATCAAAGTTTGTTCCGTTGACTCTACCGTAAACGTAGCAAGCCGTTTGACACACGTAAACCAGGCAGGTGTTACCGAGATCGGTCAGTGCCTGATGGATGCGGTTTATGATATCACAGGCGGCGAAGGCCAGTGGGCTATCCTTTCCGCTACATCTCAGGCGGCAAACCAGAATGCATGGATCGAGTCCATGAAAGAGATCATGGCAGCAGACGAGAAGTATGCGAAGCTTGAGCTGGTAGAAGTTGCTTACGGCGATGACGAGCCTCAGAAATCCACAGACCAGACACAGGCTCTGTTGCAGAACTATCCTGATCTGAAAGTGATCTGCGCTCCTACCACAGTTGGTATCGCAGCGGCAGCTAAGGTATTACAGGACCAGGGATCTTCCGTGAAGCTGACAGGCCTCGGCCTTCCTTCCGAGATGGCTGAGTACATCGGCGATGACGATGCTCACTCCTGCCCTTACATGTTCCTGTGGAATCCTATCGACCTTGGACGTCTGGGCGCATACACATCCGCAGCACTGGTGAACGGTGATATCACAGGCGCGGAAGGCGACACATTCACAGCAGGCGATATGGGTGACTATACCGTAGTGAAAGCTGGAGACGGCGGCACAGAGATCATCCTCGGCGCTCCTTTCAAATTCGATCCTTCCAACATCGAAGAGTGGAAAGAAGTTTACTAAATGGAAACGTTTATGCGGGACTGTAGAGATACGGTCCCGCGTATTTTTGGTTATAATATAGAGAAAAAGTTGGGATATTATTATGAAAAAGAGATGGACAGCGGTTATCATTGCCTTGAGTATGGCGCTATTGTCTTCCGGCTGTGGTTCTGCGGGAAGCGATAATACGGAGACAGAGATCACGGAGGATGCGGTCGGGAGCGGCGACGAAACAGATGATGTGGGAATGGGGAATATGACGGCGGACTACAGCGGAGCTGTGGCGGCGGCCCTTTCGAAATCGTGGAATGTGGAAGGGGAGGAGGAAACCTATGTGTTTTCTACCGACGGAAGCGGCGGGCACGGTCTGAAGGGAAAACAGGAGAAGTTTCAGTACAGCTGCGGTTTTGATGAGGAAAATAATATTCTGGTTCAGATCACGACAGAGGAGTCGGAGGAAACGTACCGAATCTCTACCGATGAAACCGGATATCGATTATATATGGAAGCGGCAGAGAAGGATGGAGAGAAAAAAATACTGACTCCCGCCGGGCTGGAGATCCTGGATACGGAGGACGAGAGGGTATCGGGGATTTTAGGTATATGGGTGGACGACAGCGGGAACAGATATGAATTTACAAAAGACAGTAAATTTCGGATCCTGACGTCGGAAAACAACGACGGTACTTTCAGCGCGGCCGACAAAAAGGAAGAAATGGTACAGGAGATCTGTATTCGAGTGGCAGGCGGAAGTCTGAAGTATGAGTACAGCCTGAAGGATGAAGGGAAAACGCTGGAGCTTTACAGCAGGGACGCAGAAAGTTTTTACTATTGGCACAGGGAAGAATAGCAGGGATCGGAAAAGCCGGAACGGATAAGACAGTATTGTAATAAATCCTGCCCGCCGGGCATAAGATGTAACAAAGCATGGCGGGGGGATCTTTTATATGACGAAAAACAAATCAAAGACTTGCGGAAAGCCCGAAATTTACGGCAAGTCCGGCGATTTGCTTCATGAGCGTGTCATTGCTGTGGCAGGCTATATTGTAGAGAATAATGCGACGGTAAGGCAGACGGCAAAAGAATTTGGAATCAGCAAGAGTACGGTGCACAAGGACGTCACAGACAGGCTTACCGCAATAAATCCGGCTCTGGCAAAACAGGTGAGATCGGTACTGGATGTGAACAAATCGGAGCGTCATATCCGCGGCGGTCTGGCGACAAGAGAGAAATATCTGCATCAGCATACAGCGGAATAAATGATAGAACAAAATGCCAAAACTATCGGAAAGTTTCTTTTCGGTAGTTTTTTGTTGGGCTATTTTGGAAAAGTGATCCCGCGGCCCGTATTCGGAAAGATAAGCGCTGCGGCGCAATCCAGGACGAACAGCAGGATCAGCGCGGCAAGAATGTTGTTTCTGATTTTGGGCGCAATGCCAAGCCACAGGTTTTCCAGAAGCCCCGACAGCAGACATATCCAGAGAACGCCGGCGATACCGATTCCCAGGGCGGATGCAAGGCAGATGTAGCCCCGGAAGTTAAGCGGATAACCGCTGTAGTCCCAGTATCTCAAGTCCCAGAAAGTCTCGAGTATCCATCCGATCGCCAGTTCCAGAGAAGTCCCGAGAAAAAGCGAATACAAAAATACTTTTGCGGGGTGTCGCCTGTATCCGGAGAGCAAGAGGTACATCAAAACAGCTCCGCTGCCGTAGACAGGAAGCCATGGTCCATAGAGAAACCCGCGGTTTCGCAGATGTCCTTCTTTTATAAAGAAAATCAGGACTTCCCACAAAAACCCCGACAGTGACGCAGTAAAAAAATAAAAGATCAGTTTTGAAAAGTCTAATTGGCAACCATTTTTTTTCATAGAGATAGTGTGCCCGAAATGTTATGATATTATGGAAAATCCGAAAAAAGAAAAGAAAAGGAAAATAGACAAAGAGGGGTAATCAGAGTATACTTATGATAAAATGGACAGGAGGACAGACGATGCGGCAGGATATGATCATTGTTCTTGACTTTGGCGGTCAATACAACCAGTTGATCGCCAGAAGGGTCAGGGAATGTAGTGTATATTGTGAAGTACATCCTTATAATATGAGCCTTGATAAGATCAGGGAGCTGCAACCGAAGGGGATCATTATGACGGGAGGGCCGAACAGCGTATATGCCGAGGGGGCGGTTCTCTGCGGCAGAGAAATTTTTGAGATGGGAATACCCGTTCTCGGTATCTGCTACGGATCCCAGGTGATCGCGCATATGCTGGGCGGTGAGGTCGCGGCAGCGCCGGTCAGCGAATACGGGAAGACGGAGGTGGACGCAGATACATCGGCAGCGCTGTTTCGCGATGTGGCCAAAAAGACGGTCTGCTGGATGAGCCATACGGACTATATCGCGAAGGCACCGGAGGGATTTTCCGTCACGGCGCACACGCCTGTCTGTCCGGTGGCGGCGATGGAGGATGCTGGACGCGGTATCTTTGCGGTGCAGTTTCACCCAGAGGTTGTGCATACGGTGGAAGGCATGAAGATGCTGAGAAATTTTGTGATGGATGTCTGCCGGTGCAAAGAGGAGTGGCGCATGGATTCCTTTGTGGAGACTTCCATCAGACAGCTTCGCGAAAAAGTCGGGGACGGCAGGGTACTCTGCGCCCTCTCCGGCGGTGTGGACAGTTCCGTGGCGGCGGTGCTGTTGTCAAAGGCAGTGGGAAAACAGCTCACCTGCGTCTTTGTGGATCACGGACTGCTGCGCAAGAACGAGGGGGATGAGGTGGAGGCCGTTTTCGGCCCAGGGGGATCTTACGATCTGAACTTTATCCGCGTCAACGCGCAGGAGCAGTTTTATGAGAAGCTTGCCGGTGTATCCGAGCCGGAGAGTAAGCGGAAGATCATCGGAGAGGAGTTTATCCGTGTCTTTGAGGAGGAGGCGAAAAAGATCGGAGCGGTGGATTTTCTGGTGCAGGGGACGATCTACCCGGATGTGATCGAGTCCGGGCTCGGAAAGTCGGCGGTGATCAAGTCCCATCACAATGTGGGGGGACTGCCGGACCATGTGGACTTCAAGGAGATCATCGAGCCGCTCAGACTTTTGTTTAAAGACGAAGTGCGGCGCGCCGGACTGGAGCTGGGGATTCCGGAGTATCTTGTCTACAGGCAGCCTTTCCCGGGGCCGGGGTTAGGTGTCCGGATCGTCGGCGAAGTGACGGCTGAGAAGGTGCGCATTGTGCAGGACGCGGATTATATTTATCGGGAAGAGATCGCGAAGGCAGGATGCGATAAAGGGCTGGGACAGTATTTTGCGGCTCTGACAAATATGCGGAGCGTGGGAGTCATGGGGGATTTCAGAACCTACGACTACGCGGTGGCGTTGCGGGCGGTAAACACCAGCGATTTTATGACGGCGGAGTGCGCGGAAATACCGTTTGAGGTGCTGCAGAGGGTGATGAACCGGATCATCAATGAGGTGAAGGGGGTAAACCGGGTGGTATATGATTTGACCAGTAAGCCGCCCGGGACGATTGAGTTCGAGTGAGAAGTAAAATCCTCGCAAGTCTTGAAAAATCAAGGCTTGTGGGGATTTTTTAATTGGCGGTGGGTACGATTTGGGTACAGATTTTTTAATCCAGCTTATTGTTTATCAAACGGTGCTCTGTATCTTCCATAACCTGGTCGTGGAGCTGCTGGATGCTCAGGTCGAAAAAGGCATCTCCATGCTGTTCGGGGTAAGTGTCCATCCAGCGGTCATAATCTGTTTCGGCTTTAATGAGAGCCTCCCCGCGTTTTTTTGCATCTTTGATTTCATTGCATTTTTCTACATCTTCTAAAAATTTCTCGTAACGCTGGCACCATGCGTTCATCAGTGTCAGGGTTTCAAAACGTATACCAACTGTATCATTGCCTTCATCGTCTTTGCATACAAAAAGATGTCCGTTGTATTGCCGGGCGATCTGGAATAAGCGGTGCATGGCTTTAATCATGTTAAAATCGGAATTTTCCAGTACCTCCGGATTGACGGCAAGGGCATTTGCTATTTTTTCAAGTGATGATGGCTTAGGGTTGCGTCTGCCGCTTTCGTAAGCACGAATATAGGCTTCGCTTGCACCAACCAATTCACCTAACTGTTTCTGGGTAAGGCCACGCTCTTTGCGGATGCGGCGGATATTTTCTCCAACAGTCATAAGTCTGCCTCCTAAAGTTTTAACTGTGTATTTGCACTAAATCAATCATACCACATAAAGAGAAAAAAATAAAGCACAAAAGATATTGACAAGAAACAAAAGTTACGATATGATAAAAACGAAACATAAAGATACTATGCAGAAACAAATATTAAGAAAGAGAGGAAACAACATGAACGAAAAACTTTATTACAATGCCACAGACATTGCGGCGATGCTTGGTATCAGCATGGGAAAGTCTTACAAGATCCTGCGGGAAATGAACAGCGAATTATCTTCCAAAGGCTTTCTCACAATCGCAGGGAAAATTCCCGTAGCCTATTTCAAAGAAAAATGGTATGGGGCGGCAAAGGAGGCGGTTGTATGAGCTGTAATGCAAAGAAAGATCCGAACGGTACATGGCGGATACAATACCGCTGGACGGATTGGACAGGAGCGAAAAAGAAATCCCAGAAAAGGGGATTTAAGACAAAGAAAGAAGCGGAAGAATGGTATGCGCATTTCTTATTGCAGCAGTCCTCTGATCCGACAATGACGCTGGCTGACTTTTGGGAGATTTATAAGGCGGATATGGAAAAGCGTCTGCGGAAAACGACCATGAAACAGAAAGAATATGTGATGAACGATAAGGTTCTGCCTTACTTTGGCAATACGCCAATCAATGAAATTACGGCACCAATGATAAGGAAATGGCAGGGTGAAATGATGGAAAAAGGCTTCAAGCCAACTTATCTGAAAACCATACATAACCAGCTCAGTGCAATTTTAAATTATGCAGTTAATTTTTATGATTTGCGATCCAATCCATGCCGGAAAGCAGGAAGCATGGGAAAGAGCAGGGCGGATGAAAGACCATACTGGACGTTGGAGGAATTTCAGAAGTTTTCGGATGCAATTATGGATAAACAGGATTCGTGGGTTGCATTTCAGATTTTATTCTGGACGGGAATGCGTCTGGGAGAATTACTTGCCCTTCAGGTAAAGGACGTAAATTTTGAAGAAGGCACGATTACCGTTGATGAATCCCTTGCGAGGATTGACGGAGAGGATTTGATAACCGCACCGAAAACGGAAAGTTCCATAAGGGTAATTACCATACATAAGGAATTGCAGGAGGCGATAAAGGAGTATATTGCAACGCTCTATCGGGCGAGGGCAGGAACACGGCTTTTTGCCGGGCGGACAAAAAGTTTCTTTGAGCATGAAATGGAGCGTGGAATTAAGCTGTCAGGCGTAAAAAAGATTACTGTCCATTGTACCCGTCACAGCCATGCGAGTATGCTCGTGCAGATGGGATTCAGTCCTGTTGAGATTGCAAAGCGGTTAGGGCATGGAAAAGTTACAACTACGATAGAAACATATTGTCACCAGTCTATGGATGCGCAGATAAAAATTGCGGACAGGCTTGGAAAAGTGGAGAGGGGTGAGGAAGGTGGCGTGTAGGCGTGAGGACAGATTCCGACGGAATACAATCGCTTTTTGGCTGAGTGATGAGGAAAAAGCGCAAGTAGAAGCGAGGATTATATTGTCAGGACTTCCCAAAGGGGATTATTACAGGAAGGCTGTATTGGGGAAGGAAGTGACGGTAACTGCCGGAAATTATATGTCTAACAGGGTTGCAAAAGTTTTAGAGCAGATATTGGTACATCTGGAAAGCGGAAATACAGAAGATGAAAAATTACTGCTGGAACTGGTAAAGCAGTTGTTAGAAATTCAGCAGAATAGAAATGCCCCTGCTGGTAACAGGAGCATTTCGGAAACAGATTAGGTTGTTGGCGCAACTTAATCTGAATGCAAAATGGACGAGCCTCTTTACATATATTTTGCAGATTTATTATAGCAGAGGCTTTTCCAGATGAAAAGGAGGAGCAATCGTAAAATTGAGTATTTTTTCAGAGGTAAAGGAATATCTGACAGCAAGACAGGCGGCGGAATACTATGGTTTGCAGGTTAAAAAGAATGGCTTAGCCTGCTGTCCGTTCCATGATGATAAGCATCCAAGCATGAAGATTGATAAAAATTATCACTGTTTTGCCTGTGGCGTCGGTGGAGATGCGGTTGATTATGTTTCCCGTATGTTTGGAGTGTCACAGTATGATGCGGCCCTAAAGCTGATAGAGGATTTTTCTCTGCCTGTTGATGCGAAGGGGAATGCAGAGTTAAGTGTGCGGGAAAAAGAGCGCATCCGCAGGGAAAAGGCAGAGCGTGAAAGAGTAACACGCATTCAGGAACGATTTGAAAAATGGTGCATTCAGACCGTTGATATATTGAGGGGCTGTATTTCAGAGGTTGACAGCGTAAATCACTTTCTGATTGGGAAACCGCCTGACATTATTTTTTCAGAAGATTATGCGCAGATGCTTCATGCAGAGCCGCTGATCAATTACTGGCTGGATATTCTGTGCATGGGAGATGTTTCAGAGAGGCGGGGGCTGTTTTTGAAGGATAGAAAGAAGGTGGAGGAAATTGCAGGAAAAATCGGTGCAGGCAGAAAGCGAATTATGGAATGCAGTCGGGGAAGCGCTTGATGCAGAAATGAGTACCGTAGAGGACGTACTGGAGTCGCTTGCAAGAACGCAGAAAGGGAATGTGAAATCTTCCATTGAGAACTGCATGACTATTTTATACAGAGATCCGGTGCTGAAAGATGCCATATGTAAAAATGAGCTGACAAACAAAACTGATATTGTAAAGCAGTTATCGTGGAAACGGAACGGGAGCTGTGTCACTGATGTGGATATGTACCAGATTCAGCGATACATAGAAACAAATTATGGCATTTCCAATGATAAGGCTATCAATAAAGCTGTCAGTATTATAGCCAGCGAAAAAAGCTATCACCCTATAAGGGAATTTCTTGAAAATCTGCAATGGGATGGAAAAAACAGGATTGCAAATCTGCTCCCGCGTTTTCTTGGTGCAGATGATAATGAGTATACGAGAGAAATCATGCGGCTTTTGATGCTGGCGGCAATACGTCGGATTTATGAACCGGGATGTAAGTTTGAGATCATGGTCTGCCTTGTGGGCGGTCAGGGCGCAGGAAAGTCCACATTCTTCCGTTTCCTCGCTGTCAATGATGAGTGGTTCACGGACGATCTGAAGCGTATGGACGATGAAAATGTTTACAGCAAGATGCAGGGGCACTGGATCATTGAGATGTCGGAAATGCTTGCCACGGTCAATGCAAAAAGTATTGAAGATATTAAATCGTTTTTGAGCAGGCAGAAAGAAACCTATCGCATTCCATATCAGACTTATGCAGAGGACAGGCCGAGACAGTGTATTTTTGTCGGCACGTCAAATAACCTTGATTTTCTTCCGCTGGACAGAACGGGAAACAGAAGGTTTGCGCCTGTTCTGGTTCATCAGGAGCGTGTGGAGAAACATATCCTTGAGGATGAAAAGGAGTCGAGGGAATATATTGTGCAGGCATGGGCAGAGGCAATGGTTATCTACAAAAACTGTTCGCATGAGCTGAAACTGTCAAAGGAAATGGAAGAATATTTGAAGGAGATGCAGAAACAGTTTATGCCGGAGGATACAAAGGTGGGCGTTATTCAGGCATGGCTGGATGATTGTACGGAAGAATATGTGTGTAGCGAAATGATTTACAGAGAGGCGCTTCGGCATGAGTACGAGGAACCGAAACAATGGGAGATTAAAGAAATTAACAGTATTATGAACACCTGTATTAAAGGGTGGGAAAAAGTCAGTTCCCACAGGTTCGGCAGGTACGGACTACAGCGTGGCTGGAAACGAAGAACTGATATGCAGGGATTTACGTCGCTGCCGGATAACGCACAGACACCTTTTAAGGAGTAAAGTGGAGTATCGTTTTAAACTCTTTTTTAGCCGGTTTACAGGGCGCGTTTACATTTTTGTAAACGGCGGGTTTACAGCGGAATATAGGAAAATCAAGGTATTCTGGCATTTGTAAACGGTGTAAACAGAAAAAACTGAAAATACAATAATGAGATTAACAGCAATATGGAGGGCATTTATTATGCAGAAATATAACAGCAATACAAACGTGATTATCGGCTTGGATCATGGTTATGGAAACATGAAAACGGCGCACAGGGTATTCCGGACAGGGGTGGAATGCTTTGAAGAAGAGCCGATAGTCAGCATGAATTATATCAAATATAAGGATAAGTATTATGTAATCGGGGAAAATCATTTGATTTATCAGGGCAACAAGACTGATTCACAGGACTTCTTTATCCTTACATTGGCAGGACTGGCGGAAGAATTGAAATTCAGAGGTCTGCATGAGGCAAAAGTGGTTCTGGCGGTTGGACTTCCCCTTGCATGGGCAAAAAGTCAGGCGGCGGATTTCAAGAAATATCTGATGCAGGAGCAGAAATTATTTTTCTCATTTCGCAAAGAAAGCTACAGAGTGCATTTGTGCGGAGTGGAGGTATTCCCGCAGGGATTTGCGGCGGTATGTAATGCTGGAGTGATGAAAGGCTTCAACATGATAGCGGATATCGGGAATGGTACAATGAACGTGATGCAGATTGTGGACGGCAGACCGTTAGAAAAAAGCCTTGTGACGGACAAATTCGGTGTTTCTATCTGCATGAAAGAAATACAAAAGGAACTGTCTAAATCGGCAGGAGAAAGCATACCGGAGGTTCTGGTTGAGCCGATGTTGATAAACGGGTTACAGGGCAGAGCGGATGCAACCGCAAAGGTGGTAGAGCGAATTGCAGCAGGATATGCAGAGAATATTTTAAAACGCCTGATTGATTATGGATATAAAGAAAATCTGGTGCAACTCTATGTGATTGGCGGAGGCGGATGCCTGCTCAGGCATTACAGTGATGTTGCTTCGAAAGGGAGTGTGACTTTTATTGAAGACATCTGCGCCAATGCAAAAGGATATGAATATCTGGCAATGCAGAAACAGCGCAGGCGGACAGTGTAGAAATGAGGTTATCGGATGAAAAAGACCTATAGATGTAGCAATATAAAATTCTGCATGGAGGATGAAAACCAGCGTAGGACATGGGAGTATTTGCGGGGTATTACACGAAAAGATGGTTCTTATGGGAAGATACTTTCTGATGCGTTTATAGCGGTTCTTGACGGGCAGGTACAGTCTGAAACTGATGGTGTGGTGCATGATTCTACTATTCTGTCGGAGCAGGATATAGAGATTCTTGGGAAGATGCTGGACAGGGCGTTGGAACAGAAATTTCATGAAATGCTCCAAGAACTTCGAAAAGTTTTTGCAGAGCAGATTGGCAACGGCTTCAGTGAATATGTTTTACCAGTTCATTCTGATACAGGAAAATTTATGGAAAAGGATGATGCTGATGGAATAGGGCAGATGCAGGAGACAGAATTATCCGAGGATATGATGGCGTTTGCATTTGCGATGGGCGAATAGGCGGTTCCGAATTTTTATATTCGGTACTCAATTCCGAGAAGGGAGCCTATGGAACGGTGCTGGAAAGTCTTTATTCGGCACCATCGCCCATAGCGAATGATGGCGGTATTTTGCCGGAATGAGCAGTCTGACGTGGGAATTCTCACGACAGACTACAGATGCCGTCAGGCAGACGGTATTTGCCAGCGGCAAATACTACCCTCGGAGAGCGCCTTACTTCTGATGCGTATGCGTCAGAAGTAATAAGGCGTTACTTTTGACAAAAGTAACAAAACCGTAGATAGCCGACATATGTAAAATTTGAGAAAGAAGGTGGTGCATTGGCGGCAAAGACAATTTCTTTTCCAAAAGGGAGGGGACATCTTACGCATAACAACAGGGATTTCATTTGCAACAATGTGGTGCCGGAAAGGACAGCTTGGAACCGGATTTACATACAGGAATCATTAAGGGATGCTTATGAGAAATGTTTCGGGCAGGCACTTCGGGATTATAATGCAGCACAGAAACGTAAGGACAGGCAGAAAGACGATTATTTGAAAGAGATAGAGAACTCCGGCAACAAGGAAAAGACATTTTATGAAAATATCGTACAGATAGGCAAAAAGACGGATACTCCGGTTGCGGATGAAAATGGGGTGCTGACAGAGGAAGCAAAAGCGGCGGTAGAAGTCTTAGACCGCTATGCAAAAACCTTTCAAGAGCGTAATCCAAATCTATATTTATTTAACTGTGTGATGCATTTGGACGAGGCAACGCCGCATCTACATATAGACTATATCCCAGTAGCGCATGGATATAAAAATGGAATGAAAACACGCAACAGTCTGACAAAAGCGTTTCAGCAGATGGGATTTGCAAAGGCAGTAAGCAGAAAGAAGAATGAAACGGTTGCGTGGCAGGAACGGGAGAGGGAGTATCTGACAGAACTGTGCAGGGAGCAGGGGATTGAAATAGAAGTTCTTGGTGTACAGCGGGATAACCTGTCGTTACCGGAGTATAAGGCGGCGATGCGTGAGCTGGAGCAACTGGAACAGCAGGCGGAAGCGCTGGACAGTCAGAATGAGGCATTAGAGAAGCAGAACGATGATTTGGCACAGCGTACATCAGAACTTGCCGCACAAGCGCAGGAAATGGAGGCACATAATAATGAGTTGCTTATGCAGGCGCAGGAGCTTACGGAGCAGATTGAAAAAGCAGAACAAAAAGAGAAAGAGACAAATGAGATTCTTTCTAAACATGATTTAAGGACAGAAACATTTAAAACGATTTCAAAGGAAGTGAATGTAGAAACAAAAAAGATGAAAAGCGTGGCTGTTCCCATGACAAGTCTTTTTGGCAGTGAGGAATATGTTAAAGTAAAGAAAAGCGACTGGAATAAAATACTGGATGCTTTCAGTAAAGCAGTATCAAGAAATCATCTCCTGGAAAAGTATGAGAAGAAAATTTCCGGTCTGGAGAAAAAGATAGCTGTGCTTACAGATCAGGTTGAAAAACTAAAGAGGTTTGTAGCATCAAGAGGACTTGGAGAGGCGTTTGTGGAATTTATAAAATCGTTTGAGCCAAAGACGATGAAACAAAAGTTGGAAGATGCAAAAACGGATGCGGATGAACATAACCGTCAGAGAAAAAATCAGCAGGTATTGCCTGAAAAGAATAAACACTGGCAACAGGAAATGTAGATTTTACATAGAAAGAGAGGGCAAAAAATGAACATAACTTATGAGAAATGTGGAGATTATTTGATACCGAACTTAATTCCCAATCCAGAGCCGGAGGGGGAGTTGAGGAAATTTGGATTGATGCGGAAGGCTTATTTGAAAAATCACAGGAGAGGAATTTATTCGGGATTGCTGTTATCGGGAGAATTAAAGAAGCATCTGCTGATGATACAGGAACAGGCAGAGGAAAGGTTTGAGTTGCTAGTGGAGCAGATGGCGGAGAGGGAGGAAGTTATAGAACAGCTAAAAGAACAAGATCAGATGCTTTGGGTTCGGAGCATGAATAATATTCGGGCAAGGGCAGAGGCGATTGTGAAGGAAGAAATTATATATTGTCTATAATTTAATATGAAAGCGGCGAGAGAATATAATCTTGCCGCTTTCATAAAAGAAAAATGTATCTTTAAATATGAATAAATGCTCTAAAAATATAGATATAATTCTTGACGGAGTAATATGAATAAAGTATAATAAAAACAAATGCTTGTTTTTTGAATTCAAGAAGATAAGGTGTGACATGGCAATTTCGTATAATGGATTATGGAAAATTTTAATTGATAAAGGAATGAATAAAGGCGATTTAAAGGCTTGCACAGGTCTTAGTAATGGTACTATTGCAAAGATGACTAATGGAGAAACAGTAACTTTAACAGTGATTGAAAAAATATGTAAAGAATTGAATTGCAATATAGGAGATATAGTTGAAATAGTGCCGCAAGATTTAGAAAGGTAAGAAAATATTATATGCAAAACAATAGACTGATTGAACTTGTCAGAGCTTATGCAGAGCATTTTGCTCAGTATAGCCGAACTGATTATAATGAAACAGAAGTAAGGAATGATTTTGTAAATCCCTTTTTTGAAATTTTAGGATGGGATGTGCTTAATAAAAAGAAACTTCCGCAACATCTTAGGGAAGTAAAACATGAAGCATCTGTATATGTTGAGGAAGATGGGGAAAACAGAAAAAAGAAGCCAGACTATGCATTTCATTTGGGAACAGAAGTCTGTTTTTTTCTTGAAACGAAAAAGCCAAGTGTTAATATTATGGAAAATAAAGAAGCTGCATTTCAAACACGCCGGTATGGATGGAACGGAAATCTGAAAGCATCAATTTTGTCAAATTTTACTGATATGATAATATACGACACTTCTATTAAACCTAATGAAAATGATGAAGTATCAAAAGCAATGATTGCGCATTATCATTATACGGAGTATGCTGATAAATTTACTGAAATTTCAAGATTATTGTCATATGCTTCGGTTGTATCTGGGGAGTTTTTTGAAATATTTGATAAAATTACAGATACATTTCGTAAAGAACCATTTGATAAATATTTTCTTAATCAGATAAAAGAATGGCGTTATTCTTTAAGCCAGGACATATACGATAACAATTCTGACTTAGATGAAGAATCTTTAAATGTTTTTGTTCAAAGGATCATTAATCGAATTGTTTTTCTACGCATTTGCGAGGACAGGAATCTTGAACAATATGAAACCTTAAAGAAAATAAAAGCATATACAGAGTTAAGGGCACTATTTAATGCAGCAGACAAAAAATACAATTCTGGCCTGTTTGAATTAATTGATGAAGAAAATATTCAAATTACAGATGCATTGTTGATTCATATTTTTCAGGAATTATATTATCCGAATAGCTGTTATGAATTTAGCATTGTTGATCCATATATAATTGGGCAGATATACGAGTTGTTTTTGGAAGAAAAAATTGTAATCTCTGATACAAAAGTTGTTGCCGAAAAGAAAGCAGAAATAATAGATTCACAAGGAGTAGTTAATACGCCGAAGAATATAACAGATATTATTGTCGGGCAGACATTAGAACCATTATATAAATATGAACTTTTTTCTAAATGGAATACATATCGTATTGCGGATATTTGTTGCGGTTCAGGAAATTTCCTATTGTCTGCATATGAATATATTTTGAACTGTTATACAATGTATTATATTGAAATGGACAGGGATAATGCATTACAAAGCGGGATTCTTATCTCAAAGGGAGAAGGCTCTTATACGCTTTCCTTTGATAAAAAGTATCTAATACTGAAGCAATATATTTATGGGGTTGATATAGATAATTTGGCGACAGAAGTTGCCAAATTTAGTCTGCTTATTAAACTGATAGAGGATGTTTCGTTAGATGAAATAAAAAATTACGCTGTTAGTACACATGAGAAAGTTCTACCTAATTTAGACAATAACATTCGAAATGGGAACAGTCTGGTGGATTCAAAATATTTGAATTATAATAGTCATTTTTATGAAGATACAGAACTTATATCACAAATTAAGCTCTTTGATTGGAATACAGAATTTAAGGGGAGAAAATTTGATGCTATTATAGGTAATCCGCCTTATATCAGAGTACAGAATATGGTACATTATTCTGAAAGTGAATACAAATATCTCAAATCAGATATTTCAGAATTTGAAACAGCGAAATCAGAATTGTTAGATAAATACTATCTGTTTTTGGAGCGGGGGTTGGAACTTTTAGCCCCTAATGGAAGATTAGGTTATATCATTCCACATAAGTTTATGTTGATTAAAGCAGGTACTGTTCTTCGGAAAATGCTTTCTGAAAAGAAATGTGTTGAAAAAATTATTCACTTTGGAACTGAGCAGGTTTTTAAAGGGAAAAGTACATATACATGCCTTTTATTTTTAGAGAAGACGAATCATAAGAAATTTAAGATTGGTTTTGTAAAGAACCTGAATGAATATTATGCTGCAAATCAAGTGGAATTACGGGAATATCCTATCGAATATTTAAGCGTAGCGCCTTGGAGTTTTTTATCTGAAGACATTGTTTCACTGCTAGATCAGGTAAAAGATAAGTGTCATTCATTAGAAGAAATATCAGATATATTTGTTGGGTTACAAACCAGTGCAGATACGATATATATTATAAAGGTTCAAAAAGAGGAAAATGGATTGACATATTTTGTTGATTGCCGAGGTAAGGAGCAATGCATTGAAACGGATATATTGAAACCGTGTATTTATGATATTCAATTAGAAAAGTATGCGGATATTGAGCCCAATATGATGCTGATATTTCCGTATCATACAGTAAAGGGGAAACCTATTCTATATTCTATAGATGAAATGAGAACGGTTTTTCCCAAAACGCTTGCATATTTGGAAGAATATAAGGAAGATTTGGAACAGAGAAGTGTTCAACGCAGAACAGAAAATAATTGGTATCAGTATGGGAGAAGCCAAAGTATAAAGCGCTTTTCAGAAGGGGAACATTTAATTTGGTCAGTTTTATCTACAGAGGGAAATTATGTCTATGATGATAAGACAACTTGCTTTACCGGTGGTGGAAATGGACCTTTCTATGGACTTGAGAAAAAAATATCCACAAAGGAATCTTTATATTATATACAGGCACTATTGAATTATTGGCTGTTGGAACGTGTTGTAAAAAGCAAGGCAAGTACATTTCGTGGAGATTATTATTCTCATGGAAAACAGTTTATTGCAAAACTTCCAATATACAGAATAGATTTTGAAAACATAGAAGAAGCGAAGAAACACGATGAAATTGTTTCCAGTGTAAAAAATATTATGGAGCTAAAACGGCGACGGAATACTCAAAAAACAAAAGAGCAGAAAAACACGTATTGCCGCTTAATTGAAACGGAATCACAACACTTGGATGGATTAATTTCAGAGCTATATGGAACTATAAAGGAGTATGACAATGAAAAGTGAAGTGGGATTGGAGAAATTACGTGGGGGTTATTATACGCCAGAGCCAATTGCGCAGTTTATATGTAATTGGGCAATAGATATCAATACGAAGGGCATATTAGAACCAAGCTGCGGAAACGGTGTTTTTTTGAAAGAAGCGGCAAAGAAAGTAATGGAAATCAATCCGAATTTATCTATAGAAGACACGATTGTAGGAATAGAGTTATTTGAAGAGGAGGCAAAAAAGGCATCTATATATGGCACAAAAGTGATATCTGGAGATTTTTTTAGATTTTATAAAGATAATATTGAAGGAAAACAAAAATTCGATGTAATTATAGGCAATCCACCATTTATTCGTTATCAAAATGTGGATGCTGATTCCAGAGAAATAGCCTTTCAGCTCATGCGAAGTGCAGGATTACATCCGAATAAATTAACAAATATATGGTTGCCATTTTTAGTATTGTCAGCACTTGTATTATCAAAAAACGGAAAGCTTGGTATGGTTATTCCTGCTGAACTATTTCAAGTAAGTTATGCAGGTGAAGCAAGGGAATTTTTAGCGAAGTATTTTGATCGGCTTACATTAATTACGTTTCAGAAAATAGTTTTTGAGGATATTCAACAGGAAGTTATTTTGCTGTTAGGTGAGAAAACTTCGGACAGTAAAGGAATACAAGTTATCGAGTTAAATGATTTGGACGATTTGGGTAATTTAGATTTAGCCAATTTCTATAATTATGAGGTAAAAGAACTAAACCATAGTGATGAAAAATGGATAAAGTACTTTTTATCGTGTGAAGAAATTGAACTTATGCGTAAACTACGCAATAATGTTGATATTGTACCTACGACTGACTTGTTTGAGATTAATGTGGGGCTTGTTAGTGGTGAAAATTCGTTTTTCTTACTTAATTATGATATGGTTAAAGAATATCAATTGGGAAATGCCACTCGAATGATAATTGGAAAAACAGAACAATTGAAAGGAGTTATTTTATCGGAGAGGGATTTTAAAAATTTAGTTGCTAAAGGGAAAAAAGTATATATGTTTGCACCAAAAGATCTTCCTTTTTCCGAACTAAGCAAAGAAGAACAGGAGTATATAAAGTATGGAGAAAAATTAGGGTTTAATATGGGATATAAATGCCGTATACGCAAGAACTGGTATTGTGTTCCACAGTCATGGGAGCCAGAGGCATTTATTTTAAGACAGGTCAACCGTTATCCTCGTATTATTCTTAATTATGCTAATGCTGTAAGCACAGATACAATTCATAAAATTAGATTTTTGGATAGAGTAAATCCTGAATATGTAGCAGCAGCATTTTTGAATTCTTTTACACTTGCTTTGGCAGAAGTTACTGGGAGAAGCTATGGTGGTGGAGTATTGACCTTTGAACCTAGTGAGATTCGTAAACTAATGATCCCGATGAAGAATGCAGAACTATTGGATGTGAAAAAAATAGATCAATTAATTCGAGATAATAAAATTGAAGAAGTATTAGATTATTCTGATAGGATTTTACTGGTAAACGGATTAGGATTATCTAAAAATGAGGTGAAAATACTACGTAATATTTGGTTAAAGCTTAGTGAAAGAAGATTGGGTAGGAAAGTGAAAAGTGCTTAATTCAAAGTTTTATTCTTTGGATTCAAATTAGTGAATGTTTTAAAAATATAATAAGCTATATAGGCTTTTGTTGAGAAAATTTCAGAAATATTAGAATAGTGATTAATATTAGCGCTGTACATAGATTTCTAGGAGATAAGGGAAATATGAAAATAACAAAAATTATAATCAATAATTTTCGATTATTAAAAAATACAGAAATAGAATTGGAAGAAGATTTATCCTTAATTATTGGAAAAAATAATTGCGGAAAAACATCAGTACTCTCTGCGCTTTCTAAGTTTTTTGGAGATCAGAAATCCACAGTTAGTTTTCATTATAATGATCTTAATATTGACTTTCAAAAAGAATTATTAAAATGTGTAGAAAAGCAGGGACAAGGGTGGGAAATGCAGAAGATTCAAGGTGTTGAGTTGTATATATTTATTCAATATAATGATACTGATAATCTGGCAAATATTTCATCATTGATGTTGGATTTAGATCCTGATAATAAAGTAGTTGTGTTGAAGGCGGAATATGTATTAGATGATTCTGGAATTTTTGCTTTAGTTGATGCATTTGAAAAATATTATAGGAGATTCAAAAATGATAAGCGTAATCAATTATCTAAAAAAGAATGCTATGATAAGTTCATGCATACGAAGGCAAATAAATATTTTAGAATAGTATATAAGGCGATATTATTTGACAAAAATACAGGAACTATATGTTCAGATGTTTTTCGAATTATTGACAAAAGAAAGATTGATTTGGATAGAATAATTTCTGTAAAATTTATAGCTGCAAAGAGAGAAACAATGAATAAAGATAATGATGATACATTATCAAGTCTTTCAAATAAATATTATGAAAAAATAAAGGGTGACGATGAAAATCCTGTTATACAAAGATTTGAAGATGAATTGGTAAATACAGATGTTTCTTTAACGAAAGTATATGATGGATTATTTGAGAAAGTTATAGGAAAAATAAAAAAATTTGGTGGAATAAAAGAAAATGAAACTATTGTAAAAATAATTTCTACATTGGGTCAACAACAGTTGTTGAGAGATAATACTACTATGGTTTATGAAGCTGATAACCATCAATTGCCGGAGAGTTATAATGGATTAGGGTACTTAAATTTAATTAGTATAATAATACAAATAGAAACAATTTTGGCAGAATTTAGAGGAGATAATGATGAAAATCGTGTTCCGGCAGATATTAATTTGTTGTTTATAGAAGAACCAGAAGCTCATACACACCCACAGATGCAGTATGTTTTTATTAAAAATATAAAAGACTTACTTATAGATGGAAGCATTGGAGAAGATTTAAAACATAAAATTAATTTACAAACAATTATTACTACACATTCATCTCATATAGTGGCAGAATGTAATTTTGATGATATAAAATATTTTCAGAAAACTTCTGTTACAAGTGTTATATCTAAGAATTTAAGAAATTTAGAAATAGAATATAAGGATGAAAATGATCCTAATAATAGAAGATTTAAATTTTTGAAACAATATTTGACACTTAATTATGCGGAAATATTTTTTGCAGATAAGGTAGTTTTGTATGAAGGGGATACAGAAAGAATACTTTTACCAGCAATGATGAAAAAAATAGATCAGGAGGAAGTAGATAAATCCATATTGCCTTTGATGGCACAAAACATTTCGCTTCTTGAAGCAGGTGCTAATTCGCAATTGTTTGATAAGTTTTTACAGTTTATTGGAATAAAAACCTTAATTATTACTGATATAGATGCAGGGAAAGAAACGAAGATAAAAGATAAAAATGGAGTGGATAGAACTGTAATAGAGAAAGCAGAAGTGGAAAAAGGAACAACTACGTCTAATAATGCATTAAAACATTATTATAAAACTGCACTTGAAATGTGGGGAAGAACAAAACTAAATTTTTTTAAAACAAGGAAAACTGAGCAAAAAATATTAATAAACGAAAATGGAGCATGGAAGCAAAACAAAAAAGGTAATTTGATGGTGGTTTATCAGACAGAAGAAGTGAGAGGTGGGAATAAATATTATCCAAGAAGTTTTGAAGATGCATTTTTGTTCTGTAATAGAGAGTTTGTCATAAATAACCTTGATAATTTTAACAGTTTGAAAAATATCAAGAAAGTTGGAGAAAAAATAGCTGGGACATCTAAATATAAATATTCTTCATATGAAATTGCAAAAGATTGTATAAAAAGCAAAACTGCATTTCCGATGGATGTTCTTTTGTGTAGTGAGGCAAATGATATAACAGATTTTTCAAATTGGGAGATACCGCCATATATCAGGGAGGGGCTAGAGTGGTTACGGGAAGGATAGATAAAGAAGTAGAAGAAATATTATTACATATAAGGAAGAAACATAATTTCCTTTTGAGCGGTGGGGCTGGGAGTGGAAAAACATATTCGCTTGTTCAGGTTTTGAAACAAATAGCTATATTATATCCCAATGCACAAATAGCGTGTATAACATATACAAATGCAGCAGCAGTTGAAATTATGAATAGGGCAAATATTGCAAATTTGAAAGTTTCAACAATACATGATTTTTTGTGGGATAACATTTCTTTATTTTCAGATGATTTACGCTCTACGTTAGTTGATTTAGTTAATATGGAAAATAGTGCTATAAGGAAACCTAATCAAGGTGAAGTATTTATGCTGTCAAGAGATGTTGTTATACAATACAAAGAATATGTAAGATTAAAAAATGGTGAAATATCACATGACGAAGTATTGGTATTGGCAAATGAAATGTTTAAAAAATATCCGAAACTTTGTGATATTTTAAATGATAAATATTCTTTTATTTTTGTTGATGAGTATCAGGATACTTCCCCACTGGTTATTGATATATTGTTAAAATATTTGCAAAAAAGTAAACATAGAAATATAGTAGGCTTTTTTGGTGATTCTATGCAGTCTATTTATGAAAAAGGTGTAGGTAATATTGAAGAATATGTTTCACAAGGAATTGTTTATAAAATAGAAAAGGAGCAAAATAGAAGGAACCCTAATACAATAATAAAATTGGCTAATAAGTTGCGTGTTGATGGTTTGGAACAAAAGGAATCGGATGATACAGATGCTCCAAATATGGTTGATGGCAAGTTGAAAGAAGGAACATTAAAATTTTTGTATTCTTATAATAATGATTTGAGTGTAATAAAGAAGTCAAAATGGTGTGAAGGATGGAATTTTAATGATGCCGGACAAACAAAAGAGCTAAGGCTCACTCATAATTTAATTGCAAGTGAAGCAGGATTTGATAAACTTATGCAGATTTATGATAATGATCCTATTTTTAAGTTTAAAAAAGAATTTAAAAAAGCGGCAGAGCGCAAAAAATATTTAATAGACAATAATGCGACAGTTGATGAAGTGATTAGAGGGATGGATTGGAAGTATGAAAGAAGACCTAATATTGGAAAACAGCATTTAGATGTTTTATTAGAAAGAGAAGGCGTATTGGTATTATATGATTATATAAAATTATGGCCTTATGAAAAATTTAATCAGATATATATGGACAAGGATAGTCTGATTGATGATAAAATGGAGATAGAAGGGGTGGTTGTGAGAGAAGCAAAAAGAGATTCTTTAATTCAACATTTATTTAAAATTCAAGATATAATTTTCTTATATGAAAATAAAATGTATAACGAGTTATGCCTAAAAACACAAGTGAGTATAGTTGCAAATAGCGATAAGGTAAGGCTTGTAAATGATATTGAGAAATTAATATCTATGGAGAATGAGCCTATTGGGAACGTTGTTGATTTTGCTGATCGTGCGGGTTTATGCAAAAAAGATGATAAATTTCTTTCCTTTTTGGAAAAAAATGAATATTTATATTGGAGAGTAGAACAAATTAAGTATGTTGAGTTTCAAAACCTTTATGAATATTTGGAAGGTTATACACCATTTTCGACACAACATAAAATTAAGGGATTGGAATATGAGAATGTTTTGGTATTTCTTGAAAATGGGGGATGGTCAAACTATAATTTTGAATACTTGTTAGACAATCAAATCTTTTCTAAATTATCAAGAACACAACAGGCAACATATCCAAGAATATTAGAAAGAACAAAAAAATTGTTTTATGTATGTGTTACTCGGACAAAAGATAATTTGGTGGTATTTTATCCTAATCCAACGAAGGAAGTATTGGAAGGGGCAGCAGAATTGTTTGGTGAAGAAAATTGTATTGATTTAGATAGGGAAGATGTACGTTATTAAATGTAGTGGATATAGGTAAATGGTATTTGGGTACAATTTGGGTACACCAGCTTTGAAACCATATAAACAAGAAATAAAAACGCATCAAAATGATACGATTATGAGATAAAAACAATGAAAAACAAGACTTGTAACGAACTGAAAAAAGAGTTCGAATAGTAAACAGAAAGCCGGGAAGCCGCATAAACAGCGGACTTTCCGGCTTTTGATGTGGGGCGTGATACCTTTTTGATACCTATATAATAGCAAGCCTTTATTAATCCAAGGCTTTTAATAATTTGTCTCTTAAATCTCCGGCATGGCTATATTCTATGTATTCTATACTTCCTAAGTCGCTTATTGCGTTGGTGTTTTTATCTTTGATTATGATAACGGGCTTTCCTAATCCATATACTAAACCTTGTTCCAACATAACATTAGGATTAAGTCCTGATATGTTTATGATTGCCATTTTGCAGGCTTGTATCTGTTGACAAATTTTACACATTATATCTTTATTAGTGATTTCGTTATCTGCCTTATAATGTTCATAGCCTAAAGCATTTAACGCAGGAACAATACCATAATTATAGCTATCTAAGTATTCTGCGGAAAATGGCATGGCGATAAAAATTTTGTTGCGTTGATATTGAGGATTAATAGGACAACCACTGATGTCTAATTTAAAACATTTACGCATTTGATGTGGTGCAATCTTTTTTTCTGCCATTTTTAAGCGATTAGCTTCTATATCAGATTCTAATTTTCTTATTAAATTAGATAAATTATTTAAGAAGAATTCAATAGTAGTATTTCGGACGGTTTTTTGTGTAGAAGACAAATCATGAGTATTAAATGACATATGGGTAATGTTGAGATTAGCGAGTGCATTATATTTGTCTAATAAATGGTTATATTCAACAATCCATGATTTATAAACATCAGTGTACACATAATCTTTGTTTTTTGAATAGATTTCTACCTTATCATGTAGATTTTTGATTTCGAATGATAGAGCTTGCATATCGTTAAAATTCATTTTATTTCCTCCACATATAGCTGTTATTTTTCTTATCATTTCCTTTTTCATCAACACTACTACTTGTAGCAGGCCAGTTGATTTTCCACTCAAAATATTCGTCCTCGGAAATCTCCCCATTCTTCAACTGCTCTTTCCGCAGACACCACTCCCGCATGAAATCATTGACTAATCCATACTCTAGCCACATACCCACTGGAGCATGAGCAGGCCAGTCATCATTGTCATAGTAACGCACCGACTTATCATCAGAAGCGTTGCATTTGCCGGGATTGCGGACAAGCTGAAATAAATGGATCGTGCTACGGTCATCTTCATCAAGCCAAAGGAATGTAAGCATAATATCTTCGGCGCAGCCGGGGGTAACGCCAATAAAATGGATATAATTGACGTTCAGTATCTTTGCCATTTCCATTAAAGTGTTGTTTTTGGGAACACGGTAGCCAGATTCATACTGTGCGATACGAACATCAGCATTGCGTTCCTCATATCCCAATTTCAAGCCTAGTTCACGCTGTGTCAAGCCCCGGAACGTGCGTATTCTCTTTATCCGTTCTCCTAATACCATAGTCATGTATCCTTTCTGAAAATTAGAGTGATTGTTTTGAAATTATCATGTTACATCTGCTCCACAACTCATCTTTATATGCAAATACATCTTTATCAATCTTTCTTTCAACAAAGCCGACTTTTTCATAACATTGCTTTGCTAATACGTTTTTACTGAAAACATTTAGTTGAACCACTTTTGCGCCAGTTATCTGAAAAGCGAATTGCAGAGCCAGATTCAGCATTTCTTTTCCGTAACCTTTTCCACGTTTGGTTTTATCAACAATAACAAATTTAAGAAAACCAATATTGTCTGCTGTATTGACAGAATAACAGAAGAAGCCTACTGCCTGTCCGCTGTTTTCAGTTGCTACATAAGCACTGTCTGTCCAGTCCATTGCATTTTTCTCTAATAAATCATGGAAAGATTTTGGTGTCATGGGGTATGGCAAGAGATTTGCACACCAAAAGGCATGGGTTCTTTCGTTATCAATCCATTTTGATACATATTCGTAATCTTTCTTTGGTATATACGGTCGGATTCTCATAAATGAAATGTTCTTTCTCCAATTTATTTATAAATTTGTTATAGGTAGTACACCATTATATATTCTTCCTCGTTCTCCTTTACAATCTCAAAACCAATCTTTAAATACATCTTTGCCGCATAATTGGCTTTTTGAACAGAAAGAGAAACCCGGCTGTACCCATGTGATTTGAGCAGGGTAAGAATTTCTTTCATCATAGCCGTTCCAATGCCAAAGCCCCGATATTCTTTATAAAGAGAGATTGCTAAAGAGGGCGTTTCATCATCTATATGTCCGTAATCATTCATAATACGAACCCAAACGGCACCGACAATCTTATTGCCAACCTCCGCTACTAATCCCAAATCATCTTTGGATTCCCCGAAATGCTTAACATAAATCTGTAATTCGGGAGATGAAATAATACTTTTGGTTGGAGGTTCGATACCCTCTGGAACAAAAATTGCTTCATATAGAAAATTATCCAGTAACGGATATTCCTGTTTTTGTATTTCCCGTATCGTATACTCCATAGCTTACCTCTCAATTCTGTATTCTCTATATATTCTAGCATAATTCAGATAATACAGCAACAAAAACTTATCAGAAATGCTAAATTTAATAAAAAAGATAAGTTTAACAAATAAGCTATTGACAATAACAGAAATGTTAAGTATAATTCAAATACAGAACTTAACAAAAACGCTAAACAAAAAGGAGGATATTGAATGAGGAATGAACTATTTGTAACTGCCGGGGAGGTAGCGCAGGAGTTGGGCGTTTCCAAACCATTTGCTTACAAATTAGTACGACAGATGAATGAGGAACTGGAAGAAAAAGGTTTTATCACAATCGCCGGACGTGTCAGCAGAAAATATTATGAAGAAAAATTCTACGGCATGGCGCAGGCGGCGAACTAAGGAGGGCAGATTATGGCGGCATATAAAGATGAACAGCGTGGAACGTGGTATGTATCGTTCCATTATTATGACTGGACGGGGAAGAACTGCCGAAAAGTCAAGAGAGGTTTCAAAACCAAAAGAGAAGCTACGGAGTGGGAACACCATTTCCGTATGAAAGAAGCGGCTGACTTGGATATGACTTTCGGTGAATTTGTGCAGGCATACACAAGAGATATGAAACCTAAGTTAAAACACAATACTTGGTTGACAAAGGAACATATCTTACGCACAAAATTGTTACCGTACTTTGAGAATAAGAAAATGTGCGATATTCGTGCAAAAGATATTATCCAGTGGCAGAATGAGCAGATTTCCTATCGTGATGAAAAGAGAAAGCCTTATGCGCCGACTTATCTGAAAACTCTGCAATCAGAATTGAGCGCATTGTTTAATCATGCGGTACGGTTCTACGAATTAAAAAGCAATCCTGTTGTCAAAGCCGGTCCGCTTGGGAAAGGGAAAGCAGAGGAAATGCTTTTTTGGACGAAGGAGGAATATCTGAAATTCATTGAAGCAGTAAAAGACAAGCCATATTCCTATCAAGCATTTCAAATTTTATACTGGTGTGGCTTGCGTGTTGGCGAACTTTTAGCACTCACGCCGCAGGATATTGATTTTGATAATAAGGTCATTCGGATTACAAAATCTTATCAGCGGTTAGAGGGAAAAGATGTGATAACAGACCCAAAGACACCGAAAAGCAAGCGCAATGTCAGTATGCCGGACTTTTTGTGTGAGGAATTAAAAAATTATCTCGGCAGGTTGTACGGACTTCTCCCGACTGACCGTATTTTTCATCTGACAAAAAGTTTCCTGCACCATGAAATGACGAGAGGGGCAGGAAAAGCAGGGGTAAAGCGCATTAGAATCCACGATTTAAGGCATTCGCACGTTTCAT
Source organism: bacterium 1XD8-76 (assembly GCA_003611955.1). Taxonomy (GTDB): domain Bacteria; phylum Bacillota; class Clostridia; order Lachnospirales; family Lachnospiraceae; genus 1XD8-76. Next base: position 85,877 of record RAZE01000014.1, read on the forward strand.
TGTTAATCAGTATGGGATTTTCGGCGGTATCAATAGGGAACAGGGTAGGGCATGAAAGTGTGGATATTACGTTTCGATATGCCCATATGTTCCCGACAGAACAGATACAAATGGCAGAGCTGTTGAACGCAGAATTTAAGGAGGGTACAGAGGAATGAGCGGCACACACAAATATCCAACAATCAGTTTTCGCATTTCTCCCAGAGAGCGGGAAGAAATTGAAGCAAAGATTTTTGCAAGCGGCATGAAAAAGAAAGATTATTTTGTCCGTTCCTGTATTTACAATCGTGTATGCGTGGTAGGGAAGAAAGAAACGGTATATCAGATTGTGGAAAAATTACAGGAAATGCAGAACCGTATGGAAGAACTGGCAGAGCAGGTAAAAGGAGAAAAGCCGGAGGTCACTACCGAAGAAATCAGAGAGTTACAGACATCTTATGAGGATATGTTGAAAGCAATTCTTTGGATGTTGGACGGAGCAAAATATCTGTGGCAGGGTAACACCAACGGAGAAGAAAAAAGCCCCGACAGCAGCAACTGTTAGGGCTGTGATAACTGGAAAACCTCTGTTATCAATCTCACAATATAAGTATAGCAGAGGGTTCTTCCAGTGACAACAATTTTTCAGAAATGGAGGGTTTATGGAAGAAACAAAAATAGAATTACAGTTGATTAAATTATCGGAGATACAGTCGCAGGAAGTTTCTTGGCTGTGGTTTCCGTTTATTCCCTATGGCAAGCTGACAATCGTACAAGGCGATCCGGGTGATGGAAAGACAACATTTGTATTGAACATAGCGGCGAAATTGTCAAAAGGAGAGGGTTTAGACGGTGAAATGAAACTGACAGAGCCTTTGAATATAATCTATCAGAGTGCAGAGGACGGTCTTGCTGATACAGTAAAGCCCCGGTTAGAACAGGCAGGAGCAGACTGTGAGAAAATTTCAGTTATTGATGAAAAGATAAAATCCCTTTCCATGATAGACGAACGGTTGGAACAGGCTGTTAAAAAGACAGGAGCAAAGCTATTGATTTTAGACCCAATACAAGCCTATTTAGGCGGCGGCATGGATATGAACCGGGCGAATGAAGCTAGGGATATGACAAAGAAGTTAGCGGCACTGGCAGAGAAATACCAGTGTGCGATTGTCCTTGTCGGGCATATGAACAAGGCAGCAGGAAATAAAGCGGCATACCGGGGAATGGGTTCAATTGATTTCTTTGCAGTCGCTAGAAGCGTTCTCTTAGTCGGCAGGGTTGAGGGAGAAGAAAATATAAGGGCTGTGGTGCAGATTAAAAACAACCTTGCTGCGTTCGGACACCCAAAAGCATTTGCACTGTCAGAGGACGGTTTTCAATGGCTTGGAGATTATGAGATTACGGCTGATGAAGTGTTAGGCGGTATTGCCCCCAAAGCAAATAAAATGGAACAAGCGAAACGGTTACTCCGGGAACTGGCAGAAACAAACAACGCCATGCAGAGCAATGAGATTTTCGGTCTTGCAGACGAACAGGGCATATCGAAGCGGACACTGGAAAATGCGAAGAAAGAGTTAGGTGTCCGGGCAAAACGGATAAACAACACATGGTATTGGGAATTGGATAAAATCAGACAGTGACGGACGGGCAAGGCAACAGCGCAACAATGCGGCGAAAAGCCGCCCACCGTCCGAAGGACGGAAAGCCCCCGGCAGGGCGCAAAACCCGCTTGCGGGTTGCATTTTTGTTGGCGTAGCTGACAAAAGTGCTTTTGCGTTACTTTCGCAGAAAGTAACAAAGGCTATGCGCCGTTTCCGGCGCTCATTACCCGATTGGGAGAAAGGGAAATTTATTGAAGCGGACAATCAGCGTTATGACAGGGAAAGGCTCTGTCAACCATAACAGCAGAAAATTCCATGCAAAGAACACTGACCCGGAGCGGAGTTGTCTGAACGTGAAATACTGCAATGAGAATATCAAAGATGTATACCATGAATTATTTGATGAAGCACTCGCCCGATACAATGAAAAGCAGACAAGAAGTGACCGCCGGATTGATGATTATTATGAGAAAATCTGTTCCGGCAAACAGGAGAAGCCGTTCCATGAGATTATTTTGCAAATCGGGAATAAAGACGATATGGGAGCAAAGACAGAGGAAGGACAGCTTGCGGCAAAGATACTTGATAAATATATGCAGGACTTCCAACAGCGCAATCCTACCTTGAGGGTGCTCTCTGCCTATCTCCATATGGACGAAACAACGCCACATCTGCATATAGATTTTATACCCTATACGAATGGAAGCAAGCGGGGGCTTGAAACAAGGGTGTCATTAAAAAAGGCACTTGCGGAACTTGGATTTAAAGGCGGCACAAGGAGCGAAACAGAGCGTAACCAGTGGGTAGCAGCGGAAAAGGAACAGCTTTCGGAGATTATGTTGCAACATGGTATTGAGTGGGAAAAAAAGGGAACACATGAGAAACATTTATCCGTTTTGGATTTTGAGAAAAAGGAGCGTGCAAAAGAAGTTGCCGAACTGGAGCAGACAATTTCCGGCAGTAAAGAGGAATTATCCGATATTCTGCATCAGCAGATAACGGCAGGGCAGGAAACGGAGCAGATACGGAAAGAGAGTGAAGCAATCCGGCAGGAAGTATCGGAACTTTCCGTTACAAATCTTCTGTTGAAAGAACAGGCGGAAACATTGGCAGAGGATAAAGAGAAACTATTATCCGAAAATAAAAAGTTGGAGAAACAACAGAAAAAGTTACAGCAGGAAATCAACAAAATGGTACAGTCAAAAGAGGATATGGAGCGCAACATTCACGCCTATGATGAAGATGTAAAATGGCAGTTGGCAGAGCCGGGGGCATTGATGAGCGCAAAGGCTTATCGTGATAAAAAGGCTTTACCATTTGTGGAGAAATTGAAAGAAGTGGTAAAAAATCTGACTATCAAATGCGTACAGTTTGCAGAGCAAAGCAGGAAGCTGACCGCCAAAGTGGACGGACAACAGAAACAGATTAGCCGCCTTACAGATAAAGTTATGGAGCAGAGTGACACCATAGACCGATTGCAGGAAAAAGCGACTGATTTAGGACGTTTGGAGCGTCATTTAGGCAGGGAACAAGTACAGTCGATAGTAGAACGGTCAAAGGCATTAGAACAGGCAGAAAGGGCAATTAAACGTCCAAAACGTGCCTTTGAAATGAGCCGATAGGAAAGGAGGATTGATTGGATATGACCGATATGGAAAAGAAAGTTATGATACGGCTGTGTGCTAAAATCGTAGCAGATACAGACCTTTACGAAACGGACAAGGAGGTGCAAAATCTGATAGACTGGGTGTGCCTTTCGGAGCAGATAAAGGAAAACAATAATACAATCCGCAATTTGACCGGGGAATATAAGAAGATAGAGCCGGATTGCAGGGAGGGAGTGCGGGCGCAGTTAGAGCGCATGAAAGAACTCTGCAAAGAGCGCAATAGTCTGTATGAGAAACAGAACGATTTGAAAGGGCAGAAACAGAAGATAGAGAGAGCATTGGAGCGATAAAAAATGTGGGGCGTGGCGGTTGTCATGCCCTGTATTTATAGTGGTAGATGTAGAGAGAAAGTGCTATAATTGGAAGCATGATTAAAGATATGGGAGATGAAACGGCATGGAAATAAATGTAGAGGATAATTTTAAGCTGTTATTTGACAAAAATAATAATACGGCATACAAAGCATTACAGATATTGCAAAAAGAATGTGAGGAATCTGACAAGGTATATTGTTATATGGATAAGTTAGCCGATATGATTGACAGTGATGATTCTTACATTCGGACAAGAGGGCTTACGCTGATTGCCTATAACGCTAAATGGGATAAAGATAATAAAATTGATGAAATCATAGACGAATATTTGAAGCATATAGAAGATGTTAAGCCGATAACAGCAAGACAGTGTATAAAATTGCTGCCTATGATTGCGAAGAATAAGCCGGAATTAAAAGAAGAAATTGTTTCCGCACTGCAAAAAGCAGATACATCTATTTATGCAGAAAGTATGCAGTCGTTGGTTTATAAGGATATTCATAATTCTTTGGCAGAGATAGAGAAACTATGAGTTTATTGAGACTTTAAGGAGTGTGGAGTAATGGATAATTGGTTTACAATAGATAAAGTTGATGCAAATACATATATTATCAGTGAATACCGCCATTGGGAGGAAACACATTGTTATCTGCTGAATGGAAATACCAGAAGCCTGCTTATTGATACGGGGCTTGGCATTTCCAATATCTATGAGGAAGTGCTGAAACTTACCGATAAACCAATTACGGCAGTAGCTACGCATATTCACTGGGATCATATTGGAGGGCATAAGTATTTCCCGGATTTTTATGCTCACGCTGATGAATTGGATTGGCTGAATGGTAAATTCCCTTTATCAATCGAAACGATAAGAGAGATGGTCATAGACCGTTGTGATTTGTCCGAAGGATTTTGCGTGAGCGATTATGAATTGTTTCAAGGTATGCCAACAAAAGTGCTGACAGACCATGACATCATTGATATTGGCGGCAGGGAAATTGAAGTGCTGCATACTCCCGGACACTCTCCGGGGCATTTGTGCTTTTGGGAAAAAGGCAGGGGATATTTATTTACTGGCGATTTGGTTTACAAAGATATTCTGTTTGCTTATTATCCCTCTACTGACCCGGAGGCATACCTCGAATCTATAGAAAAAGTTGCGGTATTGCCTGTGAAGAAAGTATTTCCGGCACACCATTCATTGGATATAAAGCCGGAAATATTAACTCGTATGCGTGAAGCATTTAGAAATCTCAAGGCAGACGGGAAACTTCATCATGGAAGTGGGACATTTGATTATGGGGATTGGGGAGTATGGCTGTAGGAAATAGACGGTGGCAAAGATAATGTTTCCTTTGGCGATAGTTATCACATGGTGCTAGCACCATGTAACTTAAATCAGATAAGGGAAATGGTAATATGGCAGTTTGCAGTTAAAGGCGGATTGCCATATTTTTGTGGAAAAATGGGCGTTTATGTGGTAATATATAGGGGCAAAGATAAAAACACAACGCAAGGCAATCTTGCAGAACTGGTAGGTAGTCCAGTCGCACCATTTGGGTGTAAGTAGCCCTCCCTCCTTAGGGTCGTCCGTTCTTTGTTCATCACAATTATTTTAAGGAGGATTTGTCATGGACAAAGTATCGGGGAAATTGACAGTATTTTTTGAAGAACCGTTTTGGGTGGGAGTGTTTGAACGTGTAGCAGATGGCAAGCTATCTGTGTGTAAGGTTACATTCGGGGCAGAACCCAAAGACTATGAGGTTTATGAGTTCATTCTGAAAAATTACTATCGGTTAAGATTTAGTCTGGCTGTGGCAACTGATGTAAAAGAAGCTGGTCGCAATCCTAAACGGGTACAGCGTGAAGTGCGGAAACAGATACAAAATACTGGGATAGGAACAAAATCACAACAGGCTTTGAAATTACAGCAGGAGCAGTTAAAAACTGAACGCAAGACAGTAAGTCGAGAACAGCGGGAAGCAGAGAAACAGCGGCAGTTTGAACTGAAACAGCAAAAGAGGAAAGAAAAGCATAGGGGGAGGTAAGACTTCTTAAAGTATATGTATGCGTGGAGTTTTGCGATAAATATATTTACTTTTTTGTGACGCGAATAAGAGGGGAAATTTCATATGAGCAACAAGTTTATAGAAAATTTTAAAGAAGATAGTTGGTATAAGGAATTATGTGAAGAGGGGCAATATATTTATGTCCTTATCGATAAATATCATCAATATTTTAGTAAGCAAGATAAAAAATACCGACGTATTGTCAGAACATTTCGCTTGCTTGTTTTACTATTTTCAATGATAAATACAGTTGTATTGGGCATGAAAACAATTATATCCGACGATGGTCAGATAGTAACAGGCTTGGTTCTAAGTGCGTTGATAACCTTTATATCAGCTGTTTCATCGTATTTTAACTTTGAAGAATATTGGATGAGAAATATTACAATACATATAGATTTAAATATTCTTAGAGATAATTTTATTTTTGATGCAAAGATTGGGAGATTATCTGAAAAAGATACAATTGAAAAATATAGGAAAGACTTAGAGGATATACAAAAAAAGAATATAGAATATTGGAAAAAATCATTAAAAAACATTGGATGAAAGGGGAATTTTATGAATAAAACAATTATGCAAAATGCAAGAGAAAAATCATTGGATATATTAGGTGAAATAAGGGAGAAAATGTTTCAAACATTTCCTTTAGAAGAACGTTATGAGAACATATGTGTATATGCCTGTGGTTCGTTGGGAAGACTTGAGATGACACAAAATTCTGATTTGGATTTATTTTTTATATCTTTGAATGATAGAAAAGTAGACCCTATGGAGAAAAATATAAATAAATATATATTTTTTTCAAAATTGTATGAAATTAATCATACAATGAAATTTCCTGATCCAAGTAAAGAGGGGGAATACTGGAGTTTTATTAATAAAGCAGATTTTCTTGATATTGGTAGTAGAAAAGAAGATTTTAATAATAGCTTTACAGCGAGATTGCTGTTTATATTGGAAAGCAAACCAATATACAATGAGAGAATTTATAATCAACTTTTAGAGGAGACTGTGTCTAAATATTTTGTCGACTACCAAGAACATCAAGACGAATTCTACCCCCTATTTTTAATGAATGATATTTTGCGCTATTGGTATACATTAACATTAAATTATGAATATAGAAGAGATAATAAAGATAGTGTCAACAAGAAAAATTGGAAAAGATTGAAGCTGAAATATGCAAGATTAATCACATGTTTTTCAATGCTTGCATGTTTATATCATAAAAATGTTACGCCGGATTATGTTATTGACTGTATTAAAATGACACCAATTGAACGTATGAATAAGTTAGCATTGGAAAATGAAAGAATAAGTAGTGTTGTTGAGGAAATTAAAATAGAATATGAGTGGTTTCTTAGTTTAAGACAGAAAATGGACAATGGATTTGACGAAAAAGAGCAACGTAAAAGTGCTTTCTTGCGTGCAGAAAAATTTCATGAACTTATAGTACATAGGCTGATGAGTGAATTGTCAAAAGATTATCCGAAATTGAAAAGCAAAACAGATACATTCTAGTTTGGCGCGGAGAATATTATGAATTATTTTGCATTATTTTTAAAAGAAAATAGCTTTATTGAAAAATGTATATTATTGATGAGATTTATAAATAATCCATCCACAAAATCCAGACCACATATTACGGTACGTCTCTTTAAGGGGAATGATTCCAGAATTGATGAAGCAAAGGAAAGGCAATTTACGTATCTTAATATTATTGAACCAGGAACATTTAATTTTGAGAAAAAAGGATCACCTTATGTGGTTTTCTTACAATGTGAGTCGGAAGAACTTGAGGGCATAGAATATAAACCGGATTTTCCATATAGTAGACTTCATATAACTATTTATGAGGGAGATGATTACGTATATGCGGAAAAATTGTATCAACTTTTATCTTCGAGGAAATGGCATTTTAGATTAACCTTTGATAGACCAAGGAGACTTGAACAACAAAAAGTAGGAATAAAAAATTATGGAAAGCCAGATTTTCGATCTATTTTTAATGAGGTAATAGGAGAAGGATTTCAAAGTTTTTTAGAAAATAATGAAAAAGATGTAGAGATTAAGTTGGATTTAATGGAAAAGGTGCTTCATGAACTCGATTTATATTTAAAAAATAATGAGGTAGAGGCAGTTGAATCATTTTATTCTGAGGCGGAACAATGGGAAGACAACAATAATGAAAAAAACAAATATAGACAAATGCAAATAAGATTTAATCCATTATCTATAGAAGAGGAGTCCTTTATACTTAGAAAACCTGTTAGAGATGCGATATATATTACACCTCCTGAATATGCAAGAGACATGGTGAAGTGTGGAGTGGTAGCTTTGGGTGATAATATTAAGGAAATTGATTTTGGTGATTCGGCTATAGGAACAGGAACTCTTTTTTTGGCATTAAGGCGCTGGATTGATGAAAAACAGCATAATGGATATAGAATTCGTTCTGCTATAGGTGTTGATATTGATAAGAGGATGGCAGAGGAGGCGTATGTACGCTATCATAAGCGAGGACTAGAGGTAATTTATGGCGATGCTTTATTATCTGATATAGATTTAGGGAAAAAAAGGAATTTAATGTTAGTAAACCCACCCTTTAATCGACATGAAGAAATACCTAAAGATTATAGAGAATTAATATATAGAAATGCTAAAGAGCAAACCGGAATTAGCGTTGCAGGTAATGCGGGATTGTATGTGTATCATTTATTAATAATGGATAAATGGTTGCGTGAAGATGCGGTGGCAGTATGGTTGCTTCCTACTATTTTTATGCAGGCAAAATATGGAGAGGCAATTAGGACATACTTATTAAATAAGGTACAGTTAATAAAAGTGCATATTTATAATGAAGAAAAAGAACAATTTGATAACACGCTAGTATCTACTTCCATTATTGTATTTAGAAAGAGGAAGAATGAAGAAAAAGAGAGAATATTAATTTCTTATGGCGACTCTATGGAGAATCCCATAAGTTGTAAGTATGTGCAAAGGGATACACTTTTAAAAAATTTAGATAATTGGCGGGGAATACTAAATGAGAGAGAATCATTGAACGCAGTTAGATACAGAATTACATTTAACGATTTGTTTGAAATAAAACGTGGAGTGGCGACAGGTGCAAATTCTTTTTTTGTCATGGCAAGAGAAAAGGCAATACATCTTCAGATTCCAGATATTGCTTTAAAACCACTTCTTCCTAAAGCGCGATATTTAAAATCCTCAGTTATAGAAAAGAAGGAAGATGGATATCCAGATGTTGATCCACAATTGGTAATTATTGATTGTGACTTAGACGAAACAATAATTAAAGAATTATATCCTAATTTTTATGATTATTTACAACTGGCGAAAGTTAAAGGAGATGACGGCGTTGCCATTGTTGATAGGTTTCTAATAAGAAATAGGCAACCATGGTATAAACAAGAAAAGAGAGAGCCTCCCGTTTTTTTATTAACATATATGGGAAGAAATAAAGAGAATTGTCCACCTCTTTATTTTATATGGAATAAATCTCAAGCGATTGCGCTTAATACTTATTTATTACTATATCCGAGACAATGGCTTTTGGACAAATTAATTGAAAATCCTATGATGTATGAGATTGTGTTAGAAGCCTTGAATAAGTCTGCAAAGGAAATTGTATCTACTCGGACAAGAATTTATTCAGGAGGATTGAATAAGATTGAACCTAATGAATTACGTAAAATGCCAGTAATAGGATTAGATGAAGATAGTGTCAAGATTTTTTCGCAAATTTAATTTCCACCGTTTGGCTGCCGCAAGTCAGCCGGCTATGATATCAGACAGCAGTTCCTCCTCCGGTTTGCAGAGGTGATCCATGTTCATGTAACGGCGGGTTCCCCATTGGGTCCCGGCTGCATGGCGCAGTCTGGCACATACCAGCATCAATGCACTCTGACCATCCGGAAACGCACCGATCGCCTTTGTCCGGCGTTTGATCTCACGGTTTAACCGCTCTATGGTATTGTTGGTCCTGATCCTCGTCCAGTGCTGGGTAGGAAAGTCCATATAGGTCAGGGTCTCCTCGATCCCATCCTGCACCTTTTTGGCCGCACTGCTCAGTTTCATCTCCTTGAGCTTATCCTCTACGCTGCGGGCTTTCTCACGGGCTGCCTCCTTACTCTCCTGGGCATGGATGGCTTTCAGCATCATGGCTACTGTCTTCATTTTATTGTGGGGCGTAATAGAGAAGATGTTCCAGTAAAAATGAACGGTACACCGCTGATAGCGGGCATCCGGGAACACCTCAGGGATCGTTTCCAGCATACCCAGGTTCTTATCCCCAATGATGAGACGGATGCCGGAAAGTCCCCGCTCCTTAAGCCATACAAAGAATGATCTCCAGCTTTCTTTATCTTCTTTCATTCCTTCTGCTGCGCCGATGATCTCCCGGAACCCGTCGCTGTTTACGCCAATGGCCACAAGGATGGAGACATTCCGAATCTCACCACCCCAGCTGCGTTTGAGATAGACACCGTCTACATAGACATAGGGATAGTCACCGGACAGTGTCCGGCTGCGCCATTGTTCGATATGTTCATAGGCTTTTTTGTTAAGGTTGCTTATCGTAGCAGGTGACACTTTCGTTCCCCAGAGCGCTTCCGTGATATCTTCCACCCGGCGTACGGAGACTCCGGCAAGATACATCTCGATCAGGGCTTCTTCCACAGAGGATTCCCTGCGGCGGTAACGTTCGATGATGGCAGTCTCAAAAGGGACCCCTTTGAGTTTGGGGACATTTAACTCCACTTCCCCGGCAGTCGTCTGAAAATTCCTCTTATAATGCCCGGAACGGTAACCCTGACGGCCACTGGAACGTTCGTACTTCTGGGCGTTGACCAGTTCATCCGCTTCTTTGTCGAGCAGGGCATTGAGGGTTTCTTCCACACTGGAGCGGACGAGGTCTTTCAGATCGTGCTTTATTAAGTCCTCGTTTAGTTGTATAATGTTATCAGACATGGTTATACCTCCTTTGGCAAATTTTGTTGTGGTGACTTAATTCTACCAAACGGCTATAGACCATGTCTATTTTTATGAAATTAATTAGCGAAACTTATTATACGTCATCGGATTGCCATATTTTTGTGGAAAAATGGGCGTTTATGTAGTAATATATAGGGGCAAAGATAAAAACACAACGCAAGGCAAACTTGCAGAACTGGTAGGTAGTCCAGTCGCACCGATTTGGTGTAAGTAGCCCTCACTCCTTAGGGTCGTCCGTTCTTTGTTCATTACAATTATTTTAAGGAGGAATTGTCATGGACAAAGTATCAGGAAAATTGACAGTATTTTTTGAAGAACCGTTTTGGGTAGGAGTGTTTGAACGTGTATCAAATGGAAAGCTATCTGTATGCAAGGTTATGTTTGGGGTGGAACCAAAAGACTATGAGGTTTGGGATTTTGTTCTGAAAAATTACTATCGGTTACGATTTAGCCCAGTTGTGGCAACTGATGTAAAAGAAGCTGGTCGCAATCCTAAACGGGTACAACGTGAAGTGCGGAAACAGGTACAGAATACCGGGATAGGAACAAAATCACAACAGGCTTTGAAATTACAGCAGGAGCAGTTGAAAACTGAACGCAAGACTATGAGCCGGGAACAGCGGGAAGCAGAGAAACAGCGGCAGTTTGAACTGAAACAGCAGAAAAGGAAAGAAAAGCATAGGGGTAGGTAATAGATATATTATTTAAGAAAAGGTTATGAAGTGAATGAAAAAATGGTTGGAAAACGATTATATAATACGTCTGTGGTTGAGCAGCATTTTGTTTGTGATAATGGGTGGAGCATTGTTTGTTATTGCAAATAAAATTAAAAGTGTTGCGCTACTTAATTTTTTTAATAGTGTAGGAGCAGTATTAATTGTTTCGGGAGTATATAATGTTATTTATGAATACATTTTAAAAACAAAACTTATTAATTTGATAATTGAAAAGGTTAAGTTGAAGAGTAGTGTTGATAAGGTTGGTATTAATGATGTAATGCTACGAAGTGATGATGTACCATACAGAGAGTTAATAAGGGAAACGATGTCAGCAATGACAATAGTTCATGCATATGGGGCAACATGGACAAGAAATTATATTGAAATAATAAAACAGCAATGTTTGCAAAGAAGTTTAGATATTACAGTCATATTGTTGTCTATAAATTCTAAATTTTGTGACAGTATTGAAGTACATTATGGAAAAGAAAAAGGTAGTATGACTAATTCTATACAAAGAGTGACAGAATATTGGAAGGAGTTGGGAAAAGAAGTAAGTGCCAAAAGTGTGGTAAAAGTATATTATTTTGATGGAAATCCTGTTCATTCACTGTATAAATTTGATAATAGAATTGTAGTCGTATCCAACAAAATAAGTAATAAATTATCTTTAAATTTGCCCTGTATTATTTGTAATCAGAAAAAAGAAGTAAAAGAAGGATTATATTATATATATGAAGAGGAAATAGGAGAGTTAATAAGTGAGGAAAATTTAATATATTCAAATCAAGGAGGAGAAGATGAACGGAACAAAGATATATAATGAAAAATTCTGTGCTGCATGTTATTTTAGAACGATTGCTGAATATCCGAAAAGAAAATGTCTAATACAAATAACAGAGAAATGTAATTTGTGTTGCGAACATTGTTTTGTATCAGCAAATAATATTGGCCAAGAAATGGATATCCAAAAAATAAAAGATATTATTCTTCCCCAACTTTTAAAAAATAATATTGCAAAAGTGACTTTGACTGGAGGCGAGCCATTTGTACATCCTAAATTATCAGATATAGTAGAGTTATTGCTAGCAAATAATATTGCTGTCAGTATATGTACTAATGCAACATTGATTACGGAACAATTTTTAGAATGTTTTAATAATTATGAAAATTTGCATTTTAATGTGAGTTTGGATGGCTTTTCCTCTTCGTCACATGGGAAATTTAGGGGAAATCAAAATCCAGAACTATATAATACAATTATTAGCAATATTGAGTTAGTAGGTAAGAAAGGATTGCTTAACGGGGTATTGGTCACTCCAAATATTTATTCGTCGGTACATGAATATGTGGAACTATGTGAGTTTGCAAAAAAATGCCATGCTAAATATGTATTAATGAATCCATTATCGCAATTTGGTCGCGGAGAAAAAACTATTAACTTGGCATTTGATAATCAGCAAATGAACGAGTTGAGGCAGGCAACTAAGAAATTTAATGATAACGATATGGAAATGGTATATATTAGATTTCCCAATAGTGAGAACAAGCCCTTAAGTGAGTGCGTAGCGGGCAAGGTAATGTATATTTTTACTAATGGAGATATTGCCTTTTGTCCATATATGGTTTTTGCTGCAAAAGATTTTAGTAGTCTATATAATGCCGAGGATTTTATGTTAGGCAATATTTTTATAAAAGATTTTGATTGGGAAAAAAGTCTAAATGATTATAAATTTCCAATAAATTATAATGAGGTATGCTTGAAGTGTGAAAATCAGAAGTGTAAAAAGGGATGTTATGCAGCGAAGATATCACGTGGCAGTAAGTTGACAGAAAAAGACCATGATCTGTGTCCATTGGAAGATGCGTAAAGGAGTTTGTGATGGGAATTTTTATTACAGTTGAGGGACCTAATGGAGTAGGAAAGTCTACATTTATAAAAAGATTGGAGGAAATGCTTTTATCAAAGTATATGGTATTTTTAACAAGGGAACCCACGAATACAAATTTTGGGAATTATGTAAAGAAAAATGAGGAAATGTTGGAAGGAGAAGCATATGCATACTTGATAGCAGCAGATAGATGTTACCATCTTAAAAATTACATAGAGCCTGAATTGGATAAAGGAAAAATCGTAATCAGTGATAGATATATAGAATCCAGCTTAGTACTGCAAGAATTTGATGGAGTGAAAAGAGAAGATATTTGGCATTTGAATTGCAATTTTATGATTCCAGATTTAAGTATAATTTTATTAGGCACGGAAGAAATATTGGAGAGTAGATTACTGGAACGAAATGTATTAACTCGTTTTGAGAAAAAAATGACAAGAAGAGATGAAATAGAAAGGTATATAAAAGCCGCAGAGTTTTTAAGGGTTAAAGGATTTAACGTTATGACTTTTTATAATGATACGGAATCAGAGTTGAGCAATAGTTTAAATGATGTTAAAGAATTTATTATTGATTTAGAAAGGAAGAAACAAAATGGATAAGAAAATTAGTTTTTTGTCCTTGAATATTGGAAATCCATCCTTAGATCGAGCGAAAAAGCAATGCGAATGGTTGGATAAACGACCGGAAGATGTGTTTATTTTAACTGAGACGAAGAACAGTCAAGGATGTTCATATATAGAAGATTTTTTTTTACAATATGGATATGATTTGTTTTCTATGAATTCTTTATTAGATTTTAGTGTGAATTTTCCTAAATCTAAAACAGGAGATTTGGGTGTAATGATAGTAAGTAAGCACCAAATTGTAAAAAGTATGAATCTATTTAAGGAGGATAGTGTTTTTTACGCCAGGCAACTAGAAACTATTATTTCTATAGAGAATTTGCAAATAAGTGTAGTTGGGTTATATGTCCCATCAAGGGATAGAAGTGATGAAAAAATTATGAGGAAAAAAAGTTTTGTTGATAGTATTGAAGAGTTTATAACAGAGTCTAGGGATGTGTCTAGGGTAATTATGGGTGATCTTAATATTCTAGATAGAAATCATATACCGCATTACTCCACTTTTTTTGAATGGGAATATAGTTTTTATGATAAAATTATATGCGAAGGGTACGTTGATGCATATAAGTATTGTAATCATGAAAAGCAAGAATATAGTTGGGTAGGTAGAACGAATGATGGCTATAGATATGATTATGCTTTTGCTTCTGCAGATTTAAGAGATAAGATAGTGGGATGTAAGTATATTCATGATACAAGAAAAAATGGTCTCACAGATCATTCTGCCATTGTTATGGAACTAAAAGTCAAAACTTTATAGTGGCGGGAGGGGATGAATAGTTGGCTCTATTTTGGCTCTAAAAATTTGAACTGGCACAAATACGAGAGCGTTTTTTGAAGAATACGGATAATAAATCTTTTATAAATTAGAGAAAAACAGTCAGTTCAAGCTATCCGCCGTAGGGAGTTCGAATAGTACAAGAGTATATTATTTATTTCATATGGCAGGTAGTCTATGAGATTGCCTGCTATATTTACAATCTATTGTTTCAGAAAAATTTAGGTGGTAAATTGTTGCCAATAGAAATGGGGATTTATTATAGTAAAATGCTTTACAAATGCTACAATATGGAATATACTAATACCATCATGAAGAAAGAGGTGATATAATGGCTCAAATCAGTTTGCGTATAGAGGATGATGTAAAGAAAAAGGCAGAGCAAGCTTGTGCCGATATTGGAATGTCTTTGTCTACGGCTATTAATATTTATCTAAAAAAATTGGGGCGAGAGAAACGGATACCATTTGAAGTATCTGTTGATCCGTTTTATTCGCAGGAGAATATGACTAGGCTTAGAGAGTCTGTAGCGCAAATGGAGGCTACAGGCGGTACGATACATGAGGTGGATGATGATTAAGTCATGGTCAGATGCGGCGTGGGAAGATTTTGAATACTGGACAAAGCAGGATAAAAAGACGTTGAAACGTATTCTTCAACTATTGAAGGATATTGACCGGAATGGATATGAGGGAATAGGAAAGCCAGAAAGATTAAGTGGTGATTTGGCATCCTATTGGAGCCGGCGGATAGATGATGCAAATCGTATTGTTTATCGGATAGAAGATAATACGATAAAGATTGTTCAATGTGGTTCTCATTATAGAGATAAGTAAGGACGGCAACATTCTGGCAGCAGAAAATCAGTAAACCAAAATAATTGATGTAATTGAAGTAAAAAAAGGCATATATTTACACAAAACTTAAGAAAATATAGTTAAAAATAGCGAAGAACACGCCGAGTTCGAGTAACGGATAAAATCCCGGAAATGCTGATAATGGGCATTTCCGGGATTGCTTTATGCCGTTTGGCTCTAAGAGGGCTCTAATTGTTTTCGGAAGCATTATTCTCCGAGTAATAACGGAACGCTTTTACGATATAATCAGAAGCCCCTTTTCTATATTTGCTGTCAGTCATGTTTTTTATATAATCGCTTGAATATATGTCGATAAGAACATTGATATAGGGCTCATCGAGGGATGTATCAGCGCAGTTTTTCTGTATAAACTGTAATAGCTCGTGTACAATAGATTGTATTTTAGGCGAAGAAACATCTTCTGACAAGTCGGCAGTTAGTCTGCCAAATAGTATATCAGTTTGTCTTCCAATTTCTTTCACTTCCCCTGTTAATTGTGTTTCCATGAATTCAGAGAAATGTTCTAAATTATGTTTCATGGCTTCGGTGTATTTTTCGATACTGCCGAATTGTTTGATGGCAAGTTTGGCTATTTCAGATTCATTATCTCTGACTTTCTGAATACACATATCAAAATCTTCAATACTTCCAAAGTACTTGATAACATCATCAGTGCTGTTATTTTTAAAATCCTCTAATGCGGTAATGTAATCAGACAGGTCAAATTCTTTAAAGCTCATACACTGATCTCCTTTCTCTAAGCGGCTAAGAAGCTGTATAAGTCTGTCTGTCCGATTGCGTTTCAGCAGAAGCAGTTCTTTTTGTCTTTTGAAAGCCTTGATTTTGTTAAAGTCTGGTTTTTGCAGAATTTCTTTGATCTCTTTCAGCTTAAATCCCAATTCCTTAAAAAACAGGATTTGTTGTAGCTTCTGCAAGGCGTCATCATCATATAGACGATAGCCGGATTCGGCCAATTCGCTTGGCTTTAACAATCCAATCTCGTCATAGTATTGTAGTGTTCGTGTGCTTATGCCTGTTAATTCTGCAACTTGGCTTATGGTTCGCATTCTTATCGGCTCCTTAAATTTGTGAAGAAGCAAGACAGAGATTGCCAGCTTATATCTATTCTGCTCCTATGAGAAAAGAATACAGTATCACGTTACGTGAAAGTCAATACTTTTGTACAAAAATTTTTCTCATTCACTTTTGGAATATATTTTAACGGAGATACCTCTAACACCCTTTTTGACAATCTTGCTGTCATCAAGAATACTGATCTTCGCATGGGCATTGATGGTCTGTCTATGATCATTGGAGATAAATATTCTCAAAAACTATTTGAAAAAGTATAGCACTTCATGCACATATATCAAGAATGGAAAACGGAATTTCTGTACCTTCAGAAGCTTTAACTAAATTGATATGTAAAGAATTTGATATAAATACAGAATGGCTAAAATTTGGAAGGGGACCTGTTTTTGAATCAGATATTAATATTGATTTAATAAATTATTATGATCAGATAATAGTAGGATAAAAACCAGGCATCCGAGCTAAAGAACTCCAAAGGAAAAATTATTTTTTATCTGTATACTTACACTGACTTTGAGTACAATGGTAGAATATAAAATTTATTTATGTGGCAATGAAAAAATTGCCAATATTATTGTGCAAACTGCTTTGGTTAAAATTACTTTAACTTAGCATATTTCTGAAAGTAATTTGGTTATATTGACAGGGGTGTAAATTGAAAATATAATTGAAAAAACGATTGATCATCATAGGATGATTAATGTATAGGGGAGATGCAGATGCCGGCTACTATAAAAGATATTGCTATTATGGCAAACACTTCCATAGCTACGGTTTCAAAGGTTTTGAACAATAAACCGATAAGAGTTAGCGATGCAAAACGTAAAGAGATTTTGGTGGCTATAGAAGAACTGAATTATATTCCAAATAGTGTTGCTTCAGGATTGAAAAGAGGGGCAAAAAATACAATAGCGATAGCACTGCCGGATCTTTCAGACCCGTTTAATTCTAAAATAGCAAAATGTATTATAACTATTTTGGAAGAAGTAAATAAAAAAGCGATTGTATATGATTATGATGAAAATATAGACAGAGAAAAGAAATTTATACTGGGACTGAGGGACAAGTCGGTGGACGGGCTGATTATCATGTCCAGCAGTCTGACCAAACAAAAAGAAAGAGACATTGCTGCAGAAAATATAGTGAAAGGGATTAACCTTCCTATCGTGTATTTGAATGATGAAAGACAGGAAATTACAATGTCAAGTATATCTACAGATGGTTTTTTATGTGGGTATGAAGCTGTAAAATATTTACAGAGTTTAGGGCATAAAAAGATCGGATTTACAGCAAAAAGCATGGCGGATCCGAATTTGAACACAATTTATAAAGGATATATGACTGCGGTTGTAGAAGCAGGAGAAGAAGAGTATATCGCACAGAATTATCATCGCTATTATGGCGGGGAAGATGCCGCAAGGCAGTTGCTTGCTCAGGGAGTGACGGCAATTCTTGCCGAAAGTGATCAGCTTGCGATTGGCATAATATCTTATGCATTTAAAAATAAGATTCCGATTCCCCAGAAATTGTCGGTTATTGGGGTTGACGATGTAATTGCAGGCAGGGTGTTTCCGGTTCCGTTAACGACCATGAG
Source organism: bacterium 1XD8-76 (assembly GCA_003611955.1). Taxonomy (GTDB): domain Bacteria; phylum Bacillota; class Clostridia; order Lachnospirales; family Lachnospiraceae; genus 1XD8-76. The sequence continues at coordinate 104,084 of RAZE01000014.1, forward strand.
GCAAGATGCCTTGGATTTGGCTCGTAATGCAGTGAAATTGCTGCTGGATGAGGTCGAGGCGAACAGTAATGGGAAAGTATATACTCATAAAAGAATGACGATCAAACCCAAACTTATAATAAGATCCAGTACATGTGAATACACAGAAAGATGATTTCGCAGATGTTTTGCGGTGTGAACGCGCGCGGTTCGTACTGCTTTATATATATAGTTAAAATCTTAATAACTCAAACTTCGCACATGGGTTTTAGCTATGCACCTTGAAAATTCGATATCTGGCAATGATTCCATTATCAAAGAATAGCCCTTATACCGCTGCGTTGCGGCTAAATGCGCTCGAAGCAGGGATGGAAGGGTATTGACTAATAATTTATGGGATTGTTGCTGGAAGTCTATTAAAGCCATCGGTTTTTATCAGGGTGCTATGCAGCTTCGTCCTTGACAAAAACGGATGGATCCGATTTTGGTTGTTCAGCCAATCCAATCTCAGGGCATGCTCCCGCCTCTGCAGAGTATGACATCCGTGTCTGGTACGGTGCCCGGCCGCCGTTATAGCTTAGGATACATATGCAAATTTTTCCACTGCCTGACAGAGTTCTTCTTCTGTTCGAAATACATACAGGTTCGTACATTTGTTTTTAAATGTGTTGAAGTAACGCTCCATCGGGGCATTATCGTACGGATATCCGGCTTTACTCATGTTCTGAATCACAAGCACTGACTTGCAGAATTCCGTGAATGTCCGAGAGAGAATAACACAACTTTCAACGGAAGACACGAACATGATATTTACATCCGTGGGACACTTCATCAATGAGGAGATGCTTAAGGAAGGCCATTCTAAAATGGAAGGAGATAAAGCGGTAGGAAGTGATGGCATCACCAAAGAGGAATATAAACGGAATTACATGCTTGAAAAAAGGAAAACGAATTATGTCCTGCTATGGTGGCCCTATGAGAAAGTGCAGCCGACATTAAAATGCTGCAGTGAAATAGTTGTATATGCGGAAGGTAAGCTACATATGGTTACAGTTTTACAGGGAGTCGGATGCGGGAAAATCGCACGTCCGGTTCTGAGCAGGGGTGTGCCCCGTAAAGGGCATATCTACTCACCAGGTGCATAGATACTTATTCAAGTGCGAAGTTTGAGTAATAAATAATTTTTTGGAGGAGAAATGACAAGAGAAGAACTTAATAATTCCATGCGTTTGGAGTCATATGATTTACAAAAACTTGCGAAAGAACTGTATGATTTAAATGCAGAGAAGATCAATAATGCATTGAAGACAATCGATTATGTAATACCGCAGCAGGTGATTGCAGTAGGCTGCGGGGATTCTTTCTGCGCGGCAAAAGCGGCACAGGAAGCGTTTAAAGAGCTTGTTGGTATCCCTATGATTGGCAGACCAGCAGTAGAAATTTCAAGATGTTATGACAGCAAAGATTTTAATAATGTGCTGATGTTTGGTATTTCCAGCAGAGGAAAAACAGCCAGGGTAATAGAGGCGGCAATGAGAGTCCACGAGCTGGGTACTGCATCCAGGACGGTTGCGATTGTTAATTTTCTTGTGGAGAAATCTAAATTGGAGGAAGTATGTGATACTTCGATCCATGTATCGCTTCCGGAATTTAAGTGTGGGAAATATACAGAGCACGCGCCCTGTCAGAGGTCTTATTTCAGTACTATGTTTACGATGATGCTTATCGCGGTTCGAATGGGTGAAATGAGAGGCAATTACAGCAGTAAAAAGGCAGAGGAATACCGCCGGGCGATGCTCGACTATGCGGCAAGTTTTACAGATGAGGTTCTGAATTCTATAGAGGATCAGCTTTGGGAACTGCTGCCGCAGTGGAATCAGTTTAGGCAGTTTGAAATAGTAGGTTCGGGAGAAGACGCGCCGAATACCTGGTTTGTTGCTGCAAAGGTAGTGGAAGCTTTCGGGGATATTGCGACATATGATACACCGGATAACTGGCTGGCAGTAAACAGTAAAACGAAAGAAGCGGAACAAACTGGTACGATTGTTATTCTTAACAAAGATAATAAAGCGTTTGCACATACGGTGGACGTGATTCGTGTGATGGCGGAGAAAAAGCGTCCGACGATTGTGGTTACAGATGTAGAAACAGACCTTTTCCCGGAAGGAGTGACAGTGATCAGAATCCCTTCCGCAAAATATAAATGGATGAAGCCGCTGATGCAGTATTGCCCGGTGGGACTTTTGTTCGGATATATCAAAGAGCTTAGGGGTGTCAGCTTCTATCGCTATGGAGGAGAATGCGATGATGAGAGAGGCGCATTGAGAGAAAGACTTGACGGAGCAATATTTGATTTACCGCTGAGAGTTATAAAATAATTATGTGGAATGGAAGGAAGCAGAATATGACATCCAGAGAAAATGTGGTCAAAAGTTTTGAAGAATTTGCTGGTGTTTATAAAGCGGTTCTTGAAAATACAAAGAACGAGGTGAATAGTGTATATAGTGCCGAACGCCTCAGAAATATGGGGAAAATCTATCTTGTGGGAGATGGAGTGGGATTTGCGGCTGCCAGTGGGCTGAAAGAAACTTTTCGTGCAATGACGGATTTGACAGGAGCCTGGATTAAAGTGCTGAATACGTCTGAATTTGCATGGCAGACAGATGATGCGGAACTGAATATGGGAAGAAATAATGTGATTGTGTTGGATGCAGGACAGAATGTTTCTTCGGAAGAAGCAATTGCACGTGCCAGATTGTTTCAGTCAGACGTTACAGTGATTTCAGCTGGAAATGAAAAGGGTTTTTCAAAGGCAGATTTGGTTGTGAAAACTGGAATGGCTGAAAAGAATTTCGGCGGATGCGGTGACTATCTGAGATTGTTTACGGCAGGATTTGAATTTGCACTTATGCTTTCAACTGCACAGGATGAGGAAAATAAAGACCGGAGTGAACAGTTGGAACAGTTGGAAGCATATGTGGCGGATATGGGAAAACATATGGATCGTCTTAGTGTGGAGGCAGAGGCGATTGCCAGGAAGATGAGTTCTTCTGTAAGAAATTTTGAAACAACCGGTACCGGTCTTGACTATGCATCAGCTCTTATGATTCGTGACATAGTGTATAATGAGCTGGGTGTGGTTACAACCGTGGAAGAGACAGAAGATTATCTTCATGTAAACTATCTTGGAATAGGAGCAAAAGAATTTGGAACGTTTGTAATCAATATGATTGGAAACCCGTGCTATGACAGAACCCAGCTGACGGTCACCTGTATTCAGGCAGTGGGAAGAAATCAGATCGTAATTACAGATGGTGAGATGGATGACTATTGTCAGGGAGAAGGAACTTTCATTATGAAAATTTCCCATACCAATCTGTATATGATAAAAGCCATGTTCGCATGTGTGCCGGCAGCGCTTGTTCTGGCGTCTTTGAAAGATATATGGGGAGAATAATATGGCACTAAAAAAATATATAGCTACGGGCCTGAATCAGCTGGATGTGGTAAAGCTTGTTGATGGAACGTTTCTTCCGGCCGTAATGGGAGGAATTCCAATGTACGGGTATTGTGGAATGAGAATGTGGTCAGACAGCGTTTTGTTTTTGGCAAGAATAGGAAAAGATTTTTTTGATTATTATAATCCCTGGTTTGATAATAATCAGATTGATCACAGCGGCCTGATTGTGGCAGGGGATAAAACGCCTTATAGCTATCAGTGTTACGATGAAAATTTTAATACATCGCCGGAAACCAATTTCTATACAGGAAATATAAAAGATGCTGATTATTGGAGACCGCATATCGAAGATATAAAAAGTGTCGTATGTGATGAAACAAAAGGCTTTTACATGACGGCCTCCCCGGAGGATGAGATATTTTGGGAAAAACTGATTCATTTGTCTCATCAATTTGATTTTAAAATCATGTGGGAACCCAATAACAGCCATACGTTTCCGGAGGATGCAGAAAGAACCCGTTATTTATGTGAGAACCTGCCGATGGTATCTTTTAATGTGCCTGAGGCAATGAACATCTTTGGGATAGACAATGAAATAAATCTTATAAAGTATTTGCGCGGTCTGAAGCCGGAGTTGATACTTCTTCGCTGCGGAGTACGGGGACTTTATACAATTCACGATGGAGAGGTATATTTTATTCCATCTGCAAGGGTACCGTCAGGTGCGTCTGTGGTGGATGTCACGGGCTGTGGAAACACGTCAACTTCAGGAGCCTGTGTGGTCTGGTGCGAAACTGCGGATCCAATCATGACAGGGATTAAAGCCAATATATCCGCAAATTATAATTTGCGGCAGAGAGGTCCCTATCCGTTGATTGACGGAGCCGTGATGAGTGAAGCAGAAGCGATGGCACAGGATTATTATCAGAGAAAATTATATAAAAAATTATAGGAGAAAGAAATGCTGGAGAAATTAGGCAGAGAAAAGGTTGTTATTGGATGTATTCATTTACTTCCCATGCCCAATACCCCGTTTTATGTGGAAGGGGGATATGAGGCCTCCATGGAGAAGGCTGTTAAGGATGCCAGGGCATTATATAATGGAGGCGCGTCTGGATGTATTATTCAGAATGTAGACAGGGTATTTGTTCCTACGGATGATACGGATTATGCCCATGTCGCATGCATGGCAGTTATCGGAAATGAAGTGCGAAGAGCAACCGGAAAAGATTTTAAAATCGGAGTACAGATTATGTGGAACTGCATTACGCCGTCACTGGCTGCCTGCAAAGCCTGCGGAGCGGATTATACCCGATGTTCTGCATTGGTGGGGAGAAGCGATTCTCCGTTTGGGGAAATTGTTGGACAGCCGATGAAAGTCATGCAGTATAAAAAAAGTCTGGACATGCCTGGTTTGGATATGATTGCGGAGATTTCAGGATATCATTTCCTCAACAAGGATGGATATAATAAAGAACAGCTGATTCAACAGGCAAAAAATGTGCTGAAAGTGGGAGCTGCCGCAGTTGAAATGAGTCATCCGGATGAGGCTGTCAATAATCAGATGGTGGCAGATCTGAAAGAAGCAATTCCGGGAATCAAAATTGTTCTTGGAGGACATACAAATGTGAAAAATGTTTCGTCTAGACTTCGCCTTGCAGATGGCGCCATTGTAGGAAGCTGTTTTGAAAATGGAAATTGGGGAGGCATGGTGTGTGAAGAAACAGTCGCCGCTTATATGAATGAGGTACAGAAACTATAATCTGGAGGAGAGGCGTAATGGGATATCAGGATATAGTTACAGTGGCGGTCGTGAATTTCAGACCGTTTTGGGGACGGAAGGACAGAAATCTGAGCAGAATTGTTGAATATTCAAAAAAGGCAGCTGCACAAGGTACAGATATTATTCTTTTTCCGGAGCTTGCATTGACAGGGTTTGAGAATGAGAAAAATGTTCCATGGGAAGAAAAAATGCAGGTCAGAGAAGCGGAACTGATTGACGGACCGTCAGTAACAGTTGTGTCAAAAGCTGCTGTCGAAAATCAAATCATAATAGTATTTGGTATGCCGGAACTGGATCTGATGGATGGGAGAAAGGTATATAATACCGCCGTTGTGTGTGGAAAAGATGGATCAGTCCAGAGTTACAGAAAAATACATCCGGCAAATGATGAGAGTGAATGGTGCAACAAAGGAGACAGCCCGTTATTACTTGAAACGGAATGGGGGCCTGTCGGGGTAGGCGTATGCTATGATACTTATTCATTCCCTGAACTGTTGAGATACTATGCATGTAAGGGAGCCCGTCTGTATCTGAACATAACGGCAATGCTGTGTGAGGGCGTGTTGGGATTTGACTGGAAGAGCAACTATTATGATACGTTAAGATATGCGGTAATTGCCAATGATATTTTTGTGGCAAGCTCCAATATTGCCGGAATAGACGTGATACAGGAAGATTTTTGCAATGCGGTGGGAAATGAGACCGTAAAATCACCGATGCTGTTTGCAGGGGCAAGCGTAATCATGGGACCAGGTACGTTTAATAAAGTGCATGTGTATGCGGGAGGTCTTGAAAATCGCGAAGCAGGATTATTTATATCGACATTGGATTTATCCGGTGCATCAAGAATGATATATGGAAAGAATCCGTATACAGGGGTTCCGGATTATCGGCCGGATATATACAAAAAATTGTGTGAAGATCTTATTAGTTCGCAGCAGGAAAAAAAAGGCAAAAATTATTGTGCAAATTGCCTTGATTAAATTATGTTTAACTGGGCGCGTTGCCGAAAATAAATTGGACATATTGACAAAAACCAAAGATGATTTTATGATTTAAATTGTAAAAAACATATAATAGCTTGCAAAATTTGCTGAGAATAACCTGGAAAGTATTGTCTTTTTTAACAGGAGATTGGTATTTTGCAAAACAGAAAGAGAGGTAAAGTTATGAAAAGGAAATTACTTAGTGTAATTCTCACAGCTATGATGGTTTGCAGCCTTGTAGCATGTGGAAGCTCTTCGGATACAAAGAAAGAAGAGCCCGCAACAGAGGATAAGGCTCCCGAAACGGAAGATGCAGTTTCTACAGAGGGTACTATTCGTGTCGCATGTGTTTATTCAAGCCTTTTAGGAGATAAATCCTATAGTGATTCCTGCCATGCGGGCTTAATGAAAGCGAAGGAAGACTTCAATATTGAAGTGAAAGAGCTGGAAGGAGTTACCGCTGATGAATGGGAAGCAAATTTCCTGGCTGCATGTGAGGATGGATATGATCTGGTTATCGGTTCTTCTGCCAACTTTGAGGAATATATGAAGAAATATTGTGCAAGCTATCCGGATATCAAATTTGCAATTATTGACACTACAGTAGAGGGAGACAATGTTCAGTCTATCAGCTTCGCTCAGAACCAGGGCTCTTTCCTGGCCGGCGCGGCAGCAGCTATGTTTACACAGTATGATGAGATTGACGGCGTTAACGAAGATCATATTATTGGCTGGGTTGGCGGAATGGATATCCCGGTTATTCATGATTTCTATGTGGGATATGAACAGGGCGCAAAATACATTGATCCCGATGTGCAGATCCTCCAGTCCTTTGCAGGAACATTTAGCGATCCGCTAAAGGGGAAAGAGCTTGCGCTGGCACAGTTTGACCAGGGCGCAGATATCGTAATGAACGTTGCTTCCGGTACAGGTCTTGGAGTCCTTGAGGCGGCTAAAGACTCCGGACATTACGCAATCGGCGTTGATTTGAACCAGGATAATGAGCAGCCGGGATCCGTATTGACATCTATGCTTAAGAGAGTAGATACTGCCTGCTATATGACGGTTCAGTCTGTAGTAGATGGAACTTTTGAAGGCGGTTCAACTGCTTATCTGACTGTAGCTGAGAACGGTGTAAGTTTAACTGATTTCTCCGTTATCAAAGAGGCTCTGGGAGACAAATTCCCGGATGAAATTCTGGATAAAGTGGATGAGCTGGCAGAAAAGATCAGCGCTGGTGAAATCGTAGTAGAAAACTACGAAGGATTTGGACCTCAGAAATAAAAATGACCGGACGGTGATTGGCTTAAGATGGGGCGGCTCTTAGGAAAAGTCTTTAAGGGCTGCCCTTTTTCATGGGTTTGGACAGATGTGTGAATCGGAAATGAACGGAGTTCGTTCTGTACATGTCTCCAAAACGGAATAAGTAAGGGGAAGGAGGGAACAGGATTGAGTGATTATGTTGTTGAAATGAAAAGCATTGTTAAAAACTTCGGAACGGTTCAGGCAGTAAAAAACGGAAACTTTACCCTGAAAAAAGGAGAAATTCATTCTCTGATCGGGGAGAATGGTGCCGGAAAGTCAACCATGATGAAAATGTTGTACGGTATGTATGGCTTTGATGCAGGAGAAGTTAAAGTAAAGGGAGAGACGCTTACACATATTACTCCAAAACTGGCTATTGAAAAAGGTGTGGGAATGGTTCACCAGGAATTTATGCTTGTAAATGAGCTGACGGTACTGGAAAATATTATTTTGGGATTCGAACCTCAAAAGGGTATGACCATTGATTTTGATGCGGCCAGGGCGAATGTGCAGAAATATATAGACCAGTATGGAATGGATATTCAGATGCATAAGCGGATTAATCAGATTTCGGTCGGTGAAGCACAGCGTGTGGAAATCATAAAAATTCTTACCCGCGGCGCGGATATTATTATTCTGGATGAGCCGACAGCCGTGCTGACTCCACAGGAGTCCAGACGGTTATTTGAAATTTTGGGAAATTTGAGACGGGATGGCAAGTCTGTTGTGTTCATTTCACATAAGCTGGATGAAGTTATGGAGATTTCAGATCGTATCAGTGTAATGCGTCAGGGCAATTATGTCGGCACGGTAGATAAAAAGGCTACATCACCGAAAGAGCTTGCGAAGATGATGATCGGCCGGGAGGTTTTCCTGAATATCGAGCGAAAGGCAACTGAAGTGGGCGATGTGGTACTTAAGGTAGAAAATCTGTGGACATCAGGAGAAAAAGAAATTTCAAAGATCCGGGGAGTGGATCTGGAAGTTCGGGCCGGCGAAATTGTCGGAGTAGCCGGGATTGATGGAAATGGACAGAGTGAATTTATCGAGGCTATTACGGGATTGCGTAAGGTCGAAAAGGGCAGGATTATTTTAGACGGAAAGGATATTACCAATTTTTCCCCTAAGAAAGTACGCAAAAGCGGCCTTGCCCATGTGCCGGAGGATCGCAACATCAGAGGATTGAACCGCAGTATGAGTATCCGGGATAACCTGGTGGCCGTGCAGATAGACGAGGCTCCTTTTTCCAAAGGAATCCTTTTAAATGATAAAGCAATTATGGAATATGCAAATGATCTTTCCGAAAAATTTGATATCAGGCCCAGAAAACCGGAGATGATTACACAGTCATTATCGGGCGGTAATGCACAGAAAATTGTTGTTGCGAGAGAAGTTGCTATCGGGGGTAAGCTTCTGGTGGCGTCCCAGCCAACGCGGGGGGTGGATATCGGAGCAATTGAATCTATTCGCAGCATCCTCGAAAAGGTCAAGGAGCAGGGGTTGGGAGTATTGTTGGTTTCGGCGGATTTGGAAGAACTGTTATCTCTTTCCGACCGGATTGTGGTTATGTATGAAGGCAGAATTTCCGGTCGAATGGATGCGGCGGAAGCTAATGAGGATAATCTGGGACTTCTGATGATGGGCGGCCGGAATGCGTCGAAAGGAGGAGAAGCATCGTGAATAATAAATTTGTTATGATCAGAAAATGGATTTTGACGCTGCTTTTGGCAATGGGTATAGGATCGCTTCTGATCCTGATGATTAACGAGAACCCCATAGACGCATATATGGCATTAATAAGAGGAGCCTTTCGCGGTAAGCTGAAATTTGGGACCACGCTTGCGAGCTTTACACCGGTGCTGCTCACCTCGACAGCTTTTGCAGTGGCGTCCAAAGCGGGAGCTTTTAATGTCGGCGTAGAAGGAGAGGTGTTTTTGGGCGCTATTGCAGCCGCTTATATAGGAATAAACTGGACGTTTCTTCCGGCTCCTGTATTATTGTGTGCATGTTTTATCGGAGCGATGGCTGTCGGTGCGGCATGGGCATTTATTCCGGGCTTTTTGAAAGTGCAGTTTGGCGTTAATGAGGTCTGCGTAACCATTTTAATGAATTCAGTGGCACAATATATTGCCTCATATCTGGTAAGCGGACCGATGAGTTCTGGCGGAGCGAATAACCAGTCTCTTCCGGTGACGGTAACACTGCCTAAATTTATGACGCCAAGCAATGCGAATGCGGGTTTGTTTGTAGCTGTTGTTGCAGTGATTTTGGTTTGGTGGATGCTGAACAAGACGGTTTTTGGTTACAAAATAAGGGCAACAGGAACCAACTTCTCTCATGCTGAGTATACAGGAATAAATCCCGGGAAAGTACTTATTCAGACAATGATGCTTTCAGGTGCGCTTGGCGGTATCGCAGGCTGCATTGAAGTGTTGGGCGTATATGGGTATTATCTGGATAACTTTGCGGTAGGATTGGGCTCCAATGGGATGTTGGCGGCACTGATTGCCAGATGTAATATTGCTGTTGCCCCGGTGATTTCTTTCTTACTGGCAGTATTAAAAACAGGAGCTTTGGGAATGCAGCAGAGTATTGGAGTTCCGAAATCTATCGTTGATACGATTACGGCAATATTTATTTGCGTAGCTACGATGGAGTTATTATTTACTTTCAGAGGCAGTAAGAATAGAAGAAAAATAGGAGGCGTGAAGAATGAAATTCAGTAATATTATTAATGTATCACTTATTTATGCGACCTTTCGCGCTTCTACCCCCATTATTTATGCAGCATTGTGTGCAGCAATTACACAGCAGGCCAATATTTTAAATATAGGTACGGAAGGAATTATGCTGATGGGAGCTTTTACGGCCGTTGTAGTCAGCTATACGACAGGAAGCTGGGTGTTTGGCGTGTTGGTAGCTATGCTTGGCGGTATGTTCATGGCGTGGATTATTGCGGTAGGACATATCAAATACAGGGCAGATAATTGCGCTATCGGTATGGGTGTGAACCTTTTGGCTATTGCGCTGACAAAATATTTGTTGAATGCACTTTTAGGACAGCAGGGGTCTTTCTCTGATCCTAAAATTATAGGAATACCGAGAATCCATATATCATTTTTGGAAAAAGTTCCATTTTTGGACGAGATATTTAATGATTGGTGTATTACAGAATGGCTGGTAATCGTTTTAGTCGTTGTGGTGTGGTTTGTATTTTATAAGACGGTATGGGGACTGCGCCTTCGTGCAGTTGGTAAATTTGAATTGGCGGCTCAGACGGCAGGTATTAATGTTAACAGCATGAAATATCAGGCGATACTTATTGCAGGCCTTATCGGAGGAATGGCAGGCGCGCATCTTTCCCTGGGATATAGTAATCTGTTTCGGGAAAATATGACAAATAACCGTGGATTCATGGGGATTGCAGCGATGAATTTCGGCAATGCCAATCCTATATTTACAGCAATTGGATGTCTGATTTTTGGATTTTCTGATTCGGTTGGTGCCAGAGTACAGGCATATGGAGTACCATCTCAGATCGTGCTGTTGATGCCGTATATAATAACGATTCTTGTATTGGTAATTTCTTTGGTTTCGAAAAAAATCACAGAAGATAAAAAGAAGAGTTCCCTGTCCGGCGAAGAGTAAAAGAGGTGATAAAGGCAGTTGGAAGATGTGCGGCTGCCGTTTCGAAAATTTATTGAATATTTATGGGAGGAATTGTAAGTGGATAAAAGAAAAATTATCCTGGATTGTGATCCAGGACATGATGATGCGGTAGCAATTATGCTTGCAGGAAAAAATGAGAAGCTTGATGTACAGGGGATTACAGTGGTTGCAGGAAATCAGACATTGGATAATACGACCAGAAATGCTTTGAACGTAGTACAATGTCTTGGACTGGATATACCGGTTTACGCAGGCTGTGGTCAGCCTATGGTGCGGGAAAAAAGAAATGCGGGAGATATCCATGGAAAAAGCGGATTGGATGGCCCGGTGTTTGAGGCATTGACAAGAACTTTGGAAAAGAAACATGCGGTAGAGTTTATTATCCGTACGTTGATGGATTCAGATGGTGATATTACTATGGTAACGACAGGACCCATGACTAATCTCGCTATGGCAATGAGGATGGAACCCAGAATCATCGAAAAAATACATGAGATTGTATTGATGGGTGGAGCTTTTGCAAATGGAAATACAACTCCTTCCGCAGAATTTAATATTTTTGCAGATGCAGAAGCAGCATATGTATGTTTTAACAGTGGACGGCCAATTACGATGGTGGGCTTGGATGTGACGAGAAAGGCTTTGTGTTATCCAAGTATTGTAGAACGTATGAGCAGGGTGGGAAATGTGGCATCAAAGCTGTTTGCAGATTTGATGGCTCATTTCTGCAAAGCGCAGAAAGAGGTTTACGGATGGGAAGGTGGTCCGCTTCATGATCCGGTTACAATTGCTTATTTGATTGATCCGACAGTTATTCAAACGAAATTTGTTAATGCACAGATTGAGATTCGGAGTGAACAATCATATGGAAGAACAAACTGTGATATGTTCCAATATATGCAGCTGAAACCAACAGCACATGTTGCTTACGAGATTGATGTACAAAAATTCTGGAATATTATTGAAGAAGGAATCAGAAGTTACAGTTGATTTTAATACAAACGAATTATGGAGAAAAAAGAAAAAGCCGGGAGAGTACATTTCTGATACAGGATATGTTCCCGATAACGGAAGAATACATAGAGCGAGAAGAAATAATTGCCGGAAATGCTGGTAATGGGCATTTCCGGCGTTGCTTTATGGCATTTGGCTCTAATTTTTCAGACCATGGCATCAGGTAATCCGGCTTGGCAGGATCTATATTTCCATTTTCGTCACAGAGTTTAGGAAACTCCGTTTGCGGTGCTGTGGAACATCCGGTTTTTCCTGACGATATAAAAGATGCGGATGACCCGTTGCTATGCCCTTATTTTTAATGGCAAATAGAGAATGGAAGTAATATAATCAAAGGGAGAAATCAGGAGTGAGGAAATGATGTGAATAAGAAAACAGAAGAATCAAGAATTGCATATAATAAAATAGCATCTGAATATGCTTTTCAAAATAGAAAAAGGTAACAAATAGTGATGGTGACAATATCATTTTGTCAGAGAATGTACAGATGAAAATTATTGAAGGAAAAGTCGGACCGGCGCCTGAAATTTTAGTTGGAAAGTGAAGAAAGTTACTATATAATCCTGTTTTTGACAGTTGAGCGAAGCAAAACACCTAGCGACCTCAGTATTTATGCTGGCTGCGAGGTGTT
>RAZE01000015.1 GCA_003611955.1 bacterium 1XD8-76
AATCATTCCGCTGTCTTTCGACAGCTTCGGAATTTTTCAGGGCTGCATTACTGTTTATTTGTCAAGGTTCTAAAAGCTTCACCCCAAAGACGCTCTGACGTGAAGCTTTTATATGATATCAAACCATTCAGCAATTGTCAACTACTTTTTGGAATTTTTTCCAATAAAATTTTTTCCTGAAATTTTCCATTTTAATAGTCCGCAATCACATCCACAATATTCATATTTTCTATTCTTTTCATCGGCCCCCGCACCGCTATCGCACTGGAGACGGCAACCAGCAGGACGACCAGACATAACTCCGCCGCCGGTATCTCCCAGGCCGCATTCCAGCGCGGATAGATCAGATGATTCCACAAATATCTGTGAACCGGCAGACCGAACAGCGTCCCTGCAACAATGCCCGCTCCCGCATAGGTACAGGTCTCCGCCCGCAGCATTCTCCCGATCTGTCTCATATCCATTCCCACCGCCCGCATCGCGCCGTACTGTTTTAACCGCGCCGCCACGCTCATTGAAATACTGTTGATGATATTGAACGCTGCTATGACCGCTATAATGCCCAGAAAGCCGTATAGAAATACTGCGAAAGAATAGTAGGCGCCTCTCGCGCTCTTGTCGCTCAGTCTGTTATCCGAAAACAGAAACTGATCCCCCGCCAGCTCCCTCAATCTGTCCGTCGTTTTCTCTCCTGCGCCCCGCCTCACCTGAATGTCGATGATCGTGTACGCCGTCTGTCCCGTCAACCTGGCAAACAGCGCCTCGGAGCAAACGAGAATCTCTGTATCCGCCCCGCCGCTAAACGGGCAATGTTCCAAAAATCCCTCCACAGTCAGCTCGCCCAGATCTGTTCTTATCATATCGCCCTGCTGCCACGGGCAGTTCTGAGAATAGACCGCAAGCACCGATCCCTCCCCGGCGTCTTTCGCCGTTTTCTCCAGCCCGATCCGGTCGGATGCCCATTTTTCTTCGTCGGCCCAGTTGAACTGCAGCGCCTCGTAAGAGATCAGCATCACTTTCCTGTCACCGGATTCACTGTGGGCAGTAATATCGTAGGCAAACTGCCTGCCGTAAACGCGTTTCACTCCCTCTGTCTGATACAGCTCCTGCACGAGTTCTTTCGGCACCGAGCAGGTCTCATCCTTGCTGAGGATAGAAAAATCCGGTGTGTAGGGGCGCAGCGGCGTGATGGCATATCCCATAAAATCCCAGAGGGAAGAAAACCCCAGAAACAATATGATGCTGACGGCGAAAGAACCTGTCATCAGGAGAAAGTTTCTCCTGTTCTGCCTTGCGTGATACACTCCCAGCGCCGTATCGATCTTTGTCCGTTTCGTATTCGCCGCTTTTTTTAACGGCCTGGTATTCCACGCATTTCCCGATACCGCGGTAAGCGGCGACACTTTCGCCGCCTTTTTCGCCGGCGATCCGGCGGCGATGAGCACTGTCAGAAGTCCTGCCGCCGCACCCATGACGATTCCGGCGATACTTACGCCAAACACCGGCATATCCGCAAAATACTCCGCACTCAAAAAACGGAGCAGGGAACACATCAGCCAGGTCATGACAACCCCGGCGGACACGCCCGCGGGAACCGCCGTCCTGCACCAGTAGAGCGCCTCCAGCCGCACAAAACGTATCGTCTGCTTTCTGTCCGCCCCGATACAGTGCAGCATCCCGAAAAAAGCTGTCCTCTGCGCGATATTGCTGTTCAGGCTGCTGGCAATCATCAGCGTCCCTGCAAGCAGCACAAGAAAAAACAGCACCACCGCCGCCCCGTAGATGGCCACAAAGGTGGAATCTCTGCTGGCTCCGGCGACCGCCAGCAACATGGTATTTTCGGACACATCCTCCTCTTCCAGTCCATACTCCGCTTTTATCCTGTCTATCGCTCTCCTGAAATCAATATGATCTTTGAACTTCACATAGTAGACCATATCGACATCCGTTATATCCTCCTGTTTCTCCTGTCGATACAACTCCTGAAAGGGGCCTATCGGCAGACACATGACAACGGCGTCCAGTTTTGCCGCCATCGCCTCTGTCTCCAGAAATCCGGATACTCTGTACGCCCTCTTTTCTCCGGACGGCGCCTCCAGCAATACGGTATCCCCCGTCTCGACCCCCAGAGAATCTTTTGCATTGTCCAGCAGCAGCGTCTCCTGTTTCTCTCCCGGGAAAACGCCCTCCACCAGTTCTTCCGCCAGTATCTCCGTCACGAGCGATTCCTCTATTCCGCAGATGCCGACTTTCTTCCCGCCGATCATATACTCTTCTCTCAGCCGGTAATTTAAACTGTTGTACCAGGAAGAGGCCGCCACCTCCGGACGCATGGCGATCATCCCCGCCTCCTCCTCTGTAATATTTTTCAGCATAATATGCCAGTTTCCGTATTCCGCAACGGCCCTGATCTTCTGGCTCCGCACTTCCATGTCAGCCATGCTGAAGATTCCCGTCACCAGAAATACCGCCAGAAAAATGCAGAGTCTCGTCATCTTGTTTTTCTTTCGATGCACTTTTGCGGAGATGGGAATCAGACTAAGATAACTTTTCATTGCGCTTTCCTCCTAAATCCACGAGATGCCCGTCCGTCACGCTGAACACCCTGTCTGCAAAAGCCGTGAGATTCCGGTTATGCGTGATCATCAGGATCGTCTGACTGTATTTTCCGGAAGCTTTCACCAGAAGTTCCATCACATCCCGGCTGCTCGCGCTGTCCAGATTCCCGGTAGGTTCATCCGCCAGAATAAGGATCGGCTTTGTGATGAGCGCCCTGCCGATGGCCACCCTCTGCTGCTGCCCTCCCGAGAGCTGTCCCGGAAGATGGCCTCTGCGCTCCGCCAGCCCCAGCGTCTCCATGATCTCCTCCACCGCCTGTCTGTCCGGCCTCCTGCTGTCCAAAAGCAGCGGAAACATAATATTCTGTTCCACATTCAGCTCGGGAATCAGCTGAAAAGACTGAAAGACAAAGCCGATGTTTCTCCGGCGGAAAATCGTGCGCTGCTGTTCCTTCATCGACAGCAGATTTTCGCGATTCAACACAATGCTGCCCGACGTCGGCGTATCCAGACCGCCAATGCAGTTGAGAAGCGTACTTTTCCCGGAGCCTGAAGCGCCGACCACCGCCGCGAATTCCCCTTTCTCCATGGCAAACGAAACGTCCGTCAATGCTTTCACCGCATTTTCACCGCTCCCGTAAGTCTTGCACAAGTTCTGTACCTTTAAAATTTCCATATGTTTTTCCTCCTTATTTATTAAGATACAAAACCAACCTTACGATCCGGTGAATTTCATCTTACAATCCTGTAAGATTTTTGCCGTCCCTGCAAGTTTTCCTCTCCATTTGGAAAAGAGAGCGTGAAGACGGCTCCTGCGCCTTTTTCGCTCTGCACGCTGAGCGTTCCGCACTGCCCCTCCGCAATGGATCTGACGAGAGGCAGCCCCAGCCCTGTTCCCTGTCCGCTCCCGCTTCGATAAAACCGCTTAAAAATATGATGGATATCCTCCTCCGCGATCCCCTCCCCGTTATCAGCCACGGTAAAGCGGGTCATGAGCGGCATCTGTTCCCATGTGATGCGGATCTTGCCCCCTTCGCCCGTATGGTCCAGCGCATTTTTCACAAGATTGCACAGAGCCTCTCTGCTCCACTCGGGATCGCAGTACACTCGCGCGCCGTCCTCCCCGGATAAAAGCAATTCTTTCTTTTCCCATTCCGCCCTGTCCGTGAATTCCTCCAGCGCCTGCAGCGCCAGCTCCTTCGCATCGCACACCTTTTTGAAAAAGGCAACGCTGCCCGCGTCCAGCCTTGTGATCTTCAACAGCGTCCGGATCAGTCCCTCCATTCGCCTGACCGCCGCCTCGGATTTCCCTGCGAAACGCACGACCGCATCCTCCCGGTCCGGTTCATTCAGCAAAATCTCCTGGTACATGGACAGCGCCGCTAACGGCGTTTTAAGCTGGTGCGATATATCCGACACGGTGGTTTTCAGAAACCTCTTCACCTTGTCTTCGGTCTCCTGCTTTGCCTTCAGCATTGCCGCCATAAAATTAATGCGCGAAAACAGCTGATAAAGCGTGCCGTCGTAAAGCTCCGGCAATCCCGGCAGAAAATCGCCCTCCATGCTTCTCTCTATCGCCGCAATGGCTCCCCTGTAAATACCGTCCCTCTTTTGAAGATATCGAAAAACGCAGAAAAAAAGCGCAAAGGAAAACAACGCGCCGCCCAGAGAAATCGCCGTTCTCTCCGCGGCACAATACTCATGGAGAAGCGGCACGAGCCGGATATCCGTATCTTTCGTCAGCCCGATCCGGTGGATAAGTTCCTCCCCCTCCGCCAAAGCCTCCCCTGTCAGGCCGGACGCATCCTGTTCCCCTGCCGGTTTCCATGTCCCCAGCGCACAGGCCACCGATTCCGCGGCGCACTGTCTCGATACCCCCTGATCCAACAGCGAGGAGACGATCGCCGCGTCATGTTCAAACAGCAGATCCCGCATCCGGTTCTCCTGCATCCTCATAAGCAGCAAAGCTGCCGTCATCCCCAGCACGGCGATGCACAGCAGCTCTGCCAAAAATATTTTTGTATCTTTTTCTTTCCAAAACATAGGTTACACCTCATTCCACCGATACCCGAAGCCCCTGACCGTCATAAGATATCTCGGCCTGGAAGGATCTTCTTCTATCTTTTCTCTCAGCCGCCTGACGTAGACGGAAACCGTATTATCGTCCACAAAACTTCCGCCGCTGTCCCACAGTTCTTCCAGAATCATCTTTCTTGTCACAACGATTCCGGCGTTCCGGATCAACAGACAGAGCAGACGGTATTCCGCCCCCGTCAGTTCCAGCTCCTTGCCTCCCCGCTTTGCTCTTCCCCTCTGCTGGTCTATCACGATATCTCCTGTCCTTAATAAAATTTCCCCTTTCGGCGCTCCCGCCCGTCTGAGGAGCGCGTGGATTCTGGAACACAGTTCCCCCAGCCGAAAAGGTTTCGTCACATAGTCATCGCCGCCGCCGTCCAGTCCCCTGACAACGCTCATCTCATCGTCCGCCGCCGTCAAAAAAATGACCGGGGTCCCGTCTCCGCTCTCCCTTATATTTTCACACACCTCAAAACCTGTCCCGTCCGGCAGGCTGACATCCAGCAGCAGGAGATCGAACCCCTGCCGCAGGCATTTTTCTGCTTCGCCCACGCTGCGGGCGGCCACTATCTCATAACCCTGTTTCCTGAGAGCATACTGCAGCCCGTCGATCAGGGCATCGTCATCCTCCAACAATAGTATTCTGCTCATAAAAATATCCCTATCATTCTCTGAATAAAGTTATAAAGCATGTTGTGCTGATACAGGAAATTCAAAAATTTATTTTCCGTGATCAGAGCCACAAGCGGCTCCCCGTCTATCGGAATGCGCAGACAGGAGATCACCGCGAACCCTACCCATACGATCACCGTCGCCTCGATCCCCCCGGCAATCGTCCCGAACAGTCTGTTGAGCCCGCTCAGAATCGGCAGTTTTGCGATCAGTCCCAGAGAGCAGAAGACCAGCCGGAGCAGTTTTCTCGCGATCAGAATAATCAGCAATATGATTCCCGACACGAGGAATCCGATCAGATTTTTCCCCAGGGCGGATTCTATCACAACTATCCCCGCCACTACGGCCAGGGAGACAATGACAATATCCGCCAATGCCCCCACTTCATCGATCAGTCCATTGCGGGAGCCCTGGAAGATCCTCCATATGTAGATCAGTGCGACAACAATCAATATAATATACATTTTATATTTTTCTTCCTTTATTTCAATTCGATTTCTCTGATGGAATCCCGCCCCACGAGAGTAAACTTACCGATGGAATCTCCCGGGATCAGCAGTGATATACTCTCATCCATCACGCCGTTGAATTTCTCCACCCCGGAAAGATTATAGATGCTGCACCCGGTCTCCCCGTAAATATAAACTCTTTCGTCCTTCAGCACCACATTCCTGTATTCCAGGTCAAATCCCTGGCTCAGACAGACTTTTCCCATACTGTCATACAGATTGATCACATATTTGTTTTTTCCTGTCGTATCGTAGGACACCAGCGCCACATATGTTTCGCTGTGGTGAACGGAACGCACCTCACTCTCCAGCAGCACTTCCGTTTTGCTCACCGGTTTCTGGGCCCCCTCGTAGAACATCAGTCTGTCATCCGCCACGGCGAATGCCAGTTCCGGCGTCATAAATCTCACATAGGGAACCACAGCCTGATAGTCGTAACCGCTCATATAGTTATCCACTTCGTTTTGGCCCACTTCCCCAAAGTTGTAAAATGCCACGCTGGATTTTACGCCTCCCTCCTCCGCCGCCACAAAGGATACCATCGCAAGATTGCTGTCCGGAGAGAGGGACACGTCTATCGGGTAACCGAACTGACTCATGGTAGTCTTGAACCGCACCGCCGCCTCGCCCTTGCTGTTATAAAGGTAGATCCACGTGATATCCGAATCGTCCAGCACCGCCGCCACAACTCCGTTTTCCGCCACGGCCAGATCGCGGATCGGCATATTCGTCGATATTTCTCCCAGAATGTTCTGCGTATTCATCACATATATCTTCCGCCCGTTGTAATCGCCGAACGCGATCGCCGTGTTGCAGGTCGCCACGATCGGGTCCTGCATTTCGAACGTCTCATTCCATATCGCCTTTCCTTTTTTGTCGAAGCAGCCCGCGCCGTCATTGCTGTACGTCAGAATATGATCCCCCAGCGAGATCGTCTTCGCATTCGCAGACACATTTCTCCCGCTGCTTTCCACCACAGTAAACTCCGTATACACCCGGTTTCGCTGGCTGATCCAGAATATCGCCACCGCCGCCGCAATGGCCGCCACGATCAGACTGCCCTGGTAGAGCCTACGAAGCCGATATTTTACAATCTTATCCGAATAATGTTCTCTTTTTCGGTTCTCCGCCTTTTCCTTTTTCCCGAACATGTTTCCACCTTTTCTCATTTGTATCCGCGCCGCAGGCCGCATGCCCGGACGGATAACCTTTTCTATCATAGCACATCCTTCCATCCTATTTCAAACTTATTTCGTCAGTAATTCCACGATCTCTATCACTTCCTGTATATTTTTGTAGGAAGAAAGCGCCTCAACCATGTTTGCCGTCAGAATGAGCAGCGCCGCGCAGGCGGCTATCTTTGGAAGGATTCTCCTGTCCGTCTTCTTTTCCGTCTCTTTTTTCCGAACATTTCCCTCTGCGCTTATTTCCGGTCTGCTCTCCCCGAGCAGAAAATGTTCAATCTGTTCGGTCTCCCTCGCCACATAGATCAACGCCTCCTGTCGGTATATCTCCTTCTCTCTCCTGTAGAAGAGAATCACCTTCCCTCCCCCTGCGCCTTCCACCCTCAGATAATCGCCGAGATACTGCATATGCATTCGGAAGAAAGGTCTTCTCTCCCCGCTCCTTCTGAGATGGCAGATATAGAAGTGCTCTCCCCGCTGTTCTCCCCACAATTCTATTTCCTGCCTCCCATCGCCTTTCTCTCTCAGGTAATCACATAAGTAAAGTTCTACATAAAGCATGCTCACCCCTCCGTCTGATCTCCTCAAAAAAAGGATATGGTCTCCCATATCCTTTGTAAACTGACTCTTTATTCGTTGTCAAACTGATATACCGTACTGGATATATACTGCCTGTCCGGCCCAAATACCACATCCGGGAAATTTTCTTTGTGGATAGAATCCGGGAAGTACTGCGTCTCCAGCGCCAGACCGCACCTGTTATGGTACTTCTCTCCCAGTTTTCCCTCCTGTTCCCCGAGAAAGTTCCCCGCATAGAACTGAATCCCCGGCAAACTGGTATACACTTTCATCACCCGGCTTGTCCCCGGCGCCGTAACCTTCGCCACCAGCTGAAGCTGCCCATCCGCATGGTCTAAAACCCAGTTGTGATCGTAGCCGCCGCCTATCTTAAGCTGCTCGAAGTCTTCTCCGATCTCCTTGCCGATCACTTTCGGCGCGGTGAAGTCCATAGGAGTCCCCTCCACCGGCGCAATCTCTCCAGTGGGGATGGAACCCGCCGCCACCGGCGTGTAGCAGGAGGCCTTCAGCCAGAGAGTGTGGTCCTCAATACTCCCTCCGTCCTGCCCCCTCAAATTGAAATAGCTGTGGTTTGTAGGGTTCAGGACCGTCCGCTTATCGCTGGTAAAATGATAGTCTATACGCAGTTCATTCTCCTCCGTCACCGTATAGGTGATCTCCAGCTTTTTGTTGCCCGGGAATCCCATACAGCCATCCTCGTCCTGCAAAAACAGCTTTATACTGTTTTTTCCCTCCTCCACATCAAACACACGCACATGATAACCGTTTTCCTTGTCGCTGTGCAGATTGTTCTCGTTCTCGTTCACCGGGATCTGGTATTCCACTCCATCGATCTCAAATTTCGCTCCGCCGATCCGGTTCGCGCTCGGTCCCACGGCAACCCCCAGAAAGCCTTCGTTCTCATAATAGGGCATCAGGTCGTCATGCCCCAGCACAACGTCAGCCAGCTTTCCGTTTTTATCCGGCACCCATAACTCTCTGATGATCCCACCGTAATTCAGGATCTTCGCACACATCCCTTTATCGTTCTTGATGCTGTATTCGTACACTGCTTTTCTGCTCTTCTTGTCTGTTCCGAAAACTTTTTTGATTATGCTCATGTTTCCTCCTATTCCAGTTCCGCACATCCCCTGCGGTGCACCATGCTCTCAGGACTAATTTTCTGCTGCTTTCGCATCAGCAAATTGTCCTGTGCACCTCTCGGGCATCTGCTGTTTCCAGTTCCGCACATCCCCTGCGGTGCACCAAATTTACAATTCCACTCTGCCCTCCAGGGCGCGCAGAAGCGTCACCTCGTCAATGTTCTCCAGATCGCCTCCCACCGGCACACCGCTGGCTATCCTGGTCACTTTGATCCCCGTCGGCTTTATCAGTTTGCTGATATACATCGCGGTGGTTTCCCCCTCGAGAGAAGAATTTGTGGCGATGATCACCTCAGCCACATCGCCTTCCAGGCGCACCATCAATTCTTTCAGCCGGATATCCCCCGGTCCGATGCCCAGCATCGGAGAAATACAGCCATGCAGCACATGATAGACTCCGTCATATTTTCCGGTTTTCTCGTAGGCCGCCAGATCCCTCGAGTTCTCCACCACCATGATGATTTTATGGTCCCTGTGGGGATTCTCGCATACCGGGCATTTCTCTCTGTCCGTCAGCGTAAAACACTCCGTGCAATACCGGACGTTCTCCCTCGCTTCCGTCAATATTTTCGCCAGCCTCGCCACTCGATCCCTGGGCATATTGATAATATAAAACGCCAGCCTCTGCGCCGACTTTTCACCGATGCCCGGGAGAGACGCCAGTTCCTCGATCAGTTTATTGATACAGCCGCTGTAAAGTTCCATCAGAAAGGCAGGCCTCCTGTCATTTTGCCCATCAGCTCGCCGTTTGCCGCATCCGCCTGTTTCAGCGCTTCATTTGCCGCCGCCATGATCATATCTTCCAGTGTCTCAATATCTTCCGGGTCCACCGCTTCCTCGGAAAGTTTAATCTTTGTGATCTCCTTCTTGCCGGTGACGGTCACTTCCACTGCGCCGCCCCCCGCTTTCGCCGTAAATTCCTTCGTCTCCAGTTCCTTTTGGCTCTCCTCCAGCTGGCGCTGCATTCTCTGTGCCTGTTTCATCAGATTGTTCATATTTCCGGGCATTCCCATCATGCCTCCCGGATAACCGCCTCTCTTTGCCATCTTTTCCCTCCATCTGACCGCCTTCGCTCCGCGGTCTTCCTGTATAGCATGATTCTACCTCAAAATCCGCATTTCGTAAACCACAAATCTTGCAGGATTTACTTTTCTACTCTTCCTCTATCTCCATATAAATTTCACCCAGATCTGGATAATTCATGTCCAGTTCTCTCTCATCCGCCACCAGTTCCAACCGCACTTCCACCTGTTTTTCGACCATGCCGGAGATGGTCCCTTCCAGTTCCTCCTTGTGCGCCTGCGTGGAGAGCCAGTCGTAATGCGTGCTGTCCAGAACGGCGAGCACCAGCTTCTCATTGTTGTCTATGCTCAGCCGCACGCCCCGCAGATAGGTTCTCATCGGCTGCTCGATGTTGTTGACAATGCGCCCCCACTGTTCCACGACCTGCTTTATATCCTCCGGTATCGCTTTGGGGATCGGCTTTTTTATGACGCCACTGTCATTTTTTGTCATTCCTCCGGACGCTGCTCCCCCTGCCGCCTGCCGGGAAACGCTCTGCACCGGAATTCCGTTTTCCACTTTGCGTTCCAGCGCCCTGACTCTGTCCGCCAGAGACTCCGTATCGATCTCCATCTGAGGGCGGCATAGTTTGATCAACGTCATCTCCGTCATAATTCTCTTCTGCATGGAAAAACGAAGCTGTCCGGAGAGCTCTGAGAGTACCCGGATATAGCGCATGACCGTTCCAATCTCCGCCATCTTCGCCTCCTCCTTCAGCCTTCTCAGATTATCGGTGGAGACGTCTATCACATCTTCCATCTCCCCGGTATCAGAAGACTTAAGCAAAAGAAGATTGCGCAGATACCATGTAAAATCCGCCACAAACTGCATCAGCTCCCGCCCCTGCATGATCACTTCCTCCAGCAGAGAAATACTGCCTGTCACATCCTCTTCCAAGACGCTGCGCAGCAGCCTGCTGAACACGTCGGTGTCCACCGCCCCCAACACTTCCAGCGCTCTATCGTAAGTCAGCTCCTGTCCGTAGTAAAAGGCAATGCATCTCTCCAGGAGACTCAGCGCATCCCTCATGGAACCGTCCGCTGTCTTGGCAATATAGCGAATCGCCCTCTCCTGCACCTGCACTTTCTCCTCATCCATCAGTTCCCGCAGCCTTTCCGCGATCGTCTCAATGGAAATTCTCTTAAAGTCATAGCGCTGACACCGGGACAATATCGTGATCGGTATCTTGTGCACCTCCGTAGTCGCCAGGATAAAGATCACGTAGGACGGCGGCTCCTCCAATGTCTTGAGAAGCGCGTTGAAGGCGGACGCAGATAACATGTGAACCTCATCGATAATATAAACTTTATATTTTCCGACCGCCGGAGAGTAGGAGATGTCTTCCACGATCTCCCGCACGTCATCCACACCATTGTTGGAGGCGGCATCCATCTCGATCACATTCATCCCCGTACCCGCAAGAATGTTTTTGCAGGCGGTACACTCCCCGCAGGGACTCCCGTCCACCGGTGTCTCGCAGTTTACCGCCCTCGCCAGAATCTTCGCGACCGTCGTCTTGCCGGTTCCCCTCGTCCCCGTAAACAGGTAGGCATGGCCGACCCGATCCGCCCTGATCTGGTTTTTCAACGTCCTTACAATATGTTCCTGCCCTTTTACATCCTCAAAACACAGCGGGCGAAATTTGCGGTAAAGCGCCATATATGACATCGATTCTTCTCCTCTTTTAAAATCCCGCAGCCACTCACGGCAGCTGCGGGACTTTTTTACATTTTATAAATTCAATTCTCTCCGGAAGTTTAATCGCCAAAGCTGATGCCCAGCATCTTCGCCTCCTGAATAATATCGGAATCCGGCTCAACCATCTTCAGTTTGCCAGCGACATCCTCCAGCGGAACTTTCACGATCTCACGGTTCCTGTAGCCCACCATGAAGCCGTACTCACCGTTCAGGATCATGCGGCCCGCCTGCGCGCCGAGACGGCTCGCAAATACGCGGTCGTAAGGACAGGGACTTCCACCTCTCTGGGTATGTCCGGGCACAGTGACACGAACGTCGAGCCCAGTCTTCTTCTGGATCTTTTCAGCGATCTCATAGGAAACAGAAGGGTATTTATAGTCCGCCATCTTTTTCTTGTATTCTTTTTTGGAGAGAGCCGCGTCCTCTTTGGAAATCGCACCCTCAGCCACCGCGAGGATCGTAAATTTGCTCCCACGTTCAGAACGTTTGTTGATGGCATCCACAACTTTCTTAATATCATAAGGAATCTCAGGGATGAGGATGATATCCGCTCCGCCTGCCATACCTGCGTTCAATGTCAGATAGCCGACCTTATGTCCCATAACCTCCACGATGAACACACGTCCATGGGAAGCCGCCGTGGTATGTATGCAGTCGATGCAGTCCGTCGCGATGTTCACAGCGCTCTGGAATCCGAAAGTCATGTCCGTTCCCCAGAGGTCATTATCGATCGTCTTCGGCAGCGTCACAACGTTCAGTCCCTCTTCTCTCAGCATGTTCGCTGTCTTATGCGTTCCGTTGCCGCCCAGGATCACGAGGCAGTCCAGACGAAGCTTATAGTAATTCTGCTTCATCGCCTCCACCTTGTCCAATCCGTTCTCATCCGGCTCTCTCATCAGTTTAAAAGGTGTTCTGGAGCTTCCCAGGATCGTGCCGCCCTTTGTCAAAATACCGGAAAAGTCCGCCCCTGTAAGCATTCTGAAGTTGCCGTAGATCAGTCCTTTATACCCCTCCAGGAAGCCGTAAATTTCCACGGGTTCCCCGCTGCAGGACAAACATTTTACTACGCCTCTCATCGCCGCATTGAGCGCCTGACAGTCTCCGCCACTGGTAAGCATACCGATTCGTTTCATTTGATTTCCTCCTTCATACCGTTTATTTTGCCATCTTCCCGATCATTCCCGGAAAATACTCTCTATCTTCCAAGGCTCTCACCAAATATATTATAGTATATTTTTCCTGACGCCACAATATTTTATTCTGCCGAAAAATCAGACATTTTTTCGTGCAACATTTTTGAAATATAATTTGACTGTTTTCCATAAAGCCGTTATAATATTTACAGTCTCTGGAGATGTACCCAAGTGGCTGAAGGGTCCGCACTCGAAATGCGGTAGGTCGGGCAACCGGCGCAAGGGTTCAAATCCCTTCATCTCCGTAAACGCAAAACCGCCATCCCGAAAGATGGCGGCTTTTTGTTAAATGACAAACTGCTCCAGATATCTCTTCGATAGGCGGATACTGTCGAGCACCCTCTCTCTGCTGCCCTCAAACGCCTTGTCCTCCACCTCGATACAGGTATAGCCCTCGTATCCGATGTCGGTGAGCGCCGAAACATAATATCCCCAGTTCACATCACCGAACCCCGGGAGTTTCGGCGACATGTAATCCAGCGGATACGCCATAACGCCGCATTCCTCGAGACGGTCTCTGTACAATTTGATATCTTTATAGTGCACATGGAATATCTTATTTTTAAACTCATAGAGCGGTTTGATATAGTCCATCTGCTGCCAGATGAAATGGCTCGGGTCATAATTCAACCCGAAATACTCCGAATCGATGATCCCAAACAGCTTCCGCCAGATGACGGGGGTCGTCATCAGGTTCTGTCCGCCGGGCCACTGGTCTCTTCCGAACAGCATCGGACAGTTTTCTATGGCGATCTTCACCTTTCTCTCCTCCGCATACGCAATGATCGGGGGCCAGATCTCCCGGAAAAGCTCAATGTTTTCCTCCACCGATTTCTCGGAATCGCGCCCGATAAAGGTCGTCACCATGTTCACCCCGAGGCGGGCGGATGCCTCTATCACTTTCTTCAAATGCGCAATATTCTCCTGCCGCTTCTCGAGATTGCCGTCCATCGTGTTCGGATAAAAAGCGAGCGCCGATATCTCCACATTTTTCTGTTTACAGTAGTCCAGGATATACGCCGCCTTCTCATCTGTCATTTCCGACACATCGATGTGACTGACGCCGGCATAGCGCCGCTCCGCTTTCCCCTGAGGCCAGCATGCCACCTCCACGCAGGCGAACCCCATCTCCGACACCGTGTCTATCATCTCCTCAAAATTCCAGCCGTCCAATATCGCGCTTACAAGTCCCAGTTTCATATATTGTCACCATACCTTTCCACAACATTCCTTTATTCTGTTCTCAGCCTTTCCTCACTGCCGTCCGGCAGCGCATTCACACTCCGCTACACCCGGACCGCTCTTCCTTCCTTCGACGACCGGATGCTGGCAAACACGGCGCGCATCGCGTGGAGCACGCTCTCCCCGGAAATTTCCGGCGCCGCATCTTCCACGAGAGACTTCACAAACAGATCGATCACGCCCGAACTGGTCTGGTTGTCATTGGTCTGGATCTGGTCGATCTGATAGTCCGCCTCCGTACCATCTGCGTAGATGACCTTCACGGAATATTTCGGATCGTCATACAGGCGCATGATGCCCTTCGTCCCGTAGATGACGGTCGTATTGTCCTCCGCCCCGTAGTAGGTCCAGCTCGCCGTCATCGTGCCGATGGCTCCGCTTTCCATTTTATAGATGCAGACTGCGTTGTCATCCACTCCGATCAGCTCCCCCGAATCGTCCCGCTTATCTAACGTCGTCAGGACAGCCTGCGTCTCCACGATCTTTTCGCCCAATATATACTGGATCAGGTCCGTCTTGTGGATGCCGAGATCCGCCATCGCCCCCATCGCGGCTTTCGATTTGTCAAAGAACCACACGCTCTTTCCCGGATCCACGCTCCACGTCTCCGGTCCGCCGTGTCCGAAGATCGTCCGGAAGGTCAGCACCTTTCCGATGACCCCCTCCGCGATCAGCTCTCTCGCCTTCACATGGGCCTTCGCCAGCCTCTGGTTCTGGCCGATCATCAGATACTTTCCCGCCTCCTTTGCGGCTGCCACCATCTCTTCACATTCCTCCAGCATGACCGCCATGGGCTTTTCGCAGAGCACATGCTTCCCAGCCTTCAGCGCCGCGATGGATATCTCTGCATGGGCATTGTTCGCCGCGCACACGCTGACCGCATCGATCTCTCCATCTGCCAGCAGTTCCTCGTAGGATGCGTAAGCCGCAGCGCCGTACTTTTCCGCCAGTTCCTCCGCCCGCTCTCTATTCAGGTCATAAAATCCGGCGATCTCCACATGCGGGTTCGCCGCATATTCCGGTATATGTCTGACCTGTGCGATCTTGCCGCACCCGATAACTCCGATTTTTATACTCATATTCGTCTCCTCTTTTCTGTTTCACTTGTCTGTGTTCTGCGCCCGCTTGCGGAGCTCCAAAAATTTCTCCCTGATGACCGGCCCGACCGTCTGGATAAAGATCACAGCGATCAGCACGATGCCCTGGAAGGTATCCTGAATGTCCGTGCTGAGCTGGGGAATGCTCACAATGATCAGATTGATCGTGGTGTACGAGAGCGCGCCGAAAAATACGCCGAGGATCTTTCCGCGGCCGCCCGCCATGTTCACGCCGCCCAGCACGACAGCCGCGATCGCGTACATCTCGTAGGATGTCCCCGAGGACGCCGGCGTCACATTGCCGATCTTACACGCCTGGATAAAGCTCGCTATCCCCACGAGCAGCCCCGTGATCACAAAAACCGAGACCTTTACCCACTGTACGCTAATGCCGGTGAGGTGGGATGTCTTTTCGTTGCTGCCCACCGCGTAGATGCTCTTCCCGAATTTTGTCTTGGACATCATAAAGATAAAGAATATCGTGAGCGCCACAAACAGAAACGTGATATAGGGAAGCTGGATGTTTCCGATCTTCAGGCTTCCCGTTCCGAATTTCATCCTCAGAAAATCGTAGGACGCCATATCGCTGAGCATGGAAAACTGGCTGCTGGAAGATCCCGTGTACGCCGGATCGATCTCCCGCACAAAGGACAGTGTGAGGGAGCGGTAGATCAGCATGGTCCCCAGCGTCACGATGAACGGCGGCATCTTCGCAAGCCCCACCAGAAGACCGTTGATCAGTCCGCAGAGCAGTCCAGCCGCCAGCGCTGTCAGGATCATGAGAAAGACGTTCCCGTTGGTCATATTGTAGACCAGAATCGTCACGCCCGTACACAGCACCAGAGCGGAACCCACCGACAGATCGATCTGCCCGGTGATGATGACGAGAGCCATGCCGATCGCTATGGTTCCCACTATGACGGTGTTCTGACTCGACAGGATGCCCGTGATATGCCTGCTGTTAAAATTATTTCCGCCCGCGTTGATGGTGACCGCATACACGATCAGGATGATGAGCAGCACGAAGATGTAGCTGTACCTCGACCAGCTCTGCATCAGCATTTTCCCTATATTTACCCCTGATTTGTTGTTTGTTTTATTATTTGCCATTTTTATTACCTCCGGCCGCCTTCACTGCGTTTGTCGAATACATCATGACGGTTTTCTCATCTATCTCCTCGTGCTCAAACACCTTCGCCACTCTTCCCTCATAAAACACGACACATCTGTCAGAAACTTTTTTGATTTCCGGGATCTCCAGTGTATTGATCAACACCGTCTTCCCTTCCTCCGCAAATTCCAGGATCAGCTGATAGATCTCCGCCTTCGCCCCCACGTCCACGCCCTGCGTCGGATTGTCAAAGAGCAGGACATCCGCATCGGTGTTCAGCCACTTGGCGAGGAATACCTTCTGCTGGTTTCCGCCGCTCAACGAGTTGATGGGAGCGTCGGGATCCTCCGCTTTTATGTGCAGCATCTCCTTGAGTTCCTCGTACTTCTTCTCCTCCTCCCGCCGGAAGATCACCGGTTTTTTCCGGGAGAGCCTGTGTTCCGCGATCTGCATGTTTTCGAGGATCGTCATATCCGGTATCACGGAATTTTCCTTCCTGTTGGAGGGCAGCATCGCCACCCGGTTTCTCATGAACTGGTATATCCTGCCGTTTATCCTCTTCCCCGCCACTTCCACGAATCCGTTTTCGATCGGGAGCACGCCGAACATGGTCTGCATCAGTTCGCTAGCCCCGCAGCCCGCAAGGCCTGTGAAGGCGACGATCTCTCCTTTTCTCACCTCCAGATCCACATCCGAAAATCCGTGCCCCGACAGCCGGTTTAACCGCAGTACTATGTCCCCGAGCTTTCTCGGGTGGTACACGTCCTTCTCCGCATACTCCACGCCAATCATATCCGTCGTCATCTTCTGGGGCGTAGTCTCCGAGATCGGACCGCTCGACACAAACCATCCGTTCCGAAAGACCGTATATCTGTCCGCTATCTCAAATATCTCCGGCATCTTGTGGGATATAAAGATAAAGGAAGTCCCCTCCTGTTTCATCTTTTTCAGAATCCCGAACAGATGGCTGATCTCCTCGTTGCTCAGCGCCGTCGTCGGTTCATCCAGGATCAGCAGCTTCGCGTTCGCATGGAGGGAACGGCAGATCTCCAGGAGCTGCTTTTCGCTGGTCTTTAACTCCGACACCATCTGCATCGGATCGATCTTCACGCCAAGGCGCTCAAACAGTTCTTCCGTCTCCCGGATCATCCTCTTTTTTTCCAGCACATGCCATTTATTCTGGATCTCCCTGTTCAGAAAAATATTTTCGTACACCATCAGGTCGTTGATCACATTGATCTCCTGATGCACAAAGGCGATGCCCGCCGCCTCCATCTGTCTGATCGTGGGATGTACATAAGTCTTTTTGTCAAAGACGATCTTCCCGGCGTCCATAGGGACCACGCCTGTCAGAATATTCATCAGCGTGGATTTTCCGGCGCCGTTTTCCCCCATCAGCGCATGGATCTCCCCCTCCGCCACCTCCAGATGGACGTTCGTCAGGGCCTGCACGCCGCCGAATGCCTTTGTAATATTCCGCATTTCCAATATATTGTTCATATGCACTTCTCCGTTTGTTTCCTATAAAGGCAAAATGTTCGGATACAGGAGCTTTCCCGTATCCGAACATTCTCTCACTTAGATGGGTGGTCAGTGTCCTGTAAAGCCTTCATACTCAGATACATTATTTTTGTCTACGATCCAAACCACTTCATATTTGCCTTCGCCCACCTCGTATTCCCAGTTGCCTGCAAGGTAGTCTTCCATGTAGCCGATAACATTCGTCATCATCTTCGGCGAGAAGTATACGGACATCATATCGTCAAAATACTGGTCTGCCGTGCCGGACTGGGAGGAGCTTCCGCTCATCACATCGTACAGCTCCTGCATGCCGCCGATTGCGGAGATGTAAACTTCCATGTCTTCCATATCTTTCTTCGTCGCATCGTCCACCGCATTTGCCTCCAGCAGATTCAGCACGCCGAATGTCATCTCATCGTCCATCGAGTAGATGAACAGTTTGTTGTTGTTCGCCTTGGCAGCTTTTACGATATCCGCCAGCTTCTGCTCCAGATATTCATACGCGCCGTCCGCGCTCCAGTTACACACATACTTGTAATCCGCGCAGAGTGCATCGATCTCTTCCTGTGTCCACACAGCCGTCGTCTTGTAGGACTCGCCGGTCACATCGTCATAGTATTCCAGCTCGCCTCTCAGGAACTGCTCAAAACCTTCCTGACGGCGGGAACATACGGTTCCGTTGTCACCGATCAGCGTCACCAGCGTTGCGCCGGGCTCCATGCCTTTCTGCTGCAGCCAGTATGCGATACCTGCGCCGCACGCCCAGTTGTCTCCGGAAGCGTTCAGGATAGCATATTTGTCGGGACCTTCTATGATCCTGTCGAAGGAGATGAACGGGATATTCTCAGCGATCAGCGCTTCCTGCCCCGCTTTTGCGGAGTCTTCCAGAGCAAAGAATACAACGCCGACTGCATCGCCGTTGGCGAGGATGGTCTGCACCTGATCCACCTGCTCCTCACCGCTGGATGCCGACATGTAAACACCCTTGTACTCACCCTTGCTGTTGATCTCTTCCGCTTTCTGTTCCGCATATACGCCCGCCTGTGCCGTCCAGCCATGGTCGGGGGTAGGCCCCAGTATGTAAATGGTTCCGCCCGCTGCCGCCGCAGGTGCTTCCTCTTCCGCCGCCGGCTCCTCAGCCGGAGTTTCCTGTTCAGCGCCCTCCTCGGTGCTGGCCGCCGGAGCGCTCTCCTCCTCGCTCTTACCACAGCCTGCAAGCAGCGTCCCCGCTATTACTGCGCACAGCAATACGCTCAATAGTTTCTTTTTCATAAAGATCCTCCTTTTTGGTTGGTTGTTGGATTTGCTGTTTCTTTACATTACTTTACATGATATTTTCATCCATGTCAATTCACTTCTCCTCATACATCATCATTTTCCATAATATGCACGATTTTACGCATTGTTTTTTGTCTATTTTCCACACATTTTATCCATATTTATTTACATTTTCTTTTTACATTTTACATTTTTCTTTACATTTTCATCTGTATATGGTATACTTATGACAGTGGTTTAGTACAGATATGATATATGGAAAGCGAGGAAGATTATATGAGTACAAAAGTCACGATCACGGATATCGCAAACAAGGCCGGCGTCTCCATCGCCACCGTCTCCCGCATCCTCAACCGCAAGGACACGGTTTCTCTCTCCACCAGGCACAAGGTACTGCAGGCCATGGATGAGCTCGGCTACGATTCCAATCAGATAAAATCCGTCTCCTCCTACCAGACGATCCTCACCTTTGTACCGGATTTCGCCAATCCTTTTTACGCGCGCATTATCGACGGGATCCAACAGACCGCCCATGAGAACGATTTTGAAGTGTTTCTGATCCCGACGAAGGACATTTATCTGGACCATGTCCATCTCACCAATCTGGTGAAAAAAGGCGGCTTTAAGGGAGTTTTGTGGCTCTCCTCCTCCCCGCCCCCCGATCTTCTCAACCTGATCAGCAGATATTGTCCCATGGCAATGTGCTGTGAATATCCGGACGATTATGAATGCTCCTACATCAGCATCGACGACGTTACCGCCGCCTACAAAGCGGTAAACTATCTGATCTCCACAGGCTGTAAAAATATAGGCTTTGTCAACTGCAGCCTGAAATATAAATATGCGCGGCACCGCAGGGAGGGATACCTGAAAGCGCTGGAAAGCGCCAGGCTTCCGCTTCATCCCGAATGGAATATCACGATACCTTCCATCGATTACACCCTGGCCCACTCCGCCATCTCTCAGGCTCTGAACACAGAACAGAGACCGGACGCCTTCTTTACCTGCTCCGACGTCTTTGCCGCAGCAGCAATCAATGCCGCGCAGCAGCACGGCATTCGGGTTCCGGAAGATATATCTGTGATTGGATTTGACAATGTGGAGACTTCCCGCATGACTCTGCCCACGATCACCACGATCCGGCAGCCATGTTTCCAGCTTGGTCAACAGTCCTGCTCCATTTTGCTGGAAAAGATCCTGAACCCTTCCGCACCGGACAGGCAGATCCTTCTGAACACGGAATTCATCATACGGGATTCCACGAGATAAAAAGAATACGATACGATCTGATCACCGTATCGTATTCTTTGACAGAGCAGAACATCAAATCGATCGCACAGCGCTACGCCTCGATCTCTATCAGCTCATACTCCCTGCTGCCGAATCCCAGCTCAGCCGCCGCCTCGATCGTGTGCACGCCGTGTCTCGACTCCAGACGCTCCAGAAAATGAGCTCTGCCCGGATCATCGGAAGCATAGATCAGATCAATACATGCCTGATCTAAGGCCACCGGATCGAGGGAAGACAAAATGCCGATATCCTTCATGCAGGGATCTTCCGCCACCGCGCAGCAGTCGCAGTCCACGGAGAGGTTGCACATGATATTAATATAAGCGAGATTTCCCTTGAAGAAATCTACCACGGAGCCGGCGGCGTCCGCCATCGCCTCGCAGAAAGTATCCTGGGGAGCTACATGGTCCCAGAAGCCCTCCTGAGTATCGGATTCCCCCGCCGAGTGAATCAGACATTTCCCCGCCGTAGATGCGCAGCCGATGGAAAGCTGCTTTAAAGCTCCACCGTAACCACCCATCGGATGCCCCTTAAAGTGCGCCAGTACGAGCATGGAATCATAATTTTCAATATTCTTTCCGAGACGGTTTTCCTTCAGCGCTTTTCCGTCCGGGATCTCCACTGTCAGATCCGGTCCCTCCGCATCCAGTATATCAATATTGAAACATCCGGACCAGCCGTGCTTTTTCATCAGCTGTCTGTGTTTCTCCGTGGTATTCCTGGCCCCATTGTAGGCGGTATTGCACTCTACCACCGTAGCATCCACTTTCTCGATGACCGGTCTCCAGAATTCCGGACGAAGGAAATTCTGATTCCCGTCCTCCCCGGAATGCACTTTCGCCGCCACTTTCCCTGTCAGAGGTTTTCCCAACAATTCATACATCTCCAGCACTTTTTCCGGCGTGATCGTTCTTGTGAAATAAACTTTTGATTTCATCTTTGCCTCCATTCCTGTTGTGTCGCACACTATAACTATCTTATCTACTTAACATTCTATTCCAGCCGGCCGGAATTGTCATCTGTTTTTTTATTTTACCACTGTCCCGTCACTTCTCGACCCATACCTCCCCTGTCACAGCCCACTGTCCCGTCTCCTCCCGCACAAACAGCACTGTCGCATAGTCATAGGAATCCTGCCCTCTCTCCAGAACGGTCAGCGTCATCTCCATCTGCTCCGTCTCCTCCGAAAGACGCCACTCTCCTACATTGCCATCAATGATCTCGATTCCGCGCGGCGCATAAAATGCCCGCACCGCCTCCCCGGCCATCTTCTCTGCATCTTTCAGATCCGCCGATCCCACATCCCGGATGAAAAACCGACTTCCGTCGTACAGAACTTCCGCTTCCAGACAGCCGTCTCCGTAGGCGGGCATCGCACTCCCCTCCCTGCTGCCGCAGGACACAGGTATTCTGAGTTTTATCGTTCCATCCAAAAAAGCAAAAGAGGCCTTCGATGTATTGATACCCATGTTCTCATAGGAAACCCCCTGCTCCTCCCGCAGTTCGGGGGAGATCTGCCTTCCGGCCAGCGCGATCACTTTTCCGTTTTCACGCTCCTCAAAGGAAAGCCTTCGCAGCAGTTCCTCCGCATACGCGCCGCCCGGATACTCACAGATCTTTACCTGCCCCTCTTCCCTGTCGAACATCCACAGCTGTTCCTGCCAGACGCCGGTGTCTTCGCCATAAAAAAGCTTTACCAACTTCACCGCCAATTCCGACACGCCGTCCCCATCATAATCCGCCTCCTGCACTTCCGGCGCCATCATGGTAATGCCGTCCGTGATAAAAGGCATGGAAACTTCCGTCAAGGAATCCTGATCTGCCAGTATCATCGACTGGTAATCCCCTGCTCCGTACAGCCTGTAGTTCTCCGTTTCACCGAGCAGATACAGTCTTCTCTGCGCTCCCGCTCCAGGTTCCGCCGGCAGCGCAGAAAACCTCTCCTCTTCCCTGACGTCCTCCACCGTCATCTCTTCCATCTTCCCATCCCACGGCACTGTCAGGGACGCCGTCTGCGTCAGGTCGATCTCCTCCAGAAGAACGTCCTCCCCCTTTCCGGTCACCCTGTTCACCGTGTACCAGTCCCCTGTGCGGGCGCTGCCGACGATCTCATTTTCCCCGTTCATAAATTCATCTCTGTCGTAGAGCCAGATGAGCACTTCCTCTCCGTCTTCGCTGTCTATCTCCACATGGGCGGGCACATAGCCATGCTCTCTGCGGTAGAAATTCTCAGCCATTTTCAACAGTTCCTCATTGCTGTAGCCGTCCGCCTGCGCGGTAGGCTCTGCACTTTTTTCTCCCACAATCCCGTCCAGCTGTCTTCGCAGTTCTTCCGCCGGTCTATCCGAAACAATCAGATGAACAAGCATGACACAACTGTCACTTTCCCAGATCTCTCCGGTTTTCTCCATAAACTTTTCCGCCTCAAAAATATGCTTGGGAGGCAGCGTAAGCATACCGTCCCCATAGTAGCTCGCCAGCAAAATGATGTCCTCACCCAGCCGGAACCGATGTTCCAGCTTCTCCTCGACTGCCATGCTGAAAGAATTTCCGACGGCAGTCGTCTCAGACAGATCAAACGTAAACGCCCTGAACAGAGACTCCGGTCCGTCCGATGTCGTATAATCCGGTACACTGTAAGAATTTACCGATTTCACAAAAGCGCCTGTCACTGCATCCGACTCCAGTGATCTCGAGTAGATAACCTCCCCTTTCTTTTGTTTCCGCGCTTCTCCTCCCTCCGGCCGCAGCGCCTGACAGTCCAGTACTTCCGCCCCGACGAGTTCGCCGTATTCATACTGCTCCAGATAGAGCCCATAGCTCGCAGCATCTCTGCTCAACCGGTAGTCCAGCCTGTAGCTTTCCTGCAGGATCGGTACACTCTCCTCCTCCTGTCTGATCCGGATACTCTGCCACTGCTTATCCACGCTGACAAAACCGCTGGTGACGCAGGCATAAAGCCCCGCGAGCCCCGCCGCTGCCGCCAGCACTCCCAGAATCACCGTGTTTTTTCTCTTTGCCGTGATCCTCTCCAGCCTTTGTTTCAGATTTTTCGCATTGCCCGACATCGTCGTGGTCATCGAAAAACAGTCCGCAGGAAAACCCTTCACCGGCACAAAACGTAACAGCAATTCCCCATACCGTCTCCTCTCCTGCCCGTCCATCAGCCTTACAGCTGCCTCATCGCATGCCAACTCGCAGTCCTGTCTGGACAGATACGCCGCAAGCCACACGAACGGATGATACCAGTACAGGCAGACACAAATCATTCTCACCAGCCCCCACACTGTGTCCCCGTGAAAATAGTGGCACATCTCATGCCGCAGGATGCAGGGCAGAAGTTGACTATCTTCCGCCAGATCTTCCGGGATATAGACGCGCCTCCCAAACAGGCAGGGTGTCGGCAGTCCTTCCACGCTGTAAGCCCGGAGCATCCTTCCGCCGCCCGCAGATACTTTTCTCACTTCTTCCATCTTCGTCTCGGGCAGCGCCACACGCCTTTGCCGCAAATATCTCCACAGCCGCACATGACAGGCCATCATCCACGCCGCACAAAACAGACTTCCCGTCCCCAGTATCCCCGCAAACCACAGCGGCACTTTCCATACATTATCCACATAATGCACCAGGCCCAGTTTCGTCATCCGATACCAGCACTCCAAACGCGAAACCTGCTTCCCTTCAGTTCCCACGTATTCCGGCGTCACGCCCGTGTCTGTGCCGGCGACGGTGCTTTCCATCCCCTGATCGCTGTTCGCCCACAGATTCCCGGCTGCTGTCTGTCCGCCCTGCGCTTTCTCCTGCACTATTCCGCTCGCCTGCGCTGCGGCGAGTTCTTCCGCCGATATATGCTCCCCTAAAAATTCCTCCCGACTGTCCTGCGCCACCAGTCCCAGCACAGAAAACTCACCTTCCGCATCCGGCACCGGAAAGACAAGCAGCTTCACCGCCACGAGAAGCCAGACCGCATACTGCAGCCGAGCGCTGATATGTTTCCTGAAGGCAGCGCGCAGAAGCAGGGCGATGCCAATAAAAAAAGTGGTCGTAAAAAGTATGTTATACATCCCGTTCCTCCGCCTGTTCCAGAATTTTATGCAGTTCCTCCATGTCCTCTTTCGACAGCGCCCGCTGCTGCACCATCGTATTTAACATCATGCCCATTTTCCCCTGAAAAACCCTGTCCAGAAAATCCTCCGTCTCCTGCAAGACCGCTTCCTCCCGCTCCAGATCGGGGTAATACAGCTTTGCCTTCTCCCCCTCCTCATAGTGCAGAGCGCCTTTTTCCTCCATCCGCTTCAGAAACGACATCACCGTATGCTTCGTCCAGCCCGTCTCGGCTTTCAACGTATTCGTGATCTGCATCATCGTTCGTGGAGCCTGCCCCCACAAAAGATTCATGATCATCCATTCCGCGTCCGACAAATTTACTTTTTTCATGTTTCCTCCCATCTCTGCCCTGCAAAAACAAAACAGGTTGACAAATGCTTACCTTTTAAGTATAAATTAAAGGTAATCATTTGTCAACCTTATTATATATCCATCTCTTATGCTCTTTTATTACCCTGCTATCTTCCCGTCCTCATGTAGGTAATGAACTGGTTCCCGTTCTCCTGCAGCATCTGCGTGGCGTCATTCATCCCCATTTTATAGACCGTTCCGTCCGTCGGGTCCATCACCACGATATTCAGTTCGTTAAACCCTGTAATCAGCAGCGCTTTTTCATCCTCCAGCGTCGTCAGCACAGGGATATCCTGATTCGTGTAATACAAAATTGCGTCCAGCGCACAGCCCGTCAGATCCAGCACCTGAATGTCGGGAATATTCTCCTGCAGGATTTCCACCGTCGTCATGCCGCTGTCCAGCATATACTGCGTACTGCGGTTGACTCCCTCAAATTCCAGTATGGTATTTAAGCATACCGCAAGCTGGCTCGTGGTATCCGACTCCGTCTCACCGCCGGTAATCTTCATAATCTGGTTTCTCGTCACACGATTTCCCCTGTACCAGACATAATTCCCGGTGTCGTCTATCACAACGCCCGCCGCCTCATAGGCCGCATTGACGGCCAGCGCCTCCTCCGTATACACGCCTGTAAGCCCGTGGATCGTGTAGACAAAGAAACGTTTCATCACTTCCTCGGACTCCTGCAGGACGATCTGATGTTCTCCCTCAAACAGCATTTCCCGGGGCGTCAGCAGCTGCAGAGTATCCGTATTGATATTGCTCTTCACTGCGATCTGTGTCAGCGTCTCCATCACGTCCACGACCACAGTCTCCACCAGGTTCTTCCCCACGTCCTCCTCTCTGCTGTACATGATCTGATCGTTATCTACTTCCACATAGACCTGTTCGCCGCTCACCTCGTCCACGCTCTTCTGCACCCGGTAGAGCATGATCTGATTTTCCTCCACGTCGCAGGATGTGACATACGTGTCAGGAACTCTGTACTCCTTCAAAAGATTTTCCTTTTCATCCTGTATCCTGACCGTATGCATCGGAAAAAATATTCTGCCGGAGCTGTCCTTCGCCACATCTTTTCTATCCGCTATGCCGTAGATCAGATCGTCCCCCATGAAGCCGAGGGGCTGCACGTATTCCCCGTAGCCCGCCTCCACCGCCATGCGTTTCCCACTCATCAGATTCATGAACTGCATGGATTCGGCAGCGTACCGGCCGCCCTCTATCCACGCCAGCATCTTTCCATTTTCGGAAACCTTAAAACTGTCCCCGCTCAAATTCTCCGCAATGATCCGGCATTGCTTCGTCGAAAGATTCATCTCATAGATCGTGCTGTCCACCATCATATAAAAACGGCTGTTATTTCCGGCAAAAGAAAGCCTGTCCATATCCTGTTCCAGCAGTTCCGGCGATTTTTTGTAGGGGACAAAAACCATCTCCTCTATCATATTCTGGCTGCTGTTATAGTAATTGACCTGCACGCCATTCTCACCTTCGTGGTGCCCTCTGTTCATATAGCCGTATACGACAAACTGCACATTTCCGGCCTCATCCACATTCAGCACTTTGATCTTATGTCTGTCATATATCGTGCGTCTGTCGCAGTTGTCCTCGTTCTGGAAGCTGAACAAAAGAGCCAGCTTATTGTCCGCCACATTGTACGAAAACAATCTGTTTCCCACCACAAAAGCGAAAATATTGCCTCCGTCGCACTCCGTCAGCCTGACCTGCTCCGCCCCCTGTATCCCCAGGGATATTTTATTGTTATTATAAATCTCTTTTTTCTCGTCAAACAGCTGGGACATTTCCCGCTCAAAATCAAGCAGATACATGCGGTCGGCGGTATACCTTATCCTGTAATATTCCGTCACAAGGTACTCTTCCTCTCTGCCCTCATACGGAATCTTCACCTGATAACGCACCTGATAGGATGCGGTCTGAGGCATCATCTCCTTGATATCCACAACCGCCTCCGACGTCTTCTCCACAGACAGATCTCCCCATGTCACCTGATTCCAGCTGCTGTGAATATCCACTCTGCTGAAAGTACTGTTATCGCCGTCCTTATTGGATTCCAGATACATCGCGAGATTTTCTTCCACATTCGCTTTGTCGAACGTATCCTCGTGAAACCTCCTGACAAACTCCGTCTTCTCCCATACATGATAATCTTCTCCCAGCAGGATCCTGGTGTAATAGCGGATATCCCGCCCGGAATCAAGTCGAAGGATGATAATAAAATTATACTCTCTGTCCTGCTCCAACAGATCCTTCACCGTGAAATCCGCTGTGAGCAGAGTCTCCGTCTCCTCAAAATCCGTAATTTCGGTATCCTCGATCAGACGGCTTCCGTCGCTGCTCCTGACCTGATAGGAGACCGACTCTATGCCTGTCCCAAATTTTTCCACCGTAATGCCGAGATCTCTGCCGTTCTCCAGAGGCGTTATCGTATCGCGCATATGCGCAGCATCCATCTCATTCCGGTATCCGTGAAGGCAGTTCACAAGCTCCCCCGAAACATTCATATAGACAAGAGGATACGACGCCGGAGGCATCTCCGCCGTCATATCCGTGTTCCCCAGATTCATCACCGTCTCAAACAGAAATAATGCCGCAAACAGCACTATTCCAAAGAATATTCCCTTTAAAACCGATTTTTTCATCTATGCTCCCTTAGTGACCGTTTCGTTTTTCTCAGAGCGAAAGCGTGGCTCGTCAGGAATATATCAATCGGGCATCCAGCTTTCAATAATATTCTACCTGTATTTCTCCAAAAGCTCAACCGGTTTTATCCTGTTTTTGTTCGTATGCCGTCTTTTATACACTTCATAATACAACAAAATCTGCACCATCTCCTCGATCCAGGTCCATTTTTCCGCAGAAATCTCTTCCTTCCCATCCTGCGCTTCACGCCTCAGGATCGCCAAAACGCTCTGACAGAGCCTATACATCTGCCATCTGCACGGATACTCGTCGTAGATCAGGCTTCCGTCATAATCTATAGTATCCAACACCGCCGCAATTTTTTTCTGGTATTTTTTTGCATCCGCCGGATAAAGCTGCTGCATATATTCCAGATCCCGCATCAGAGATTCCTCCTCCTGCCCGGCCAGGGGAAGCGGGTAGATCATATAGAAAGGTAAAATATTTTCTTTTGACATAGCAAAACACCTCCGCCGCTTTATCTTACTGTATGCAGCAAAGGTGTTTTTTGTTCTTTTACTTTAAAACTTCAATTCTGGTGAGGGCACGTCTGAGCGCGATCTCCGCTCTCGCGGTATCCGTCTCAGGTTCCTTTGTGCGCAGACGCTCCTCGGCTCTCTCCTTCGCTTCCTGCGCCCTTGTCCCGTCAATTTCTTCCGGCCACTCAATGATCTCCGCCAGAATTGTCACCTGGTTCTGCAGAATCTCCGCGAAGCCCGCATGAAGCGCCGCCTCCTTTGATCCGTCCTCCTCCGTGATCGTGAGCACACCCGGCTTGACGATAACCGTCATCGGAATATGCCCCGGGAGCACGCCGATCTCTCCCTCAACCGTATTAAATTCCACCATTTTCACAGGTTTCTCATAGAAAATCCTGTCCGGGGTTATGATCTTCAGCGTAAAATCATTTATCTCCGCCATACGTTCACCCCCTATTTCACACGGGCCAGTACATCATCAATCGTACCTGCGTTCAGGAAATAGCTCTCCGGAATGTCGTCGTGTTTTCCTTCCAGAATCTCCTTAAAGCCGCGTACCGTCTCCGTGATCGGCACATACTTCCCGTCATACCCGGTAAACTGTTCCGCCACATAGAACGGCTGGGACAGGAATCTCTGTACTCTCCTCGCTCTCGAAACAACCAGCTTATCCTCCTCGGAAAGCTCATCCATACCGAGGATCGCGATAATATCCTGCAATTCCTTGTATCTCTGCAGGATCTCCTGCACGCTTCTCGCCACACTGTAGTGTTCCTCGCCCAGAATTCTCGGGTCAAGGATCCTGGAAGTAGACTCCAGGGGATCCACCGCCGGATAGATACCCAGTTCCACGATGGAACGGGAAAGTACCGTCGTCGCATCCAGATGGGCGAAAGTTGTCGCCGGCGCCGGGTCTGTCAGGTCATCCGCCGGCACATAAACCGCCTGTACTGACGTGATGGAACCGTCCTTTGTGGAAGTGATCCTCTCCTGCAGCGCACCCATCTCCGTCTGCAATGTAGGCTGATAACCTACCGCGGAAGGCATACGGCCCAGAAGCGCGGACACCTCGGAACCCGCCTGCGTAAAACGGAAAATATTGTCGATGAACAACAGCACATCCTTACCGCCTTTGTCA
The DNA here is from genome assembly GCA_003611955.1 of bacterium 1XD8-76. Classification (GTDB taxonomy): domain Bacteria; phylum Bacillota; class Clostridia; order Lachnospirales; family Lachnospiraceae; genus 1XD8-76. The sequence continues at coordinate 28,991 of RAZE01000015.1, forward strand.
CGGAAATACTCCGCCATGGTAAGTCCTGTAAGGCCCACTCTCATTCTCGCTCCGGGGGGTTCGTTCATCTGACCGAACACCATCGTCGTCTTGTCGATAACGCCCGATTCCTTCATTTCATAGTAAAGGTCGTTTCCTTCCCTTGTTCTCTCTCCAACACCTGTAAACACGGAATATCCGCCGTGCTCTGTCGCAATATTGCGGATGAGCTCCTGAATCAGCACGGTCTTTCCTACACCGGCACCGCCGAACAGGCCGATCTTACCACCTTTCTGATAGGGGCAGAGGAGGTCGACCACCTTGATTCCCGTCTCCAGCAGTTCCTGCTGGGTAGACTGCTCCGAAAATTCAGGCGCCGCCCTGTGAATCGGTGAATATTCCACTTCAGCCGGTGCAGGCTGATTGTCAATCGGTTCGCCGAGCACATTAAACATACGGCCCAGCGTATTTTCACCCACCGGCACAGTGATCGGAGCACCTGTCGCTTCCGCATCCATACCTCTTACCAGACCGTCCGTAGGTCCCATAGCGATACATCTCACCGTATCATCGCCGAGATGCTGTGATACTTCCACTACGAGTTTCCCTTCCTTTAACGGAATCCGGATCGCTTCGTTGATCTCCGGAAGTTTTCCCTCCGTAAACTTGATATCCAGAACGGCGCCGATAATCTGGGTAATTTTACCTGTATTCTTATCTGCCATTATAATTATCCTTTCTGCCGACAGCGAAGATTCCTAAGAAATCGCTTCCGCACCGGCAATTATTTCTGTTAATTCCTGTGTAATGGAACCCTGACGGGCTCTGTTATACTGTAACGTCAGTTTACTGATCATTTCCTCAGCATTGCTCGTTGCCGAATCCATCGCCTGCATTCTGGCGCCATTTTCACTCGCCACCGCTTCCACCAGCGCCCCGTAAATCAGGCTGGTGATATATTTCGGGATCAGAAGGTCTAACGCCTCCTCATCCTTCGGCTCAAAATTCATCGGAATGGAAAGTTTTTTCTCATCATCCTGCACATTCCCCTCCGAGGCCTCGGGCATTTCACCCGCTCCCGCCTCCACGGGCAGAAGCTTCATCAGCTTCGGTACATGAACCACCGTATTTTTAAAATAAGTGTACGCAAGATAAATCTCTCCGATACTGCCCTCCGCGAACTCCTGCAGCAGTTTCCTGGAAAGCTGCATGGCATCGGCATAGGCGGGCTCGTCAATAATGTCGGAGCCGTCCCAGGCGATATGATAGCCATATCTGTTCAGAGAGTCTCTCCCCTTCTTACCGATGCTGTAGATATCCAGCTCTTCCTTCTTCAGTTCGCCCCTTGTGATCAGCTTCACAACATTGGAGTTGTAGCCTCCCGCAAGGCCTCTGTTTGAGGTAATGACGATCACCGCTTTCTTTGAAGAGCCTCCCGGCTGCAGATAGCGATGCTGCATGCCGCTGGTCTTTCGCAAGATACTGTTGACCGTCTCATACATACAGTCAAAGTAGGTTTTGGACTGCTCCGCACGTTGCTTCGCCCTCTGCAGCTTTACGGTGGAAACAAGCTTCATTGCCTTGGTTATCTGCTGGGTACTCTGGATACTGCCTTTACGTCTTTTTATGTCTCTCATAGAGGCCATAACCGTCACCTACCTTTTCTACGCGAATGTCTTCTTAAACTCTTCAATCGCGGCTTTCAGCTTTGTTTCCGTCTCATCGGAGATCACTTTCTCCTCCGAAATATTTCCCGGAATCTCCGGATATTTTGTATCCAGGAATTCAAACAGCTCTTTCTCAAACCTGGTGATATCAGCTACCGGAACATCCAACAGATACTTGTTCGTCGCCACATAGATAATAATAACCTGATACTGCACCGGCATCGGCTGGTACTGGGGCTGCTTTAAGACTTCCTTGATTCTCTCACCCTGTGCCAGCTTCTCCTTTGTATCCGCATCCAGCTCCGAACCAAACTGGGAGAATGCCGCCAGTTCTCTGTACTGGGCAAGTTCCACACGGATAGGCGCCGCGATCTTCTTCATCGCCTTGATCTGCGCCGCGCCGCCCACACGGGATACCGAGAGGCCCGCGTTTACCGCCGGGCGGAAACCGGAGTTGAACATCTCCGTCTCCAGATAGATCTGCCCGTCTGTGATGGAGATAACATTCGTCGGAATGTACGCCGAAACGTCGCCCGCCTGGGTCTCAATGATCGGAAGCGCCGTCAGGCTTCCTCCGCCGTACTCGTCGCTCATATGCGCCGCTCTCTCGAGCAGTCTGGAATGCAGATAGAAAACATCGCCGGGGTAAGCTTCACGCCCGGGGGGTCTTCTCAGAAGCAGGGAGAGCGTACGGTAAGCGGTCGCATGCTTACTCAGGTCATCGTAGATGACAAGCACATCCCCGCCGTTCTCCATCCACTCCTCACCGATCGTACATCCCGCGTAAGGCGCAATGTACTGCAGAGGAGCCTGCTCGCTGGCCGTGGAAGCCACGACCGTCGTGTACGCCATGGCGCCATACTCCTCCAGAGTCTTCACGATGGACGCCACCGTGGAAGCCTTCTGGCCAATAGCGACATAAATACACTTTACGCCCTGCCCCTTCTGGTTAATAATCGTATCTACTGCCAATGCCGTCTTACCGGTCTGACGGTCACCAATGATCAACTCACGCTGTCCCCTGCCGATCGGCACCATGGAATCAATAGCCTTGATACCTGTCTGCAGCGGCGTATCAACGGATTTTCTTGTAATAACACCGGAAGCCACTCTCTCAATCTGACGATATTTATCTGTCCGGATAGGTCCTTTTTCATCAATCGGCTGACCAAGAGCGTTTACGACACGTCCCAGCATGCAGTCGCCTACCGGCACTTCCACAACCCTTCCGGTAGTCTTAACGGTATCGCCCTCTTTGATATCTTTGATATTTCCGAGAAGTACCGCGCCTACATTGTCCTCTTCCAGGTTCATCACCATGCCGTACACTTCACCGGGGAACTCTAAAAGTTCGCCCTGCATCGCTTTTTCCAGGCCGTGAATACGGGCAATTCCGTCTGCTACCTGTATCACGGTTCCTACTTCGGATACTTCCAGCTCTGCCGCATATCTCTTAATCTGATCCTTGATGACCGAACTTATCTCTTCTGGTCTTAAATTCATGAATCATACGCACCTTTCTTTAATTATTTGAAGCTAATTTTGAAGCTGTATTTTCAAAAGCTGCTGCTCTAAATGATTCAGCTTTGTCCGAATACTGCTGTCCGCCACCCGATCCCCGATCCGGATGACCATGCCGCCGATCAGGCTCTCATCCACCTGATAGTGCATCTCCATCTCATGGAAACCGGTCGTCTCAAGCAGTCTCGCTTCAACCTGCTTTTCCTGCTCCTCCCGCAGAGGCAGAGCAGTTCTCACATAAGCTACTCCGACGCCTTTCAGCTTCTTTCCCTCATCCAGGAAATACTGCATGATCTCATGGATCTGGCCATAACGGTCCTTCTCCACGATCAGCCGCATAAAACCTGTCAGTTCATCGGACACTCTTCCCTTAAAAACAGTCTCTATTACCTGAAGCTTTTCTTCCTTCATGATTTTCGGATGCTTCATAATATCCGAAAATTCCGGATTCTCTTCCAAAACTTTCAGCACAGCCTGAATCTCCTCAGTCAGTGCATCCACTCTGTTCTCAGAAACAGCCAGCTCGAAAATCGCTTCTCCATAGGTTTTTGAAATTAACTTAGCCATGTATTTTCACCTATTTCTTTCAAAGTTTCTTCCACAAGACTGTCCTGAATGGAGACATCCACCGCTCCCTCTGTGACCTTGCCGGCCATCAGCGCCGCAATGGAGATCATTTCTTTCTTCACATCGTCCGCTGCTTTCCGCTTCTCCAGTTCGGCTTCACTTCTTGCCTGCCTGATAATGGATGCCGCTTCCTGCTTCGCTTCCGCAATAATCCTGTTTTCATTGTCCAGAGCTTTCTTTCTGGCCTGCGTCAGAATGTTTTCCGCTTCTTTATCAATGTTTTTCAGCTTATCTTCGTACTCCGCTTTCAATGCATCCGCGGATTCCATGCTCTCTTTGGCGTCTTCCAGTTCGCCTTTGATCTTTTCCTGTCTCTTTCTCAGCATATCTCTCGCCGGATTGAACAGGAAGTGGGAGGCGATCAGAAACAGTGTGAATACCGCTATGATCATCAACACTGCATCCTGCAAAAGCTGTCCCGTCAGATCGAACAGATAGTCAAATCCTTCCGCGCCGTTTAGCAGTACGAGATTCGCATTCAGTAATGCGTTCAACCTGTAAACCTCCTTTCTCTGAATTTATAAAACAGTTTCCGAGGCTTATTTTATAATAAGGGGTTTTACAAACATTAACAGCATGGCAACAAGCAAGCCATAGAGACCTGTTGTCTCCGCCACGGCCTGACCCAAAAGCATGGTGGAAGTAATGTCGGACTTTGCCCCCGGGTTTCTTCCCACTGCCGCCGCCGCGTGTCCCGCCGCAATACCCTGACCGATACCAGGTCCGATACCTGCGATAACCGCAAGTCCCGCACCGATTGCCGAACAGCCTAAGATAAAATAATTGTTAAATTCCATTTGTAGTTCCTCCTTTATTTTTGTAATAAATAAAACTTGACACTTTTGTTAATCCGTATTGCAGGCATCCGCAATGTACGTCATCGTCAGCATACAGAATACGTATGTCTGGATGCAGCCCGAAAACAGATCAAAATAGACATGCAGGGCAGCCGGCCATATCACCGCGATCTTTCCCAGCAAGCCGTAGATCAGAGCCATCATCACCACGCCTGATAATACGTTCGCAAACAGACGAAGCGACAGAGAGATCGGCACTGCCACATCGCCGATAACATTGATCGGCGCCCAGATCGGCCAGGGATCACAGAGCCCCTTGATGACGCCTTTTACTTTCTGATGTTTAAACTTATTGAACGTTATCAGCGTAAACGTCATCAATCCCAGCGCCAGCGTCGTCCCGTAATCCGCCGTAGGCGGCCGCAGCCCAAACAGACCGGAAATATTGCTGACAAGAATGAAAATGAAGATCGTAGCGATATAATTTCGGAATGCAGGTGCACTCTTTCCCATGGTGCTGTCCACGATGCCGTCCAGCTTTTCCACTATCAGTTCCACTACGTTCTGAAAACCGGCCGGTATTTCCGTCCCTTTTTTCATGGCACGATTTCCCGCAAAGATAAACAGCAGAATCACCAGAAAGACAATGACCGCACATACATGGGAAGTTGTTATCCACAACGTCTGTCCAAACAGCTCGTAGGAAAACACGCCATGTATCATAAAATCAATTTCATCCGCGCCGGATAATAAAATACCCTGTCCCATACTCTCACCTCCTCCTTTTCTCCATTACTTTATGCAAAAGGGGCTGCAAATACGCTGCTGTTTTCAGCCCCATTACGCCAAGAAAACCACAGAGCGGATTTCCCGCTTCCGTTATCATCAGCACCAGCAGAACGACAATGATCAGTCCGTAGCGCATCATGCTCCGGCTCATCATATATTTCTGGGCATCTTTCTCCGAGAGATCGAGCGCCCGGTCCAGCGACCTGTACATGTGAACCGCACAGACTCCCGCCGTCAGGATCCCGGCCCAGAGCCCCAGACTGCAGCCCGCCTTATCCCGCACAAACCAGACTCCTCCGGCCTGCCAGATAACACCCCAGAACAAGATCCCGATGAGCAGTTCCGCCAGCGTCTCATTTATCTTTTTCTTCATATTTATCTTTTTCACTCTTTTTTTCATAGATGGTCTTCGCCATATGATAGATATTCCTGAATCCGGCGGCCGCACCCACAAAAAACAGCAGTATCATCCAAAACTGCGTGCCAAATTTCCTGTCCAGAAAAATTCCAAGAAAAGAACACAGAAAGATCGGAACCAGCATGGATATCCCAAACTGCGTGATCAAAACAAGGCAGCGATATACATTTCTGTGATATTTCACTCTCTTTCCCCCTTTATCATTTTCGGACACATAACAAGATTATACTCCTTTTGGGAGAATATGTCTATTCTTCTTCAAGGACTTTTTTATATTCGCGTTCCGCCAGCTCCTCCGACAGAGAAAATTTTCGCATCAGTTCCACTTTTATTTCATTTTCTGAACTGCCCTTTACGGTCATTTTGCTTATCAGCTTGTATATTTCCAAATTTTTGGCTGTTTCTTCAAGCTTTTTCTCCACTTCTTCAAGCTTTTCCTCTGCTTCCGCGCGTTCTCTTCTCTCCGCCTGTATATCCATCTTTACATTCTCAAACAGCTTTGCCATTTTCCGCTCCTTAATCCTGGAAACCACATCCTCTGTTTCACCTTCCGGCAGATTCATACGATATAACAATGCCCGCAACAGCTTTGCCATCGTATCGAGAAGATATTCCGGCGTATCCTTTAGTATCTCGCCTACCTGCTCCCCCGGAAGATTGACAAATGCCGATACATCTTCCGGCCGCTGTATCTTATTGATCAGCATTGCCAGAGAAATTTCATCTCCCTTTTCCAGAAGGTCTTCGTTGCTGTAATTGCGAAGCATAACAAGCTGATATCGAAAATGCGGCAAATATTTTCCGAGCAGTTCCCCACACAAAATCCTCTCAGAGATATCCAATGATGCCGTCCATTTCCTCTCCCCCTCATAATATACGATCGGCAGTATCGGCGGATACCTGAAATCCTTCCTACTGCTGATCCCCGGCTGCTGTCTTGTCATTTCCTTTTCATAGTCTTCCCAGATATATACCATATACCGCAGAATCTGCATGACAACATTGTACTCCACTTTCGTTTTATGTTCAATAAGTGAAATAATATAAAGCGGTAGGTTAAGTTGATTTTCCTTTCGAGGAAGGTACTTTGAAATATTTACTTTTTTTACCGTATCACTCTCCCTCTCCGTACTGTACAGGGGAACATATCTCTCCGATACATCCTCAATATCCTCGGGCTGTATGTTCCTCAGAATCTCCATGTCCGCATAGTCGCGGAAAAACTGTGAACTCAGGATATTATCCCCAAAGATCAGCTTACTGCTGCTGTCAGGCAGCTCCGTGTTATTAATAATACTTTGTTTTTCCTTTTCCATTAAAACCCCTTTCTCTAAAGTATTTTTCGCAGAAAAGGAAATAGACTATTACCTTTTCCACTTGTTTCGATAACTGGTAATATCGGAGCGAACTGCTCCCTCACTTTCCGTCAACACGGAAATCAGAATCGCATTTAAAAATACGATTTAGAATGTATATCTACTGTATCATTTCTTAGCCGGCAATGCAAGAATTTTGGGAAAAGATATCAAAACAATACCAAATAACGATGCCCGGAGAACACATAACACTCTCCGGGCATATAACATCTTTTTATCTTTTCTTATGAATTTCAGGCATCCATCTCTTCCTGCATTTTTTTGCGGTGCCGTCTGTACATCTCTTCTCCAGTCACGCCGAGTACCGCGATCAGCAGCCACCACCAGGACATCCTGCTCTGTTCCTCTATCGGTGCAGCGAGAGGCGTCTCCTCATCCTCTATCACTATCGCGCCGGTCTCTTTTTCCTCTTCCGGAGATGCCAGCGGTACCGCCTCTTCGGGAACGACTACTACCGGTGCGGTCGGGGTGGTCGGAGCTGTTGTACCGCCTGTTCCGCCGCCTCCGGTCGTCCCGCCGCCTGTTGTGCCTCCATCACCTCCGGTGGGAGGTGTATTATAGGCAAAATTACCGTTTGCCGCACTGATCGCGCGCTCCGCCGCTTCCTTTATCTCCTCACATTTCTTATCGGAGAGTCCCTTCGCTTCCGCTGCCGCAGTATACTCCTCAACCGCGTCCTGCATTTTTCCTCCAGCTCTTCCCATCTTTCTTTGTTTTGTACGGTCGCTTTTTTCAGATTGTAAAGCTCCTTTATCGCTTCCACCACATTCTGATATGCATCTTGAACCTGACCGTCTACCGCTCCGGCAATATCATTTCGTTTATCTTTAGCCTTCACCTCATCATTCGCACGCATTAATTCTTCTAAAAATCCCTCAACTTCAGGTGTCTTCTCCGCGATAAATTTGTTCAGATATCCTTCCACTCCGTCCGAATCAATATCATCATTAATCCAGGGAGCTTTCACTCCATCCACTTTATTCTGAGCCTGATTTTTCGCCCCTATTGCATCATCCCAGTTTTTCTTCACTGTCTCCTCGGTATCCTTTACCGCATTCCAGTTCTCCTCAGCCTTTTTCAGGCTTTCATCGGCATCTGCCAGGGACTCTTCTTTTTCCTTTTTGTTCTCCTTTGCCGCACTGGCACTTGTTTCCAGTTCTGACAGCTCTTTTCCGGTTGAAGATGCAGAAGTATCAATAGTCTGCGGATTACCCTTGTCGCTAAACTTAGGCCCGAAAACCATCTCATCAAGAGTCACCTGCTTATTACCTGCAATAAGACTTACTCCTTTTCCATCTATTTTCTGTATAACCAATCCTGCCGGACCGAATTCTACCGATGCCATTTTTCCATTTACAAAATAAACAGTTTCTCCGGGAAGCTTAACAGTTGTCAGTTTTATCGCATCCTCACCTACGATATTATAATTTTGATCTTCTATCTCCAGTTTTACAGATGTGCCGTCAGCATTCTCCACTCTATACCCTGCATCCGCATCACCAATAACTTTATAACTGTCATTTAACTTGTAATTTCCTAAATAAAATTCTTGCTCTCCATTTTCATTATTTGAAATTGTCAGAGGAACAGCATTTGTTTTCCCATCACCGCACTCATACACCCTTTCACCAGATGCCTCTTCCTTCTTAAGAATCCGCATTGTCGTTCTCTCCGTTCCAGCAGTACAGGTTGTCGATCAGTTCATTCTTGGAGATGCCGTCCGGTACAGACAGGAGAAGCATCTGAAGCAGGCGCACAGACTTGGAATTTCTTACTCTGTTAAACGAAATGACCTTTTTGCCGTAATACATGGAAAAGCCTCCAAACATCTGTACATATAGTGTTCTCTCCCTCATATCCATCACAATACCCCTCTCATTCAGATAAGTATATACCACTTTTGTCAATCTGTCTATTTAAATAGTGGAACGCAAAAAAAAATTGTGAAAAATAGTCAAAATCCCGTTGACTTTCCCCTGTCTACGGCGTAGTATCTATTTAAGACATAATTTCGACACCATACATTACTCACAGCCTTTCATATTTTTACAGGAGACATGCATGAAAAACCTCTCTCTCTACCGCAAACGCCTGATTCCCGACGAATGTATTTTACTGAAGGACGATATCATTCTGAAGGCGGATGACGACCACATCCTGACCAGATGGAACACCCTGAAACCCAAGAAAATACTGCACCATGGCGATTCCTGCTACTATCTGAACAAAGGCGTCAAAGTCAGCAGATTTTACACGGAGGATAACTTTCTGATCTGCTGGTACTGCGACATTGTATCGTACGAATGGAAAGACGAAAAAAGCACCCTTCTCTCCACCGATCTGCTTCTGGATGTTCTTGTCTACCCGGATGGTTCCTATAAACTTGTTGATATGGATGAACTGGCGCAGGCTCATGCCAGGAAGCTGATATCCGATGCGCTCCTGCAAACTTCCCTCATGACCGCCAGTCGATTATTGAATGAACTTTATGAAAATCAATTTCATAAAATATACACTGCCGTATTTGACAGCTGTGAAAACTCCTTTTAAGATGCCGGAGCGAAAAAATTCATGAACACAACATCGACGGAAAAACTGCAGAAAAAATATATGAGGGCCGCCCTCGGACAGGCAAAAAAGGCACTTCTTTTGGGAGAAGTGCCGATCGGCTGTGTCATCGTATATAAGGATAAGATCATCGCCAGAGGATACAACCGCAGAAACACGGACAAAAACACCCTCTCCCACGCCGAGCTGATCGCCATAAAGCGGGCGAGCAAAAAACTCGGAGACTGGCGTCTGGAGGAGTGCACGCTCTATGTGACTTTAGAACCCTGCCAGATGTGTTCCGGCGCCATTGTGCAGGCGCGGATTCCTCACGTAGTCATCGGCTGCATGAACCCGAAAGCGGGCTGCGCCGGCTCCATTCTGAATCTGCTTGAGATGCCTGAGTTCAACCATCAGGTTCAGATCACAAAGGGCGTTCTGGAGGAAGAATGCAGCGCTGCCCTGAAACAATTTTTTAAGGACCTGAGAATCCGCAATAAGCTGGAAAAGAAAAGTTCTACTCCCGCCGAAATACCCACTCCCGCTGAATCTGATAGCTGAGCAAAAACAAGAGCCCATCCACCAGCGCCTTGAATAACGTTTTACCCAGGCTTCCCGCCGGGAACAGAAATGCCAGCAGCGACACAAAACCCGCGGAAGCCCCAAACTGCAATACACACAGCATATAATATTTCAGGATCGAATTTCTGCCGCCGCCGCGAAACACTTTCCGGCGGTTTATATTATAGTTGAACAGGGAGGAACAGATCCTCGCGGCTGCCGTCGCGATCGCGATATTCCACCCCTCCTCAGGCATCGCATATGTCAGCAGTCTGATACCCAGATAAAACAGCAGCAGGTCGATCAACGAAGACGCGACGGAGCTGGCGGCAAAAGCAAAAATCGTCCGGTAAATACGCAGGGAATCTCTCAGAGGATTAAAATGGGAAGATTCATTTTCCTCCAGATAAATCGTGCGGATCGGTACCTCCTCAAACGGAATGCGCCGCGCCTTCATCTCTAACAGCATATTCGTCTCATACTCGTATCTGCTGCCCTCTATCTCCATCATCACTTCCAGATACCGGGCGGGAATCGCGCGAAGCCCGGTCTGCGTATCCGTTATTCTCATGCCGCAGGCAAACCGGAAAACTCCCTTTGTTATTACATTTCCAAACCGGCTTCGCAAGGGCACTTCCCTCTTTGAGAAATCTCTCGCCCCCAGAATAACGCAGTCCGGTTTCTCCCATAATTTTTCACAACATGCCAGAATATCCTTCACATGATGCTGGTTATCCCCGTCCACCGTGACAACACTGCAGTCAGGGCGTTCTCTCAGACAATACGCAAAAGCGGTCTTTAGAGCGCAGCCTTTTCCTCTGTTTTCCGGATGGGTCAACACCGTCACTCCCGGAAAGAGCGCCGCCCTCTCAAATAGCGGCGCGTAGGTCACACCGCCCCCGTCATCCACGAGGATGATGTCCTGAAATCCGCTCTCCACCAGCCCTCTCACCACCTCCATAAGTTTTTCGTCCGGCTGATAGGAGGGTACGATCACTGATATTTTATCCGTAAATTGCGTCATGCAAAGTCCTCTTTTAAAAAATTTGATATATCGACAGAATTATTCTATAATAAAATGGCAATAATTACAAATTATAATTTACAGGAAAGGTTTATATGGCAAATTTTAAAAAAATTCATTTTTCAGGGATCCTCTTTACCGCTTTCTTTTTTTCAGTCTTTATTATGCTGCTCGGTATGGATCGTTATTCCCCGAAACTTCTCTTAGTATCCTCCTTTTTTATTTTTCTGGCGGGCGGCACTCTTCTTGATATTGCCATCCGACATCTCTCGCCAAAAGCGCGGCAAATTCTTTCGGGGGAACATCTCGGAAACAGCATATACGCCTTCTTTTCGGACCGGAAGCTGAAATTGCTGCTGTGGGGACTTATCACCCTGTTTTTTATCCCTGCCTATCTGGCACTGTTTCCCGGTACCTTCGGCTATGACGCTCCCGTTCAGGCTGCACAGTATTTCGGAGAGATGGAACTCACCAGCGCCAATCCTCTGTTTCACACTTACCTTCTCGGTCTGTTTCTTTCCTTCGGTGAAACCCTGCTCAAAAGCGCCTCCCTCGGCGTGGCCCTTTTCTGCCTGATCCAGGGGCTTTTAGTGACTCATGTGGTGGCAAGATCCTTTTTATTCTTAAAGAAAATTCACACCCCCTTCACAGTGATTCTGATCGGTCTTTTATGGATCTTATGCAATCCCACACTCCATGTCCTTACCTTCAACGTGACAAAAGATATCCTGCTCGGCGTTTGCCTTCTGCATTTTCTGTTGAATTTGCTGGATATATTGTGCGTCCCAGAACCATCAAAAGCGGACTTTTTCCGTTTGATTCTCTCCGGTGTCATCATGTGCCTTATGAGAAACGCCGCCATCTATCTGGTGGCGTCGCTCATGATCCTCATGCTTTTTGCCCTGCGAAAATACCAAAAAATAATACTCTCTCTGAGTATGGTTTTCCTCGTCTCCTGGCTGTTATCCGCATTTTTTTCGTATGGTCTGAAAATTCCCGCCGGAAACGCCCGCGAAAATATGAGTATCCCTATCCAACAGCTCGCCGCAGTCAGCCACGCCTATTACTATGGTCCCGAGCCGCCCGACATCACGGAGGCACAGCTAAACACGATCCATGAACTCATTCCCGAGGAAGCCATGGAAGTTTTTCTGTATGACACCGTGGATCTCGTGAAAGCGGTTTTTGACACGGAAGTTTTTTCCGAAGCCCCGGGGAAATACATTTCCCTTTATCTCACCGTCGGCAGGCAGAATCCGTCCATTTATCTCCGCGCGTTCCGGGACATGGTTATACCCTATTTTGACATGACAAAGAGTGCTCGAAGGCTTCTGTCTCTCTCGGAAACTTTTCCGGAGATATCCCATCTGCGCATTTCCAGATATGATCTTTTTCCGTCTTACTACGCCTTTCTGGAAGGCCAAATAGAAACAGAGCACTACTGCTTCGTCCTGCAGCCCGGCATCTCCATCTGGCTTATGGTCCTGGGCATCGCGGTCTCCATAGAACGGAAAAGCCGAAAAATACTGTTGTGCATCCTGCCCATTGCCCTCTACTTTATGGGACTGCTGTTGGGCCCCATGGCACTTCTGCGCTATTTATTTCCGATGATGCTGGCCACTCCGCTGCTCTTTGGGATTCTTTTCCTCGATGAGCACGCTGTCCCTTGACTTTTTCGCTCAAACACCCTATACTGAATAACATAATTGCATCGGGCAGCCTGTTGCAGCTGCCCCCGGCAAGCAGCGATGAAGTTTGGGTCTTGCGCAATGGAAATCTGTGAACCGTGTCAGGTTGGGAACAAAGCAGCACTAAACAGAACCTTTCATGTGACGTGAGGAAGCCTGGCGGAGCCGGCTGCCGGGGTAACGTGCAGCAGGCTGTCCGGTGCAATTGTTTTATCTTCTCACCTTTCCGCCATAACATGCCGGTACATCTTTTCCACATCCGCTTCCATGTGAACCGGCACCAGCTTAATTTCCGGATTTTCCCTCGCAAAAACAACAAATATCTGGTGCGCAAACCCCTGTCCCATCCAGCTTAACCCTTCAAAATCCAAAACGACTTCCCTGAATTTGTCCAGCCTGTTGCATACTCTTTTGGCCTGCGACCTCGACACCGGGGAGGCGCTGAAAATATTTTTCAAGGGTATTGTCGTCTTTGTAAATCCGCCGTCATCATTTGTATAGAGATCAAAAATCTCCTGAGGTGTTTTCTCCGAAAAATTTGACAGGGACATCACAACCTTCGTGCCGGGTTTTCTCTCGCAGGAGAGATTTGCAATCCCGCCGTCATCAAATTTATTGTTTGTGAATACTTTGCCATCAGAAAATATATAGAAGCTGTCCATCATTTTCGAGCTGAAAAAAATACCTTCCCCCGAATGATTATCCGGATCTGTTGTCAGCTTTCCTTTCATCAGTTCGCAGATCGCTTCCTCCAGCGATGAAAACCTAAAATGCTCCTTTATCTTCTCAAAAATGCCTACGCCTTCATCTGTAATCTCAGCAGTTGTATTCAGGTAATCTCTTATGACTGTCACATATACATTTTCAGAGAGAGAATGCTCCATCGCATTATTGATCATCTCACTGAAAGCATAGCTCCATATTTCCTGCAGATTCCCGCAAAGCTCTTTTACATATGGAAACATGCAATTATCATAAACCGCTATATCCGAATCCAGTTCGCCCTTTTCTCTCCTTAAATCAAAACTGCGTTCTTCTTTTATCAGCTCATACTGCCCTCTCTTTACTCTTCTGATGATACCCCTGTCTGTCAGTTCGTTGATATAAGTGTGAACCGTGTTCTGATTTATGGAAAATGTCTCCGCTACAGCCCTTGAAATATTGTCGTTTTTCTCTTCTATTTTCTTCAATATGTAAAAAAGGATCGCTCTTTTCTGATCTTCCTTAAATCTCATTGTCATCCCCCCTTTCTGATATCTTATTTAATTATTCGCTTATTGTCAAATATTATTCGCTTTAACAAAAAAGAAATTCGTTTTAAATTAATTTAAAATGATTATCTCACCGGAATCTCAAATGAAAAACGAACTTTCCCCCAAAAATAAAAGGGAGCCGAAATAATCGGCTCCAATTTCATATCTCCACTCTCCTCAGGTAGTAACCAAAATCCCCGTTCTCGGCCGGTTCTCTCTTTCCGTCAAAGGCCTCAAAACCGAACATTACCGCGACCTTCTTCTCCCTCTCATGGAATGTGCCGGGCACTCCCAGATAGTAAACGACCTTCCTCTCTTTCTCCTTTCTCCCGAGAATCAGGTGCTTATAATTGTAGTAGCCATGCAGCAGAAAACTGTTATGTACCAGTTCCTGATATTTCTCTGTGAAAATCACGAAGTCCTTCGGAGTGATCTTCAAATATTCCTCCTCCTCCCTGATCGGGTGCACCACAGGGTACGTCTCCCTCAGCTGCTTCCACTTATCGGGCTGCAGTTCCTGCTCCAGAATCTGCACTTCCGGTATTCCCGGCTCCTCCTCCTGGGTCCGGGCTTCCTCAGCCCCCTGAAGGATCTCCTCCTCCAGCGTACACTCCGCCTCTGATACCTCTATCCTTTCCGCCTCGTCCTTTCTCACTTCCCTCTCCAGCATCTCCTGCATGGATTCTTCCTCTTCTTCCGGCAGCATTTTTTCCACAGTGATCGTCTCTACCTCTATGCCCTCCTGCGTTTTCCAGACCGGAGCGTCCTCCAAAATATTCTCCTGCAGATCTTTTTCTTCCGTCTGCTCGTTCACTATCTTTTCCACGCGGGAATTTTCCGACACAGGTGTCACAATCAGATTCACTTCCACAGGAGCCTCATCCGCCTTCGCGCCGCTGTCTCCGTCCTGCAGCCGCTCCTGCGCCTGCGGCTGTCTCAGCTTATATCCAGCCCCCGCATTTTCCTGCTCCTGCCGCCGCGCCGGCATAAAGTTTGTCACAACCCAGCGGGATTCCAGGTATTGATACTCATGTAGTTCGATCTTAATGCCGCAGATTCCGTCGTACCTCAGCCCGGATCCCGCCATATTTTCCGCATTCAGCCGCACCGCACAGTGCCCCTGACCGTTGCGGATGTTCAGATTGCCCAGCAGATGTTTCTGCACATTGTTTCTCCGGTTTTCCGTATATAGATCGCCCTCTCGTCTCTCCGGTTTCTCCGACAGCAGATACACCTTCGCCTCCCCGCTTCCCATCAGCCTTGGGCCTTTCATATAGACGATCATCTGGCAGAGGCTGTCCCTCACCTGAAATTTCACATACCCGGCATTCTGCAACTTGATACCGCTCTCGTAATAGCTCAAATATCTGATTCTTTTATCATAATACAACCCCGTTTCCTCCTTTAGACAGTCAGTTTTAATATGCTTCCTATTGACCATCTTATGAGAAAACGGGGCCCGTTATGCCGACTTATTTAATGTTTACCGGTTTTCTTATCACCGGACGATCTCCACGCCCTCATCCATTCCCTCCAACTCCCCCACCGCATTTTCCTCAATATTTAAATAAGCCAGATGTTCCGCCTGAGCAAGAGGCGAAAGGTCTGTTATATAGTTATCCCGCACACTCAATCTCGAGAGATTTTTCAGATCCCGCGCGAACTCCAGATCCGTCAACTCATTGCTGTCGAGATACAGCTCCTCCAAATTCGGAAACTTCTTCAAAAAATCCAGATGCCCACAAAGCTCCACGTCATCGTACCAGACGTCTGTCACTCCGCTGTAGGACTCCAGATAATAATTCTTATGCAGAGACATATCCCGCATACTCAGCACTCTGAGGGAAGGATTTTCAGCGATCCGTTCAAAATCGATTTCAAAGGAGCCCTCATCCAGATACAGCTCCTCCAGATTCGGCAGATTGAAAGCGCAGGAAACGTCCCCTGCGACCTGAAGCCTATAGTCAAATCCGAACCACTGCGTATTATAAATATCCCCGTTGAAATCCGCGTACTTTAAATTTGTCATGCCCTCCAGAAACTCAAGGCCCCTTATATAATAGGTTGCGGAATTCCAGACAGAGTAAAACGTCAGCCGCTCCACACCGCTTAAAGTGGAGAGCGCGTCTATCCCATCCACATTGCAGTTGCGAATCGAAAGCTCTTTTATCATTTTCAGATCCCGCAGGGACGCAACTGAGCCAAGCCCGCTCACATCCAGCTTTTCCAGTTCTGTCAGCGCCGAGAGATCGGGGTCTGTCTGGGTTACCGCCTTCTTGATCGTCAGCTCCCTCAGTCCTGTCAGCCGCCCCACGGCATCAAAATCTTTCGCATCATTGTTATCGATCAGGCACAGACTCCGCAGCCCCGTCAGTTCCCCCAGCGGCTCCAGGCTGATGACCGAGCTTTCTTTCAATGTCAGGGAGGACAGGCCGGACAGCCCTTCCAGAAATCCCACATCGCGTATGATATCGGATTCCAGATACAGCGATTCCAGACCGGGCATCACGGATATCGCGGAATAATCTCTGACGCGCAGCTCATTCTCCGAACTTCCGGAGTCCGAGTTGACCGTATCCTCCAGCGATAATTCCTTTAAATTTTTCAGAACAATAAGCTGCTTTAAATTCTCATCCGGCATGTTCTGAATATACAGTTTCTCCAGATTGACAAAGCGCGATATCCCTTCCATGGATTGGATATCCGCCAGCCTCAGCTCAATGATCTTCCCCGCGTCCGGCAGCATGGAGACAATATCGTCTATCTCCATCCCTCTGACGCTGAGGCCCCTCAGCTCTGTCATCCCGCTCAGGTCCATATCATCGGGCAGAGCCGTCCCCAGTTTCAGGCATACAAGACCGGTAAAATTCTCTGCATCCGAAACGTCCCATCCCATCCCTGAAAATACTGCCTTCCTTATCTCCGCCGAATCGCTGTAGGGATCATCAAAGCTATACCACACATAATCCTCATCGATCGAGCTTACTACCTGCAGATATTTCACGCTCTGCAGCTCCTCCTGCGTGACGCTGTCCTTTTGGAACATTTCACTTATCATCGCATCATACAGGGGACTATTCCCCGTGTCGATCTCTTCCTCCTCCACCGCATCTCCGTAAGCGTTATAATGGACGCTTCCGGTGTACGGTACGGTTTCGCTCGAAGATCGCGATGAGTTGGAAGACTCCAAAACGGTGCCTGTTATCGTCAAAAATACAGCAAAAAGCATCCCCCAGACGATCCACATCGGGCGCTCTTTACTGCCGGAAGCATTCGAGTGTGTCCCGGATGCTTCCCAGGTATATTTATTGTGATCGGTATGCCGCCGCGCCTCTCCATCGTCCACCAGAAACTGATTGCCGCAATACTGACATGTCGCCAGCCCTGACTGAACATCCTTCCATTCCAGTTTCCCGCCGCAGGCAGGACAACTGATCTGAACCAGTTTTACCATCAATGTTTCACTTCCAGATAATTCATATAGTTTACTACCATCAGGGCAATTTTCAATGTGAGGGCATCATCAAATACTCTGATATCCAGCCCCGTCGCCTTCTGCAGTTTTTCTATCCTGTAGACCAGTGTATTTCTGTGGATAAAAAGCTGCCTGGATGTCTCCGAGACATTCAGATTATTTTCAAAAAACTTCTCGACGGTCACCAGCGTCTCCTCGTCTATCTCATCCGGCATGTGATCACCAAAGATCTCATGAATGTACATCCGGCAGAGATTTACCGGAAGCTGATAGATCAGTCTCCCGATCCCCAGAAGCCGATAAGAGATGATCTGCTTCTCCTGATAAAAGATCTTCCCGACATCAGAAGCCATCTTAGCCTCTTTATAGGATTTCGACACATCCTTCAGTTCATGTACCATCGTTCCGAAAGCCACACGGACATTGATCATGGCTTCCGCATTGATCATATCCATGATCGTCCTCGCGATCCGCTCCAGCTCTTCCTCTCCCGCTTCCTTCTCCACAGCTTTAATCAAAATAACGCTGTCTTCCTCCACGGTCACCACATAGTCGCCATTCTGCGTGGAAAACATCCCCTTCATCAGCTCGCTGACCGAAAGCTCATCCTGATTGCCCGATTCCACGATATAGACCACCCTGTCCTCCTGATCTGCAATATGCAGGCGCTTTGCCCTGTTATAAATATCCACGAGAAGCAGATTGTCCAGTATCAGATTCTGGAAAAAATTATTTCTGTCAAACCGCTCCTTGTAAGCGATCATCAGATTCTGGAGCTGGCACACGGCAACTTTTCCTATCATATAAGCGTCATCACCAAGCCCTCTCGCATCCAGAATGTAATTCGCCTCCTCCTCATCCAACACCTTCAAAAGATGATGGGCGCCGATCACCTGGGAATCTGCAGGCGAAGCCACAAAATTTATTACCAGTTCTCTTTCCTCTTCCGCCGTCTCAAAAGTCGATGCCACGCAGGCGCCGTTCAGATCGAATACGGCAAAATCAATCTTCGTAATAGTCTTTAATTCCTCAATGCTGTTCTGAATAATCTGGTTTGATATCATGCGCTTCCCTTTCTTTTTGTGTGTAATTTATAGTGGTCAAATATGGCAAAAAGAGGGATGCGGATTCGCATCCCCCCTTAACGCTTTTTGCTCGTAGCGCCGCTTGAAAAGCAGCGGCTTAGTTGCAGATCGTAACTTCTGTCTCTTTATCAAATACGTGAATCTTCTCCACATCAAACGCAAACTTGATCGCATCGCCGGGTCTTGCAGTTGTTCTGGAGTCTACCCTTGCCGTGATCGGGAACTGATCCAGATCAAAGTACAGATAAACTTCTGCGCCAAGCAGCTCATAAACCTTAACTGTAGATGTGAAGGTCGTCTTCGCTGTCGCAAGGAATTCAGGTGAATCATACACATCCTCAGGACGGATACCAAATACAACAGTCTTTCCATTATAGCCGCCATCGATCAGCGCTTTGGACTTAGCTGCCGGAAGCTCGATGCTCTGGCCTGCGATTTCGAGGCTTGCCACATTGCCGTTCACCTTAACCACAGCATCCAGGAAGTTCATCTGAGGAGATCCCATGAATCCTGCCACGAACAGGTTAGCGGGCTCTTCATACAACTTCTGAGGTGTATCTACCTGCTGAACGATACCGGCCTTCATAACAACGATCCTCGTACCAAGGGTCATAGCCTCTGTCTGGTCATGTGTAACGTAGATGATGGTCGTTCCCAGATTCTGATGCAGTTTAGCGATCTCGATACGCATCTGTACACGGAGCTTTGCATCCAGGTTGGATAACGGCTCATCCATCAGGAATACTTTCGGTTTACGAACGATCGCACGACCCATAGCTACACGCTGTCTCTGACCACCGGAAAGAGCTTTCGGCTTACGGTCAAGGAGTGCGGACAGATCAAGGATCTCAGCCGCTTCGCGAACCTTTTTATCGATCTCATCTTTCGGTACTTTTCTCAGCTTCAGACCGAAAGCCATGTTATCATATACTGTCATATGAGGATACAGAGCATAGTTCTGGAATACCATCGCGATATCTCTGTCCTTCGGCTCCACGTCGTTCACCAGCTTGCCGTCGATATACAGTTCACCGGAAGAGATGTCTTCCAGACCTGCCACCATACGCAGAGTAGTAGATTTACCACAGCCGGAGGGACCTACGAAGATGATAAACTCTTTATCTTCAATTTCCAGGTTGAAATCTTTTACCGCTTCAAAACCGTTGGGGTACTTTTTGCAGATATTCTTTAATGATAAGCTTGACATTATTTCTTTTCCTCCTGATTTTTTGAATGAATTGCCTGCAGGTTATCCCTGTTCTAGTTACGTAGTATACAGAAATATGGCCCTTTTTACTATACCACTATTTCATAAAGTTTTTCTTTTATCTTCGTCAACTTGTTTATGAAATTCATCAAAAAAAACTTCACCTGGCAGATTGCATAAAGAATTTATCATTTTTTATACAGTTTTCACAATGTCATAAAAGCCTTTTCTCCATCGGCGTATAGATGATACCATCCTTCGACAGTTGAGGCGCCACGTCCTCAAAACCGACCTGACGGTAAAACCCCACCGCATAGGGCGCGGCGTTTACCGTAATCTTCCTCTCCTGATATTCCGCCTGAATGTATTGCTCCATACTCTGAATCAGTTTTCGCCCGATGCCCTGATGATGATGTCCCTCCTCCACAAACAGCAGGGAAATATGCCTTTTGTTGCGCAGGGAGATCATGCCCGCCTGTTTCTCGCCGTCAAGCGCGATAAACACCGGATAATCCCCCTTTAAGAACATGCGGTGCAGCAGCGCGTCCGTCAAAAAATCCCGAAAGTTGTCTATTCCTTCCTGTCCATAATCATTTGCCTCAAATCTCAGAAACGTCCGCCAGGCAAGCGCCATAGCCTCGTCCCAATCATATATGTTTGCCCGTCTGATCCTTATTTTGCCTTCCTGCACCATATCGCGTATACCCCCGTCTGTCTGCTGTGCCCGATACCATGCTGCACTCCCCCAGTTTCGCATGTATCGATTTATCTTCCGTCCGTCAACAGATTTCAGCACCCGCAGGCATCGCCTTCTCCGGCGTCATCAGCGCCAGATTTCCGTCCGCATCCTCCGCGCACAAAAGCATTCCCTCCGATTCCAGTCCCGCCATCTTTCTGGGAGCAAGGTTCACAAGCACCATGACCTTCTTTCCCACCATCTCCTCCGGAGAATAGTACTGTTTGATCCCCGACAGGATCTGCCGCACCTCAGAGCCGATCTTCACCTGGGAACAGAGCAGTTTTTTGGACTTCGGCACCTCCCTGCAGTCGATGATCTCTCCCACCTGGAACTGACACCTGGCAAAATCGTCATAACCGATCTCAGGCTTCGCCGGGATATCCATACCGCCGGCATCCGCCGCCTCTTCCTCTTTCTTCTGCGCGCCCTCCGCAGATTTCTCTTCGGCGTTCTCCGCTGTCCCCGCCGCGGCTTTCCGCTCCGCGAACATCGCTTCCACCTTCTCCATCACTTCCTCCGGCTTCAGCCTCGCGAACAGAATCTCCGGTTTCTCCACCACCCGGTTCCCGGAAGGATAGAGCGCGCCGATCTCCTCCGCGGAGCCCTGCTCCAGCTTATCGAACCCGATAAGCGGCGCGTTGATCTGCTCCGCGATCTTCCGGGCAGTCTCCGGCATGAACGGCTCAAGCAGACTCGCCCCCACCTGGATCCCATTCAGGAGATTATAGAGCACCGTACTCAGGCGGTCTTTTTTCGCCTCCTCCTTTGCCAGCGCCCAGGGCATAGTCTCGTCGATATATTTATTACATCTCTTAAACAAAGAGAAAATTTCACTGATCGCATCCGCCACCCGCAGGTCGCCCATCTTTGCCGCTGCCTTCCGGTAGGTGTCAGCCGCAGCCGCCTTCAGATCCGCGTCGATATCCGCCTGATCCCCGGTCTGCTTCTTATTCTCAACAACACCGCCATAATATTTGTTGCTCATGGAGACGGTGCGGTTCACAAGATTGCCCATCGTGTTGGCCAGATCGGAGTTGAAACGCTCGATCATCAGCTCCCAGGTGATCACGCCGTCATTCTCAAAGGGCATTTCATGCAGAACAAAGTAGCGCACCGCGTCCACGCCAAAGAAAGAGATCAGATCCTCGGCATAGATCACATTGCCTTTGGACTTGCTCATCTTGCCATCGCCCTGCAAAAGCCAGGGATGCCCGAACACCTGCTTCGGCAGCTCCTCCTCCAGCGCCATCAGAAAGATCGGCCAGTAGATCGTGTGGAAACGGATGATATCCTTGCCGATCAGATGCAGGTCCGCCGGCCACAGCTTTCGATACTGCTCCGTGGAATTCCCCTCCGCGTCATAGCCGATTCCCGTGATATAGTTGCTCAGCGCGTCCAGCCACACATAGACCACATGCTTCTCATCAAAATCCACGGGGATTCCCCATTTGAAGGAAGTCCTCGACACGCACAGATCCTGCAGGCCGGGCAGCAGGAAATTGTTCATCATCTCATTCTTTCTCGATACCGGCTGGATAAACTCGGGATGGTTGTTGATATGCTTGATCAGCCTGTCCGCGTATTTGCTCATCTTAAAGAAATACGCCTCCTCCTTCGCAGGCTTTACCTCCCTGCCGCAGTCCGGGCACTTCCCGTCCACCAGCTGGGACTCCGTCCAGAAGGATTCGCAGGGCGTGCAGTAGAGCCCTTCATAGGCTCCCTTATAGATATCCCCCTTCTCATAAAGGCGTTTAAATATCTTCTGAACCTGCTTTTCATGGTAATCGTCGGTAGTCCTGATAAACTTGTCGTAGGAGGTATCCAGGGAATCGCAGATATCCCGGATCGTCTCCGCGACGCCGTCCACGTACGCCTTCGGTGTGACGCCCGCCTCCTGGGCTTTCAGCTCGATCTTCTGGCCGTGCTCGTCCGTCCCGGTCTGGAAAAATACGTCGTAGCCGTCCTTTCTCTTAAACCTGGCGATGCTGTCCGCCAACACGATCTCATAGCTGTTGCCGATATGCGGCTTGCCCGATGTGTAGGCGATCGCCGTTGTAATGTAATATTTTCCCTTGCTCATTTTCGTGTTCCTCCCTGTCTGATATATTCACTGTTTCATCCAATACGATTCTTCGCCGCTCTCTCACTGACTATCTCAAAAATATTATTATGCATTATACACAGCCTTCCTTTTCAAGTCAACCGAAAACGCGCTTTCCGTGTGCATATCGCATACACTTATCATTACGCAGCAATCTTTTATCCCTGCTCCTCAGCCATACTCTCCAGATACCCCCTGTCCCACAGGAGAATTTTCAGCTTTTTTGCCGCCTCCACCGCAGGTCCGGTAAAGTACTGGTTCGTCAGCACCGCTCCCACCATACAGTCGTAGTAATCCCGCCCGGCATAAGCCTCCTGTACCGCTTTCACGCCGACGGAATCCCCGTAGCATTTGCACTGGATCGCGTAGGTCACTCCGTCCCGCTCCGCCAGGATATCGATGCCGTAATCTCCGCTTCCCTTTGTCACCTCCACCTCCTGAAATCCCCGCTTCCGCAGCAGGTCGGCGCAGTAATATTCAAACTCGCGGCCGTCCAGCAGATCAAAGTCCTTCACGCGGGCACGTCTTTTGGATACATAGGACAGGATGAGCCCTGCCAGCAGAAAAAGAAACAGGAGTGCAATTATCAGCCAAACCATATTTGTCTCTGTATTCATAAAATGGATCTACCTCTTCTCTCCCTGTTTATTATAATCTTATCCATCCCCCATAGCAAGGGCTTTCCCGCCCCTTGACAAAACATCAAACTTGTTGCAAGGTGAATATACAGACTTTTATCATCGCGGCATGGCCGTTTCATTCACAGAAAAAGCGGGAGAAATGCATTATGAAAGAAAATTTTGACTCTGCCGTGCTCTCTCCTCTGCAGAGAGCACAAAAGGACGGTTATATCCATATCAGCACCACGGACGGCAGAAAAAAGATCGAGTATATCACTTCCGGGAAGCGCATCGAAAACTATGACGATCCCGAGGAAAAAGTACGGGCGGATTTTTTTGCCGAATTAATTTACAAGTACGAATATCCTGCCAATCGCATCCTGACGGAAGTCGCTGTCCCCGACCGTCTTCCGGTCGACCGCGCCGATATCGTCGTCTTTCGCGACGATGAGTGCAAACGCCCCTTCGCCGTTGTGGAATGCAAAAAGGAGGGCGTCACCGACGCCGAATTCAACCAGGCCATCGAGCAGGGCGTGGGCAATGCCTCCTGGGTAAAACTCCGCGCGGAATACGTTGTGATCATCGCCGGCAAAACCCGCCGGGTGCTCGACGTCTCCGACAGGTTCGGCGCCCTGGAGCGGGAGAAAAACATTCTCGCGGATCTTCCCCGCGCCTACGGAAAGCCGCAGGAATTCCGTTTTTACAAAGGTACCGAAAATGATATCAGACCTGTCGCCAGCCAGGATCTCATCGCCGCGATACGGAAATGCCACCAGACCCTCTGGGGCGGCGGCCGCCTCTCTCCCCCTGCCGCATTCGGCGAACTGTGCAAACTTATTTTTGTAAAGATCAGCGATGAACGGAGACCGCGCAAAAAAGGAGATCCCTATCAGTTCCAGATCAGGACGCACGAACCCTCCTCCAGACTTGCGGAACGCATCAACGCCATTTATGACGAGCAGAAACAAAAAGATCCGGAGGTTTTCACGGAATCCATAAAGGTGGATGATCGTGTGCTCCGCACAGTGGTCTCCCATCTGGAGGCTATTGATCTCATGAAAACGGATCTCGATGTCAAGGGCGTCGCCTTTGAGCAGTTTATGGACGGTTTTTTCAAGGGTGATTTCGGTCAGTATTTTACTCCCCGTCCCCTCATCGAATTCTGTATTAAAATGACAAATCCGGGGCATGACTGGGATGTGCTCGATCCCGCCTGCGGTTCCGGCGGTTTTCTTCTCCACGCTCTCGATCATATGCGCAGACAGGCGGACGAATATTTTGACAGAGCTGCTCAGCCT
The DNA here is from genome assembly GCA_003611955.1 of bacterium 1XD8-76. GTDB lineage: Bacteria > Bacillota > Clostridia > Lachnospirales > Lachnospiraceae > 1XD8-76. Next base: position 53,763 of record RAZE01000015.1, read on the forward strand.
GTGGAACATTTTAACTACTGGCATGATTTTGCCGCAAAGCATCTCTACGGCATAGAGATAAACGACGAGATCGCCCGCGTCGCCAAAATGAACATGATCGTGCACGATGACGGGCACACCAATATCATCAGCCATGACGCCCTGGAAAGCATGGATAAATTACAGGATCTCAACAGGAAGTTTGCCAGAGACTGTTTTGATCTCATCCTCACCAATCCGCCTTTTGGCTCCACCGTAAATCTTGTCGAAAAACCATACCTTTCCTCCTACGAACTGGGAAACAGCATGGACGCGAAAGGAAAGACAAAACAAAGAAAAAATCAGAGTTCCGAAGTTCTGTTTATCGAACGCATCTGGCAGTTTCTGAAACCCGGATCCGGCATTGCCGCCGTCATATTGCCCGACGGCATTCTGACAAACAGCTCGATGCAGTATGTCCGCGATTTTATCCTCGAAAAGTTTTGTCTGCTCGCGGTCATCTCTCTGCCTCTCTGCGCCTTTGCGCACTTCGGAGCCGGTGTAAAAGCATCCATACTGTTCCTCAGAAAACGGAGGGATGGCGAAACGCCCGATGAAAGCGAACCGATCTTTATGGCTTCCCCAGAACAGATCGGCTACGACGCGACCGGCAGAAAGACCGAATCCCAGCTGGATGACGTTGTCCGGAAATATAAGGAATTTCTCAGGGATCCTGCGCCTTTTTTTACGTGACCCCCGGCGCGAAAAGCCTTTGTGCCTTTGCCGTGAAACGGGGGGATCTAAAAAAGCGCATCGACGTCCACTATAACCTGCCCGAATATACTCTGCTCGAAAAACAGCTGCGCAGCAAATTTGCCGACCGCCTGAAACCTCTCGGCGAAATTGCCGATGTTATCTGCGGCCCCTTCGGGAGCGCCATAAAAAACACCGACTACCGGGAGTCGGGCATACCTCTCGTGCGTATAACCAATGTATCCAAAGACGGTTATATGAATTATGACGATCTGATCTTTCTATCCGAGGAGCTGGGAGAACGGCTTTGCCGGACGCAGGTGACCGAAGGGGATATCGTTATATCGCAGCGCGGTTCACTGGGACAGTGCGCGGTCGTCGACGGCAGATATCCCAAAATGAATATCTCCGCCAACATTATCGCTGTCAAAAACATACGCGAATCCTCCGCATCTTTCATCCACGATTATCTTCTCTCTGTTGTCGGTCAGGCTCTGCTCGCAAGAAATGCCAGCGGCCAGGTTCAGCAGAAAATAACCACACAGGATATCGCGGATGTGCCGATCCCGCTCGGCTGCGACGAAAAGCATCTCTCCGGCCTGGTCCGGAGCGCATATTCTTCCTATTCACAAAAGATCGCGCAGACGGATTCCCTGCTGCGGGGGATGAGCGGTTATATCCATGAAGTCCTCGATCTCGATGAGGTAGAGGACAAAACAACAATCTTTTTCGCGGCACCCCGGGGAAATGTTCTGCACAAAAGGATGGACCCGGAATACCACAGACCGTTCTACGCCCACAGGATCCGTGAAATAGAGAAAGCGCCCCACGATACCCTGGGAAATATCGTGGAGTTCTCCAACGAGACCTGGAATCAGAAGGATTATTTTGCCTCGGAGTTTCCCTATATTGAAATCTCCGGGGTCCGGCTCAGAGAAAATGTATATGAGACTGTGGCCACCCCTCTGGAGAAAGCTCCCAGCCGGGCGAAAATGATCGTGCGCCGCGGCGATATTATCGTTTCCACCACCCGGCCGCACCGCGGAGCCATAGCGACCATAACCTGCCCCGACGGCGAAATGGAGATCGCATCGACCGGATTTTGTGTACTGCGCCGTTTAAGGCGGGAGGATGTGTCGAAAGAATATCTGCAGTGGATCCTGTTGGAGGATTATGTCCTGCTGCAGATGCTCCGGGGAAGCAGCGGCGGTAATTATCCGGCGATCACCGGCGATGAATTAAAAAAGATCGTCATTCCGATCCCGGATCCAGCCCTTCAAAAGAAAATCTGCGAAGAGGCGGCCAGAAGAAAAGATGCCGTAAAGGCGCTGCGCGGCGAGGCGGCGCGGGAATGGCAGGCGGCAAAAACACAGTTTGAAAAAGATCTGTTTGGAGGACAAAAGAAATGATCAAATTGAGCGGAATCCTACAATACTCTATGGGCGGTTTTCTCTGCCTTCGCGGTTTTGCATCCTTTAAACTTCTGAGCGCCGTATCCGAGCCAAACCCCGAGGTTCAGCGCGAACTCATCGAGACGCACAGGGGGGAGATGGCGGACTTTCTGAACGCCGGGGAATACCGTTTCTTTCCGGAAGTTATCCTGTCGCTCCATCTGACGGACGGCACAAAAGATTTTGAAACTCTTGAGAGTTTTCACGCCAGCCTGTCCGCAGGACAGACCTGGAACAAAAATGTCGGAAATATTCATTTCAGCACCTCACAGAATGTCACGAAAAATACCACCAATACCTACGATCCGCTGCCGCGTGTGGAGAGGATGAATCTGACCCACATCCGGTTTGACGAAAAAACAAACCGTCTGATGCGGATCGACGGAAATCATCGTCTGAGCGTGGCCGATGAGATAGCCGACGATTTTTCTGTTCCGTACTGCCTCCTGCTTTTTCGGACCCCTACCGAGAACGAACAGTATGCAAGGGCGATCTTCCACAATATCAACGCCAAGCAGATCCCCCTGAAACTGGAGGAAAATCTCAGAGTGATACTGGGCAGCCCCGCTGTATTTTCCGATGACAAACTGAAATCCGATCCCTCCTTCGGCTGGGAATATTATCTGGCCAGAAAGACTCTTGAGAGGGTCGATCTCACCTACTTTCCGGCGATCATCGCCTACATCGGCAACGAGAAGAACACTTTCTTCGTCGAGCTGTACAAATGGCTTCTCAGAAACAATGAGCTGCAGGCGGAGGACGCCTCGGTCGATATCATCCGCACACAGCTCGTCGACATCGAGAGCGCCCTGGTCGATTCAGGCACTTTCGCTTCCTCCGCCAACATCGCCATCATAGGCGCCATGGCCTATTACAAACTTACCGACCCCTTCAAATACCGCGGTTTTTTAAAGTGGGTAAAGAAAAACCATATCGGGAACGTGAGCCAGCTGCACATGGACGACGTGATAAAACTTTATGACGAAATTTATGAGCACATCCCCAAAAAAGCTTTCCTCGCCAGATGGTATCCGGCCCAGACAGATCCCGAATATACCAGATCCCTGCACCGGGTGAACGCCATCAAAAAAGTCGCCCGGGAACTGAACCTGGAATTGACCGACCTGGGAACACAGACAGCCGAAGCCTTCGACATCCGCGAGGTAATGTATCATGATATCAGGGACTGCGATATCTTTATCGCCGATCTGACAGGAGCCAGACCCAACGTCATGGTGGAGGTCGGCTACGCCCTGAGATATGTCGATACGGGCCGCATGGTCTTCTATTTTCAGGAGACGGATTCCGCGAAAAAAGTCCCCTTTGATGTGAATCATTTTTCGTATGACAAGATCAGCGATTCCGCGGAAATCGAATCGAAGACAAAGGCCCGCATCGAGGCGATCCTTGCAAAAGCATACAATGGGGCGGTGTGATCCTCACACCTCCTCCCTCAGCGCGCGGATCATGCGGTCGCAGGCTTCCCTGACATTCTCCCGGGAGGTGGCAATATTCATGCGCACAAAAGCGTCATAGCCCTCTCCCCGGAACCAGGAACCATAATCCATGGCGATCCTGCACTTCTTTTGAAGAAATTCTTTGATCTCCCGCTTTCCGGCAAAAAAGGAACTGAAATCCAGCCACATCAGATAGGTCCCCTCCAGATCGCTGATCTTCACCTCCGGACACTCCTCCTCAAACCGCCGCTTTATATACTCATAATTTCCGAAGATTACCTCCGTCACCTCCCGCAGCCAGGCTTCCCCGCCCTGCAGCGCCGCCGCCGTCGCGACATACCCGAATGCGTTTGCATTCCCCACAGACATACGCTCCTGAAACGCCTGAAATTTTTCCCTGTTCCCCTTATCCGGAATGATGACAAAAGAATTCTGGACGGCAGCTATGTTAAACGTTTTGCTTGCCGCTGCCATCGTGATCAGCATATCGTCATAGTCCCCCACTGTCGCCGCCGTCACCTTCTTTCTCCCCAGCATGGGGTTGATAATATCCTGATGGATCTCATCGGAGATCACCATCACATGATATTTTCTGCACAATTCCAGCAGCTTTCTCAATTCCTCCTCCGTCCACACTCTTCCCACCGGGTTGTGCGGATTGCACAGAATATAGAGTTTTACATTCTTGCCGACGATATCTTCCTCCATCCTCTCATAATCCATCTCATAGGATGTCCCCGCTTTTTTCAGCTCACATCTCACCAGTTCTCTCTCCTCGCAGTGATCCACCGCATTCATGAACGGATAGTAGACCGGCGTGGAGACCATCACGCCGTCCCCCGGCTTCGTAAACACTCTGACCGCCCAGTAGATAGCCGGCACCACCCCGGGCGTGACGCAGATCCACTCCGACTTTATCTCATAATTATGGTGTTCCCTCTCCCATCGCACGACCGCCTCAAAATAGGACAGGGGCGGCTTAAAATACCCGAGCGGAGCGTTTATATACTTTCTTAACGCCTCCGTCACGCAGACCGGGCAGGCAAAATCCATATCGGCCACCCACATGGACAAAAGCCCGTCCTCCCCAAACTGGTTTTCCAATCCGTCCCATTTGATACAGTTTGTGTTTTTTCTGTCTATATATTTCATCGCTTTTTCTCCCCCTCAGCAGTTATACCCAGATTATAACCCCATCGGTTCGATATTGTCCATTTATTTAGCAGTACCCGAATGCGGCAAAAGCTCTCCTGTGCTAATACATGCCCTCCGCCGCATATATTGTAAGGACTTACCTCTCAGGAGTTCTTATGCGTATCCAATCCAAAATCCGTAACTTTTCCGTCCGCAAAAGCGCCGGCAGAAAACTGTTTCTGGCAGCATCTGTCGGCTGCCTGCTCTTTCTCACCGGTTTTTTATCCGTTTTTCTCCCCCGCAGCATGCCTGCCCTTTTTGCCGACGCCTCATACAACAGGCTTTGCCGGGAGATCTTCCGCAGCGAATTGTCCGGCAATACGCTGACGCTCCACTACACGCTGAAAAATCCGGCGGACTACGGCATCTATGAGGCCGAAGCCCGCCTTCCCGTATATTCCCCCGAAAGCCAGGCCCTCTCCCAGGCGGCCCTCACCGACTGGCTGGAAGAGCTCTCCGCTGTCGATCCGGAAAATCTCTCCCCGGAAAATCAGTACAGTTACACCCTGCTGACCCGCTATCTGACTCTGCAGCAGTCTCTCTCCGCCTTTACCTGCTACGAGGAGCCGCTGTCCCCGGGAAGCGGCATGCAGCAGACTCTCCCGGTTCTCTTCTCCGAATACCGGTTCCAGCGGCGGAAGGATATCGACAACTATCTCTCCCTGCTCTCCCAGACAGACAGCTATTTTCAGGGACTTCTCTCCTACGAGCGGGAAAAAGCTGACGCGGGGCTCTTTATGTCCGCGGAAAGTCTGGATGCGCTGGTTCAGGGGTGCGAGACCTTTCTTACGGAAGATGCCATAGACAGCGGTTCTCACTTTCTTGTGGAATCCTTCACCACACGCCTGACAGAATTCCGGGACGCCTATCCCGAGCTGTTAAGCGATGACGCCTTCGACTATTATTATCAGGAAAATATACGAATCTTAAAGGAAGATATGATGCCCGCCTACCGGGAACTGGCAAAAGAAATGACATTGTTGTCAGAAACAGCCCGTCAAAAAGGCGGTTTATCGGACAGCGGCGGCGCTTCCGAAAAACAGCGTTATTACACCCTGCTGATTCGGAAATCCACCGGCTCGGATCGTTCTGTGGAGGAGATTCAGGAAATGCTCTATGCACAGTTTGACTCCCTTCGCCGGGAACTTTTACAGTTGAAAAAACAGGGCTCCTCCGCAGCCGCAAGACATACCCACCCTCTCTCCGCGGAAGATATCCTCGCCTTCCTGCAGCAGGATATGAGGGAAGATTATCCTCCCCTCCTCTCCGGCTCCGAGGTGCAGGGCAGCGGCCTGTTAAAGAAACAGCTCCCTGCCGTCACCTGCGACATCAAATATATCTCTAAGAGCCTGTCCGCATCCAGCGCACCGGCTTTCTACCTGACGCCGCAGATGGACTCCTTTCACAAAAATGTGATTTACATCAATCCGGATTCCTCCCTGGAGGGCACCACCCTCTTTACCACACTTGCCCATGAGGCCTTTCCGGGACATCTCTACCAGACTGTCTACGCCAGGGAGAGCGGCATCGCCGACCGGAAAAATCCCCTGCGCGGCATTCTCGACTATCCGGGCTACGCCGAAGGCTGGGCGCTCTACGCGGAGCTGGCCTCCTACGACTACGCCGCAAACTACTATGCCGCAGATACGGAAATACTGAAAACCTCCAGGTCCCTGGAACTTTGCCTCTGCTCCCTTTTGGACCTTCATATCCATTATTACGGCTTTAACCTCTCTCAGACGCAGGCGCTTCTCTCCATGTTCGGCATTCCCGAGGAGTCAGCGCAGAACATTTATACTTACATTGAACAGGAACCCGCCAGTTACCTGAAATACTATCTCAGCTACCTTGAGATCCTGTCCTTAAAGGAGGAGGCCGCCGATCTGTGGGGTGAGAATTATTCTGATTACCGTTTTCATCAGTTTTATCTGGATGCCGGTCCCTCGGATTTTGTGTCACTTCGCGAGCGGCTTCACCGGGACAAATGACAAATTACTGCAAGAACATCGCCATCACCACACTCACCGCGACCCCCACTCCTGTGGCCAACAGGGCTCCGGGCAGCGTCCACCTCGTCTTTTTCACCCTGGCCGCCATGTAGTAGACGCTCATTGTGTAAAAGCAGGTCTCCGTACAGCTCATCATGATCGATGTCAAAAGCCCTGTGCGGGAATCCGGTCCGTACTGCTCAAAGATATCCAGAACCAGCCCCGTGGCGGCAGAGGAGGAAAACATCTTGATAAACAGAAGCGGCACAAACTCCGCGCCGATCCCAAACTTTTCCGTCAGGCCGCCAAACAGCTCGGAGAGCAGCGCCAAAAAACCGGAAGCCCGCAGCACCCCCACCGCCACCATCAGCCCCACCAGCGTCGGCAGCACGGTCACAACCGTTTTCAGCCCGTCCAAAGCCCCTTTCACAAAGGCGTCATACACATCCGTCCTGTTCAGAACGCCGTTCAGGACGATGTAAAAGATGAGCGCCGGAATAATGATTACCGAGAGCCGCATCAACATCCGCGTTTCCTCCCATACCTCATTTTAATATAAACAATCCCGGCTAACGTCGAGCAGCAGGTGGCAAGGATCGCCGGAAGGATGATGCCGGAAGGATTCCCGGAACCGTATTTTGTGCGGTAGACGATCATATTGACCGGGATCAGCTGCAGAGAAGAAATATTCAGGATCAAAAAACCGCACATGGCGTCACTGGCAGCTCTCACATCCTTTTTCTCCCCACCCCCCTTTTTGTATCCCGGTGTCCCTCTGTCCTCCTCCAGTTTTGCCAATTCCTCCATCGCCTTCAGCCCGGCAGGCGTACAGGCCCAGCCTAATCCCAGAATATTGGCCACAAGATTTGTGGCGATAAAGCCTCTGGCCGGATGTCCCTCCGGCACGTCCGGAAACAGAAAGCTGATAAAGGGCTGCAGTTTTTTGCTAAACTGGTCGATCAGCCCCGCCTGTCCGGCGATCTCCATCAAGCCCACCCAGAGCGCCATCGCCCCCGCCATCGTGATGCACAGCGTCACCGCGGACTCCGCGTACTCCAGGCAGGCGTTGCTCACCGCCTCCATATTCCCGGTAAACAGTGCATAGAGAATTCCGACCAACAGCATGCCCGCCCAAATATAGTTCAGCATATGCCTCCCCCTCTCAAAGTCTTGTCTCTATATCTTTATGCGCCTGTCCGGGAAAAATGCCATTACTTTCATAAAGCTTCGCCCACTTTAAATTACCTTTAGCACCATTTTTTTTATTATAGAGTGTCAGCATAGCCTCTGCATATCCTATAGAACCGGCTTTGCGTTCTCTGGCTATACGGCTGATTTCCCTTGCCGAAAAACGCCCCACCTTTTCCGCAAACATATCATCTTTCAGGCTGTCTCCATAACTGATGATCAGGCGTGCAATACCACGAAGAATATTACTTGTCAGCGAATCCACATCTCCTTCCCAGGTAATAATGCAGAGACGCAGACTACGCTGCAAAACATCATATCCATATTTACGATATATATCTTCCAATGTTGCAACACAACAGATACATCCCGGTTTACTGTTCCCGCAAATACGCAAATCATAAGATTCTACTAATGCCTTGATAATCAGCTGTTCATCGTTCCCCGCTTCAATATTTGCCGCAAAAATTTCATATGGGAGAAGTTTTTTGACGAATCTCTGCTGATTCGCAAATATACCCGCCTCCTGTTCATACTCTAATTCATCATAAACCATGCACCATACCGGAGTATCCCGGGAGCCCGAAACAAGCGCCACGATTTCAATCGTGTGCTGTCCATTGAACACATAATTTATTCCTTGACGACGGCTGACTTTTACCGGATTTATTTGACAAAGGTCAAAATGTTCTGCAGCTTTACGAATATGATCCTCCGAAAGATGCCGCTGGTAATCCTGATTCGAAACCAGGTTTTTAATCGGAATCTGCTCAAAATGAACTTTGGGCACATAAGGGTTTGTTTTCATATCAACGAGCCTCCTTCAGGGAATGAAGCATGATCTGTGCTGCCTTTTGCAATTGATATAATTCCTGTTCCAACTGATTCCTCCCTTTTTCCGTCAACAATGGAAATTTTGCCGAATAACGCGTTCGGTCAATCGTGTTGATCCAGGATGGAATCGTCAATGCAAGACTGTTGATTTCAGCATCCGGATCAAAAGCCGGCATGTCCTTAATAGTCATGTTCTTTTTTTTCTCCACAGGTGCAGACTTTTTTATATTTATACTTTTTCTTGATGTTGCCAGCAGTTTTATCACTTCGTCCTCTGCTTTTCCATAACACGCCATAACATCTTCCATTGTTTTTTTCATTTTTCCCGCAAGAATTCTGTCTGCCGTTTCTGATTTTATGGACGCAATATAATCGATAGCCTGAGCATATGTTGAATACCTCACAATAGAGCAACGGTTCAGATGGTATTCTTCCGCAAGGCGCTCTCTTGTCCTGCCTGCACTGCTTTCATAAAGATTCTTACCCTTTGAAAGTTCCCTCCTGATACGTTCTTTAAAGCGATCCGTACCAGCAGCACTATGTGCTCCGATTATTATGTCGGCATTGTAACGCTTTCCTATCAAATATCGATATTGATTCTCTGGCAAATACCGAGTGCGAAGCTCTTCTCGACAGGTAGTTGATATAACTTCCTCCCTAACACGAAAATTGATATTTTTTACTTCAAACCTAATATTATGCGCCATACAAATGTTATATTGTTCAAACCCCTGAACAATGTAGCCATACCAGATTATGATTGGTTGATTGCATCCCTCCTGCAAAATTTTTTGCTCTAATACATCATATTCCTTCTGAGTATAAGGAAATATCAAACGGCGAAACTCCGAATCTATTTTCAACACACATCTTTCTTCTGTCATATTGCTGTTTCCCTCCCTATTTCTTCCGCAGAAGACATGTCAAACTGAATTAACAATCCATCTGAAGCACACACTCCATACAGTCGATATTTTCCATTCATTTTCCAATCTGGACAAATATTACTAAGTTGGCGAATCAAAACCTTACTGTACAATTCGCAGGATTTACGCCCTGCTATTCTATCCCAGCGAATCGCATTTGCTGTTTCCCCTTTCCGGCTTGGCAGAATAGCAATTGTAAGCTGCTGCGGATTCACCAGAAGTTGAATATACTCAGGATCTCCCAAAAGATGAAGCGTATTTCTGTGAATTCGAATTCTGTTATTTTTACTGTCGATAACGATCAGTGGTGTATTCATACAATTATTTTTCATCTGACTTTATCCCTTTCCCGCAATTATACATATCTTTGATTCCAAATACTGTATAACCGTCAAAAATATTAATCTGCAACTGCTTACGATGTTCTTCTACCGGCAGTCCAAACTGATTTTGCCATTCTGACGGGAATATCGGTGTACGGCCATTTTTGCCTTTTCCTCCTTCCTCCCGAAAACGCTGATATACTTCGGTTGCTTTCAGGTCAAAAATATAAAGCTGTTCACCGTTTGCAGAAATCATCTTTCCCAACAGCTTATAACGATAATTTGGATTCCACTGCATCATTTCTGCTAATTTGGCATAAAATATCCGGCATGTGATTTGTTTCGGTCTGCGTTTGGTCGTATTGCTACACCACCGGAAAGAGTCCTTTTCATCCTCGCGGCAAGGTCTCACTACCAGCTTTTTTGTCTGCTGATTTATCAGTATCTGAATATACTCCACTGTCGGCATTCGGTTCAGACATGCTGTATTTACATAAACTTTGCTATCATTAAAAGTAATAGACGGTTCAAACGTATGCGCAAAAAATTCACCACGTACAACCTGATAACCATCATAGCTGAAGTTTTCTTCCTGCATCATTTTCTCTGCTATTTCCATAAATCAATCCTCCCCTTGTATTTCCTCCAGAATCTGCCTGAGATTTTTCTCAATATGCTCTTTCGAGTGCGGCTGAGGTTCATTGCCATAATAAGGATTTCCTTTGATTGCTATATTCCACAAAGCGTTGCTTTCTGTATCAGCATTGAGTAAGGTCTGCGTATGCTGATAAAACTCATTTCCAAAACTTTTCGCCCAATGCAACGGATAAGCAACTATTTTCCCCTGATAACCCGACATATTTACAGGTGTAAATTCCATTTCGGAAAGATTATTCTCCCTGCAAAATCTCCGTATTTTTTCTGCAGGTATAAGAACCTCCGTTTCATACAAATTAAACAGCAAAACCGTCTCATTGTTTTTCTGATACCGCGCCCCTGTAATTCGATAGCGATATTCTGTATTCCATCCGAACAATTCAAACAACATTGGTAAAAATGCCGCTCCGGTAATCATTTGAGGCTGACACTTTTTATTTCCCGCTGTTGCCCACTTAACAGATGTTCTGGTTTCTTTTTTGCTTGGGCGGACTGCCAGTTGATGCTGGCCGGGATGAATCAATAGCTCCACATATAGTGTTCTCCCCAGTTTTTGCAGAGCATCTATCCCAAATCTTATACCCCCAGCGGAAATTGATACATTGATTTTTGATCCGGAATCAAAAAATTCGGTACGGGCAATCTCATACCCACGAAAATCCGGAGCTCCATTTTGGGGGCCGACTGTAACATTTGCATCCTGCTTACTGTCATTACTTTCTATTTCTTCCGATGCTCTTCTATAATCTTCCGCCTTAAAGGATGCCCACCTTGGATTGATAATAACAAAACCATTTAATACTCCATCCGGAATTACATATAACTCCGGCATACCGCTTCCACCGTACTTTGCATTGCTCATTTTTCTTTGTACCGCAACAAAGTCCTTTGGTGAAATAATTGCTTCATGGTGATCGGTTTGCCTGTATTGATTGCGGTCACCACAATTTTTGCGTACCCTATGATCGAGATAACTTGGGGTAAATGTTTTGCGTGCCAGCACTTCTCCACAATGTCTTTCATTCTGTAAAATCCCTGACACAGAACTGCTGCTCCAGACTGTATTTCCTTTTTTCGTGGGACGTTTGAGCTCTGTTAACTGATCTGCAATCTGTTTAGTTGAATATCCATATAGATACATAAAAAAAATCAGGCGAACTGTTTTCGCTTCTTCTTCATTAATAATTAAGTTCCCGTCTTCATCCTGGTCATATCCCAGCAATGGCGGAGTCATAAAAATTCCATGGGAAAAGCGCATTTCATAAGATGCATTCATACTGGAACTTTTCACATGAGATTCTTCCTGTGCCATCGCCGCAAGAAAAGACAAACTCATTTCGGATTGCGGGTTTAGAGTAAAAATCTGTTCATTTTCAAATAATACACCTACAGAAGGGATCTGCTGCTTCAGTTTGTTTACGATTCCGATACAGTCCACAATATTACGCGCAAAGCGTGAAACACTTTTGGTTATGATCATATCAATCTTACCGGCCATACAGTCATTGATCATCTGATTAAAAGAAGTTCTATGCCGCAATGAAGTTCCACTGATACCTTCATCTGCATAAATCTGAACCAGCTCCCAGTTCGAATAATGGCTTATATAATCCTCATAATATTTTTTTTGTAATTCATAGGAGGATGTCTGCCGCGGGTCATCCGTAGAGACGCGGGCATAAACTGCTACTCTTTTATGCACATTATCATCATACAAATTTTCTGTCGGTTTTGCCGGAATTACTTCCAACAATTCAGGTTCAATCCCTTGATAGCGTGACCTTATCCGGAGCTTCTGTAAATCAGCATTGGAAATGCTTATTTCTTTCATAAAAATCTCCTACATGAAAAATCTTTCATTTCTATTCACAAAATTTCTAAATGAAATGCCTGTGATAATTTTATAAAATACCACTTGACAATTCCATGTACTGGCGGTCAAGAAAATTGACCTGGAGGCCAAATAAAATTCACAGGAGAGGTTCAAATGAACATTGATTACAATGCTATTGGTCTGCGCATCAGAAAATTACGCAGCCAAAAATTATGGACACAGGAAAAACTGGCAGAAAAAGCCGATATCGCACCAGACTATCTCTGCCGTATCGAATTAGGGAAAAAACGTCCCAGTCTGAGATCAATTTTGCTGATTGCCGAGGCTCTGGATACTACAGTTGATGATCTGCTGATTGATGTGCAAAAAAAGAATATACACTCTGTAGAGAGTGAAGCGAACTTTTTATTCGCTGGATGCACGGAAAAACAAAAACTCTTTGTCATGGCAATATGCCAAAATATAAAAGAGGAAATGATAAAATATGACAAAATAAAATAACCACTAAACCTGCCAAATACCATCTCCTTCTATACCATATATATTATTAAATTGCCGCCTGTGCCGCTGTTAGATTATGATGACTTTTACCCCTTTTACCCCACAAATTAAGAGAATTTTTGCTCCGCAGCCACCAAGTTACTTATAAGATACCTTAACTGTAATTTTTTTATATTGTCAAATTTTTCATTAGAAATCCCTTCTACACCATTTCTTAATTCCTGTACTCTCTCCCCATCCATCTCTAATCCTTTCCCCATATATCCTTGAACATATAAGGATAAAATACAACCTCTAAAAGCGTTTATATCTTTTGAACCTGATTTCTCTATCCTCCGGCACAGATTGGGGATATCCATTTGTCTAAGAAATCCATTCGAATCACAAATATCTACTCTATTATCATAAACATATTTCTCTAACTTTTCTCCCCAACCGCTTTCTAATTTCAAACACTCATCAAAAGTGCTTGAAACCCTCTCTTCAAACTGCAAATCTATATTTTCTTGTATTTCTTCTATAATTTCGTTATACCGCTTTCTTTTTTCCCCTTCCTGTAATAATGCATATCCATTTTTAATATTTATATGGCTATTTAGTTTTGAAATATTATTGTTTATCATTTTTACTACAATATCCGTATTTTCTCTTGAAAACCCAGCCAATTCTAATTCGATAAATAAACCAATAATCCTAGGATACTCTTTAAATTCGTACCTATTGTTCTCTATAGCCTGCATTATCAATTGTACTTTACTTTGCACTTCCTCATCTTCTGAAAAATACCAACTTCCTTCCAATTGCCTAAATATATCTACTTCATGACCCTTTTTATTGATATATTCATCTTCAAATAGTTGCAGCATATTTTTAATGGTTTTCTCATCAAGTACACTTTTAGTTACGAAATCATCAACAAATCTAAAAGCCAAATGATTCCCCCAAATATCTCTTTCTCCCATGCTTTTAAACGCATATTCTTCATTTTCTTCCCATTCATCTTTTAATGAATTATTTTTAAAGCTAACACATACTTTAAAAGAATATTGAATTAGATACTTAAAGAATGCCTCCTGCCCCTCACTATCTATCTTATTAATTACTTTGTATAATTCATTTATTTTTGACAGAAAGAATTGAAATGTTCTTAAATTGGAATGTTCTTCACCTGTCATATACTCCTCGAAAAAATATTTCTGTTCATTTAAATACCCTTGGAGCTTTCCGCTTAAACTACTGTTCTCAATCAATGTAGAAAAAACTCTCTGCAAATCAGGCTGATAATATATCGTGATTCCAACTAGCTTTTCTATAACTTTTTCATACATAACATCCTGTGCAAATAATTGATTCAATCGGCTTTTTACTGTATCAATATGTACAGCTTCCCTATTTATAGGATTTATCTGGGCATTTTCTTCGAACAAACTTTTTTTATTTGACTTTTTTTCAAAATCAATATTTTCATGAGCTGCAACCAAATACTTCAGTTCTAAATTCTCAAAATAAGTTCTTTTTCCAATTTCCTTTTGATTGGCAACGATAATGACTTTCATTCCATCATGTTCAACAAATGTATTAATATACCCCAATACTTCATTGACAGGACAGTCGCATCTTTCCAAATCATCAAAAATCAAAATGCTATCTTTTACCGAAAGGAAACCACCAATAGCTTTTGATATATTCTCAGAATCCATTTCTACTCCAACTGCAGGCTTTATAATATCAAATATTATCGGAAGCATTGTACCTGCTGCCTCCGCACTCTTTTTTAATATACCTTTTGCCTTGCCAGTTTTCGCCAAGTAGGATTCCATTAGCATTTGTTTTGATACTTCTTCAAGTGATTTCACACCATATAAAGAAACATATACAACCCTACGTGCTTTATTTTCTCTGTCTTTTTCTTCCCTTTCTTTCTCATGTTTTTCCAATTTATCCTGCAAATTCTCTCTTATAAAGTATGTTTTTCCGCACCCCCACTCTCCATCAATCATAACTGCATAATTATATAATTCTTCGTCTATATAATTAATAAGCACGTCAACTATTTCATCATCAGATAAAATTGCTTGTTTTCTTCTATTCATATGCTTCCCGCCTTATTATAAAGTTTACTTATAACTCATATTCATTTTACGATGCTATTTGACAATTTCGCATAAATCTGCTAAGATATATTTACATAAAGGTACTGCCGATAGACGGCTAGTCCGTTTTATAACTTGCAAAAATAGCCGCAAAGTTTTCCAGACTGAGGGCGGCTATTTTTGTGGTTTATTATTATCCTTGCTTCCGATGGCGTATCCGAGACCGAAGCAGGTCAGGCATAAGCCAAGCACTGAAATCAATCCTTCAATCGTCAACATCCACTTAGCCCTCCTTTCCCAGATTCCTGCAAGCAGGTTTCTATGTAATCGGAGGGTCACAGTCCCTCCGCAGAAGAACTAGCCGCCTACCGTTATGGCAGCACCCTTATAAATATTTTATCAGAAAATGTCGGACGCTACAAGATGGTTTTCCGGCTTTTTTCTTTTTCCGCTTGCAATCCCGCCAAAACAGAGGTAAGCTACGACACCACGGAAGGAGGGATTGGATTGGAAAAGGATTCTGCATTATACCAATTGATGGACACACGCATGCACAGCGTCATGAACGGTATCGTGAGCAGTGACGGGGAATATCAGGCGATTCTCCGCAAGTCGGACATATACTCCGGCGAACTGGACAGGATGGATTTATCAAAAGAAATCCGGCTGCTGATTGACCGATACGTCAGTGAGCAGAATGCGCTGGGCTCCCGGTTTGGGATGCTCGCCTACCTGTTGGGATTTTCCGACTGCAAGGCCATGTTCTTGGGGAAATGCCTGCCGACAGAAGCAAAAGAAATGAACACAGAATTGTAACTGCAAATCGGTGACAGGGCGGAAAGGCTGCCATGCATCCCTTCCGCCCTGTCCCTCTTTCGTTTTAAATGAATATCCACGCCTCCAGCTCCGCGTACCTGTTGGATTTCGACCACTGCGGGTGTTTCCTGAACCACGCCCGCTCGTCATCCGGCGTGACCGTTATCTTCTTGAAATAAACGGGGGAACCGGCATCATCCAGTCCCCCTCCCGCATCGGGGCTTAGGTTTAGGAGCCACTCGAAGCGGTCTTCGTAAACCCTCACCCCTGACACATATCTATCCATTTCCTCTTCCGAAAACTCGCCATCCTCCGGCATGGAGAACTGCCCCATGAGCTTTTGCAGGTTTTCCAGCTTGCCGCTCACGTCCGCCTCCGTGGCGGGCTCCACGTCACCGTACTGTGCCATCCGCTGCTCCAGTTCCGCGATCCGCTCCCCAACCTCCTGCTGCTTGCGGCTGAATACTTCCTTCGGTATCTCGTTGTTCATCCTCATGTCGAGGAGCGTCTCATATCTGCCCCGCTCCTTTTTGAGCTGTTCTTCTATGATTTCCTTGTCCCGCAGGACTTCCGACTGCTCCACCCCGGCAATGCCGCACCCCAGCACCGCCGCCGCGTCCAGGAGCGTCCCCTCCGGGTCATCGAACACGGCGTGGAGGACTTTCTGCGCCATCGTGTACATCTTCCAGTCCTGCACCAGCGGCGAGCGGCAGACGTTCTCAATGCTCAGGCCGTTCTTAAGCCTTGCCGCAATGGTCCCCGTCCGGGTCTGGTCGTAGCACTTGTAGGTGTAGGTGATGAAGTCCGTCTTTGTATGCCACTTCTGCAACAGTTCCTTGATTTCCTTCGACTTGCCCTCCTGGGTTTTCTGCGCCATCAGTGCGCGGATGCCCTCCAGCGTGGCGGGGGATTCCTGTGCCGTAGTTTCCGGCTGTGCCTTTGCCGTATCCTGCTTCTGTTCTTTCACAGCTTTCTCCTTCGTGCCTCCCTCCGCTTTGGCAAGGCCCCGCAGACCTTCCGCAACGATGGAGAAACCTTCTGCAATCCTCAATAATTCACTTCCCATTTACATTCCCTCCGTTTCCTTAAAAATGATCTCTTTTCCCTGCTCCGTGGCAGAGGCGATCTCCGCCGCCATGCCTTCGGTGGCTTCCCCGAACACCCACACCTCATCGCAGAGGGCGAGCAGTTCCATCCCCATAGCGATGCCGAGCCGCCTTTCTCCCTTGATGCCCTCGTTTAAGAACTGTGGGAATAAAAGGTGCGGTGCAATGGGCAGGCACCCTTCCTCACACGCCATGCGGCTGTAGGCCGCCGCTTTTTTCGCATTCCCCTCCATGTCACCGCGGAAGGGGCTGCAGATAAAAACCTTCTTACGCATCAGCGCCTCCATCCTTTCTTCATTTTCCTGTCGTGCGCCGCTTTCGCGGCTTCATAGGCTTCCACTTCCTTCTCGATCTGCATCAGTTTGGCGGCGAGGCTCTTCGCCACGATACTGATCGCCTGCAGGATGCCGATAAGCTCCTGTGACTTTTCCATAAGTTCCATTCCTCCTTTCCGGGGCGGATAATCTTGTACCCCTTCACTGTCGTAATGACACTTTTTTGAAAACTGGCAATGAAAAATGAAACTTTTTTGAAAACCGTTCGACAAACGTATCTTTTCCTGTCGAATATGGGGAGAATTACACATCAATCCCATGTTCCCGGAAAAAATAGCGCAGTTTTTCCAATACCTTATCCTTGCGGAATGCCAGCGTCCGCCTGTTCTCCCCTTTGGTTTTTGCATATTCGCAGATGCTCATTTCCTCCCCGAACACCTTCATGGCAAGCTCCCTCTCTTCCGGCAGGAGGGAATCCATAGCGTCCTGCAGCACACCAAGCAGCATCCGCTTTTCCACCAATTCCTCCATGCTCTCCGAAAACAGCTCCGTCCGCATATCGTTCTCTTTCCATTCCTCATAGGATTCTTCCGTATAGCCGTTCTGCTCCATCGCCTCCCGGTTCCTCTGCTCCTTTTTCTTCATCTGCCACCACGGGCGGTAGTAATTCCTGTATTCCTCTTCCGTAACATTCATTGTGAATTCTTCGTTTCCTGACTTGATCCTGATGATTTTTTCAGACATAGAAGCGTTCCTTTCTTTACGCCTTCGTAAAGCCAGAAACGCTTCTATTTTTGATATGAAATTGATTTAAAACGGAAAAATGGCCGGAGTAAGCTAAGGCTCATTGTCTCTAGCTTCACTCCGGCCATTCGTGACTCGATGTCCCCTGGTCCCACTCGCTCGGTAGTAAGTTTTATTTAACTGTCTCCGTGACCTGTAGTAGCCATTCCAATTTGACTATCCTCCCGCATTCAGGGCACCTTACCTTTAACACTACGCGCCCTCCTGCGGTGGCAATTAAATCGCAGATCCGTCCTTTGCAAGCGGGACATCTGACCATACACATACCGTATACCTCCACAGCCTGTTTTGGATGACAAAGCCATGTTATGCATCCTGCATAAAATGTCCCATCGGTGGAAATTTCCATAAATTTCCATTGCCTGTTACCAGTATGGCCCGGAAAGCGCTGCCTTAATCATTTATGCAAAAAAACAGCAGAATCACCTCCGCCGTTTTTTCCTCCCGTATATACCCGCTTCAATCCCGTCCGGCCCGCAATACAGCCTTACCAGTTTTCCGCAGTGCTGGCATTTGATCTCCAGGACGGTCCACTCCGTCTCCGTCCCCTCATCGTCCAAAATACGCCGCCTGCATTTGGGGTTGGGGCATCTGATCACTTCCATCTGCCACCGCCTCCCCACACTGATATGGAACAAGGGAACCAGACATGAAGTGATTATGTCTGATTCCCTTTTATCCTTTGTGCTTTATGTAATAAATCTGAATGGTCTACTTCTCCAAAAATCCCAAGAACTTCTTCCACTCCATGTAGCCCTTCAAATCCCCATATTGGTACTCGGACTGCATGATATCATTTACAATTTTCACCCAATCCGTCTTTTCCGAAAAGCTCCATGAGCCCGCGCTTCTCTGCTCCGCATTTTTCACAGCTTTAGCGACTGCTGCTTTCAGAACCGTATCCTCAAAACTGCCTTTCCCGCTTTCTTTCAGATTAGCGGTGTACGCATACATCTCAGCCGTATCACAGTTTTCGGGGTCTACCTTTGACACATCCACCATCTGCTCCGTCACATTCCCCGACTTATCCCATGTCTTGACCTTATACACGGGATTTGCCGCATCAAAGTCCTGCGTCTTATAGACAGAAATGGATGAGCCACTCACAACATCCGCCCATGAGCTGATTGCAATATCTCCTGAACCTTCATCCGCACCATGCAGGGTAGCTGTTGCCTGTGCCGCTTCCGCCGCCTGTTCTGCAAATCTCCCTCCTGCTACATTCCTTCCCGTCCTTCTCGTTTCATACCCTGCTGCCGGGTATCCTGCTGCTCCTATTCCGTTTACATTCATTTCCTTTCATCCTCCATTATCTTTAATATTGCGGCTCCTCTGTCGGTCAGAGCCGCCCCCGCTCTCTCGATAGAAGTCCGAGCAGTTTATTGCTCCACGCAAAGGTGCTTTATTTATGTTCCTCGGTCAAATTCCATACCGACCTTCACCTCCTCCCGGCTCCCCGATTCCCCAATCTGCCGGAACGCCGGGGATGCCTGCCCTGCCTGGTCAGGCTGTGGCTTATCGGGGATATACATCTATTGGATTCTATTTCTTGTTCATAAAATCCCAATATGCCTGCATACTGTACTGATAGTATGCCGCCGCTTTTTTCTGGCTCAACAGTTTCATATCGCTAATCTGCTTTTGGAACATATCCATGAAATTGGTCCTATCGTGCAATCCCATCATTCCCGTTTCAGGCGGTAATGATGTAAGCCCTCCATTCTTATCTACACCCATATAGGATTCCAATGCTGTCATTTCCACTAATGAAGCATTCCGGGGATTTATCTTGTTGATATGTATGGTCTGCTCAAATTCATTCCCATTCTCATCAACACCTTTTGCAATCACAGTCGGATCATCCTCTGTTGAGCCTTCCGCATATTTGATGTAGAAAGACAGCCCTGTCCCGTTACCGCCAGAGTACAGCATATCATCCGTTTTCATATAGACAATAGATGTATGTGGCTTTGCGCCTGCCACATTGTTTACCTGCTCCGCAAAACTCCTTCCTGCCGCATTCTGCTGTGCCTTTCTTGCTCCCTGCCATGCCGGATATCCCGCTGTTCCTATTCCATTTACACTCATTTTTCAATTCCTCCATTATTATCAATTATTTTAATGGCAGCCCCTCTGTCGATCAGAGCCGCCCCTGCTCCCATGTAATAAGTCCGAGCAGTGTATTACTTCATAAATAGTAAACGCACATTGCTTAACTTCCCCTGTCAAACTTCATGACAAACACCTCCCTTCGCTAAAAATCTGCCATCCGCTCATAACACGAGTCAACCTTCAAAAAGGTTTTATTTCGCTTATCTGTGGTAGTCTCTCTGTCGTTCAGAACCGCCTACAGCCACCCTTGCATTCCGCAGAGGCAAAGTTTTATGCGCCTCTGCGGAATAGGGTGTAAAGATTTTCTTTTTACGCCTTTATATCAAAACTGCCCCCTGTGAGTGATGATGTGCCAGATACCGCCGCAACAATATTCTGTGTAACGCTTTTTATATCTGTTCCGGTGGCAGATACCGTGAACGTGCCTTCCATCCGTTCTTTTCTCTCCGCCCGCCGTTCCGCTGCCTTTTCTTCCTCTGCCTTTTTCTCCTTGCGCCTCTCGGCAGCCTTTTCCTCGGCGGCTTTCTTCTCTTTTGCTTTTCTTTCAGCATTCTCTCTGGCTATCTTTCCGTCTGGGTCATTTGTGCTGCCGCTCATCATGGAGATATTACCATTATCATCAATCTTATATGTAGCATATGTCACTACCGGGCTCCCCGGAGCCATTTTCACAGAGTTACAGAGTGACTTAACGCTATCGGGAATTGCCGCCAGATTTTCTTCCAGATACTTCGCTTTTTCCGGGTCGTTCATACATTTCTTCAGGAAAGCGCCCGATACGGATACCGTTGTTGGAACGCCCTGCATGGAAGTTGTACCCGTATTCATATAGCTGTATTTTTCCTTCAGATATTTGGAATAGTCATTGACATTGCTGTAACCCGTCTTAATCTGCTCCGTCTTTGTTCCCCCGGTTGATGTTTTCAATTCCACCGTGCTTGTTGTTACATTGCCTTCCTTTGCGGTACTTGTGCCGCTTTTCGCATAATTGCTATAATTGTTACTGATCTCCATTGACATAATTCTCATCCTCCTTCAAAAAATCTTACCTGCGGCCCCTCTGTCATTCGGAGCCGCCCATGCCCCCTTATGGTAAGTCCGGGCATGATCTTCCTTACTTCAAAATGCCCGGAATGCTTATATCTTCTGATTCCCAACCACGCTTTTGCTGAATATGCTTATGTTTTCCTCATAGGCGGTTGCTGCCAATGCGCTTACTCCTGCGGTCTGGAATGCCGCCGCATCGTCACCGCTTTGCATTCCCCCTGCAAGAAATGCCTGTAACCTCTGCCTGCTTGCCATCTGACTTTTCAGGTAGTTCTCCTGTGCCGCCGCCTTCCTTGCCTGTGCCTTTTTGACCGCCTCCTTCTCCTGTTCCTCCATCAGTTCTTCCATCCTCTCATGGCGTTTTTCCCACCATGATTTTTCATTTCCGGCAAAATTAGAGCCGCTGCCTCCTACCGGCCCCGCATAACCGTAGCATTCTTCCGGGGATGCCCCGATAACTTCATAGCAGACATTATTCGGCCCCACAGGCAGACTGCTTACCGAATACATGGAGCGAATCCTGTTCAGGACATATTTCTCATATTCCGGATCATTTTTCATCCTTTCAAATGCTTCTTCTTTAATCACCAGAGAGCCAGACGAAAATGATGATCTGAACCATGAACTTACAGGCATTTTCGACATCTCATTCATAAACCACTGTTTGTACTCATCTGTCGTCATTTCCTCTTTGGATTTGTTCGAAATGCTGCTGTCATATGTAAATCCAAAATAACTCGGAGGGTTGGATACTACCATGTCCCCCGCCCATGCTGATGAGCCGGATTTTTCCGCCGCATTCTTTCCTTCCGCGGCTTTCTGCACCTCCTCCGCAAAATTCCCGGTTCCTGCCGCCTTTTGGCTTCTGTTTGTGTAGGCATAGGGATTCACCCCTGCGCCGCTTACATTACTGATACTCATACCTGTCTCCTTTCCTGTAACATCACCGTTACACTGAACTCATTTTTCTTTACCCTGATATCCACGTCCCCCATATATTTCTCCGCTTCCCTCTTTACATTGGAAAGCCCGATCCCGTGCATGGAACCCTGCCTTCCGAAAGGCTCCTTTTCCTTTGTGGAGATTGGGAGGTTCGTATCCGCGTCCATTATGATCTCCCCTTCAAACGGGTTTCTGACTTCGATCAGGAAGAACTTTCTCTTCTGCCTGCTGGAAATGAAAATGTACCTGCCGCCCTGCAGCATCTTCCCGCAGGCTTCCAGGGCGTTCTGCAGCAGGTTGTTTACAATGATGCCTATGTCATAGGCATCATACCTTTCCGATTCCGGGTAGGTAAATTCTGACCGGAACCGTATGCCCTGCTTTTCCGCTGCTTTCTGCCTGTCGTTCACGATCACGTCAGTAACGGCATTCCCTGTCTTTATGGAAATTTCAAAGGCATCCATGCTCTCATCCATTCTGGAGATGTACTGCCCCATGCCGCCATAGTCCCCGCTTTCAAGCAGCCCCTTGATATTGGTCAGATGGTTTTTCATCTCATGCTTCATCCGGCGGATGCCGTCATAAAACTGATCCACCTCCGCCATCCGCTCCTGTATGGCATGGACCTGCTGCTGTTCCACAAAATATCTTTCCTTTTCCTCCTGAAGCCCCATCATTTTCTGATAAGATATTATGGTCACCAGAATACCGGCATAAAATAGTGCGGCGGCCACAGGCACTATCCCTATCAGCACCGGGTACTGCTCATAAAGCTGTATGGACAGCTCCCCCGCAGTCACAATCAGAATCCGGAATAAAATATTGACAAACAGAATGCCGGTCACGGGGGGCAGCAGCAGATAGCACAATTCCCTTATGTGCAGTCCCATCCTGCATTTTCTGAGCTGGCGTGCCACCATATACATCAGTGCGGAAAAAAGCACAAGCTGCAGCAGTTCCACCAGACAGAAATTCAGGGCGGCATTCCGCAGTACCCGCTCTACACCTTCCTCCCCTTTCACAAGATGCCTGCCCGTGTAAAAATTCACGCTTGCCACCGCCAGCGAGCTCAGGTTCCTGATGCAGAAGAACACCACCCCCATGAACAGTGCGGATTCCCTTTCCATCCCTAAATACTTTGCCGCCAGCGTCAGCAGGACTATTACGGAAAACATACTGACCAGCGCTCCCATACTGACCGCCATGTTAAAAAAATAGATGATAGAATAGGATGCAAACACAGTCAGCATCTTTATGATATCTGCCGGATGCCCTCTTTTCCGCCCTGCCATATACGGACAGAAAAATGCCGTCAGACAGCAGGCATATAGAATGACCTCAATTCCCACCACTGTATTTTGGAACAGCGTAAAACTTGCCTCACTCAATGACAGCCCCTCCTATTTCATAAACCGCAGGTACGCTTTTACAAAATCCTCATACTTATATTTTGAAATCAGCAGTTTATCCCCATTTGTCAGCGTTACCTCTGTTTTGTTGTATTCATCCACATAGGACAGGTTTACCAGATAGCCTTTGTGGACACGGCAGAACTGCCCCTGCAGTTCTTCTTCCAGATCGCTCATTTTTGCATAATACTCCAAAACCCCGTCCTTCATATGGACGGCTATCTTATGGTTCTGGCTTTCCATGTAATAAATGTCACCTAACGGTATTGTTTTTCCCGTATTCCCATACTGGATCATCAGCACTCTTTTACCCTGCCCGGTCTGCTGCGCCGCCCTTTGGAAAATCTCGGCAAACCGCCCTTCGTCAATGGGTTTCAGCAGGTACTGGAAAGCCCCCACGTCAAAGGCATCATACACATATTTTTCATAGCCCGTGACAAATATGATGATGGGCTGCCTGATATCTTCCATGCCCCTGATTCTTTTTGCCATTTCCATGCCATCCAATGATGAATCCGGGCCTTTCAGCTCAACATCAAGAAACAGCAAGTCATGTTCAGCCCCCGCTAAAAGATAATCCTCCGCCGTGGCATATTCCGTAATCTCACACTCCACTCCCTGTTTCCGGACAAGCGAGCAGATGTAGTCTCTTATATTTTTTTCATCATCACAGACCGCTATTTTGATTGCCTCCACCTCCTTCCTTCAGCATTTGTCCCTAAAAATGCTTTACTTCGTGTATCGGAAAAATAAGAATATTTTTAACTCCGATAGCGTGAATAGACGATTTGACAGCGTAACTGGATTGAGATTTTTTATCCTTAATATCCCCTCTGTCGCTCTCAATATCCCCACCAAAAGGGGCGGCTGCCCTGCAAAGTCTGCCGTGTAAGCATATTACCTCTTATTTCTCCTCTTTCCAAGTGATTTTCCTTATCAGTCCGCCCGGCCTGCCTGGGAAAAAAGCAGACCACCAGAATTGGAAAAAGGGCCCATGAGCCCTCTTCCTCTTTGTCTTTCGTATGCCCTGCTATTTTTATAGGTGTCGCAGGTTCTCACGGTATCTGCGCAGCTCCTTTTCATCCACAGCGCCGATGACCTCATCCAGCCACTTTACCATCCGTTCCCTGTTCTTCGGCAGATGCCCTTCCACGTTGATGCAGTTCGATGCGCCCATCGTTGCAAAATAAGTGTCTATGTCAAGGCTGCCGACCAGCGTCCTCAGTTCATACAGCTTTTCGATCTCCGTTTCCTCCGTCCAGTTGCCAGCCTGGATTTCCTGGTACAACTCCGAGGTCGGGTAGACCGTCAGCATGGAGGAAACAATGACCTTCGGGTGGAGCTGGTTGAACACCTCCGCCGTGTTCTTCACCCCTTCCTCCATATGCCCGGAGCCGTATATCCCGGCAAGGTAGAAGAAGTTATAATCCATCCCTGCTTCCTCCAGCCTTTTGCATTCTTCTATGATCTCCTTCGTGCCGAACCCTTTATGCATGAAGGACAGGGATTCTTCGTCACCCGCCTCCACGCCAATGGTAAGGCTGTTGTAGCCAAGCCCCCGCAGCTCCCGTAGCTGCTCCGTGGTCTTCGGCGTGATATCGGTGATGCGGGCAAAGCAGCCGATGGACTGCACTTTTGGATAATATTTCCGTACCAGTTCCGCCAGCGTTTTCAGCTTGTCAAAACTTAAGACGAACGGGTTTGCCCCGGTGAAGAATACCCTCTTTGCGTTCCGGTAGTAGCGGCTGATCTCTTTCAAGTCCGCTTCCACCTCGGATAAAGGCGACATCCGGAACTTAAACGGCACGTCCTCATAGAGCGTGCAGAACTTGCATTTGTGGTGTGTACAGCCCGCCGTCACCTGTACCAGTGCGCTCCCAGCCTCATAAGGCGGCCTCCATATCGTTCCCGTGTAATGCATAAAACATCTCTCCTTCCTGTCTGTAAAAATCTAACTGACGATACCCCTGATCTCCTTTAAGTCCCGGATACCGTTTTCCTCCATGTACTTTTCCAGCCCGCCGATGATCTCCGGCATGGCGCAGGGATTTCTGAAATTTGCCGTACCGACTGCCACCGCTGCGGCTCCGGCCATGATGAACTCCAGGGCGTCCTCCGCCGACTGGATTCCTCCCATCCCGATGACCGGGATGCTTACTGCCCGGCAGGTCTGCCATACCATCCGCAGCGCAACCAGCTTTATTGCGGGTCCGGACAGCCCGCCCGTCTTATTCGCCACGCTGAACGTCCTTTTTTTCACGTCGATCCTCATGCCCGTGATGGTATTGATCAGCGAGAGCGCATCCGCTCCCCCTGCCTCTGCCGCTTTCGCAATCTCCGTTATGTCCGTGACATTCGGCGTCAGCTTCATGAAAACGGGCTGCGCCGCTTTCTTTTTTATCTCCTTCGTGATGTACTCCACCATGCGCGGCTCCTGACCGAAAGCTATCCCGCCATGCTCCACGTTCGGACAGGAAATATTGATCTCCAGCATATCTATCCCCTGCACGGACAGCCGTTCCACGGCTCCCAGATAATCCGCCACGGTGCTGCCGCAGACATTAACAATGACCTTCGTGTCAAACTGTCTGAGGAAAGGGAGGTCCCTCCTGATAAAGACTTCAATCCCCGGATTCTGCAGCCCCACCGCGTTTATCATGCCGCTGGCAGTTTCCATGATCCTTGGCGTGGGATTCCCCTCCCACGGGACAAGGGACACGCCTTTTGTGACCACTGCCCCTAACCGGTTCAGGTCCACAAACCCGCTGTATTCCTGCCCGGAGCCGAATGTCCCGGACGCAGGCATCACAGGATTCTTCAATGTGATGCCCGCTATATCCACTGATGTGTTTATCCCGTCCGCCTCCTTTCTTGAATCACATTATAACAACTGGCAGGAAAAAGAAAAGTACTGTCTTTTTTCGTTTATAGTGCGAAAAATGATACCGGTATCAAAAAACATAGTACCTTGAACTGAAAGGGCAGATATAGTATAATGCTGGCAAAAGGAGGGAACCACATGAGCAATATGAAAGCGCCGCTGCCCCAATGTGCGGCTATGGTCAGGGTACAGAACATCCTGAGCGGGAAATGGAAGATAACGATATTATGGTACATTGCGGAATATGAAGTGCAGAGGTTCGGGGAACTGAGGCGGAGGCTTGGGGACATCACGCAGTCCACCCTTACCAAGCAGCTCCGCGAACTGGAACAGGACGGCTTTATCTCCCGCTATATCTATCAGGAAGTGCCTCCGAAGGTGGAGTATTCCCTGACTGATCTTGGAAAAAGTTTCATCCCTATTTTGAGAGACATGAAAAAATGGAGCGACACGCATTTAATGTGATGCCGGGAAGTCCCTGCCTGTCCAGGGGCATAACAGTGGAAATGGGGTG
Organism: bacterium 1XD8-76; assembly: GCA_003611955.1. Classification (GTDB taxonomy): domain Bacteria; phylum Bacillota; class Clostridia; order Lachnospirales; family Lachnospiraceae; genus 1XD8-76. The sequence goes on from RAZE01000015.1 coordinate 80,826, forward strand.
AAAAAAGAAATGAAAAAAAGATTTTCTCCAAAAAAGACAGCCGCATTCTGCACGGTATCCGTGCTGCTGGCTCTGATCATATGGACAGTATGGGGGAACACTGCGCTGATGGTAAGCACCGTTGCCATTTCCAGCAGCCGGATCCCTCCTGCCTTTTCCGGGTTCCGTATCGCACAGGTATCCGACCTTCATAATGCCGAATTTGGAAAGGATAACTCCACGCTGCTGCGGATGCTGTCCGAGAGCGGGCCGGACATTATTGTGATAACCGGGGACCTTGTAGATTCTGCACATACAGACATAGACACAGCCCTTTCCTTTGCAAAAGAGGCCGTCCAGATTGCACCCGTCTACTATGTGACAGGCAACCACGAAGCCCGCCTGACAGAGTATGGGCGGCTCAGAACCGGCCTTGAAACGGCTGGCGTGACTGTTCTTGAGGATAAAACAGTATGGCTGGAACGGGATGGTGGAAAGATTATGCTTATCGGGCTTTCCGATCCCGATTTTACAGTTAAGGGTGATATGTTCGGGGAAGTGCCTTCTATGGCCGATACAAAATTAGAATCCCTGGCCGGCAGCGAAGGCGGCTACACAATCCTGCTCTCCCACCGCCCGGAGCTGTTTGAAACTTATGCAGACTGCGGTATTGGTTTAGTCTTAAGCGGCCATGCACATGGCGGCCAGTTCCGCCTGCCCCTCATCGGCGGGCTGATTGCACCCAATCAGGGACTGTTCCCCAAATTTGATGCAGGGCTGTATACGGATGACAGCACGGACATGGTCGTCAGCCGCGGCATTGGCAACAGCATCATACCGTTCCGCTTCAATAACCGTCCGGAGATTGTATTGGTAGAGCTTTGCGCTGAATAAAAATGTTTTTAAGAAAAAACAGTTTTGCAAGATATTTTTATCATTTTTATGTGTACTATCACGGAAACTCTGTATACAATCACGGAAACCCTTATATTATCACGAAAACTCATAGGCAGTTTCCGTGTTCGTATATGGGTTTTGCCTGCGAGTATCGACTTTTGCGTGATAGTATAGAGTTTTGCCTGATAGTATCCGAGTTTCCGTGATAATAACCGACTTTTGCCTACGAGTATATACTATCAGGCAAAAGAACTCCAGAACAGCCGTTCGCATCCTCACTAATGTAAAAATGCCCCTAAAAGCACACGCAAATAATGTAATTTTGAAACCTATGTAGTGCCGAAAGTGCCGTGTTTACGGGCTTTGTAGGATTTCCGTGTCCGTATCTGCCGGAAACTAAGACACCTTGACAAAATTCGATAATATCCCCCATATTTCAACAGCATTTTTCTACAAACAGGCGAAACTCCAAACAAACACGGAAACCTCTATACTTTCACGCAAAACTCGGATACTATCACGGAAACTGCCGACTTTTGCGTGATAGTATAATTTTGCCACAATCGCCCCACTATCAGCGGCATCAAAAATGCAAAAAAGAGAGGCGCACCAACCACTCCGGTGAACCCCTCTACGCTCAAAATCCCTTGATTTTAAGCCATTCTTCAATACTTTCGCCTGCGAGTACCTAAATTCCTATGGCATCAATTTAAGATTGCCGCCTGTGCCGCTGTTAGATTATGATGACTTTTACCCCACCTGTGTGGAATTTACCCCACCCCAATTCGCCATTTGACAAATCGACAAATTGCGCTTTTGCTACGCCAATGCTATTTTACCCGATACTGCTCAGCCTCCTCGTCCGTAAGCGGCCTGCCTAACGCTTTTACCGCATCAATCATTTTGCGCCATTCATAACGCTTGTCGTCTGACGGTTCCGTCAGTCTGCCGTCTTTCGCATAATCCAGTATATCCTTTTCCATTCTAACACATCTGCTCCCTATAAATATTTCTTCAATAACGGCTTAAGATAGTTCTTTTTAAAGTCTCGTACTGAACAAAAAAATTCCTGTTCCGATTTTGAAAATGAATTGGACTCTGCTTTTTCCGCAAGTAGTTCCATCGTACAAATCAGGTCAGCCGCCTGAAACAATTTATAATCTACAGGCTTAACTTTTCTGAACTCTACATGGGCATAAAGCGTATTAAAAACAGAAGTCAAAGTTTTGGTAAGCTCAATCTGCCCATTGTCGTAATAGATTATAATGCGGTTAAACTGCTCCCAAAAATTTTGATGATCCTTCAGTATTCCTGCAATCGCTTTTGATATTCTCGCTGTTAAATTAATTACATCCGGACATTCGTCTTTCCTTATTTTGGCACATACATATCGGAAATCCAATTTACGGGCAAAATTAAATAATGCATTAAAAAGGCGTTTTCTTTCTTCCATAAGGTCATTAGCATAAACGGATTCTCTGCGAATCAGTGGTCCCGTATGGATGGCATGCTGCCTATATCCGATGTTCGTCAAATGACTCTCCAAATCATCAATATTTTTGCTAATATCCACATCCTGATTATGTAAAACCATTGCAACCAGATAAAATGGCGCATGAAAATCATATGGCCCCAAATCGCCCGATTCATCTATAAAAACACTTAAAATCTTTTCAGCCATAGATTATTTCCTTCATCCCTCTCAGATTTCCCTAATAAAAATGGCGGGGAAATTCCCCGCCGTTCGGTGGACCAGGGTCTTTCGACCAGCCCAATCAGTGATACCACTGACTTATTTATATGTTAACATTAACGGAAATATACCTCACTGTCAATGATGTTCAGGAAAATTTTATAAATAACTTTGCGTACTATTTTTCATAATATATCAGAAAATGGCGGACGCTACAAGCGGTTTTCCGGCTTTTTTATTTTTCCACTTGCCAACCCGCCAAAACAGAGTTAAGATACGACACCACGGAAGGAGGGATTGGATCGGAAAAAGATTCTGCATTGTACCAGCTCATGGACACCCGCATGCACAGCGTCATGAACTGTATCGTGAGCAGTGACGGGGAATACCAGGCGATCATACGAAAGTCGGACGAGTATTCCGGCAGGCTGGATGGAATACCCTTATCGCAGGAAGTTCGACTGCAAGGCCATGTTTTTTGGGAAATGCCTGCCGACAGAAACAAAAGAAATGACCACGGAAGCAAAGGTGTTCCTTTATCCCTGTATGACTCCACAAAATCATATTATTCTATTTACGAAATACTTTTTTCGGTTTATGCCTTATCTCACTATTTTATATATTTTCTCCGCCACCTTCCTCGGATTTTCCGCATGCGTGATCCCGGAGCCCACGATAACGATTTCCGGGCTGTATTCCAGGTACGCCGGCAGAGTCTCCGCGGAGATCCCGCCCGCCACGGAAATTTCCGCGGCGGTCACCGCCCTTCGCATGACTTTCAGGTCATCCAACGGCGTTCTTCCCGCCGCCTGCTGGTCCACCCCCGTATGCACGGAAAGGATGTCTATCCCCAGCTCCTCCAGCCTTCTGATCCTCTCCTCCGCGTCCTTCACACAGATCATATCCGCCACCACAAGACCTCTGTGTGCTCTCGCCGCCTCCACACATCCCTCGATCGTCCCGTCGTCCGTAACACCCAGAACCGTGATATAATCCGCTCCCGCTTTAAACGCAATCTCCGACTCGTATTTCCCGGCGTCCATGATTTTCAGGTCGGCAAGCACCTTCTTATCCGGAAACCGCTTTTTCAGCTCCCGTACAGGGGCCATGCCGTATTCCATCACCATGGGAGTGCCCACCTCGATAATGTCCACGTAATCCCGGACATTCGCGATCAGTTCCATCGCTTCTTCCAGCGTGGTATCGTCCAACGCAAGCTGTAATTTCATCTCTCCTGTCCTCCTCTACTCCAGATTCGCATGTCTGGCGAACATCTCTTCCTCCGATATCCCCAGCTTTTTCATCAGATACATGATGATCACATCGTAGACGATCCATGTCATCTGCTCGAACGCGTTCCCCATGATCTGTATCGTTTTGCAGGTGTCGGCGAGGCCGCTCTTCGGCGTGGCGCCCGGCAGCACAAGGCAGCTTGCGGAGAGCTTCCCGATGGAGGCTTCCGGATGGATCGTCACGGTCGCCACATCCGCCCCGAGTCTCCTCGCTTTCTGCGCCATCACAACCAGGCTCTCCGTCTCGCCGGATCCCGACCCGATGATCAGAAGGTCCCCCTCACCGATGGCTGGCGTCGTGGGCTCCCCCGCAAAAAACACCGTGAGCCCCAGATGCATCAGCCTGTTTGCGAAAGCCCTCGCGGCAAAGCCGGATCTTCCGGCGCCTGCCACATAAACGCGTTTTGCCCTCAGTATGGCTGCCGCCATCTCCTCGACCTCTCTCTCGTCCACCTGTTCTGCGTTCTCCTTTAATTCCTCCAGAACATCCAGTAAATATTGTACTTCTTTCATGTTTTCTCTCCTTCCGCCGCGAAAATGCCGTATACGGAAGGATCCATATACGGCATTTTATCAGTCTTCCCTGTTGTTACAGTTCAAATACATGTTTCACAAACTGAAGAGCGCCCTTTGCGTCCGCATCCAGAGCCGCCTCCGAGGTATCCTCCACCAGATTTCTCCAGACCTTTACCTCGCTCCCGATCGTTCCGCCCGGCATAACAAACGGTTCCATCACAGCCGCATGCTGATAGTTGATATCGCGGAGAGCCTGCCCGATCTCGTCCCAGGGCATCGTTCCCTTCCCCGGCACTTTCCGGTTTCTCTCTCCCAGATGCAGATGGCAGAGTTTATCGCCCGCTTTCCGGATTGCCGCCGCGATGTTGTCCTCCTCGATACTCATGTGGAACGTATCCAGCATGATCTGCACATTTTTGCTTCCCACAGCGTCCACATAGCGGATCGCCTCGTCGCAGGTATTTAAGAGATAACCCTCGAACCGGTTCAGCACTTCCATTCCAAGCACAACGCCGCATTCTTCCGCGACTTTCGCCACCTTCTTCATATTGGCGACAGATCTCTCAAAATCTCCCTCCTTATCGACGGGCTTCGAGTAATCCACAGGCCAGTAGGAGTAAAGTCCTCCGCCCAGCGCCTTGATGTCCATTTTTTTCAGCTTATGCAGCGTCTCCGTGAAAAACTGCAGCGCGTTCTCCTGGACAGCCGGATCCGCAGAACCCAGGTTCTGGGATGGCTGGGGGCCATAGCCCGCCGTCAGGATCACATTTTTCTCTTTCGCGTAATCCCTCAACTCATACAACTGCTCATCCGTCGTGTAGGTGTTATTGAACGCCCCGCAGGATATCTCCAGGATGTCAAATCCCAGATCCGCGATCTTGTCGATATACTTTTTATAGTCTGCAAACCATTCCTTCTCCCAATACGCAAAATAAATTCCATATTTCATACTTTCCGTCGCCTCCTTTTCTCTTTTTAACAATAACTCTTAAGACCCCATCTTGGCAAGTTTATCCGACTTCTTTTTGTTGATCGTATAGTTCAGGATAAGCACGCCGATCAGCGCGATTCCCCAGATACAGTCTCTGTAATAGTTGCTGACATCGGGGAACGTGTTCAGGTAGGAAGATAACACCTGAAGGATCAGTACCGCGATCGCGATGCCGGGGATCGTGCCGAATCCTCCGTTCGGGTTTACGCCGCCGAGCACCGCTATCAGGATACACTGCATCGTGTAGCTCGTACCGAAATCCGCCTTCGCGGAGTTGATTCTCGCAAGCGACAGTAATCCCGCGCAGCCGGAGACGATACCGGAGATCATATAGGTCTTGATAATGATGGACCTGTTCTTAATTCCCGCAAAGATAGCGCACTTTGCGTTGGTACCCACCAGAAATACTCTCGCGCCGAATTTTGTCCTTCCCATGATCACGCTCATAATGATAATGATCAGCACAAAGACAAGGAACGCGGCCGGAATTCCCGCCACCGTCTTCATCCCGAAGTCCGTGTACGCGGAAGGAGCGCCGCTGACCGTGCTTCCGTTGGAGAGCACCACGGAGATTCCCTGAAACAGCTGATAGGAACCGAGGGTCGCCAACATCGGCGGTATTTTCAGATAAGAGATCAAAAATCCGTTGAATGCGCCGCAGGCAGCGCCGATCACAATCGCCAGCAAAATAGCGGGCAGGATCGCGCTCTCGTTCTTCTGCATCAGGAGCGCCGCGCAGATGCCGCACAAATTCGCCACATAAACGCAGGAGAGGTCAATTCCTCCCGATATCATACAGATGCCGCAGCCTATAGCCATCAGGCCGTATTCTGCCATCTGTCTTCCCATTGTCTGGAAGATGGAAACCTTCAAAAATGAATTCCCTTTTGTAATTCCGGCAATGAGCAAAAAAACAATCAGAATAATGATCAATCTGAAAATATTATCATCTATTTTTATCTTCTTTTTCATGCTGCTTCACCGCCTTTCACTTTCTTCTCCTTCGTTTTCCCGAACAGAGTCTGAATTGCCGGAATAGCTGTTCCGATAATAATAATCGCGCCGATAAAAACTTTCTGCCAGTATACGGAAATGCCCACCAGAATCAGACTGTTTGTCACCATCGTCAAAAGCAGCGTGCCGAGAATACAGCCTTTCAGTGTACCGATACCGCCGGTCATCCTTGTTCCGCCCAGAATGATGGCGGCGATCACTACCATCTCGCCTCCCGCATACTCATTCGGCAGATATCTCATGGACATGACCGCATAACACAGCCCCGCCACGGAGGCTATCATGCCGTTGACAACAAAGATCCCGAAACGAATCTTCTTCACATTAAAGCCTGCCCGTTCCGCCGAAACTTCGTCGCCGCCGATCGCGTAGACGCCGCGGCCCACCATCGTATAGTTCAGCACAAGGTACGCCACAATGTAGACTGCCACCAGAATCAGGAAAGTCATCGGAAGCGTGGAACCCAGTCCCGTCTTCTCATTTTTCACCGTCAGCAGGGACAGCTCGGCAAATCTCTGCAGAGTGGACGGCAGATCCATACGCGCCGCCTCAAAGGTTCCCAGAAGAATACCGCTGAAAAGAGAGGAGGTGCCAAGGGTGACGATCAGACTGGGGAATTTATATTTCACTATGATAAAACCGTTGAGCGCCCCCATCAACGCGCCAAAGAACATTCCGATCAGGTATACGACAAACCACGGTCCGTCGTAGTTCGTCCTGATCGAGATCGTGATCGCCAGATAACTGCTCAGCGCGGCGATCAGCGGGAAGGACACATCCGGCCCCGTGCTGACGAACGCGAGCAGAGCGCACACCGCGTACAGGGAGGGACAGATCATGGAACGCATGATATCCACGATATTATTGTTCGCAAAAAATGCCCCGGAACGCGCCTGTATGATCAGAGCCAGAAAAATAATAATGAGAAATACCCAGAACTCTGTCTGTCTTAAAACTTTATTCATCTGCTTTTTCATCTCATCTCACCCCCTATATCGCAGCTTCCGCCAGTTTGGCTTCCGTCAGATCATCGTTTTCCAGTACGCCGGTTATTCTCCCGTCATGCATCACAATGGCGCTGTCACAGGTTGCGATGACTTCTGCCGTATCATCCGATACCACGATGATCGCCATGCCCTCCGCCGCCAGTTTATGCAGCAGTTTATGGATATCGTACTTTGCGCCGATGTCCACGCCCACTGTCGGGCCGTTCAGGATCAGTATTTTGGGGCTGTTCGCAAGCCATTTTGCAAGCACCACTTTCTGCTGGTTTCCGCCGGAGAGCGTCTGTACCGGAAATTCATGATTCTTTGTCGCGACGCCCAGCTCTTTCACCCACTTTGCAGATTCCTCCACAAGAGCGTCGCCGCGGACAAAACCGATCTTGCTGGCCAGAGCGTCAAATCTTGTGACCGTTATGTTTTTAATGATGGACTGAGGCAGGAAAAGTCCCTCCGTCAGGCGGTCTTCCGGAACAAGAGCGATCCCCAGTTCCTCCGCTTTTGACACATCTGTCAGTTTTGCTTCCTTTCCCTCCACCACGATTTTTCCCGCGGTCGGTTTATTCAGGCCGAACAACGACAGCGACAATTCCGTACGTCCGGAACCCAGTTGTCCCGTAACCCCCAGAATCTCTCCCTTATGTAATGAAAAACTGATATTTTCAAATCCCGGCGCGCTCAGATTCTCCACGCGGAGGACCTCCTCGCCGAATTCTTTCTTCTTATTGTCCATCAGTTCCTGGTTGTCAAAGTGCCGTCCGGTCATATAGTAGGCAAATTTCTCTTCCGTCATCTCGGAGGCAGGACAGGAAATCACGTTTTCCCCGCTTCGCAGAATCGTAATACTGTCCGAAATCTCAAATACCTCATCCAGTTTGTGAGATACAAACAGAATCGTGATCCCGTTCTTTTTCAGATCGGCTATGATCTCAAAAAGCCGCTTTACTTCCTTCTTTGTCAGTGCCGTCGTCGGCTCATCCATGATGATCAGCTTAGCGTTATCCAAAAGCGCGCGGGAGATTGCGATCAGCTGCTTATCCGCAACCGGGAGCGTCTCCACCAGCGCGTCCATATCCACATTGAAATTGATCTTGGCAACCGCTTCCTCCGCTATCTTCCGGAACTCCTTCTTATTCACAAATTTTTTGCCGTTCGCCAGAACCTGATTGAACGCCAGGTTCTCGATAACCGTCAGATTGGGAAAAATGGAAAAATCCTGATAGATCACCTGAATGCCCGCTTTGATCGCATCCCCCGGAGTCATGACCGGATAGCTTTTCCCGTCCACCTCGATCGTGCCGCCGTCGGGCTTATAAAACCCGGATATCACTTTGATGATCGTCGATTTTCCACACCCGTTTTCGCCGGCGAGACAATGCGTCTCCCCCTTTTTGATCGTTAAATCTACTCCCTTCAGCGCATGAACACCACCGAAAGATTTTTTTATCCCCTTTACAGCGAGTATGTTTTCCATGATACCTCCTGTTACTTTTAACCCTGTCTTACATTGCGAAAGCCGCGCCTGAACATCTCATGCGCGGCTCCCGCATACTTTTTGTTTTTTACAGTGTCACCGTTTAGAAATCGTAGTCATCGATATTCTCTGTTGTCAGAGTGATATCCGCCTGACCGATCAGGCATCTGTTGATTCCCTGGGAAAGGCTCATGCTCTCATAGCCTTCCACGCCCGCGTTAAATCCGTCACCGTCTCCAATGTCCTCGCCGGCAAGAATATCTGCTGCCAGTTTGCACATTACGTAACCGGATACCTTCGGATCCCAAAGTTTCACCTTTGTGATCGTGCCGGACATAACATAAGGCTTAAAGCTGTTCGGTGTTCCCACACCGACTACCTTTACGTCAAGACCCAGCTCTTCCACTGCCTTCGCAATACCGGGGCAGTCTGTGGAAGCTACTCCTGTAAAGCCTTTCAGGTCAGGGTTAGCCTTTAACACTTCTTTTGCTCTCTCATAAGAGGTATCGATAGATTCTTCAGATTCGCAGGTGGGGATAGCTCCGTCGTTGATCAGTTCCATGTTCGGATATGCCTCTACCTGGCGATTGTACTGAGCGTTTGCGTATTCCATGTGCGTTGTGGAAGTCGTGTAGGCAACCATCATTGCGTACTTGCCTTCTTCACCCATATCCTCTGCCAGAGCGTCCATGATCGCTGCGCCAAAATTGTCAGCCGTGAATGCTTCCGTATCAAATAAGGTGTTCTCAAGGTTGGATGCTTCGTGAGAAATTACGACGATTCCCTGCTCCATAGCTCTCTTTAAGGAAGCTTCCAGCGCACCGGGATCGATCGGCACCACGCAGAGTGCGTCTACGCCCTGGTCGATCATGTTATCCACCACTTCTACCTGAGAAGCTGCATCCGCGTTAGCCGGACCTTTCTGGATGACATTGATGCCGGACTCTTCGCCGTACTCGTTTACACCGAGCTCCATACGCTTGAACCAGTCTGCTGTGTTGTCCTTTGTGACAACCGCAATCGTCCATTCAGATTTGTCTTTGTCAGATTTGTAGTTCGCAACGTTAAACAGGTCGTTATCTCCTGCTTCTGCCGGTGCCTCTTCTACCCCCCCGAGCTTTCCTCCGCGGGTGCTTCCTCTGCCGCTGCCGCTTCCTCCGTAGCTGCAGCCGGAGCTTCTTCTGCGCTGTTGCCGCAGGCAACCAGTGTGGAAACGGTCATCGCTGCAACTAAGAATAACGCAATTTTCTTTTTCATGTTCCTGTTCCTCCTTTTAAGTTTTATATGTATATGCATTTCTGCATCCCTTAATGGGCTCTGTGACAGATATCCGGAATGCCGGATATCTTCTGTTTACAGTTTCCGGATCACAACCTCCGAATCCAGATATACTTTCTGTGCCGCTCCGTTGGGAAAAGCCATCTTATGGATCAGCATCTCCATCGCTTTTTTTCCCATCTCCCCGGCATCCCGTCTGATAAAATTAAATCCGCTGCCGATGATGTCAAGGGCTTCTATCCTGTCCAGCCCGATACAGGCGATATCCTCCGCAATTTTCATGCCATGTTCCTGCAGAGCCTTTAAAAATCCCATGCTGATATTGTTGTTGCAGGTCACGACCGCGGTGGGACGATTCTCCATATCCAGCATCTGACAGGCATGTCTGTAAGCCTGCGAGACGGAATAGTCCCCAAAATAGCAATAACTCTCATCATAGGGGATCTGATACTTTTCCAGCGCGTCCCGGTATCCCGCCTGCCTGATACGGGCGAGGCCTCTGTCCAGGGAAGCATTTATGATGCCGATCTTCCTGTGTCCTGCCAATATCAGCTTCTCCGTCGCCTCATACATGCTCTTTCTGTCTTCAAAAAAGATACCGTCAAACCGTTCAAACGCCGCCGGCTCCCTGTCCATCAAAATCACCGGAACATCCAGACCCTCGATCAGCCTGGTCACCGTTTTTCTCTGTTCCGATGTATCGTAATCCGTGGCGGGCGTATAGAGCATCCCCCTGACCCGGTAATCCTTCAGCGTCTTCAATGCCTTATAATCTTTTTCCGCATTGTCATCCGAGTTGAAACACATCAGCGTCAGATCGTTTTTATCCGCAATGCTGGAAGCTCCCCGCAATAGTTCCCCGAAAAACGGGTTGTCGATCTCCGGCACAATAATTCCCACAATAGAACTGGTTCCGTAAGAAAGGTTTCTGGCCACCGTCGAGGGAGAATACCTTTTTTTTCGGATGATCTCCTCCACCCGCTCTCTGGTGCCGCTGTCCACGGAAGCAGACCTGTTCAGCACTCTCGAGACAGTTGCCTTCGATACACCGGCTTCCCTCGCAATATCAGTAATCGTAACATTTCCCATCTCTCATTACCTCTTAATTCTTATGGGTATTTTTCTTGTGAAACCGGTTACATCTTCGTTAAGAATACCCGCTTTTAAACAATTTGTCAACCCATTTCTTCCGGTTCTGCGCTCTATTCTATGTTTTCACCAAAAAACGATCCGTATTTTTGTGCACTATAGATAAATATCTCTTCTCAGTATACGGTCTTCTCAAATTCCACCAGCTGGTCAAACTCCTTCTCCACGATAGCCGCCATCTCCGGGGTAAGCCCCTGCATATGCTCTGCCTCCAGCCATGCGTCCGCCATCACTCTACCCATCTCAGGCCCCACGATGAAGCCGCCCATGCACAGAACGTTGGTATTGTTCACCTGTTTAGCCCTTCTCGCCTGGTACACGCTCTCACATAAGGCCGCGTAAACACCCCGGTGTTTGTTGCAGATAATGCTCACGCCCATGCCCGTTCCGCAGATGGCGATGCCTCTGTCATAGGTTCCGCTCTGCACGCCTTCGGCCACTTTTACCGCCACATCCTGAAACAGATCCGGGCTCTCCGGGTCCACATCCGTGATATCATAACCCTGCTGCACCAGATGGTCCCGAATCGCGTTTTTCAGATCGAACCCGCCGGGATCTCCGCCGATGATGATCTTTTTCACCTTTTCGTTTTTCATTTTTTCTCCTTTCTTCCCGTTGATGAAACCGGTTTCTTGCCGCCGCAAAAAAATTTACTCTATGTTTCTGTGGTTTGCCTCCATGTCATCATAGCTGAGTCCCATCTCATCTTTCACAAGGATCGCTATAATGTCCATCAACAGATAGATGTGCTGTTCATACTGATTTCCCATGGGCTGTTCTGTCAAAACCACATCATGCTGCTTCGGTGCGTCCGGCTCCGCATGCTTCTCGTCCATATACACCGTAGAATGCACGAACAGTATGATATCCGCATAATTCTTCGCAAGGTTTCCCTCCGGCAGGGCCGTCACCATGGCGATCTTCGCCCCCGTCTTTTTCGCCTGCTGCACGATCCTTCTGTGGATGCCCACATCCCCTCTGCCGTCGCAGATGATAAACAGGTCTCCCTCGTGCATTCCGATCGTGGTATCATCCATCAGCCAGTAGGCGGGTTTCCCGAGATGCGCAAGCCTCATCACGAATCCTCTCATGGAAATACCTTCCCTTCCCGTTCCGTGGACGAAAATATGCTTCGCCTCAACGATGGCGTCCACGAAGGTTTTGAGTTGTTCCATATCCAGCTGTGAAAAGATCGATGCGTGCTCTTCCACAATGGCTTTGGAAAATTTTTGGTACGTTTCGATGTAACTCATTTCTTCTCTCTCCTTTTTATTATTTGGACGTCTGTGTGTCCATAATCATTATATATCACTATTTGTCTCCTCTTGTAAACCGTTTCCCATAAAAAAAGCTTCCGAACCGTACATAAAGTTCAGAAGCTTCTGCATAGACTCTCTCTATTTCATATCGCTCAGGCATCGATCCCCTGATCCTTGATAAACCGGATCACATCCCCGACAGTTTTGATGTTTTCCAGATCGTCAGAGGGGAACTCCACTCCATATTCCTCTTCACACTGCATAACCAGCTCAAATAAATCCAGGGAATCCGCGTTCAGATCATCCTTGAAGGAAGTCTCTTCCGTGATCTCGCTCGCATCCACCGTTCCCAGCTGCTCTTCTATGATTGCCGCAATTTTTTCTAACATTTCCTTGTCTCCTTTTTCATCTAGCCTTATCACATTATTTCTGCTTCGGGTTGGTTTTTAAGCAGACGACTTTTTGGTCTATACAGAGTATAGTTAGGCTTTTCCTATTTGTCAAGCATATACTGATAAATTTCTCGTTTACCTACTCCCCTGTCCTTTGCCACCGCTTTCATCGCCTCTTTTCGTTCCATTCCCGCCTCCTCATATCTCCTCATATGCTCCTCGATGCTGAGGCTTAAAAAGCTCTCCTGGCGCTCTTTTCTCTTCTGCTGGAGGCTTTTTCCCTCTACTACAAGAACATATTCCCCGCGGGGCTCTTCCGCCTCATAGAGGGCGACCGCAGACTTCAGCGTAGTCGGTATCACCGTCTCAAATTTTTTGGTCAGCTCCCTGCAGATCGTAATATTTCTGTCCCCCAGCGCCTCATAGAGCTCTTGCAGCGTGCGCTTCAGGTGATGCGGAGCCTCGTACAGGATTATCGTCCTCGTCTCCCCTTCCAGCAGTTCCAGAATCTCTGCCTTCTCTCTTTTTTCTGAAGGCAGAAACCCCTCGAAACAGAATCGCCCCGTCGATAACCCGGATAACGTCAGAGCCGTGATGCAGGCCGCCGCCCCTGGCAGGGATGTCACGGTAATACCTTCCCTCTGACAGAGTTTTACAAGCACCTCCCCGGGGTCCGAGATGGCCGGTGTCCCCGCGTCCGTAATCAGGGCGACATTCTGCCCCTCCTTCATCTTCTGCACAAGTACCTGTGCCTTTTCCACTTTATTATATTCATGGTAGCTTGTCATAGATGTCTTAATATGAAAATGATTTAATAGCTTGATACTGTTTCTCGTGTCCTCCGCCGCGATCAGATCCACCGCCGCCAACGTCTCCAGGACACGCGGCGTCATATCTTTCAGATTTCCGATGGGGGTGGCGCACAGATATAATGTTCCGGGCATTTGTTTCCTTTCCGCGGCTGCGCTTTCTAATAGCCGTAAATGTCATGGATCTCAGGTGTGTAGACACCCGGGCTTTGGAAGACGATCAACGGCTTCTCCACTTTTATCCTGGACTTTCCGCCTCTTACCGCCTCAATCAGAACCATATTGGGTTCCCTGTCAACAAAGGGATATACAAGCTGCATACGTTTCGGCTCCAATCGGCATTCGGTCATCGTCACAAGAATTTCCGCGAGGCGAAAAGGGCGATGAACCAGATAAAAGTGCCCTCCCGGCATCAGCAATTTTGCGGTCATCAGAGCGATATCCCGAAAAGTACAGCACACTTCATGGCGCGCGATAGTCTTTGACATATCCGTGTTCCGCAGACCGTGCTGCCCGATCATATAGGGAGGGTTACAGGTTATCACATCAAAAGAGGCCGCCTCAAACAACCTGTCAGCCTCTCTGATATCTCCTGTTATAATCTCTATCTTATCCTCCAGACCGTTCAGCTTTACGCTCCGCCTTGCCATATCCGCACTTTCTCTCTGAATCTCGATCCCCCAGAGATGGGAAATTTCTGTCCTGGCCTCCATCAGGAGCGGCAGAATCCCCGTTCCCGTGCCGATATCCAGAAGTCCATCCCCTCTGGCATCCCTCGCAAAGCCGGCGAGAAGTACAGCGTCCATCCCAAAACAGAAGCGCCCCGGGTCCTGGATAATGCGATATCCGTTTCTCTGCAGATCATCTACCCGCTCACCGGGCATGATCAGTTTACTTTCTTCCATAACGCATTCCTACTCATCGAGCTTGGACAGCTGTTCCTTTTTCTCTTTCTTCTCTAATTTTTCAAGTTCTTTCAACTCTTTCAGCTCTTCTGTGGATGTGTCGCCTTTTTTGTTCTTATGGCGCCGTTTAAACCGCAGCTGCTCCACCTTGTACTCTTTGAGCTCTTTCTCATCGTTGACTTCCACCAGTACTTTCACAAGCTGGCGCAGTATGTTGACGCTGTGCACTTCGCCCTTCAGCCCGTCCTCGGTCGTCACATAATCCCCCACATTCGGCAGTTTGCGGTTCAGCTCCTCGTAGATCTCTTCCTCGTTGTTGAGGCAGCACATCAATCGTCCGCAGACGCCGGAAATCTTAGTCGGGTTCAGGGACAGATTCTGCTCCTTCGCCATCTTGATGGAAACCGGCGCGAACTCTGACAGATAGGTATGGCAGCATAGCGGCCTGCCGCAAATGCCGATGCCCCCCACGATCTTCGTCTCGTCCCGCACTCCGATCTGGCGAAGCTCAATTCTCGTCTTAAAGACAGCAGCGAGATCTTTTACCAGTTCCCTGAAATCGATCCTCCCGTCCGCCGTAAAGTAAAACAGCACTTTGTTGTTGTCAAAAGTGTACTCCGCGTCGATCAGCTTCATCTCCAGATTATGCTTCTTAATCTTTTCCAGGCAGATCCGGAACGCTTCCTTTTCCTTCTTTCTGTTCGTCGCTTCCTGCTCCATATCCTTTTGCGATGCAAGCCGCAATACGGGTTTCAAAGGCTGCACTACCCTCGTCTCCTCGATGTCCCTGGGCGGCATAACCACTGTGCCGAACTCAATTCCCCTGGCTGTCTCCACGATCACATGATCGTCTCTTTTTATTGTAAATTCCCGCGGATCAAAATAATAAATTTTGCCCGCCGTACGGAATCGTACACCGATTACTTTCATCTATAACCTCACATTCCGCCTTATGCAATTAGTTTTCCTGAATGGTGATAAACAACAATTCCATCACCAGATCAAAATTTACATTGGCATGCAATCTGCTTTTTGCGCTCTCCAGCGCCTTCAATATATTCTCGATCCCCTCGTAGGCGCTCTTGTCAGCCGCCTTTCTAATATACTGTATTTCCTCCCTGAAAATCAAGTGGTTTGTATCATTTGTCGCCTTAAAGAGAAGAACATCGCGATACCATATCGAAATCACATCCAGGTACTCATTTATGTTCATCTGATGGTACTCTCCGATTTTTCTGACCGCCGCCATCACTTCGTGCAATTCCATATTCCGGATATTTTTCACGAGGCTCAGCGCTTCGTTCCGGATATTTTCAAAATCTTCGCTGCTGGCAAGCTGCTTTGCCCGCCCGATGTTTCCCCTCGCGAAAGCGACACATATGTCAGCTTTGTAGTCCGGTATCATCAGCTCTTTTTTCAGATATTCTTTTACAAGCCCATCCTGCACCGGTTTCATATGGAGCACCACACAGCGGCTCAGAATCGTCGGCAGAAGCGCTTCCAGATTCGTCGTCAAAATAATTAACACCGCGTAGGCCGGAGGCTCCTCCAGCGTCTTCAACAGCGCATTCTGCGCCTGATCCGTCAGCATCTCTCCCTCGTTTATAATATAGATCTTATAGGGGCTGCTGTAGGGCATGATCGCGATATCGCTGTTGATCTGGCTGCGCACGTCCTCCACGCCGATCGAATTCGGTCTTTCATGCCTCAGATAAATAATGTCCGGCTGATTGCCGCTCTGAACCTGCCTGCAGGAACGGCATTCCCCGCAGGGCTCCGTCCCCTGCTTCTCACACTGCAGAGCCGCCGCAAAAACCTTTGTTATGAATTCCTTCCCGGAAAAGCGTTCCCCCTGAATAATATAGGCATGTGCAATTTTCTTCCGGGAAATCGCATTCTGTAAATATTCTTTTATGTGTTCCTGCCCGATAATATCCTTAAAACCGCGCATAATCCCCACCTCTGCTTCCGCATTTACCTTTCTCAGGTAAAAATATCCAACAACAGTCCTTCTATTTCTCCTATCTTGCTGAGAATCAGAAGATTATCCTTCTCATCTTTCATAAGTTCCTGAGCCAGATCATCCAGATTCTGATCGATCAGTCTGATAATCCCGTATACACGATGTCTTCCCCTTCTGTCCAGAAAGTTTTCTCTGGTGAAACTGTGAGAGCGGCTCACTACCTCGTTCAGAAAATCCTTGATCAGACCCCGATATCGCTTCATATCTTTCACATCCCGGCGTTTCCCGAGCCGTTTTCCCTGCATCGTGATCTCTTCCATGAGCGCCGTCAGTCTCGCCTGCAGCTCCTGTTCCTCCACACGGCTCGCCAGTGTAAATTTAAAAGTGCCGTCCGACGTTGTCTCTCTCTCCACCTGCGGTACTTGTGACACCTGTGTCAGTTGATTCACCTTAATGTCCACAACAAAGCTCCTCTTTGATATATTCTAAGATTTCCGAAAGACATCTGTCCAGATCATCATTCATAAAACGTCTCTCTATTCCTGCCGCCGCGATTTTTTCTTCGCTGAAATCCTGCACGTCCGCCAGAAACCGCCGGCACATCTCCTCGTACTGGGGCTCTCCCTGCGCCCGCTCCCGGTCCAGCGCCCGCTGCAGACGCTCTCCGTCATCCAGATCGATGAACACGGGAACCATCTTCTCCCCGCCAAAATAGTCCCGCACCTTCTCATAGGACACAAGCGTTCCTATCATCAGATAATTTTTCTCCGCCTCAAAAGTCTCCCGCTCCACCACGGTAAAATAGCGCCACAGTCCCTGCACCGTATGATACACTCTGTCCTCTATTACCTTGCCTTCCTCCCGCATCTTCTGAAAGCCGGCCTCATCCGTAAAATGGTATTCCGTGCCGTCCGTCTCTCCCGCCCGGACAGGTCTCGTCGTGTAGAGAACCACCGTGTGAAGCACGGGTTCCTTCTGTTCCAGAAGTCTCTTGTAGACGGTGTCCTTTCCCGATGAACTTTTTCCCATAAGATAAATGATCTTTCCCATAAAAACCTCTGCACCGCAGCGCTTTTATCCCTGTGCGTAACTATTTACAGTTTACCATATTTTCTATCTTAAAAGAAGCTTTTCTTACGCCTTTTTTAAAACACATATTTTCCCTTCCCGCGAAATTCCTGTAAGATATTCCTTTCTTTTCCTGATCCTTTTCATTTTGCGGACAAGCTCTCCGTCTATGATCTCTCCGGGCACAAGGACAGGGATGCCGGGAGGATAAAAATAGAGAAATCCTCCGCTGATCCTTCCGGCGGCTTCCTCCGGCCGGATCCATTCTCTCTCCCTACACAGAGCCTCATAAATACTCAGCCCGGAAGCGGCGGGCCTCCCACAATAGATATCCTTCTCTTTTTCATTCCCTTCGGAAGAAACAGACAGCCTCCCGTCAATATTCTCCAGCGCATCCAGAAGTCTCTCCACGCCCTCCTTCGCATCCATGACAGTCAAAATCCCCAGCGCATAGGAGGGGGCACCCATTTCCATCTGGAGATGATATTTGTCGTACAGGGTCCGGTACAATTCCTGTCCTGTCATCTCCGTTCCGTTCACCGAAAGGACCAGCTTCCCGGGATCCCTCCTCTCCCCTGCGGGCATGATCCGAATGCAGGATAATCTTTTCGCCCTCTCATCGATCCGCGCCCTGAGATCCAGCAGTCTATCGTATCTCTCCGGTCCCTGTTCCAGAATAAAGTCAATGCAGCGATCGATGCTCGCCATGAGAAGGTACGACGGGCTGCTGCTCTGGTAGACGCTCAAACAGTCTCTCAGTCTCTCCCTGTCGATAATACTCCCCTGCACATGCAAAAGCCCGGTCTGCGTCAGAGAGGGCAATGTCTTGTGAACACTGTTTATAACGATATCCGCCCCGCACTCCACCGCACTTCGCGGCGCCTTCTTCGACAACACAAAATGCGCTCCGTGCGCCTCGTCCACGACCAAAGGAATCCCATGCCCATGTACCACCTTTGCTATTTCGCAGATATCCGATACGATCCCGTCATAGGTGGGCGAAGTGACCACCACACCGCAGATATCCTCTCTCCCGCTCAGATGCTTCTCTATCTGCTCCGCAGTGATCTCCCCCTGAATGTCGAAATCCTCGATTCTCCCGGGCCACAGATACTCCGCCTGGAGACGGTTGATCCTTATGGCGTTATATACCGATTTGTGGCAGTTTCTGGCCACCAGTATCTTTTTGTCATCCCGCGCTATCGACGAAACAGCGCTCAAAATTCCGCAGGTACTGCCGTTTATCAAAAAAAAGCTCTGCTCCGCATGGTAGACACCGGCGCTCTTTTGCTGCAGTGAGAGCAATAGTCCCCCGGCATCATGCAGATTGTCAAACCCCTCGATCTCGGTGATGTCACACTTATAGAGGGGCGAAAGAAAACTTTTATGCGGAGGCAGCGCGTCTTCCTCCGGGAGACGCTTATGCCCTGGCATATGGAACGGATAGTAATCTGATTCTCCGTATTGAATTAATTCTTCCCACAGGCTTTTCACTTTTTCTTTTTTCTCCGATGTCCCTTTTGCAGATGAACCGTCTCCAGAAAAGAACAGTATTTGTCTGCCGCCGTCACGACCCAGGCCTCCCTGCACATAGGCAGTTTTATGGTGAGCGGCCACATGTGTTTTACAATGATCTCTCTTTGTCTGTCTGTCAGTTCATATTCCCGCTCCGCATTCCGAAGCGCCCTCAACGGATGGTGAAATCCATGCAGTCTGTGCGGATTTTCTCTGTCGATATGGTGCCAGTCATACAGGAAATAATCGTGCAGCAGTGCTCCCCGCACCAGATCCCTGCGGTTATGTTCTATCCTCAGCCATTCCGAGAGGAGTACGCTTTGCCGCGCCACCTGAAGACTGTGTTCTTTTACCGATATCGAGCCATGCTGCATGTTATTTTTGCTTTTATCAAAATTTTCTGAATGCAGAATATCCGAAGCGTAGTATCGCAGCTCGTTCTGAATTCTTTTCTGTCTCTCAAAATATTTTCTGCGCTTCTCCTTTTTGTGCTCTGTCATATACGTTTTTAGCGTTCTCATGTCAAGTCTCTTCCCGCAAAATACTCTAATTTCTGTTGTGTCATCTCCATAAGTATAGCACAAAACAGCCAAAATAAAACCCTTATAAACACTATAATATAGTATCTATAAGGGTCAACAAATGCCCAGAACCGGAATCGAACCAGTGACACGAGGATTTTCAGTCCTCTGCTCTACCAACTGAGCTATCTGGGCATCAGGCTTTCGCCTTAGTAGCGGGGACAGGATTTGAACCTATGACCTTCGGGTTATGAGCCCGACGAGCTTCCAGACTGCTCCACCCCGCGATATTTAATTATACGGCTTACGCCGACTGGATGGAGGTGGATTCGAACCACCGAAGCAATTTGCAGCAGATTTACAGTCTGTCCCCTTTGGCCACTCGGGAATCCATCCATATACATTATTATCTATCACAAAGCCGATGAACGGACTCGAACCGTTAACCTGCTGATTACAAATCAGCTGCTCTGCCAATTGAGCCACATCGGCGTATTTCATCAGGCAAATACTCTACAACTGATTCGCTTGATCCGGCCTTCGAGTTACACCAGCATTTTTTTAAATGGGACCTATAGGGCTCGAACCTATGACCCTCTGCTTGTAAGGCAGATGCTCTCCCAGCTGAGCTAAGATCCCAAGATAAACGACCCAGATCGGACTCGAACCGACGACCTTCGCCGTGACAGGGCGACGCTCTAACCAACTGAGCCACTGGGCCAATGTAAACCTGAGGAACTGTCCCCTCAAAACCGAACACTGAAATCCTTTCTCCATCCTCTTTGAAACCTCAACCTTCT
>RAZE01000016.1 GCA_003611955.1 bacterium 1XD8-76
AGGTTTATTAAGGTTACCCTTTTCCCTGAAAATCTTTTTAAAATAACTCTTGACTATTTACCAAATTGCTTCCTGATGTGCAGTATGTATATACGTTTCTTTTATTTTACTATAAATTTTGTCTTAAGATCCGTTGTTTTTATAAAAAAAGTATTGAGATTTTATTGAGGCCAATGCAGATCTCAATAAAATCTTAATATCGGCAGGAGCCTGAAAGATGTGACTCCGAATACTCCGGATGCATATATTATAAGCGAGAGATAGACGGATACTGTGGCAATGGAAAGTCAGGAGGGGTAATAAATTGAGGAAAGTGATCGATGTATCGGATTACAATGGACATATTGACTGGAAGAAGGTGAAAGAATCCGGAATGGAGGGAGCGATATTGAAGATAGTCCGAAAGGACTTAAATCCGGACAAACAGTTTGAGAGCAACTGGGCCGGCTGCCGGTCGGCGGGAATTCCTGTTGAGGGGGTGTATAACTATTCTTACGCCGCTGCAGAATCAAAAGCGATATACGACGCAAAGAGAGTGTTATCCGTTCTGGCAGGAAGAAAGGCAAAAGTGTGGCTGGATGTGGAGGACCCCATCCAGAAAGGGCTGGGTAAGGGACTGATCGACATGATCAGGGCATATCAGAAGATTATCGAAAATGCAGGACTGGAGTTTGGCGTATATACAGGGCTTTCATTTTACAACAGCTATATTAAACCATATGCTCCATCGGCCATATGTAATTTCTGGGTCGCCCGTTATCCGTCCGGAAAGAAGATGACGGCATCATCGGAGCCGCCTGCGGACAAAAAACCGATGATCAAACACAAACTGGAGGGGTGGCAGTACAGTAGCGCCGGACAGATTCCGGGGATTCGAGGCAATGTGGATTTGAACATCTGGTATGAGAATCAGACCGGTGCCGTGTCTGGCGAAACGGTATATGGAGGGCTGGATTATTCGCCTGTATTTGACGCAGAATACTATCTCGACAGATACAGAGACTTAAAAGTGGCATTTGGGAATAATGTGCCGGCACTGTTTCATCATTTTATTGTACATGGGATGAGTGAGGGCAGACAGGCAGCTGATATGTTCAATGTACTGGCATATAAGGCCAGATATTCCGATCTGCAGAAAGCATTTGGCGAGAATCTTCCGCTGTATTATCAGCACTATATCCGCTTTGGGATAAACGAGGGGAGAAATGCGTTATAGTGAATAGATTTTTCAGGTCAATAGTGGTATAATATTCCGAAAAGAAAACAGTGTGAATGTACTTTACATGAGGCGGGGGGAAAATTATGGCGGGATTGGAAATTTTAAAAAAATGGATCGATGAGAGTGACAATATTGTGTTTTTCGGGGGAGCGGGGGTATCTACGGAGAGCGGTATTCCCGATTTCCGCAGCACGGACGGATTATACCATCAGAAGTATGCCTATCCGCCGGAGACCATTTTGAGCCATACGTTCTTTCGGTCAAAGACGGAGGAGTTTTTTCAGTTTTACAGAGACAAGATGCTGTATCTGGACGCGGAGCCCAATGCGGCGCACAAGAAACTGGCCGAGTGGGAGGCACAGGGAAAGCTGAAGGCTGTCGTCACACAGAACATAGACGGACTTCACCAGAAGGCGGGGAGCAAAAACGTTTTGGAACTGCACGGCAGCGTACTGCGCAATTACTGTGAAAACTGCGGAAAGTTTTACGATGTGGAGGCAGTCAAAAATTCGGAGGGGGTCCCGAAGTGTGACTGTGGCGGGACGATCAAGCCGGATGTAGTTCTCTACGAGGAAGGGCTTGACAATAACACATTATCATCGGCAGTGCGTCATATTCAGGAGGCGGACGTGCTGATCATTGGCGGGACTTCCCTGGCGGTCTACCCTGCGGCAGGGCTCATAGATTATTACCGGGGCAATAAACTGGTGCTCATCAATAAGACGCCGACATCGAGAGACGGGATGGCGGATCTCATTGTAAAAGGCAATATCGGGGAGATATTTTCGGAGTTGTAGACACCTGGGCTGAATTGTTATTAATATGTGAAAATATTTTTTAAATTTGCTTGAATTTGCTTGATTTTGGAAGGCGTTCGTGCTAAAATATATGTCCGTGATATATATATTCCTTGCTCTCGCTGCAGGCGGGGGCCAGAGACCAAAAGGAGGTAACTAACATGACAAAGTATGAATTAGCCGTTGTTGTTAGCGCAAAACTCGAGGAAGAGGACAGAGCGAATGTTGTAGAAAAAGTAAAAGCTCTGATCGAGAGATTCGGTGGCCAGATCACAAATGTGGATGACTGGGGTAAGAAGAGACTTGCCTATGAAATCCAGAAAATGAAAGAGGGCTTCTACTACTTCATCCAGTTTGATGCTGAGACGTCTGCGCCGGCGGAGATTGAGAGCCGTATGCGCATCATGGACGGAGTGATCAGATATTTGTGCGTGAAACAGGACGAGAAATAGAATAGGAGAACGTATGAATAAAGTAATACTTATGGGACGTCTGACAAGAGATCCCGAAGTGAGATATTCTCAGGGGGAATCCCCTTTGGCGATCGCAAGATATACTCTTGCGGTGGACCGCAGGTTCAACCGCAATAATGGCGGTGATAATCAGCAGACCGCGGATTTTATCAGCTGCGTGGCATTTGGTAAAAGCGGAGAGTTTGCGGAGAGATATCTGAGAAAAGGGACAAAAATTGCCGTGTCGGGAAGAATCCAGACCGGCAGTTATACCAACAGAGATGGACAGACTGTTTACACTACGGAAGTAGTGGTGGAGGATCAGGAGTTTGCTGAGAGCAAAAACAGCAATCCGGGTTCTGATGGGGGCAATGCAGGAAGCGGCAGACCGGCACCTTCCGGAGCGGGAGACGGATTTATGAACATTCCGGATGGAATAGATGAGGATCTGCCGTTCAATTAAAATCAGGTTCAGATAGGAGGCATTCAAATGGCTTATAATAAAACAGACAAAGCTGATTCTCCGATGAAGAGAAGAGGCGGAATTCGCAGAAGAAAAAAAGTTTGTGTTTTTTGTGGAAAAGATAATGTGATCGATTATAAGGATGCGGCCAAATTAAAAAGGTATGTATCTGAGAGAGGTAAAATTCTTCCCAGAAGAATTACCGGAAACTGTGCAAGGCATCAGAGAGCGCTCACTACCGCGATCAAGAGAGCGAGACATCTGGCGATTATGCCTTATATTCAGGATTAATAAGCGATATAGAATGAGGATAAACCGACTGCTCTGCAGGGCAGTTGGTTTATTTTTATGTATTTTTACGCATTTTTTGACAAAATAAGGACGTTTTGCACAAAATATAGTGTTTTTAGACAAAAATAGCCTATAAAATGTGATGGCATCTTTTGGACAAAAATGGTATACTAACTCTATATGAGTTTTCAGGAATGATGTGAAGGACGAACTATGAAAAATAAAATAAAATTAAAAGGTAAACTGAAATTCCAATTTAGTTTTATGCTCTATATGGGATTTCTTATGCTGTTGATCGACGTCGGAGTATTTACATTCGATGTGAAAGCGGGGATATTGCTGGCGGCGTTTATCGTTGTCTATTTCATTGCGGACACAGCGGTGTATCTTCATATTAAGCCGGTCATTATGAATGAGCTGATCAGTTTCGCCACACAGTATGGACAGATACAGAGAAGGCTTCTCCGGGACCTGGATCTGCCTCATGCGTTGCTCGACGATCAGGGAAAAGTGATATGGACCAACAAAGAGTTTGAAAATCTGGTACATAAGGAGAAAGGCTATAAAAAGTCTATCACTACGCTGTTTCCCGGGATGACGAGGGACAAGCTTCCGGGGCGCAACGGGGATGTCTTCACGGAGATGGATGTAGATTTTGAGAATCGTGATTTTCATGTAAAAGCCCGCAAAATTTCGCTGAAAGAGATGGCGATGAACAGTGACATCATCGAGGCGGAAGGATACGATGGCTACCTGGTTGCGATATACCTTTTTGATGAGACTGCCCTGAAAATCGCGCTGAGAGAAATTGACGATCAGAGCCTTGCGGTGGGACTCATCTATCTGGACAATTACGACGAAGCGCTGGAGAGCGTGGAGGAAGTACGGCGTTCCCTTCTGATAGCCCTGATCGATCGGAAAGTGAATAAATATATTTCCGCGCTGGACGGCATTGCGAAAAAGCTGGAAAAAGATAAATATCTTGTCATCATGCGAAAAAAAGCGGTGGAGCAGCTGAAAGGCGACCGTTTTGACGTGCTGGAGGATGTGAAGACGGTCAATATCGGTAACGAAATGGCTGTCACGCTGAGTATCGGTATGGGCCTGGATGGCCTGACCTACGCGCAGAATTACGAGTTCGCGCGGAACGCGATCGATCTGGCGCTGGGGCGCGGCGGTGATCAGGCGGTGGTGAAGACGCCGGAGAACGTCGCTTATTACGGGGGTAAGAGCCAGCAGGTAGAGAAGAATACCAGGGTGAAAGCCCGTGTGAAAGCGCAGGCGCTGCGGGAGATCATTACCGGCAAAGACCGTGTGATCATTATGGGACACCGTCTGGCGGATATAGACAGCTTCGGTTCGGCGGTGGGGATCTACCGGATTGCCCTCACGCTGGAAAAGAGGGCTCATATTGTGATTGATGATGTGACGACGTCGATCCAGCCTTTTGTACAGCTTTTCCGGGATAATCCGGATTATGAGGAAGATATGATCATAAACAGCACGACCGCGCTGGAGCTGGCGGGAAGCAATTCCGTGCTGGTGGTGGTGGATGTGGACAAGCCGAGCATTACGGAGTGTCCGGGACTCTTGAAATCCTGCAAATCGATCGTGGTGCTGGACCATCACAGGCGGGGCTCGGAGACGATAGAAAATGCGACGTTGTCTTATGTGGAGGCCTATGCGTCGTCGGCCTGCGAGATGGTATCGGAAATTCTGCAGTACATCGGCGATAACATCCGGATCAGACCGGATGAGGCGGATTGTATGTATTCCGGCATTATGATTGACACCAACAATTTTATGACGAAGACCGGTGTGCGCACCTTTGAGGCGGCGGCGTTTTTGCGCAGAAACGGTGCTGATGTGACGCGCGTCAGAAAGCTGTTCAGGGAGGATGCCAACGAATATAAGGCGAGGGCCGATACGGTCAGTCAGGCGGAGATCTATAAAAATTCGTATGCCATTTCCATCTGTACCAGTGAAGATCTCCAGAGTCCTACCGTGGTGGGGGCGCAGGCCGCGAACGAGCTGCTGAATATCAAAGGAGTAAAAGCGAGCTTTGTTTTGACAGACTACCAGAATCAGGTCTATGTCAGTGCAAGATCGATAGACGAAGTGAATGTGCAGATCATTATGGAGAGATTGGGCGGCGGCGGGCACATGAACATTGCCGGCTGCCAGATGGAGGACGTTTCTCTGATGGAGGCGATCTCGATTATAAAAAATACACTGGATGCTATGACACAGGAAGGGGCGATCTCATGAAGATTATATTGAAAGAGGACGTAAAAAAGCTTGGGAAGAAGGGTGAGACCATCGAGGTGAGCGACGGGTATGCCAGAAATTATATTCTGCCGCAGAAGCTCGGGGTGGAGGCCAACAGTAAAAATTTGAATGACCTGAAACTCCAGAAACGCAACGAGGAGAAACTGGCCAGACAGCGGCTCGACGAGGCGAAGGAGCTGGCGGAGAAAATCGGAGAGCAGGCCGTTGTGGTGAGAATGAAGGCCGGAGAGGGCGGCAAGGTGTTCGGCTCTGTCTCCTCCAAGGAGATCGCGGCGGCGCTGAAAGAACAGAATCAGCTGGAGATCGATAAGAAGAAGATTCAGCTGCAGGAGGCGATAAAGAGTTTCGGAACGCATGAGGTGGGGATCAAACTTCACCCGCAGGTAACAGCGACACTAAGGGTAAAAGTAGAGGAAGCATAGATGGCAGCAGAGGAAGCTCTCTTAAAAAGGGTATTGCCCCATAGCATTGAGGCTGAACAGTCGGTTATCGGCTGTATGATACTGTCGCGGGAGGCCATCACGGTGGCGTCCGACATGCTGCAGGAAGAAGATTTTTATAACAGGCAGTACGGGGTGGTGTTTCAGGCGATCGTGGAGCTGTATGATGCGGGAAAATCTGTCGATCTGGTGACTCTTCAGAATAAACTGCGGGAGAAGGATGTCCCGCCGGAAGTGAGCAGCCTGGAGTTTGTCCGGGATTTAATGCTTATGGTACAGACGGTGACCCATATTTCGGACTATGTGAGGATCGTCTCGGAGAAGGCGACCATGCGCCGGCTGATCAAGGCCTGTGAGGAGATCGCAGGCAGCTGCTATGTGGGAAAAGAGGAACTGGGGCCGATCTTAGAGGACGCGGAGAAGAGCATTTTTAATATCGTACAGCGGAGAGATACCGGCGATTATACGCCGATCAGACAGGTTGTTTTGAGCGCTATGGAAAGGATCGAGAAGGCGTCCAAAAATAAGGGGAATGTTACCGGCGTGGCGACCGGTTTTCTGGATCTGGACTACAAGACGGCGGGGATGCAGCCGGCGGATCTCATTTTGGTAGCGGCGAGACCTTCCATGGGGAAAACGGCGCTTGTCCTGAATATTGCGCAGTATGTGGCCTTTAAGAGCGATTTGCCGCTGGCGGTATTCAGCCTGGAAATGTCGAGGGAACAGCTTGTGAACAGGTTGTTTTCTCTGGAATCGAGAGTGGATTCCCAGCATATACGGACCGGAAACCTGTCCGACAGAGAGTGGGAGGATCTGATCGACGGGGCCGGAGTCGTGGGGAGATCCAAACTGATCATCGATGATACGCCGGGCATCAGCGTGCCGGAACTGCGTTCGAAGTGCCGGAAGTTTAAGTTAGAGCATAACATTCAGATGGTGATCATAGATTATCTGCAGCTCATGTCGGGCAGCGGAAGAACGGATTCCAGACAGCAGGAAGTCTCGGAGATATCCAGAGCGCTGAAAGCTCTGGCGAGGGAATTGAATGTTCCCGTCATTGCTCTCTCCCAGCTCAGCCGTGCGGTGGAGCAGAGGCCGGACCACAGACCGATGCTTTCCGATCTGCGTGAATCGGGCGCGATCGAGCAGGACGCCGACGTAGTGATGTTTATTTACAGGGACGATTACTACAACAAGGACAGCGACAAGAAAGGTGTTGCGGAGATCATCATCGCGAAACAGAGAAACGGCCCGATTGGGACAGTGGAACTGGCGTGGCTGCCTGATTACACAAAGTTTGTCAACATGCAGCATTAAAATAATAACCATAGAGACTATACAAAAGAGAATCGACATGACATGTGGGTTCTCTTTTTTTAGCGGAAAAAGAAAGGGCAGGAGGAATTTTGATGGAACAGAAAAAAATTTATCTCATTTCGGACGCATCGAAGAAAGTGGAAGTGGAAAGCCATGTGCTGCGCTACTGGGAGGACGAGCTGAAACTTCCGGTGAAAAGGAATGAGCTGGGGCACAGGTATTATACGGAGGAGGATATCACAGAATTTCAGGAGATCAAGAAATTGAAAGAGCAGGGGCTGCAGCTGAAGGCGATCCGGATGATTCTGAAAAATGGAAAGCTGACAAGACTTCCGGATGTGGAGAAGATGGTTCCGGCGGCACAGGAAGAATCCCTGCCGGAGAAAGAGACGGCGGAGAAGGCAAAGCGGTTGGAATATCTGATGAAAAAACTTATCTCGGAGGCAGTGCAGGAGAGCAACGAGCGCTTCTACGAGGAGCTCGCCGAGAGGCTTACAAAGGAGCTGGACTATCAGTTTCGGATGCAGGAGGAGAGGGAGGAACAGAGAGAGAGCAGACAGCTGGCGCTGGAGGAAGAACATTACAGGCAGCTGGATGCACTGCTGCGTGGAAAAAGCGGCAAAAAGAAGAAAATTTTCGGAAAGGAAAGAAAAACAGGTGCCGTGTAACACGGCACCTGCTCAAAGTCGTCCGACAGTGTTTTAAGCCTCGGAGATAGTGCCGACAGGGCAGCCGCCTGCGCATGCGCCGCAGGAAATGCAAGTGTTCTCATCGATAACGAAAACTCCGCCATCCTCAGAGATAGCGCCAACAGGACATGTGCCTGCACATGCGCCGCATCCAACACAACCATCACCAATTACGAATGCCATGAGTAAATCCTCCTTATGTATAAAGTTCGCATAAGGATACGACGCCAGATCGTATCCTCAGCCTTTTTTCTATTTTAATATAATCTTATGAGATATACAAGACTAAAAGTCAAAATTCAGGAATTTTCCAGTTCCTTTCTTGCAGCTTTTACGCCGTCCAAAATAGCCTGTTTTTTTACAAGCAGTGTTTTTTGATCCATAGCCGGGACACCGTGTAGTTTATACTCCATGCCGAGGCTCTCATACTTCTTTTCGCCCATCGTGTGATAGGGGAGAGCATCCAGCGCTTTCAGATTGGAGAGATGCCCGATGAAATATCCGAGTTGATACAGATATTTTTCATCGTCCGTGAGGCCCGGCACGATCACGTGGCGGATCCATACGGGAACCTGCTTCTTCTCCAGATATTTCGCAAAGGCCAGGATGCCGTCGTTGGGCTGGCTGGTCAGTTCTTTGTGCTTTTCGGGATCAATGTGCTTGATATCCAGCATGACAAGATCTGTCAGGGGCATAAGCTTATCCAGCTTTTGGATAAAAGCGGCATTGTTTTCCTTGTAGGCGATACCGGAGCTGTCGATACAGGTGTGGATGTTATGTTCTTTTGCCAGAGTGAACAGATCGATCAGGAAATCGACCTGCATCAGGGGCTCGCCGCCTGTGACGGTCAGTCCGCCGTCCTTGTAGAAAGGGCGGTTTTTTTCATACTGCTCGATGATCTCTGCAGGTTCTATCATCGTGCCGCCGTCCATGGGCCAGGTGTCAGGGTTGTGGCAATAAGCGCACCGCATGGGGCAGCCCTGCACAAAGACGACAAATCTGGTGCCGGGACCATCTACGGTGCCAAAACTTTCAAGTGAGTGAATACGTCCTTTCATAGAGAAAAAAGCTCCTTTACAAAAATCCCCTGAAGCGTGGCCTCAGGGGATAGTCTATCGTATACTGCTTCCCGATAAAAATTCCTGATTAGATAGCCTCATGGAATGTACGGGAAATAACATCAGCCTGCTGTTCGGGTGTCAGCTTGATGAAATTAACAGCGTACCCGGAAACACGGATCGTAAGCTGAGGATAATTCTCAGGATGCTTCTGAGCGTCCAGTAACATATCTCTGTTTAATACGTTTACATTTAAGTGATGACCGCCCTTTGTTGCATAGCCGTCAAGTAAGGATACCAGGTTATCAACCTGTGCTGCATTTGATGCTGCCATTGTTTTTACCTCCATAGTATTTACGATTTTATAAATTATATACCGGAACCTGAGTAATCATCCAAACCCTGCTCCAGAGTCGGAACACTGCAGGCAAGCGGGGTCCTGGAGCAGTCGGTACATCCCATAGTCTGAACGGACTTATCCTGCTCCACTTTCTCGTCGTAGTCGATATTGACATGTCCTACGCCGCCTGCCATGCCGGAATCCAGCATTTTAACAAGATCGTCAATCAAAGCTTTATCATCCATAAATTTTACTCCAGTTCCGCAGCCGCTCCGCCGGCCGTACCGGCAGAGAGCTGCTGTTTTGTTTTTTATAGCTATACTTTTATTTCAGTTCAAGCTCAATGTCGCCTGAGAATACTTTGTCTTCCTTGCCGAGAGCGCCGGGGATGATCGTGAAGGTATTGGAAATACCATCCTGAGCATCTTTGAACGGAAGCTTGGATACGGAAGAAAGGGAAGCAACTGCACCGTGGGTATCGCGGCCGTGCATCGGGTTAGCACCAGGAGCGAAAGGCTGGCCTTTCTTACGTCCGTCAGGTGTGTTGCCTGTAGCCTTACCGTAAGTTACGTTGGAAGTAATGGTAAGGATGGAGGTTGTAGGAACGCCCTCTCTGTAGGTGTGGTGTCTTCTGATCGCTGTCATGAATTTGTGAACTACTTCCTGAGCGATATCGTCAACACGGTCATCGTCGTTGCCGTATTTCGGGAAGTCGCCGGTTGTCTTGAAGTCCACGATCACGCCGTCGTCGTCACGGACCACTTCAACTTTCGCATACTTGATAGCGGAAAGGGAGTCGGCAACGATGGACAGACCTGCAACACCGGTTGCAAAGTAACGTTTTACATCTCTGTCATGGAGAGCCATCTCTGCTCTCTCATAGCAGTATTTGTCGTGCATATAGTGGATGATGTTCAGCGTGTTTACATAGACGTCTGCCTGCCACTCCAGCATATCCATGAATTTGTCCATAACATCATCGTAATCCAGAACGTCGCCGCTCACAGGACGGTATTTAGGACCAACCTGTTTCTTGGTAACTTCGTCAACGCCGCCGTTCAACGCGTACAGCAGACATTTCGCTACGTTGGCACGAGCGCCGAAGAACTGCATTTCCTTACCGATAACCATGGAGGATACGCAGCATGCGATACCGTAGTCATCGCCGTGAGTCACTCTCATCAGATCGTCGTTCTCATACTGGATGGAAGAAGTCTGGATAGACATCTTCGCACAGTATCTCTTCCAGTTCTCGGGAAGTCTTGTGGACCAGAGAACTGTCAGGTTGGGTTCCGGAGAAGCGCCCAGGTTTGTCAGTGTGTGCAGGAAACGGAAGCTCATCTTTGTTACAAGAGAACGGCCGTCAACGCCCATACCGCCGAGGGACTCGGTTACCCATACCGGATCGCCTGCAAAGATCTGGTTGTACTCAGGAGTGCGCGCAAACTTGATGCAGCGCAGCTTCATAATGAAGTGGTCAACGAACTCCTGGATCTGTTCTTCCGTAAATACGCCGTTCTTTAAGTCTCTCTCAGCGTAGCAGTCAAGGAAGGTGGAAGTACGGCCAAGAGACATGGCAGCACCGTTCTGCTCCTTAACGGCACACAGATAACCAAAGTAAGTAGCCTGGATAGCTTCCTGAACGTTGGTGGAAGGTTTGGAAATATCACAGCCATAGGAAGCAGCCATTTCTTTCATCATCTTCAGAGCAACGATCTGCTCGGAGATCTCTTCACGAAGACGGATCACTTCGTCCGTCATAACGCGTCCTGTGGAGTTTTTCTGATCCTGTTTGTCTTCGATCAGTCTGTCGATACCGTACAGAGCAATACGTCTGTAGTCGCCGATGATACGGCCTCTGCCATAAGCATCGGGAAGCCCTGTGATGATATGGGAAGAACGGCAGGCTCTCATTTCAGCATTGTAAGCATCGAAACAGCCTGCATTATGTGTTTTTCTGTGGGTCGAGAAGAACTCGGAAATCTCGGGATCTACTTCATAGCCGTTATCTGCACAAGCTTTTTCTGCCATACGAATACCACCGTAAGGCTGCAGGGATCTCTTGAAAGGAGCGTCTGTCTGGAAACCTACGATAGTCTCCTTGCTCTTGTCAAGATAACCGGGGCCGTGGGAAGTGATGGTGGAAACAACTTTGGTGTCCATATCCAGAACGCCGCCTGCCTCACGCTCTTTTCTGGAAAGATCCAGTACCATCTCCCATAAGTCTTTTGTGTTCTGTGTAGGCTCTGCCAGGAAAGAATCGTCGCCCTCGTAAGGGGTGTAGTTCTTCTGGATAAAATCGCGGACGTTAACTTCGCGATCCCATTTGTTGCCTACAAAACCTGTCCATTCTGGTCTCATTTTGTGTGCCTCCTATTTCATAAAATTTGAATTGAAAATTAATAGATATCAATGATTCTATATGGCTATTATAGTGTAAGAAACAGGATTAAGTCAAGGACGGCGATGTACTTTTTTCTATACATATCTTGCGGTTTTACAGTATTTTTATGGAATTTTTACAAATAATAAGAAGCATGGGTATTTACAGACAAAAGAGGAAAGTATTATACTGTATATGTTTTTATGAAAATGGAACAGGAGGATTGAAATATGAGCGGTATCACCAAGGAAATGACAATAGGGGAGATTTTGCGGACAAACCCTGATGTGGCGCCGATCCTTATGGATGCGGGCATGCATTGTCTCGGATGTCCTTCCGCGCAGGGGGAATCCCTCGAGGAGGCGGCGATGGTACACGGCATCAGTATCGACGAACTGATGGATAAGATCGCGCAGGCGTAAAAAAGCGGCTCTCACGAGCCGTTTTTTTATATCTTTGCCAGTTTTTGGAGCGCGTTGTCCGGGATGATACAGTCGAAATGTTCATCCATATAGGCCACCCCGGTCTGCAGTGCCTTTGTGGTGACACCGTACTCGGAGATCGTATTGCAAACCTTTCCGAAAGCCTCCGCAGAGAGAGCACGCTGATTTACGACAAGGAGATACTGTCCTTTGTGTTCGTTTTTGTAGAGTCTGTTTTCACAGGTCAGTTCGGAACCGAAAATATGCGCCAGGCTGGTGAGTTCGCCGATGGAAGAAAAAGCAAAAATGCGGTATATCTCTTCCTCTTTTTCAGGAGCCGCTGCGGCGGAAGTTCTTTTTTCCTGGACGACGGTCTTTTCTGGGGAGGAGATATTGCGGTGGATCCGCTCAAACAAATCCATCACCTCGTCCGTGATCTCCGGATAACTGTTTTCGGTTTCCTCATTGACGGAAGGGGCGAACCGGGCAAACCGGGTATCGAGCTCCTCCGGATCTTCCACTTTGGTCACGATCAGGACGATGCACTCCGCGTTCAGGGGGATCGCCTCTATCATGAGGGGGATATCTTCCGCTTCAAAGCCGAATTCACAGGCAGCCTGCTGCATCATATCGCGAAACAGGTCCTTTGCCTTGTCGGTGCCGTAGGCAAGTTCACTTATTTTAAGTTCCCGGCTGAGCAGATCTTCTCTGGTCAGCGTACAACGTATTTGATGGTCATTTACTTTTTCTATTTTCATAATAATCACATCCTTTAGGGAATTTTATACTTTGACGGCGGACAAGTCAAGAGTTTGAGAAAACAGTTTAAAAAAAATTAATAAAATAGTTGAAATTTGCCAATTTTTCTGGTATTATATAACTCTGGAGTGCCTTGAACAATCCGTAAACGGAGGGAGGCAGGATGAGTTCAACTTTTTGGCAGGAATATTAACTGTCATTATAATCTAGAATTTTCTAAACAATGACTTCATCTCAGAAAAATATTAAAATTCAAAATTAGTATTTGAGATGTCTTATAGGCTTATGTGCCGATTCAGAGTTTAAAATTTTCCAAATGATTTCCTAAATTATTAATAATCCAAAACTATTAAAATCTATTTTTTATTTTCAAAACACTTTACACGTTCGGGTATTCTGGAAACTATTTATAACAGTAGTATCGTCAACAAAAATAAAAATAATCTGCGATTTCAAAATTAAAATTTCCAAATCTATTCACCTAATATATATCACGTTACACTCCTTTTGGAATAGCAGAAAAATACGAAAGGAGGGATTATGCTTAACAGTAAAAAAGAATTAATGACTATGAGAAGCAGGCTGGAAGATATTCTCAGTCAGGGGATCGAGCTGTACCTGGACGGACAGCCATCGTCGCCGACTGTGATCGCAGAGCGGTTTGTCATGGAAGACGTCGTCTATATGCCGGATTTTGTCATCAGCGAAGACGGCGTTCTGACCCAGGTCCGCTACGATAGAGTCAGGGAAAATTAGTCATTTGAGAAGCCATTTGAATGGAACAAAACGAAGACAAAAATATTGCGGAAGAGAAGCCCCTCATAGTGATATTATATGTCGGAGGAGAAAATTGGTTCATTCACAGAAAATCATAATGACGATATGAAAATAGTTTGGTATAATAGGGACGATTGAAAGGAGTACAGGCATGAAAAAAATAATTCCGGTATTGATAGCAATCGTCCTTATTATTATCATAGTGGGCGTAAGTTTCGGCAGAGGGATCGTGGAAAAATATTCCTATTCCCAGGAAAAAGCCGATTTGAATGAGTATTTTGGCATTGCGGGAGATGAAGCGGCCATTATTATGCAGAATGAAGTGATCGAGGACAGGGCGAGAGTGAGCGCGGACGGGACATTCTATATTACATACGACACGGTCAGCGATTACTTTATTTACACGAGACTGTATGTAAACGAAGAGGAAAATACGATTCGCTATGTGCTGCCGGACAGGATCCTTTCCTATAATATAGGGGAGAGCAGCTATATGGATGGGGAGAGCGAGAACCTGTGCGATTACCAGATCGCGTTCTATGAGGGCGACACACTGTATATCGCTATAGACTTTATCCGGCTGTTTACGATATTCGATTACGAGACGTTTCGGGAGCCGAACCGGATCCAGATCTACACCGCTTATGAGGAGAGGCAGTTTGCGGAGACGGAAAAGGATACACAGATCAGATACCAGGGCGGTGTGAAGAGCGAAATACTGAAAGAGGTGGAAGCGGGAGAAAAA
Source organism: bacterium 1XD8-76 (assembly GCA_003611955.1). GTDB lineage: Bacteria > Bacillota > Clostridia > Lachnospirales > Lachnospiraceae > 1XD8-76. The sequence goes on from RAZE01000016.1 coordinate 14,442, forward strand.
CTCATCCTGTTGGAGCAGATGGAGACCTGGTCGAAGGTGAAGACGACGGACGGCTTTATCGGTTATGTGGAGAATAAAAAACTTGGGGAGGTGCAGACGGAGACACCAAGTTTTCTGAACAATTCCTCCATGTACGGGGAGTTGGAATTCACGGGTATATCAAAAGATTATAAGATCAATATGGGATGGCATCAGGTGTCTGGGAGCGCCGGGAATTCCACACTGGCGGAGTTTACGGCGAATGCAAAAGGACTAAACACGATATCCCCCACATGGTTTTATCTGACGGGAAATGAGGGAAACATTGTCAGCTTTGCCTCCCGGGATTATGTGGACAGGGCGCACGAGATGGGGCTGGAAGTCTGGGCGCTTGCTGACGATTTTACAGAGGAGGTGGACAGGTATGCCATTTTCTCTTCCTCCCAGGCGAGGGCGAATCTGATACAGAATTTAATGCGGGAAGTATTGGACTGTGGGATCGATGGCCTGAACATAGATTTTGAGAAAATAGACGAAAAGACCGGGAAGCATTTTGTGGAATTTATTCGGGAACTTTCCATTGAATGCCGGAAAAACGGTATTGTTCTCTCGGTGGACAACTATCCGATATCCGGAGGCGCCATCTGGTATAACCGCAGGGAACAGGGCGTCTATGCGGATTATGTGATCGTCATGGGATATGACGAGCACTGGGGAACCGGCGGCACGGCGGGCTCCGTCTCCAGTATCGACTATGTGGAAGACGGCATTGCCGAGACTCTGAATTATGTGCCGGCGGAGAAACTGATCAACGGCATTCCCTTCTATACGAGAATATGGAAGACAACGGGAACAGAGGTTACGGGAGAGTCTGTGGGGATGAAGGCGGCTGCAGACTTTGTGGCGGACAACGGAATACAGACCCAGTGGCTGGAGAAAGAGTGCCAGCACTACGGGGAGATCCAGAAGGGCGATACGCTGTATCAGGTATGGCTGGAGGATTATGATTCCGTTCAGGTGAAACTGAGCGTGATGAAGACCTATGATCTGGCGGGTGTGGCGGAATGGAAGTTGGGCCTGGAAACGCCGGATGTGTGGGATCTGATCGCGGACTATTGCGCGGGCGAGTAAGTTTGCACGACCCGTAACATAGGCCAGGCTTTCGCTTCATAAAATGAAAGGAAGATAAGAAGCGGAGACTTTCAATGACAGAACAGCAGTTTCGGAAAATAAAGATAGGGATGGGAGCAGTATTTGCGGCGGCGATGTTGCTCCTTTCTCGCAGGACGGCGGAATATATTGTGACGGACAGCGACAATGTTGTGATTCATCGGGATACCATAGGGTTGGCGGAGGATAAAAAGACAGACACGCCGGATGAAAAGGAGCATAAATTATTAGTGGTGATTGACGCGGGACACGGCGGGATCGATCCCGGGAAAGTGGGGATTAATAAGGCGCTGGAAAAGGATATTAATCTGCTGATCGCCAGGAAGGTAAAGCAGTATCTGGAGCTCTCGGATGTGGAGGTTATCATGACGCGGGAGGGGGAGGACGGGCTGTACAGCCCGGAGGACTCCAACAAAAAGGTGCAGGATATGAAGAACAGGGTGGCGTTGATCGATTCCTCCGGCGCGGATCTGGCTGTGAGCATCCACCAGAATTCCTACTCGGAGGAATATGTGAAAGGAGCTCAGGTGTTCTACTATGCCACCAGTATACACGGGCAGGAGATGGCGGAGATCATGCAAAACACGATGGCAGAAGTGCTGGACAGGGAAAACAGGCGGGAGGCGAAGGCGAATGACAGTTACTATCTTCTGAAGAAGACAGAGACGCCGATCATTATCGCGGAGTGCGGCTTTCTCTCCAACAGCGAGGAGGCGAAACTGCTGATGCAGGAGGATTATCAGGACAGAGTGGCCTGGGCGATTCATCTCGGAATACTCCGGTACGCAAGTACGATGGAAAGATGAGATTTTTAGGGTGTGTGAAGGCCCTGGATAAAAGCAGGAGATGATTGCAAAGAAAAAAAAATAATGATATACTGAAAAAAATATGTCATTTTGAAACAGACAGGAGGAAACAGGAAATGGGGAAGACGGCGCGGCAGGATATTTTGTCCAATTTGGAGCTCTCTGCATTTTGCGAGCAGATGGCGATGATTCTGAAAGCGGGTATTTCCGTTATCGAGGGAATATCCATCATGAAAGAGGACGCACAGACGGCGGCTGAACAGGAACTTTTGGGTATCATTTACGATAAAGTACAGGAGACGGGAACGCTTGCGGCGGCGGTCAAAGAGACCGGGGTTTTTCCGGAATACATATGTAAGATGATTCAGATCGGTGAGGAGACAGGGACATTGGATGATGTACTGTACTCCCTGGAGAGGTATTACGAGAGACAGGAAGCTATCTCTCAGAGTATCCGGAGTGCGCTCACCTATCCGCTTATCATGATCGGAATTATGGCGCTGGTGGTAGTGGTGCTTTTGACCAAGGTTATGCCTGTGTTCCAGCAGGTATTCAGGCAGCTGGGAGTGGAGATGAGCGGCTTTTCAAGGGGAGCTCTGCTTCTTGGGAATGCGCTTTCCAAATATGCGATAGTTTTTGTGGCGATACTTCTGGTGCTGGCAGTGCTGTTTGTCTGGCTGGTAAAGACTAAGAAGGGCAGACAGCAGCTGGAAAATATGGGTCAGCATTTTAAATTTTCCAGAGAGCTTTCCGAGAAGATGGCGATCTGCCGTTTTGCCGGCGGATTGTCTCTGGCGTTAAAGAGCGGCCTGACGCCGGAGCGCGGTCTGGAACTGGTGGAGGAGTTAAATGAAAACAGATTTTTCGGAGAGAAGATAGCGGCCTGCAGAAAACTGCTGGAGGAAGGCAGCAATATGGCAGAGGCTCTGCTGCAGACAAAAATTTTCGCCGGTATCTATGCGAGAATGGCAGATATCGCGGGGCGCACCGGTCAGGTGGATGAGGTGATGGGCAGACTGGCAGACCAGTATGAAGAGGAAGTGGACGAGCGGATCACTTCTTTCGTCTCGATGTTGGAACCCACCCTGGTGATCCTCCTCTCCGTTATCGTGGGCACGATCCTTCTGTCGGTTATGCTTCCGCTGCTCGGGATTCTGGCCGGTTTATAAACAGAAGTTGTAGGCGGAGATGGTGACGGATATGAAGAGATTTTATTACGGAAAAAAACAAAACAGGATGCGCGGAGCGATGATCTCCTTTGTGGTTTTCTTCGCGGTAGTACTCCTGTTCTGCGCGGGAATAGACGGCGCGTCCCGGAAAGCGAAACGAGAACAGAAAAAGAGTCTGGAGGACGCGGTCTGGAGAAATATCACGCAGTACTATGCGATAGAGGGAAAATACCCGGAGAGCCTGGAAATATTGAAAGAAGAATATGGCCTGCAGTATGACTCGGAAGAATTCTTTGTGGATTATCAGGTGTTCGGAGCAAACCTGATGCCGGATGTGACCGTGTTGGAATGGTCGGCGGAAGAATAGGAGGATGGTTATGAAAGAAGCAGGAAAAAACAGACATATCGTCGATCTGTTGCTGCCGATCGCGCTTTTTCTGGTGCTGGCGGCCTCCTCGTTGTTTCTGGTACTTTTGGCGGCAAATGTCTATCAGAAGAATGTTGCCTGGGAAGAGAGGAATTATGAGAGCCGGACCTGTCTCTCCTATGTGACGGAGAAGATCCGCCAGAACGATGAAAAGGGCGGCGTGGAGATCGGTACGTTTGACGGGGTTCCCAGTATTATTCTGCGGCAGAATTTTGGTGGGCAGGCGTATGTCACCTATCTGTACTGTTATGAAGGCACGCTTCGCGAGCTGTTTGTGCAGGAGGGGGTGTCCGCCGGCGTTCTGGACGGTCAGGAGATCCTGCAGGCAGATAATTTTCAGTTTGCACAGCAGGAGGACGGAATCATTAAAATTTCTTATATAGATGAGAACGGACAGGAACTGGTTACCTACGCGGCAGTCAAGAGTGAGAGCTGATGATCCCGCGTGATGGAAATTATGTAAGACTGGAGTGGAGAGAGACATGAATGGGAAACTGGCAAGGCGTTCGAGCCTGTTTTTATTAGAACTTATGATATCGATCCTGCTGTTCAGCCTGGCTTCGGCGTGGTGCATTCGCCTGTTCGTCACGGCGAGAAGCATCAATCGCGAAAACGAAGAACTGAGCAGAATGCAGAATCTGGCATCGGGATATGCGGAAATGTTTTTGGCGTCCGGCGATTTTGAGGCTTTCCTCGAGGATGAGGGGGGAAAGAAAACGGAATTGGACGGTACAATGTATCAGTTCTGGTATGATAGAGACTGGAAAATCTGTGGGGAGGAAGAGGCGGTCGTTTCCTTTGAGGCCGTGATCACCCGGGACGGAGATTTTGAAAAGTGCTCTTTCTGTTATAGCGGAGCGGGCGGAGAGGAAAGGATCTATCTGCTGGATGTGGAGAAATATACGAAAGGGGAGGTGTCTTCATGAGCAGAGGGAGAGAAAAAAACTATCCCGGATATCAGGTGGGGACTTCCTTCCTGTTGGTTATCTTTGTGGTAATGTGCCTGGTTCTTCTGGGCGTGCTGTCTTTGTCCGGGGCGCTGCGGGATAAAGGCTACGGCGACAGGATGGCGGAGAAGACGAGTCTCTATTATACGGCGGTGTCAGAAGCACAGCACAAACTGGGAGAGATCGACGGGGCGATCGAAGGGATAGAAAGACAGGGAAAGGCCTACGAACAATTTTTGGACGAAGCGCTGGAAGCCGTCGTGGGGACGGATGGCGGCATCACCGTGATACAGAGCGGAGATGCGACTGTACTGGCCTATGAGACGGCGATCAGCGAGAGCCAGAATCTGTGTGTGGAGCTGGAAATTTTGGATCCGGAAAAGGGAGAAGGCAATTATAAGATAGTGAAGTGGCAGGAAGCTTCTGTCTCTGTATGGAAAGAGGAGGAACCTCTGCCCGTTTTATTATTTGAATAGCGTTGAGCGGATTGTAAGGAGGAAGACGATGAAAAAGAAAACGTTAATATTTTGCATGATCTGCCTTTTTATGGTACTGTGTGCGGGATGCGGCGATAAGGTTTCCGCGAAGGGAAAGAGGGTGCTCGTGCCCACTGCTTCCGGTGTGGAAGTGTACCGGTCGGGAAGCGCAGTGCTGGACACATCCAACAAGGCGGAAGGCTATGTGATGCTGAACTACAGCGGTGCCAATCCCAAGGTGAAATTTCAGATAAAGACGCCTGCCGGCGTCACCTATACCTATCTGGTGACAAACTATGGGACTTATCAGGCTTATCCCCTGCCGGGAGGGAACGGAACCTACAGTTTTGCCGTGTATGAGGCGGCGGATGTACAGCGGAATCTCTACGCGGTGGCGCTGTCTCAGAATGTGGCGGTTGCAATTTCCAACGGATTTCAGCCGTTTTTGTATCCGAGCTACTATGTGAGTTTTAACGACGCTTCCGCCTGTGTGAGGAAGGGGGAGGCTCTGTCATCCGGGTGTGCCTCCGATCTGGACGTGGTGTCTTCGGTGTACAGTTTTGTGACGAAAAATATTGCCTACGACAACACTAAGGCGGCGACAGTGCAGTCGGGCTACGCGCCGTTTCCGGATAATACGCTGGCATCCGGGAAAGGGATCTGTTTTGACTACGCTTCACTGATGACTGCCATGCTCCGCTCGCAGCAGATTCCCACGAGGCTGGAAGTGGGGTATGTGGGGAATCTCTATCATGCGTGGATCAGCTGCTATGTGGCCGAGGTCGGCTGGGTGGACAGTATCATTCAGTTTGACGGAAAGAACTGGACCATGATGGATCCCACCATGGCGGCGGGAAATGGTTCTCAGGGCGTGGCAAAGCTGAAAAAGGAACAGGGATACGCGACAAAGTATATCTATTAAGCTGGGAAATTGAAGGAGGATGTTTATCCCATGGATTATGCAGGTACGGATATCAGGCATTTGTTGGAGAAGGCGGTAAATGAGGGAGCCTCGGATATTTTTGTTGTGGCGGGTCTTCCTATCACATGGCGGGTGAACGGCAGGATTCACCATATGGACGGAGAGAAGCTTATGCCTTCCCAGACGGAGGAATATGTTCAGGAGATCTATTCTCTGGCGGGGGGACGGGATATGGAGAGGCTGACCGGACAGGGGGACGATGATTTTTCCTTTGCACTCCCCGGACTTTCCCGTTTCCGTGTGAATGCATACAAGCAGAGAGGCTCTCTGTCGGTGGTGGTGCGTGTGATCACCTTCGATCTGCCGGATCCGGAGGACATTGACATTCCGGCCAGGATCATAGAGTTCGGCAATCTGGCCAAAGGCCTGGTGTTGGTGACGGGGCCTGCGGGAAGCGGAAAATCGACGACGCTGGCCTGTGTGGTGAACAACATCAATAATACGCAGGAAAAGCATATCATCACGCTGGAGGATCCCATCGAGTATCTGCACAGACATAACAGAAGTATTGTGAGCCAGAGGGAGATCAATCTGGATACGGATAATTATGTGACAGCGCTGAGAGCGTCCCTCCGGCAGAGCCCGGATGTCATTTTGTTGGGAGAGATGAGAGATTACGAGACGATAGAGGTGGCGATGACCGCGGCGGAGACCGGGCATCTCGTGATCTCGACTTTACATACGATAGGCGCGGCGAATACGATAGACCGGATCATCGATGTATTTCCGGCGAACCAGCAGAGGCAGATCGCGGTACAGCTTTCGATGGTGCTGCAGGCAGTGGTATCCCAGCAGCTGGTACCGGGTGTGGACGGCAGACTGGTTCCGGCGTTTGAAATTATGACGGTGAACCCCGCGATCCGGAATATGATCCGGGAGAATAAAGTGCCTCAGATCGATGGAATTCTCTATTCTTCCAGCAAGCCTGAACTGATCTCCATGGATTCCAGTCTGCTGCGCCTGTATCGGGAAAAGAGGATCACCGCGGAGATGGCGCTGGCATATGCGACAAATCCGGACATGTTATCCAAAAAAATATAGGGGGAGATAAAGATGAAGGTATTGAACTTCGGTTCACTCAATTATGACTATGTCTATAAGGTGGATCATGTGATAACGCCGGGGGAGACGATGGATTCCTTTGGCATGGAGACGCATTTCGGGGGAAAGGGCTTAAACCAGTCTATTGCGCTCTCGAGAGCCGGCGTGCCGGTGCGGCACGCAGGAATGGTCGGGGAGGATGGCCAGGGGTTTCTGGACTTATGCGCGAAGAGCGGTGTGGACACATCTCTGGTTAAAATGGTGCCCGGAAAATCGGGGCATACGATCATTCAGCTGGACAAAAATGCGCAGAACTGTATTCTGCTGTACGGCGGCAGCAACCGTATGATCACAAAAGAGTATGTGGACGAGGTGTTTTCGGGCTTCGGGGAAGGCGACATTGTTCTGCTGCAGAATGAGGTCAATGAAATGCCTTATATCATCGATACCGCTTACGGTAAGGGAATGCGTATTGTGCTGAATCCCTCGCCGTTCAATGACGCTTTGCTTTCCTGCGATATGCATAAAATCTCAGTGTTTCTGCTGAATGAGATAGAGGGGTTCCAGATCTCGGGGGAGAAGGATCCGGATAAAATACTGGATAAGATGATGGAAAAATATCCGGAGGCTCAGGTGGTGCTGACTCTGGGCTCGGACGGTGTAGTCTACCGCGATAAAAAGGAGACGCACCGGCAGGGGATCTTTCGGGTGAAACCGGTGGATACCACGGCGGCAGGCGACACGTTTACCGGATACTTTATCGCCTCCATGATGAAGGAACTGCCTGTGCCGGAAGCGTTACGGCTGTGCGCGAAGGCGTCCGCCATAGCGGTGTCCCGCATGGGGGCGGCGAATTCCATTCCAATGGTGGAGGAAGTGGAGAAGAGCGAACTGGAAGAAATGTGATGCGATATATTCCGAAAAGGCGGCGGTGCCGCCTTTTTCGATCGGGAAGCGGAAATAATGAACACAGAATTATTTACCATAACAGACAAAAACAGAGATACACCCGCCGCCCGGGCGGCGGTGCAAAGAGCGGGGAATATCCTCCGGGCAGGCGGTTTGGTGGCGTTTCCGACGGAGACGGTCTACGGACTCGGGGGAGATGCCCTGAATCCGGAGTCCTCCCGCAGGATCTACGCCGCGAAGGGCAGACCGTCGGACAATCCCCTGATCGTGCATATCTGCAGATGGGAAGACCTGGCGCCGATTGTGAGGGAGATACCGGAGACCGCAGAGAAGCTCGGGAAAGCTTTCTGGCCGGGACCGCTGACGATGATACTGGAGAAATCGGACAGAGTGCCCGGGGAGACGACCGGCGGTCTGAGCACCGTGGCGGTGCGGATGCCCTCCGATCAGACGGCGATCTCCCTGATCCGGGAGGCGGGCGGATACGTGGCGGCGCCCAGCGCCAACGCTTCCGGGCGTCCCAGCCCCACGCTGGCAAAGTATGTGGAGGAGGATCTGGGCGGAAAAATTGAGATGATCCTGGACGGCGGACAGGCCTGTATCGGGTTGGAGTCCACGATCGTGGATCTGACAGAGGCGGTGCCGACGATCTTAAGACCTGGGTACATCACGAAGGAGATGCTCTCCAAAGTCCTGGGGGAGGTGGAGACCGACCGGGCGATCCTGCCGGAGGGCAGTGATATCGCGCCGAAAGCGCCCGGCATGAAGTACAGGCATTACGCGCCGAAGGCGGAGCTTACGATCATCGCCGGGGAGGAAGAGGCAGTGGTAAGGCGCATCAATGAGCTGGCCATGGAGGCGGAGAGAAGGGGATATCGCAGCGGGGTCATCGCGACGAACGCAACATTGGGGCGCTACAGAGCCACTCTGATAAAGAGTGCCGGAGACAGGGCGGAAGGAGCTGAGACAGCCAGAGAATTATACCGGATCCTGCGGGAGTTTGACGAGGCGGAGGTGGATGTGATCTGGTCAGAAAGCTTTGCGGATGACGGCATCGGGCAGGCGGTGATGAACAGACTTCTGAAAGCGGCTGGACATCGTGTGGAGAAGGTCTGAGATTTTGCTTTTAAAACAGTATATTTTGCGGTATACTGAGAGTATAAAAAGCCATAGACAGAAAGGAAAGGGGACAGTTATGATAGCAATCGCATCAGATCATGGCGGATATGATCTAAAGGAACGTGTAAAAAAATATCTGGAGGAGAGAGGGTTAGAGTACAAAGATTTCGGCTGCAACGACAAGTCTTCCTGCGATTATCCGGACTTTGTAAAACCGGCGGCAAAAGCTGTGGCGGACGGAAGCTGCGATAGAGGAGTCGTGATCTGTACGACAGGTATCGGCGTGTCGATCTGTGCCAACAGAATACCGGGCGTCCGCTGTGCTCTCTGCGGAGATCCGGTGTCGGCAAAGTTGACAAGACTCCATAACGACGCAAATATGTTGTCCATCGGCGCGGGTGTGACGGGAGAATTTCTCGCGTTGGATATCGTGGAAAAATTTCTGGATACACCGTTCTCGGAGGATGAGAGGCACAAGAGAAGAATCGGCAAGATAGAGGGCTGACATTTCGGAACAGGAGATAATATGGCAAAGACTATCATTATGGATCATCCTCTGATTCAACACAAGATCGGATGGATCAGAAGAAAAGAGACGGGGACAAAAGATTTTCGGGAGAACATCAGCGAGATTGCAATGCTGATGACTTATGAAGCCACAAGGAATCTGCAGCTTGCGGATGTAGAGATCGAGACGCCGATCTGCAAAACTGTGGCAAAGGAGATGAAGGGGAAAAAGATGGCGATCGTCCCGATCCTCAGGGCCGGACTCGGCATGGTGGAAGGCGTGCTGACGATGATTCCGGTGGCGAAAGTGGGGCATATCGGTTTGTATCGGGACCCGGAGACGCATGAGCCGGTGGAATACTATTGTAAGCTTCCGGCGGATTGCGGAGAGAGGGAAGTTTTTGTGGTGGATCCCATGCTGGCCACCGGCGGTTCCGCGGCGGCCGCCATCCGCATGCTGAAAGAGAAAGGATGCAGAAAGATCCATTTTATGTGTATTATAGCGGCGCCGGAAGGGGTGGAAAGAATGCGGAAGGAGCATCCGGATGTGGATCTCTATATTGGGGCGCTGGACGAGAAACTGAATGAAAACGCCTATATTGTGCCCGGTCTGGGAGATGCGGGGGATCGCATTTTCGGGACGAAGTAGATCCGGACGGCGTGATCTGACAGAAGGATAGAGATAAGTTGACGGGGGTACAAATGAAACGGACAGATTATATCAGCTGGGATGAGTATTTTATGGGGATCTCCAAACTGGCGGGAATGCGTTCGAAGGATCCCGGAACGCAGGTGGGATGCTGTATCGTCAGCAAGGATCACAAGATTCTCTCCATGGGTTATAACGGGCTTCCGATGGGGTGTTCCGACGATGAGTTTCCCTGGGAGAGAGAGGGCGATATGCTCTCCACAAAGTATGCCTATGTGACCCACAGTGAGTTGAACGCGATCCTGAATTTCAGAGGAGGATCGCTGGAGGGAACGACTCTGTATGTGTCTCTTTTCCCCTGCAATGAATGCGCGAAGGCGATCATTCAGGCGGGGATCAGGACAGTGATCTACGGCAGCGATAAGTATGACGGAACGCCGGGAAATGTCGCGTCCAAAAGACTGTTTGATGCGGCTGGAGTGGTGTACAGGAAGTATGAGGCGACCGGGAGAAGGGTGGAACTGGAGCTGTAGGGGAAGAATGCAGAAGCGGCAATGGGAACGGATAAACAGAGAGGAAGGGAGGTGAAGCATATGGGAAGGATCATGAGCGCGGGGAAGCGTCTGGCGGCGTGTTCCCTTGTGATAGGGATGACAGCGGGGCTGTCTCTTTCTGCGTATGCTCTCACCACCAAGGAAAAACTGGATCAGGCGCAGCAGGAGAGGGAGCAGACAAAAGACCAGCTGGACCAGACACAGGAAAATATATCAGGATTACAGAGCGAGTTGGGGACGCTGCAGGGAAAGCTGAATCATCTGAATGATCAGCTTACAGAGGTCAGCGACAGGCTGGCGGTGTTGGAGGGGCAGATTTCGGACAAGGAACAGGAGATCGACGAAACCCAGGCGGCGCTCGAGGAGGCGAAGGAGAATGCGGATCGCCAGTACGAGGCGATGAAGAGCCGGATCCAGTATATGTATGAGAGAGGGGATGACTATGCGCTTCTGGAAGGTATGCTGGGAGCGGACAGTGTCTCCGACATGCTGAATTATTATGATTTTGTGGATGCGATTTCCGCCTATGACCAGCAGCAGCTGGAGGACTTCCGGAACATCAGGGATGAGATAGATGAAAAAGAGAAGGAACTCCAGAAGGAGCGGGCGGAACTTTCGGAATTTAAGATTCAGGTGGAGGCGGAACAGTCGAAGGTCAGCGGATATATCAGCGCCACCTCCGGGGATATCGCCCAGAGTGCAGGAGAGCTTTCCAACGCACAGGCGGAGGCGGAGGCCTACGAGGCGCGGATCAAGCAGCAGGATCAGAATATTGCAGCTCTTAAAAAGAAGCTGGCGGAGGAGATAGCCATGTCCAAGCTGGCGGCGCAGTCGGCAAAGAGAGATATCTCCGAGGTCGCTTTTGCGGAGGAGGATCGGTATCTGTTGGCGAACCTGATCTACTGTGAGGCGGGGGGAGAGCCCTACGCCGGCCAGCTTGCGGTGGGGGCAGTGGTGATCAATCGTCTTCTCAGCTCCGTGTATCCGAATACAATGACGGGTGTTATTTATCAAAAATCACAGTTTTCGCCGGTAGGAAGCGGACGTCTTGCCATCGCGTTGGCGGAGGATCGTGCGACACCGGCGTGCTATCAGGCCGCGGACGAAGCGATGTCCGGCGTCTCCAATGTGGGAGACTGTGTATATTTCCGGACACCGATCGAAGGGCTTACGGGGATATCGATAGGGGGCCATATATTTTATTGAGTTCGGATCGTTACGCCGTGCAGGTCAGTATGAGGTATACCGCATAGACAGCGAGAAGTACAAAGCCCTGCCAACGCCTGAACCTGGAGGAAATGATCATTGGCACAACGGCGATGCATCCGACCAGAAGACAGGCTGGGAAATCCAGGATGGCGGAGGAGGACGCAATGGGAAGCGGTTTCCCGGCACAGAACATACTGATGGGGAGGATCAGCGTAAGATCTATGATATTTGCCCCTAGAATATTGCCGATGGACAGAGAGGACTGTTTTTTGATGATCGCGGTTATAGTGGTCACAAATTCCGGCAGAGAAGTGCCGATTGCCACCAGCGTGACGCCGATGATACGCTCCGAAATACCGATGTATCTTGCCAGATCGCTTCCGTTGTTCACAAGCAGATTTGCACCGATCACAATGCCGGCCGCACCGCCGATAAACTTAAATATATTGAGGAGAACCACGGATCTCTCCATATCTGCTCTTTTGGAAAGGGTGGGAGAACCGTTTTGGATCGCAGCGTATTCCGCCGCCTGGAGGGCAGCGGAATTTTTATGCATGGAATGTTGCGTGGAGCGGATATTTTCAATGAGAAAAAGAACAAAGAGTATCAACAGAACCGCGGAAAGGAAAAAACCGATGCTCCCGGTTTTGCCGGAAGCTACGATCACCAGGGATCCGCAGAACATCAAAATGGATTTCGGCACGTAATCTTTCCGGTTGATGACGCTCGGCATGAAGACCAGCGAGATGGCCATGATCAGGCCGATGTTGGCAGTGACACTGCCTATGGCATTTCCGATCGCCATATCTACTTTGCCGTCCACAGCGGCGATGACGGATACGAGCATTTCCGGCAGAGTGGTGGCGAGACTGACAACGGTGGCCCCGATGATAACCTTGGGGATACCGCTGACTTCCGCCATCCAGGTGGCAGCATCGACGAAATAATCGCCGCCTTTGATAATCAGTACGATACCAATGAGAAAAAGCAGAATAGTGATTGTGAGTTCCATGTTTGACCTTCCTTTCTATTCATAAAACAAATTTGAGTAAAAGAAAAACCCAGGTGCAACGATGTCGACATCATAAAATAATATGAAGCATAGTCATTGCACATGAGTCTCGTTGTTTAAGTCAAGCCAGACCATAAAGGCCGCGTATGTTGGCAGGACACGCAGATTGCGCCACTACTCCCTCATTGGGTATCTTCAGTTGTCACCTGTTCGGCTTAGTTATTGTTTATATCACACGCGCCAGCGGTTGTCAAGAGCGGAAGAGAATATTCTTATAGCGGTCCAGCGAAAAGAGCAGGATCAGCCCGAGGATCCCGCAGGAGATCACTTCGCCGGCTCCCACGGTCAGCATAAAATAGGGGATGGAACCCTCAAACTGATAGACGTAGGAGAGGACAAAAGGGACGATCAGCGTATTGGAAATAATAGGCGGCAGAGGGGAGAACACCTTGTAAACGGAAAATCTCCTCTGCGGCTGTGAGGCGGCATCAACGGCTTTGCGGCTCATTCTGCCGATGGCATAAGTGCCCAGCGCGCCAATCAGTGTCGCAAGACTGCCGAAAACAACATCCAGGGGCAGACAGCCGGTCAGAATGTTGCTCAGAATACAGCCCACAAAAAGACCGGGGATAGCGGCCGGAGTGAAAAACGGTAAGATGGTGAGTGCCTCGGAAAAACGGACCTGGATGGCGTAGTTTGCCAGCCCAAAAGCGTTGGCGAGTAACGTGAGTACTACATAGATCGCTGCGATCATAGCAGCCTGAACCAGAGTGGTCAGTGAGATGGGCGAAGTGGTCCTTGCGGGGACTGCTTCGCTGCTTAGTTGTTTTTTCATATTCTTTTGTCTCCTTTAGTTTTATTTTACGTCAGGAAGGTCTCGAACTGACGTTGTATTTTGAAATTAAACAATCCCTGCAAGCCGTATTTTTACAGGGATTGTTCAAAATCTTAACAGCAGGCGAGGGGAATCGAACCCCCCTCCCAAGCTTGGGAAGCTTGTATTCTACCGATGAACTACGCCTGCTTATCTTATATGTCCTATCACACTTTTCCATTTTAACAGCATCTGAGAAATTTTGCAAGTACCGCAGCGAATTTTTTGTGTGTTATTTTGAAAGCTGTCATTATCCGGATATCGATAAGCAGGCGCATGCCTCCCGGCTGTCTATCCTGTCACAGTTTCCTCGCCTTATATTTGGCGATGACGTTCTGGATCTTCTCGCTGGGATCAAGCAGATCGCTGATCGAGGAATCGTGATTTAAAGTATCGATCAGATAAGCGATATATTTGCTCATATCGCAGTTGATATACCAGTCGCGGGAGAGAAGCTCGGGTGTCTGATAAATCAGGTTGGTCGTCAGCACGTTGCTGATGATGCCTTCTTTGCATGCCTCGTCAAAGCGCGTCAGTCCCCCGGTAAAAAGTCCGAAGGTGGCGCAGATGAAAATGCGGTTTGCCTTTCTCCCCTTCAGCGCCTTTGCCACTTCTATGACAGATTCTCCGGAGGAGATCATGTCGTCGATGATGACCATGTCTTTGCCCTCCACGCTGGAACCCAAAAACTCATGGGCGACAATGGGATTTCTGCCGTCCACGACGCGGGTATAATCGCGGCGCTTATAGAACATGCCGATATCCAGGCCGAGGACGTTGGCCATGTAGATCGCTCTGGACATGCCTCCCTCGTCAGGGCTGATGATCATCATATGATCGGTATCCAGTGTGAGATCCTTTATGTTGCGAAGCAGTCCCTTGATGAACTGGTAAGCGGGCCGTACCGTCTCGAAGCCGTGCAGCGGGATGGCGTTCTGGACCCTGGCGTCATGTGCATCAAAAGTGATAATATTGTCGACGCCCATGTTGACGAGTTCCTGCAGGGCGATGGCGCAGTCCAGTGATTCTCTGGAAGTGCGCTTATGCTGTCTGCTCTCATACAGGAAAGGCATGATGACAGTGATCCTTCTGGCTTTACCGCCGACCGCGGAGATGATCCGCTTGAGGTTCTGGTAGTGGTCATCCGGAGACATGCGGTTTTGCTGCCCGCAGAGGGAATAAGTCATGCTGTAATTGCACACATCGACCATGATATAGAGATCGTCTCCCCGGACAGATTCCTGAATAATGCCCTTCGCCTCCCCGGAGCCGAACCGCGGAATATCCACATTGAGCAGATAGGTGCTGCGCTGGTACCCGGCAAAGGCGAGAGAACCTTTGTGCTCATTTTTCCGCTGTGTACGCCATTTGACGAGATAGTAGTCTACCTTTTCCCCCAGTGTCTGACAGCCTTTCAGGGCGATGACGCCGAGGGAACCGACAGGAATGGTTTCCAGATTTCGCTTTTCTTCTTTTTTTGCCATAAGAAATCCTTTCTTTTTTGGAAAATAAAGTGTGTATGTTCAGGTTTTTTTACAGATTCTGATATCGGGACCTGTCAGCAGACAGATCTCAAAGTTTCCGATGATCCTGGAGCAGATCCTCTCGCTGTATCTGTCGTTCAAATTTTTCAGATCCAGATTTGTGGTGATCAGTGTAGATTTTCCAAGCTGCTGTCTTTCATTCAGGAAAGAGAAGAAGTAGGAAGTAACAAAGGAGCTTTCCAGTTCCGTACCCAGATCATCTATGATAACCAAATCACAATGATATAGGTCATCGCAAAAATTTTCAAGTGCTTTTTTGTCTTTGCCGAAAATATGTCCGGCAAAGGTGTCGAAGAGATCTACAGCGCTGAAATAGATGACGGAGTGAGATGTGTCGATCAGAGCTTTGGCAATGCAGTTGGAGAGAAATGTCTTTCCGGTGCCGACCGTGCCCATGAACAGAAGATTGCGGCAGCATTCATCGAAAGAGGAGACAAAACTTTTGGCGGTCTCCACCGCTTTTTTGTAGTCCGGGAGTATATCTTTCGGAAGATACTCGTAGGACAATGTATCAAAATTTTCCAGCATGAGGGTGCCGGAGAGATTGCTCTGATGATAGAGCAGTTCTATTATTCTTTTTTCAAAACAGCGGCATTTTTTCCGCCCGATATAGCCGGTGTCCCGGCAGTCGGCGCATTCGAAGACGGGATCCAGATAGTCGGCGGAAAAGCCCTTCTCCAGAAGAAAATCCTTCTTTTTCTGCCGCAGGGACTCGAGAGCCTCCGAGAGAGCCTGCCTCGCGCCCTCCTCACCGTCGATCAGGCGCCTGGTGAAGGAAAGTGACAGAGAGGCGGAAGCGTCCTCCAGATCAGCGTATTCCGGATAAGCGTTCCGGATGTCAGAGAGACGGTTCTCCAGTATATGCCGGTTTTTTATCTGTTTTTCCTCATATTCACGTATAATGGATTCGTATTGTGCGTTAGTCAGGGCCAAAGTTTTTCTCCTGTCAGTTGATCTTTACTTTTTTCAGCAGTTCGTCGTAATTGTACTCGTTCTGGCGGAACTGGTGAAAAGCATTTGTGGAAGCGGCGGATTTGGCGGGACGGGAGCTTTTCTTTTTCTGAAAAGCGGTGTCGGCATCCGCGATATCCTGCATGGTATGTACGCCGCTGTCACGCCAGTTCTGCAGAATGCCGTCGGTATACTCGAACCGGTGCTTGTCCGTGGCGAGAACACAGCGCTCGCAGGCTTCCATAATAATGTCGTAGGGGAAGCCGTACTCCTGAAACCACTTTTGTATATAGGAAGCCTCCTTCTGGGTGGGAGCGCTTGTCCTGCCGAGGGCGTTCATGACGGCATAAATATTTTTGTCGTATCTTGCGGCGGCCAGAGCCGCCTCTTTCGGCGTGGAGACGCCTGCCTGCGCCCAGCTGATGGCTACTTTTTCGATGTAATGAAAATCTTTTTTCCCCCGGTCCACACAGTACTGTACAAGATAATCGATCAGATCTGTGCTGAGATGGAGTACATCCGTCATAAAAATGATAGAGCGGATATTCTCCGTGCTGAGCGGCTTGCCCAGATATTGTTCGGTGATAAAAACAAGCTCGGAAGTTTTTTCCTGCTGCTTGAATGCCCGGATATGGTCCAGAGTAATGACACTCTTGTCATAAGATGCGGGCACATTTTCCGGTTCCGCGCAGGGCGCCTGGGCGGTGACGGGCGAGGCCGGAGGCATGGAGATAATATCGGCAGGCCTGGAATCGAGATTTTCCAGACGGATACCGGCCAGCTTTCCGGCGTCATTGTACAGCAGGGAAACCACCTGTTTCCTGTCCCAGTACTGCAGAGCGCGCAGAATGTCCTTTTCGGTGTAATTGAAATGGTCGGCAATCGCCGAAATACCGGTGGGCAGACCGGCAGCAACACACCGAAGCAGATAGAGATATACCTTTATCTGCGCGTCGTTAGCGTCTTTCATGTATTCGTCAATAAAGCAGTTCGAAAGCATAGTTACGCCTGCATGAGAGTCCTGTGAAACTGTCAAGCTGTTCATATTTATATTAACCTCTGATTTCCCATTTTCAAAACTGAATCGATTATAGCATAGCGGTTTTTGAAAAGATATAGACAAAATGGAGAAAACAGGGGAGGGCGCAAAAAGATAAGCGCATTGTGGAAACTGTGGAAAGTGTGGATAAATCTGATACCTGTACTTCCGGGACCCCAAAAGGCCGGTAAACACGGGAAAAAGCAGGCGTCAAAGATTTTTCCGCCGAATAAAATATCCACAAATATTTTGTCCCCACGCGGAGAAAAAAATTTGTGGATATGTGGAAATCTCAGATTCCGAGAAGGTTTTCCCCTATTTTATGGACATCTCCGGCCCCCATAGTTATCAACAGATCTCCCCCTGTGCAATTTTCCAAAAGGAAATTCTCGATTTCATCAAAAGAGGGAAAATAGCGGCAGTCGCCGCCAAGCGCCCTGATCTCCCGCATCAGGTCCCGGGAAGAAATCCCGAGCGTATCCGTCTCCCTGGCGGCATAGATATCGGCCAGGACCACGTGGTCTGCCGTGGAGAGAACTGCGGCAAAATCGGACAAAAAGGATTTTGTGCGGCTGTAAGTGTGGGGTTGGAACACACACCAGAGTTCTCTGTGGGGATAGTGCGCAGCGGCTGACAGAGCCGCTTTTATTTCGGTGGGATGATGCGCGTAGTCGTCGATCACGGTGACGCCGCCCAGTTCGCCCTTGTAGTCAAAACGCCTGTCAGTGCCCTCGAAATGGGAGAGGACTTTGCGTATCGTTTCATGTTGCAGTCCGAACCGATGGGAGACGGCTATGGCGGGCAGAGCGTTGGCGATATTGTGGTCGCCGGGGATACCCAGCGTGACGGGCAGCGAAAAGCCGTCCGGACCGTGACAGACAAAAGAAGGCTTTCCTGTATTATCATAGGAAATTTCACCGGGATAGTAGTCAAAACCTTTCCTCATGCCGAAAGTGATGACGGGGCAGGAGAGGCCCTGTGTGAGCTCCTGATAGTTTTCGATCTCGCCGTTGATGATCAGGCAGCCGTCCGACGGCAGAAGTCTGGCGAAGGCGTGGAAGGAATTTCGGATATCCGCCAGATCCTTGAAGAAATCCAGATGATCCTCCTGAACGTTTAAAATAATGCCGACCTTCGGGAAAAAACTCAGGAAGCTGTTGGTGTATTCGCAGGCTTCGGTCACAAAGTAATCGGAACCGCCGACCCGGTAGTTTCCGCCGATGGACTTTAAGATACCGCCGATGGAGATGGTGGGATCCGTACCTTCCTGCAGAAGAATGTCCGAGATCATGGCCGTGGTGGTGGTTTTGCCATGGGTGCCGCTGATGGCGACGGAAGTCTTATACTGCCGCATCATCTGTCCGATGAGTTCCGCCCTGGTGAGGGAGGGAAGCCCCTTTTCCTGCACGGCGAGAAATTCCGGATTGTCCGGGTGGATCGCGCTGGTGTAGACGACCAGATCGATGTCATCCGTTATGTTGTCGCGCCGCTGTCCGTACCGGATGAGAGCGCCCTTCTCGGCGAGTGCTTCCGTCAGGGGGGAGCGCTGGTTGTCGGAACCGGATACGGTAAATCCCTCGGACAGCAGAATTTCCGCCAGTCCGCTCATGCTGATGCCGCCGATGCCGATAAAGTGAACGTGTATTGGAGCGTCGAAATGAATCTGATACATGCGTATACCTCTTTTTATGGAACATGAGGACGGCCCGCAGAGCGCACTGTCCGCTGTTTATACTATAATATATACATCTTAACCTCGAAAGCGCACACTAGCAAGGCGAAAAAGAGGATAAAAAAGGAGGGTTTTTTGTGAAATATGTAAAAAAATATAAAATAGAATGATTAATATCTACAAAAAAACACAATCATTTTTTTGATTTATTATTCACTTTTCAAGAGGCTTGTGCTATACTAGGGGAAAGAAATTCAACATTCTGTAAAAATATTGAGGTGATGCTATGATTAAAAAAGAAATGATTGCCATGCTCCTGGCAGGTGGTCAGGGAAGCCGACTCGGCATTCTGACCTCGAAAGTTGCAAAACCGGCGGTTGCTTTTGGTGGAAAGTATAGAATTATTGATTTCCCGCTCAGCAACTGTATCAATTCCGGAGTGGATACGGTGGGTGTACTTACGCAGTATCAGCCCCTGAGGCTGAATACCCACATCGGGATCGGTATCCCCTGGGATCTGGACAGAAACATAGGCGGTGTGACCGTACTTCCGCCGTACGAAAAAATTGAGAGTACGGAGTGGTACACCGGTACGGCGAACGCTATTTTCCAGAATATTGAGTACATGGACGGCTATAATCCGGAGTACGTGCTGATCCTTTCTGGAGACCACATCTATAAGATGGATTACGAAGCGATGCTGGATTTCCACAAGGCGAACAATGCGGACGTGACGATCGCGGTTATGCCTGTGCCCTGGGAGGAGGCAAGCCGCTTTGGCATTATGATCACAGACGATGAGAAGAAAATTGTCGATTTTGAGGAGAAACCGGCGAAACCGCGCAGCAACCTGGCTTCCATGGGTATCTATATCTTTAACTGGAAGACTCTGCGGGAAGCTCTGATGAAAAATGCGGACCAGCCGCATCTCGATTTTGGCAAGCACGTGATCCCTTACTGCAAGAATAACGATTATCCTCTGTATGCCTACGAGTTTAACGGCTACTGGAAGGATGTGGGAACGCTGCACTCCTACTGGGAGGCGAACATGGAGCTCATCGACATCGTGCCGGAGTTCAACCTGTATGAGGAGTACTGGAAGATCTACACGAAGTCCGATGCTCTGCCGCCGCAGTATTTCTCGGAGGACAGCGAAGTGGAGAGAAGCATCATCGGCGAGGGAACGGAAGTTTACGGCAAAGTCTACAACTCTGTGATCGGTTGTAATGTGGTGATCGGGGCCGGCACGGTCGTTCGGGATTCCATCATTATGAACGATACGAAGATCGGTCACGGCGGAGAACTGAATAAAGTAATTATCGCGGAAAATGTAACAGTCGGCGATCGTGTTAAGATGGGTATCGGCGAGGAGAAGGATAACGAGACTGACCCGCATATCTATAATCATGGATTGTGCACTGTCGGAGAGAAGAGTGTGATTCCGAATGATGTGACGATCGGAAAGAATGTCTGTGTCGGTGGTGTGACAACCCAGGAGGACTATCCTGATCTATACCTTCCGAGCGGAAGAACAATGATTAAGGCGGGGGAATAATGCGGAAAGGAGCATAATTTTACATGAGAGCGATAGGAATTATTTTAGCGGGCGGTACGAACCACAAGCTTGGCGCATTATCGGAAAAGCGTGCGGTGGGCGCTATGCCCATAGCGGGCAGTTACAGGGCGATCGACTTTGCGCTGAGCAGCATGGCAAATTCCCGCATACAGAAAGTAGGAGTGTTTACACAGTATAACGCGGGAAGTCTGAATGAACATCTGAGCTCTTCCAAATGGTGGGATTTCGGCAGAAAACAGGGAGGATTGTTCGTGTTCACGCCGACGATCACAGCGGACAACGGTTTCTGGTACAGGGGGACAGCGGACGCGATCAACCAGAATATCAGCTTTTTGAAGAACAGTCACGAGCCCTATGTTATTATTGCTTCAGCAGATTGTGTTTATAAGATTGACTTTAACAAACTTTTAGAATATCATATTAGTAAGAAGTCAGATATCACCGTCGTATGCAAGGATATGCCGGAAGGCACAAATCTGGAGCGCTATGGCACCGTGAAGATGAACGAGGAAAGCAGGATTGAAGATTTTGAGGAAAAACCTTTGCTGGCAAAATCCAATACGATTTCCTGCGGGATCTATGTCATCAGAAGGCGCCAGCTCATCGATCTTGTGGAACGGTGTGTGGAGGAGGAACGGTATGACTTCGTGAGAGATATTCTGATACGCTATAAAGGTATGAAACATATCTACGGCTATAAGATCAAGGATTACTGGCGGAACATAGCGAGCGTTGACGATTATTTTGACACGAATATGGACTTCCTGAAACCGGATATCAGAAAGTATTTCTTCAGGGAATACCCTGACATCTACTCGAAAGTAGATGACCAGCCGCCGGCAAAATACAATGTTGGAGCGAATGTTAAAAACAGTTTGATCGCAAGCGGCTGTATTGTCAATGGAACGGTGGAAAATTCCATTGTATTTAAAGAAGCATACATTGGCAATAACTGTTGTATCAAAAATTCCATTATTCTCAATGATGTGTACATCGGAGATAACACTTACATTGAGAACTGCATCGTGGAGAGCAGAGGCACGATGAAAGCAAATTCATACTACAAAGGAGAAGACGGAATAAAGATAGTGGTGGAAAGAAACGACAGATATGTCATGTAGATAAGGTCCTGTGACGAAACCAAAAGCCCTTGGGGAATGTCACAAATAAGAAAAGGGGTCGAGGCTATGCAGATAACAGATGTAAGAGTACGAAAGATCACAAAAGAGGGTAGGATGAAGGCAGTTGTTTCTATCACCCTGGACGACGAATTTGCGATTCACGACATCAAGATTATCGAGGGCGAAAAGGGACTGTTCATCGCTATGCCAAGTAAAAAATCGACAGATGGCGAGTATAGAGACATCGCGCATCCCATTAACTCTGAGGCAAGAGAGAAGATCCAATCCATTATTTTAGAGGGATATGAGAAAGCACTGCTGGAGCCAGACTTTGAAGAGATGACAGAATAATCCAAGAGGAAATGACATAAGGAAATCCACTACAATGTAAATGAATTGGAAAAGAAAGCCGCATTTTTGCGGCTTTCTTTGCATGGCCGGAAAAATTGCTTTAGGGGCAGCCGGCGAAAGAATTTGCTTGTGGAATGTGGGATGGTTTGATAGAATAGTGGGGACTTGGCATAAAGATAGGGAAGGAAGAGGACGCGGAAAGATGTTTTGTATCGTGGGACTGGGGAATCCGGAGAGAAAGTATGAGAATACAAGGCATAATATAGGCTTTGATGTGATAGATGCGATCGCGGAGAAATATAGTATAGCAGTGAGGGAGAGGGGATTCAGAGCGCTGTTTGGGAAAGGCGCTGTCGAGGGACAGCGGGTGATCCTTTTAAAGCCGCAGACTTATATGAATCTGAGCGGGGAGAGTGTGCGGGAGATCACGGATTACTTTAAGATAGACCCGGAGGAGGAACTGATCGTTATCTCGGACGATGTCTCGCTGGAAGTGGGCGGAATCAGGATCCGGAAGAAGGGAAGCGCCGGCGGGCACAACGGGTTAAAAAATATTATCGAACATCTGGGGACGGAAAAGTTTCAGCGGATCCGGATTGGGGTCGGTGAGAAACCGAAGGAGTGGGATCTGGCGGACTATGTGTTGGGGCGCTTTTCCAGGGAGGATCGGGAGAAGATCGACGAAAGCATCGCGGAGGCGGTGAAGGCTTTGGAAACCATGCTGACGGAAGGGGCCGACGCGGCGATGAACAAATATAACAGAAAAAAGGTTGCGGCGCATAAACCGGCGCAGGAATGAGGGAAGGAATGGAAGCACTGAGAGCGCCCCTGCGGGAGCTGGGCGAGTTTGAGGAAATACAGGGCAGATTGAAGAAAAGGGAGCCCGTTTGTCTGGGAATCTCCGGGTGCGTGGATTCCCAGAAACTGCATATGATATACGGCCTGAGCGAAGGATTTCGCTATAAACTGATCATAACCTACAGCGATCAGCGGATGAGGGAGATTTATGAGGATTATAAATTTTATGATAGAAATGTCAGCATGTACCCCGCGAAGGATCTGATCTTCTTTCAGGCTGATATTCACGGCAACCAGCTTGTGACGGATCGCTGGAAAGTGCTGCGGCGGATACTGGAAGGCGTGCCGATGACGATCGTGACGACGCTTGACTGTCTGATGGAGCCTCAGATCCCGCTTGGACAAATCGAGAAAGATATTTTGCACATCAGCGCTTCCGGGCAGATACAGGAAAAAGAGCTGGCAGAAAAGCTTGTGACGCTGGGGTATGAGAAGACTTATCAGGTGGAGGTGCCGGGACAGTTTTCCATCCGGGGCGGGATCGTGGATATCTTCGACCTGACGGAAGAAAACCCCTATCGGATCGAGCTGTGGGGGGAGGATGTGGATTCCATCCGAAGTTTTGACGTGCTCAGCCAGCGTTCTATTGAAAAGCTCAGTTCTGTCGATATTTATCCGGCCACAGAGATGATTTTGACGAAGGATAAACGGGCCAGAGGGATGCACCTGATAGAGCTGGAGGCAAAAAAGCAGGAGGAGGCGCTGCGGGCGCAGGGAAAGATCGAGGAGGCGGCAAGGCTCCACAGACAGACAGGAGAGCTGCGGGAGGAAGTGCTGGAGCTGGAGGCGAAGGTCAATCTGGAATCCTACATGAGGTATTTTTATCAGGAGATGGGTTCTTTTCTCGGGAGTTTTGACAGGAAAGAAAGCTGTATTTTTCTGGATGAGCCGGTCAGAATAGGGGAACATGCGAAAGCGGTGGAACTGGAATTTCAGGAGAGCATGTCCCACAGGCTGGAGAAAGGTTATCTTCTGCCCGGGCAGATGACGCTTCTGTACGGCAGCAGTGAGACTGCCGCCAGAATGTCGGACTATCCGGTTGTGACGATAGCGTCTTTGGATATGAAGAACCCGTTTATGCGGCCGGACAAAAAATATGACTTTTCCGCAAAGAGCATTTCACCCTACAATAACAGCTTTGAGACCCTGGTGAAGGATCTGCGGCTGTATAAGAAAAACGGCTATCGGGTGCTTTTGCTTTCCGCGTCCCGCACCCGGGCAAAGAGACTGGCGGAGGATCTGGGCGCATACGGGCTGACCGCTTTCTATACGGAGAATCCGGAGCGGGAGATCCAGTCCGGCGAGATCATGGCTTTCTACGGAAGGGTGTGGAAAGGGTTTGAATATCCTCTGCTGAAATTTGTTGTGATTTCCGAGAGCGATATATTCGGGGCGGAGAAAAAGCGGAAGAGGCGAACCAGAAAATACGAGGGACAGAAGATCCAGGATTTTGCCGACCTGAAGGTGGGCGATTTTGTGGTGCATGAAAATCACGGCATGGGAATTTACCGCGGGATCGAGAAGGTGGAGATGGACCATGTGGTGAAGGACTATATGAAGATCGAGTATGCCGGCGGGGGAAATTTGTATGTACTCGCAACCAACCTGGGGGTCATCCAGAAGTATGCCTCCGCCGACGCGAAAAAGCCGAAACTGAACAGACTTGGGACTCAGGAGTGGAATAAGACCCGGGCGAAGACCAGGACTGCCGTGGAGGAGGTGGCGCAGGATCTGGTGGAGCTGTATGCGGCGAGACAGGATCAGCAGGGGTATCAGTTCGGGCCGGATACGACCTGGCAGCAGGAGTTTGAGGAGCTGTTTCCGTTTGAGGAGACGGAGGATCAGCTGGCGGCGATCACGGCGACAAAGGCGGATATGGAGAGCCGCAGGATCATGGACAGACTGATCTGCGGCGACGTAGGTTACGGAAAGACGGAGATAGCCATCCGGGCCGCATTCAAGGCGGTTCAGGAGAATAAACAGGTTGCCTTTCTGGTTCCGACTACGATTCTGGCACAGCAGCACTACAACACGTTCATACAGCGGATGAAGGACTACCCGGTCCAGATCGATCTTCTCTCCAGGTTTCGCAGTGCGGCGGAGCAGAAAAGGACCATTCAGGATCTGAAAAAGGGGATGGTGGATATTGTGATCGGCACCCACAGGATGCTGTCCGCCGATGTGGGATTTCAGGATCTGGGGCTGCTGATCATCGACGAGGAACAGCGTTTTGGCGTGAGCCACAAGGAGAAAATAAAAAAGCTGAGAAAATCGGTGGATGTGCTGACGCTGACTGCGACGCCGATCCCGCGGACCCTGCATATGAGCCTGATCGGTATCCGGGACATGAGTGTGCTGGAGGAGGCCCCGGGGGACAGGATGCCGGTGCAGACCTTTGTGTGCGAGTACAATGAGGAGATGGTGCGGGAGGCGATCGTCCGGGAGATGTCCAGGGGCGGACAGGTGTATTATCTGTATAACAGAGTAAACAGCATAGCGGATGTGGCTGCGGCGGTGCAGTCCCTTGTGCCGGAGGCGGAAGTGGCTTTCGCCCACGGACAGATGAAGGAGAGCGAGCTGGAGCGGATCATGTTTGATTTTATCGGCGGAGCGATCGACGTGCTGATCTCCACGACCATCATAGAGACCGGGCTGGATATCCCCAATGCCAACACGATCATTATCCACGATTCCGACAATATGGGGCTCTCCCAGCTCTATCAGCTGCGGGGCCGGGTGGGGCGCAGCAACCGGAACGCCTACGCCTTTTTGATGTACCGGAGGGACAAGGTGCTGAGGGAGGTGGCGGAGAAACGCCTGACAGCGATCCGTGAGTTTACCGATCTGGGCAGCGGCTTTAAGATCGCCATGCGGGACCTGGAGATCCGCGGCGCCGGAAATCTGCTGGGGAGACAGCAGCATGGGCATATGGCGGCTGTGGGGTACGATCTGTACTGTAAAATGCTGAACGAGGCGGTGAGGCGTTTAAAGGGCGAGGAGACGGAGGAGTCCTTCAACACGTCAGTGGAGCTGGATGTGGATGCGTACATTCCCCCTTCCTATATTATGAATGAGTATCAGAAACTGGATATTTATAAACGGGTCGCGGGAATCGAGACACAGGCGGAGTGCGAGGATATGAAGGAGGAACTTCTGGATCGGTTTGGCGGGATCCCGAAGTCCGTGGACAATCTGCTGCGGGTGGCGATGATCCGGATGCAGGCGCATAAGCTGTATATCACGGAGGTGAAAGGCAAGAGTGAGGTGCTCCGATTTACGATGAAGCAGGATGCGAGGATCCGGGTGGAAGGGATCGGAGATCTGATCAGGGACAGCGCGACGGGACTGCGCTTTAACGGCAAGGGCACGCCCTGCTTTGAGACCCGCTACCGAAAAGGAGGTATGGTGGAGCGGGATGAGGAGAATCTGCTTCTGCTGACGGAAAATGTACTGGATGAGATGGAGAAATATCTGATTTAAATATCTGCTGTAAATGTACCGGTTATGGGACAGCTCTTTTGTTATGCTCTCTCTGTCAAAGCGAATGAAATGCGGGACAGGAGGGCATAAAATGAAAGGATTTACAACATCTGCAGGTTATATGGGCTGGGTGGGAGGACAGTATATTCTGTTCGCATCCGAAAAGGATTACTGGGAGTATCTGGAGGACTAGACAAAATTTTATAATAATTAAACAAAATTAAGAATTTGACGATTGACAGAGCCTTGTGGAAAAGAATACAATAGTGTTTATGTATAAAGCGAACGGAAAAGAGGAGAGGCTTTGGAGAAAAAGGTATATCGTCATGAATTTAAATATATTTGTTCCGAAGCGCAGCTTGCCTGCCTCAAGGGGAGGCTTTCCGGCGTCATGCGCTATGATGTGCATGCGGACTTTGACGGGAAATACCGGATCCGAAGCGTATATTTTGACGATTTGGAGGACACCGGATTTTATGAGAACGAGAACGGGACGGACCCAAGAGAAAAGTTCCGCATCCGGATCTACAATAACAGCGATGATCTGATCGAACTGGAAAACAAGAAGAAAGTGTGCGGTATGACCAGCAAGGATGCCTGCCGGATAGACAGGGAACTTTGTGAAAAGCTTCTCTCGGGGGAAGCGGGAGTGCTTGATGCAGGAGAGCAGCCGGTCTGGAATAAATTCGCGCTGGGATGGAATACGAGGCAGTTTCGGGCGAAAGTGATCGTAGATTATGAGCGGACGGTCTTCGTGTGTCCGCTGGGAAATGTCCGTGTGACTTTTGATCGGAATATCGCCTCTTCGGCTGACTATACGCACTTTTTTGACCAAACGATAAAAAAGCGTCCTGTCATGCCGACGGGGATGCATGTGCTGGAAGTGAAATACGATGAGTTTCTTCCGGACTATATTTACAAGAGCATTGAGATAGAGAACCTGCAGAGAACCGCGTTCTCGAAATATTACCTGTGCAGGAAGTATCATCTATAAATAATATAAAGAAAAGGAGTATTTACTGTGAGCACAAAGGACATTTTAAAGAATTCGTTTCTGGAATCGCTTGCCGCCTCGGATGTAAGGCCCCAGGAGATATTCATGGTGCTGTTTATCACAACGGTGCTGGCGCTGTATATTTTCTGTGTCTACAGAGTTCTTACAAGGAAAACATTCTACAACAAATCATTCAACATTGCCCTGGCGGCCCTGGCGTTGATCACGGCGGGCGTCATCCTGACGATCCAGTCCAGCATAGTCGTATCGCTCGGTATGGTGGGCGCCCTTTCCATTGTGCGTTTCCGCACGGCGGTCAAGGATCCCATGGACCTGGTATTTCTGTTCTGGTCCATCAGCATCGGCATCATCTGCGGGGCGAGGCTGTATGTGATCGCGGTCATTGTCAGCATTTTTGTGACGATCATGGTATTTGCGCTGGACAAGATGCCGGTGGCAAAGACGCCGAAGATCCTTGTGGTGAATGCGAACGGCATGGATGCGGAGGACGAGATACTGGAATTGGTGGAACGGCTTGCGAGTTATTACAAGGTAAAATCCAGAAGTCTTTCCGCGGATCAGCTGGACATGGTAGTGGAACTGAGGGCGAAGGAGGAAAAGAAACTGATCCAGGGAATCCATAAGCTGGAGAGCGTGCATGCGGTATCTCTGCTGGCCCATGACGGAGAAGTGACTTTCTAAAAAATATCGGAAATTTGTGAAAAATAAAAGTAGTCCTTGAAAAAGGAGAGAGAATCTCTTATACTGTATAGGAACTACAAGTTGACACCCCGCCCTAAGAGGCGGGAACAAGTAAACAGGAGGAAATACAGATTATGAAGAAGAAATTAGTTTCAGTTCTTCTTGCGTGCACACTGGCATTTGCTATGGTGGCATGCGGAAACAGCGCGGAAGAGCCTGCAGCACCTGCCGATGAAGCGACAGAGGCACCGGCGGAAGACGCGGAAGCTCCCGCGGAGGATGCCGAGGCACCTGCAGAGGATGCGGCGGAAGCACCGGCAGCAGATTATTCTGAGGTTAAAGTCGGCATGGTAACGGATGTGGGCGGTGTAAATGACGGTTCCTTTAACCAGTCATCCTGGGAAGGTCTGCAGAGAGCGGCGGACGAGCTGGGTATTCAGGTTCAGTATCTGGAGTCCAAGACAGACGCGGATTACAAGGCTAACCTTGAGACATTTATCGATGAAGAGTATGACCTGATCATCAGCGTGGGCTTCCAGCTTGCGGACGCTACAAAGGCGGCGGCAGAGGCAAACCCGGATCAGAAATTCGCCATCATCGATGACGCGAGCATTGAACTCCCCAACGTGACATGCCTGATGTTCAAACAGGCTCAGGCTTCCTACCTGGTAGGTTATGTGGCTGGTCTGACGACGGAGAGCAACAAGGTAGGTTTCGTGCTCGGCATGGGCACACCGGTAATGCATGAGTTCGGTTACGGCTACTGCGCAGGTGTTCTGGATGCAAATCCGGATGCGGTAGTTCTGCAGCAGAACGCAAACTCCTTTGCTGATACGGCGGGCGGTAAGTCCGCAGCTACAACAATGATCACAGACGGCGCGGACGTTATCTTCCACGCGGCAGGCGGGACAGGCCTTGGTGTGATCGAAGGCTGTAAGGAGAAGGGCAAATGGGCGATCGGCGTTGACTCCGACCAGAGCTCCCTGGCTCCCGAGAATATTCTGACATCCGCTATGAAGAGAGTGGACAATGCCAGCTTTGAGGCAGCTAAGGCTGTATGCGAGGGCACACTGCAGAGCGGCATTATCACATACGACCTGGCGGCAGGCGGTGTGGACATCGCTCCTACGACGACAAATCTCTCCGACGATGTGATCAAGGCAGTGGAAGATGTGAAGGCAAAGATCATCTCCGGCGAGATCGTTGTTCCCGAGACTCAGGCAGACTTTGAGGCGGCGCACGGCGACGCTTACGAGTTGGACTAAGCCGAGAAAAAAGTTGATGAAATAAAAAATTACGGAAAAGGTGTAGAAAAAGATTTTCTACACCTTTTTCTTATGTTATGATATTCAGTAGGGAAGTAGATGCAAAGCAGGGACACGGCATTTACTTAAGAACTGAAATAAGGAGGAGAATTTCATGGGGAGAGAAAGTCATGTTGACCTTTCCAAGACAGTCATCGCCATGCACGATATCGTGAAAAAATTCGGCGATTTTGTTGCGAACGACGGCATTAACCTGACTGTCCACAAGGGGGAAGTGCATGCGATCCTGGGGGAAAACGGCGCCGGAAAATCTACGCTGATGAACGTCTTATACGGATTGTACCATCCGACGTCGGGCTATATCGAGGTGAATGGAAATAAGGTATCCATCGACTCGCCGGAGAAGGCGATAGAGCTGGGGATCGGCATGGTGCACCAGCACTTTATGCTGGTACAGCCCTTTACGGTGACGGAAAATATCATTTTGGGAATGGAGCCGGTGAAGGGACTGACGGTGGATCTGAAATCGGCAAGGGACCAGGTGATAGAGCTGTCGGAGCGTTACGGCCTGCAGGTGGATCCGGACGCCAGAATAGAGGATATCTCTGTGGGTATGCAGCAGAGGGTGGAAATTTTGAAAGTGCTGTACAGGGGGGCTGATATTCTGATTCTGGACGAGCCGACGGCGTCCCTCACACCGCAGGAGATCGGAGAACTGATCGAGATTATCGGTCATCTGACAAGGGACGGGAAGTCCATCATCCTGATCACCCACAAGCTGAAGGAGATCAAGGCTTCCGCGGATTACTGCACGATCATCCGCCAGGGCAAGTATATCCAGACTGTGAATGTGGCTGAGGTGAACGAGGATCAGCTCGCCGCGATGATGGTGGGGCGCGATGTCACATTCAAGGTGGATAAGAAAGAGCAAAAGCCCGGGGAGGACGCCCTTGTGGTGAAAAACCTGCACGGGAAGGATTACAGAAACGTGGAGATCCTGAAAGGACTTGACATTACTGTCAGAAAGGGCGAGATCGTGGGACTTGCCGGAGTGGACGGCAACGGCCAGACGGAGCTTGTGGAGATCGTCACAGGACTCAGAAAGGGCACGGAGGGCTCCGTGATGATTCACGGAAAAGAGGTGTTCGGAAAGACGCCGAGGGAGATCTTCGACGCGGGTATTACCAGTATTCCGGCCGACAGACAGAAGCACGGGCTGGTGCTGCAGTTCTCTGTGGCGGACAACCTGATCCTGCAGAACTTTGGAGAGGAAGAGTTTTCGAGCCACGGTATCTTAAAGCGGGATGCGATCCAGAAAAAGGCGACAGAGCTGATCGAAAAATTTGACATCCGTCCGAGGGGAAGCGAGGGAAAACCTGCGGGGCAGCTCTCCGGCGGCAATCAGCAGAAGGTGATCATCGCCAGGGAGATCACAAACGATTCGGAACTTTTGATCGCAGTGAATCCTACCAGAGGACTGGATGTGGGCGCGATCGAGTATGTACATAAATATCTGGTGGAACAGCGGAACAAGGGAAAGGCAGTATTGCTTGTGTCCTTCGAGCTGGATGAGATCATGAGCCTTTCCGACGAGATCAAGGTCATCTTTGACGGAAAAATCGTGGGAAGCGTACCGGGCGGGGATGCGAACGAGAATGAACTGGGCCTGATGATGGCAGGAGGTGGAGCACATGAGTAATACAAAAGATAAGACGAAAAATTCCTTCGGCGCAAAAGTGCTTCACGGCAATCTGCTCTACACGCTGATCTCCATAGCGGTAGGCTTTCTCGTGGGGGCGATTCTCCTGCAGGCGGCGGGCATCAGCGCAGGCGAGGCTTACGGAAAGCTGGTCACGGGAGTTTTCGGCAAACCGAAATTCATCGTGTGGGCGATCGTGTATGCGTCCCCCATTATTTTAACCGGGCTCTCCGTGGCGTTCTCTTTCCAGACCGGTGTGTTCAATATCGGCGCGGAGGGACAGTATGTGGTAGGTACGCTGGCGGCGTGTATCGTCGGCGTGTTTGTGAAGGTGCCGGCGATCATCCATGTGCCGTTGTGTCTGATCGCGGCGGCGGTTGCCGGCGGGATCTGGTCCATGATCGTGGCTGTGCTGAAAGTGAAGAGAGGCATCAACGAAGTGTTGTCCTTCATTATGTTTAACTGGATCGCCTACTACCTGTCGAACTATGTGGTAAATATTCCGGCGGTTCATAAAGAGGGGGGCGGCGAGGCCACAAAGGATATCCTGGAGTCGGCGACGATGCTGATCACGAGTGAATCCCTTCAGGAGGTGATGGGCTCCGGGGCCAGCTACAATATTGTGGTGGCAGTGATCGCGGCGGTCGTGATCGCCTTTATCCTGAACCGGACGACATTGGGCTATAAATTGAAGGCAGTTGGATTTAACAGACATGCGGCGGAGTACGGCGGCATCAACTCCAATAAGGAGATTATGACAGCAATGTCAATTTCAGGCGCTCTGGCGGGAATGGGAGGCGCCTGTCAGCTCATGGGAATGGGTATGCGCATCAGTCAGTTTTCCTCCCAGGAGGGCTTCGGCTTCCAGGGAATCACGGTGGCGCTGATCGGTTCCACAAACCCGATCGGATGTATCTTTGCGGGACTGTTCTACGGGGCTATGAAGTATGGCGGCACGAAACTGTCGCTAGTAAACGCGCCGGCGGAGATCGTCAGTATCATCATGGGAACGATCGTCTTCTTTATTGCCATTGCCCATGTGTTTAAGAGACTGCTGCTGGATCATGTGGGAAAGAAAAAGGCTAAGAGTGAAGGAGGTACAAAGTAATGCTTTTGAGGAATCTTGGTTTGCTTATCAATGCGACAATGACATATACGCCGCCTCTTCTGCTGGCAGCACTGGGATCCTGCTTTTCCGAGCGTAGCGGCGTGATAAATATCGGTATCGAGGGGATGATGACGATCGGAGCCTTTGTGGGCGCGGCGGCGGCTCTCACCTGCGGAAATCCGTGGATCGCCTTTTTGGTGGGAGGACTTGCGGGGGCGTTGTTCGGACTGCTCCACGCGATAGCGTGCGTATCTTTCCAGGCGGATCAGACGATCTCCGGCACGGCGATCAACTTTCTGGCGCCGGGTCTTGCGGTGTTCCTCTGCAAGGCGATCTATGACGGTTCCTCCGATACCCCCGCGGTGGATATCAGCATGAAGCTACCGAAGGTGTTCGACGGTATTTTCCCGGTGGGTTCTTTCTGGGACAATGTGCTGAGCAACTACTCGGTCGCATACCTGTCGCTGCTTCTGGTGGCAGTGATCTGGTTTGTCTTCTACAGGACAAAATTCGGCATGCGGCTGCGCGCGGTGGGCGAATCACCGGAAGCCTGTGATACGCTTGGCATTAATGTTTACCGCCTCAGATATACCTGTGTCATCATATCGGGATTTCTGTCAGGGCTGGGCGGAGCTTATATCACGCTGGCGACGGTGAGCCAGTTCAGGCCGATCGTTATTGTGGGCCAGGGCTTTATGGCGATCGCGGCGGTGATCTTCGGGAAGTTTAAACCCCACGGAGCTCTGCTCGCCTGTCTGTTGTTCGGTTTTTGCAACGGCGTGAAGGTGCTGGCGACTTCCAGCAACACGGTATCTCCCAACCTGATCTCCATGATCCCGTATATCGTGACGATCCTGGCGCTGGTGCTGTTCGTGGGAACGGCGAGAGTGCCTGCGGCAAACGGAAAACCGTTCCAGAAGGCGAAATGATATGGCAAAATTGTATTTCAGACACGGCGCTATGGGGAGTTCGAAGACGGCGAATGCTCTGATGGTGGAGTATAATTATTATGAGAGAGGCAAAAAGGTGTTTCTCCTGAAGCCGAAACTGGACAACAGGGACGGCGATAAAGTGATTAAAAGCCGTATGGGGCTGGAGAAGGAATGTCACTTTGTCGAAGAGCTTGTGGAGATGAGCGATGAGGAGATAAAAGAGTACGACTGTGTGATCGTGGACGAGGCGCAGTTCTGTAAAAAGTCCGATATCGAGTTTTTTGTGCACGTGGTGGATGATCTCGGCATACCGGTCATCTGCTACGGGCTGCGGACGGATTTCCGCCGGGAGCCCTTTGAGGGGTCCATATGGCTGCTCGCCTGGGCGGATGTGATTGAGGAACTCAAGACGGTCTGCTGGTGCGGACAGGGGGCATCCTGCAATACCCGCTTGGACGAGAGAGGGGAGATCATCCGGGATGGAGGGCAGATCTGTCTGGGTGCGGATGACAAATATGTCGCGCTCTGCAGAAGGCATTACAAAGAGGGAAAGCTGGCTCCATAAAACAGGAATAAAAATTTCGTAATATATGCTGAATACAGCGGTGAGTTTCGGAGAAGATAAATAAGAAACGGAGGTTATTTTATGGATCAGAAAGCGATGTTTAAGCTCAGCTACGGGCTGTTTGTTTTGACGGCGCAGGAGAATGGGTTCGACAATGGCTGCATTATCAATACCGTGATGCAGGTGACGAGCACGCCGAACCGAATATCCATCACGGTGAATAAACAGAATAAGACGCACGATATGGTGAAGGCGACAGGGACGTTCAATGTGTCAGTATTGGCGGAGGATGCCTCCTTTGATACGTTTAAACATTTCGGTTTTCAGAGCGGAAAAAATGTGGACAAGTTTGAGGACTACGGTCCGAAGGAGCGCAGCGAGAACGGACTGTACTATATCACGAAAGGGACGAACTCCTATCTCTCCGGAAAAGTGGTGCAGGAGATCGATCTGGGGACTCACACGCAGTTTATCGCCGATGTGACGGCGGCGGAGCTGCTCTCCGAGGTGCCGTCCGTTACCTACACCTATTATCAGGATCATATCAAGCCAAAACCGCAGGCGCCGAAGGAGAAAGAGGGAAAGAAAGTATGGGTGTGCAAGATCTGCGGCTATGTGTACGAGGGCGAGGATCTGCCCGCCGACTTTGTCTGCCCGCTGTGCAAGCATGGGGCAGCGGATTTTGAGATGGAAGTGCGCTAGGCGCGTTTTGGCAATTTAGAAAATCTTTTCATCCGAGTATAGAAGTTCCTCCGTTTACAGATACTAACATGGAAACGTTAGAAAAAACTGTAAATGGAGGAACTTTAATTATGAAAGCAACAGGTATTGTGCGAAGAATAGATGATTTGGGCAGGGTGGTGATCCCGAAGGAGATCCGGAGGACACTCCGAATCAGAGAGTCGGATCCGTTGGAAATTTTTACGGACAGAGAGGGAGAGATCATCCTGAAAAAATATTCCCCGATCGGCGAGATGTCAACGTTTGCAAAGCAGTACGCGGAGAGCCTGGCGCAGGTCTCCGGCCATGTGGCGATGATTGCGGACAGAGACCAGATCATTGCGGCGGCGGGCGGTATGAAAAACTCTGTCGGGAAGTATGTCAGCAGAGAACTGGAGAGCAAGGTAAACAACAGAGAGAGCGTGGTCAGCATCAAGGGAGAGCGGGATTTTATCCCTGTCACACAGGATAATTCGGAGGAATTCCGCCAGGAAGCGATCAGCCCCATCATCAGCGAGGGAGATGTGATAGGGGCGGTCATCCTGTTGAACAATGCGGAAAAAGGAAAGATGGGGGAAGTGGAACAGAAGTTGATTCTGTCGGCGGCCGGGTTTCTGGGCAGACAGATGGAACAGTGACATTTTTATCAGTTGTAACTGATAAAAATGGGAAAATGTGATTGAAATTCAGTTATAACCGCTGCTGGCCTCGGAGGATACTGTCCGAAGAGAGTTTGGCGTTTTCTTCGGTGTTCGCGACAATTTTCCGAAATATGTCGTCACGCTGGACGAGTTTGATATGAGCCGTGACGGGATTAAGCACCGACATATTCGTGATTTCCTTTTGGAAGAAGAATGGAACTGAATAAAAGTGAGAAAAGAGGGGCAGTCAGAAACCTGATATGCCCCTTATGCATGTAATTGCCTCTATTTCTCACTCATCTGATCCAACAGATTGATCTTGATGTCGTAGAGTTTACTCGACAGATCTACATATACCTTCTGGGGGTTGATCAATCTTCTCGTCTCATCCCAGAGTGTGGAGAGCTCTCTCTGACAGTAGTCCCGGATATCCATAACCTTAGGAGATTCATAGACGCATTCACCGTCTCTAAAAATGGGGGCTAAAAGTTCCCGCATCGTGTAGGTGCCGGGTTTCAGCTTTGTCTTTTTCCAGGGCTCCAGAGGATCGAACAGGAGTAACGGTTCGTCCTCGGAGAATTTCTCGTCCACAAGACAGATCAGATCGGCTTTGATCTTGCCGGTCTCCTTATCGTAGATCCGATAGATGGTTTTATTGCCAGGGTTTGTGACCTTCTCGGAGTTCTCGGACAGCTTGATCTTCGGGATGAATTTCCCGTCTTCCCCCATGATGGCGGCAAGCTTGTAGACGCCCCCGAAGGCGGGCCAGTCTTTGCTGGTGATCAGATTTGTGCCCACGCCCCAGGAGGTGATGGCTGCGCCCTGCACTTTCAGAGAGTCGATCAGATACTCGTCCAGATCGTTGGAAGCCGAGATCACCGCGTCCGGGAATCCCGCTTCGTCCAGCATCTTCCTGGCTTTCTTGGAGAGGTAGGCGAGGTCGCCGCTGTCCAGGCGGATGCCGTAAAACTTCAGGTCCACGCCGGCGTCCCTCATCTCTTTAAATACGCGGATCGCGTTGGGGACGCCGGATTTCAGGGTATCATAAGTGTCCACCAGCAGGATGCAGGCCGAGGGGTACATGTCCGCGTAGGTCTTAAAGGCAGTGTATTCGTCCGGGAAGCTCATGATCCAGCTGTGGGCGTGGGTTCCCTTCACCGGCACGTCGAACAGCTGACCGCAGAGTACATTGGAAGTGCCGATGCAGCCGCCGATGACCGCTGCTCTTGCCCCGTAGGTTCCGGCATCAGGCCCCTGGGCTCTGCGTAATCCGAACTCCATGATCCCGTCGCCCCTCGCCGCCCAGCAGACCCGGGAAGCCTTGGTGGCGATCAGGGACTGGTGATTGATGATGTTGAGAATGGCGGTCTCCACCAGCTGCGCTTCCATGATCGGAGCGATCACTTTCACAACAGGCTCCCTGGGGAAGATAACGGTGCCTTCCGGAATGGCGTAGACGCTGCCCGAAAAGCGGAAATTTGCCAGATAATCCAGAAAGTCCTGATCGAAGAGATCCAGGCTGGCCAGATATTCGATGTCCTGCGGAGCAAAATGCAATTCTTTGATATAATTTATTAACTGTTCAAGTCCGGCGGAGATCGCGTACCCGCCGCCGTTCGGGTTGCTGCGGTAAAACGCGTCGAAGATAACTGTCTCGTTTCGATCCATGTTGCGGAAATATCCCTGCATCATGGTGAGTTCATACAAATCTGTCAGCAGTGTCAAATTCTGCCTGTCCATAGCGTCCCCTCCTTCTGGGTGAAATGTCAGTGTCAAATCGTCCTCATTTTACACCCCGACGGCGAAAAAAACAAGGTAATATTTCTTGACATTTCTTCATCGCACCTTTAAACTAAGAATGTTAAATATTTATAAGGAAAATTGCGAAGCAATCAGCGTTTGATACGATAAGGGAAAAGGAGAAAACATGTACCAGAAAGTTGATACGAATCTGAACTTTGTAGACAGGGAAAAAGAAGTTTGTCAGTTCTGGAGAGAAAACGACATTTTTCAAAAATCCATGGATATCAGAAAGGACGGTCCGACTTACACGTTTTACGACGGTCCGCCGACCGCAAACGGCAAGCCCCATATCGGCCATGTGCTGACAAGGGCGATCAAGGATATGATCCCTCGGTATCGGACTATGAAGGGATATATGGTGCCGAGAAAAGCGGGCTGGGATACCCACGGACTGCCGGTGGAACTGGAAGTGGAGAAAGAGCTGGGGCTGGACGGAAAAGAGCAGATCGAGCAGTATGGCCTTGCGCCCTTTATTGAGAAGTGCAAGGAGTCCGTATGGCAGTATAAAGGCATGTGGGAGGATTTTTCCGGCACAGTTGGCTTCTGGGCGGATATGGACGATCCCTATGTGACATATTATGATGATTTTATCGAGTCCGAGTGGTGGGCGCTTAAACAGATCTGGGATAAAAAGCTTCTGTATAAGGGCTTTAAGATCGTGCCCTACTGTCCGAGGTGCGGTACGCCTCTGTCCTCCCATGAGGTGGCTCAGGGGTACAAAGCGGTGAAGGAGCGCTCCGCGGTGGTGCGTTTTAAAACGGTAGGGGAGGAAAACACCTATTTCCTGGCGTGGACGACAACGCCCTGGACGCTGCCCTCCAATGTGGCGCTCTGCGTGAACCCGAAGGATACCTACTGCAAGGTGAAGGCAGCCGACGGCTATATCTACTATATGGCGAAAGAACTTCTGGACAATGTGCTGGGCTCTCTGGCGGAGGAAGGAAAGCCGGCGTATGAGGTGCTGGAGACTTATGTCGGGACGGACCTGGAACATAAAGAGTACGAACCGCTCTTTGCCTGTGCGGGCGAGGCGGCAGGGAAGCAGCATAAAAAAGGGTTCTATATCACATGTGACAACTATGTCACAATGTCGGACGGTACCGGCATCGTGCATATCGCACCGGCGTTCGGTGAGGACGATGCGAACGTGGGGCGCAAGTACGATCTGCCCTTCGTACAGTTTGTGGACGGCAAAGGAAATATGACCGGCGAGACACCCTACGCCGGAAAGTTTGTCAAGGATGCGGACAAGGATATCCTGGTGGATCTGGACAGGGAGGGGAAGCTTTTCTCCGCGCCGAAGTTCGAGCATGACTATCCTTTCTGCTGGCGCTGTGATACGCCGCTGATCTACTACGCGAGGGAGTCCTGGTTTATCAGGATGACCGCCGTGCGGGATGACCTTGTGAGAAACAATAAGACCGTGAATTGGATTCCGCCTTCCATCGGGGAGGGGCGGTTTGGAAACTGGCTGGAGAATATTCAGGACTGGGGCGTTTCCAGAAACCGCTACTGGGGCACGCCGCTCAACATATGGGAGTGCGCGGGCTGCGGACACCAGGAGGCGATCGGTTCCAGGGAAGAGCTCTATAAGCTTTCCGGAAATGAGAAGGCGAAGGATGTGGAGCTGCACAGGCCCTACATCGATGAGATCACCTGCACCTGTCCGGAGTGCGGCGGCACCATGAAGCGTGTGCCGGAGGTGATCGACTGCTGGTTTGACTCCGGCGCGATGCCTTTTGCGCAGCACCACTATCCCTTTGAGAACAAGGAACTGTTTGAGGCGCAGTTCCCGGCGCAGTTTATCTCCGAGGCGGTGGACCAGACGAGAGGGTGGTTCTACTCCCTGATGGCGGAGTCCACGCTGCTGTTCAATAAATCGCCCTTTGAAAACGTGATCGTGCTGGGACATATACAGGACGAGAACGGGCAGAAGATGAGTAAGAGCAAAGGGAATGCGATCGATCCCTTTGAGGCGCTTGAGACCTACGGCGGGGATGCGATCCGCTGGTATTTCTACATCAATTCGGCGCCCTGGCTGCCCAACCGTTTCCACGGCAAGGCGGTCCAGGAAGGGCAGAGAAAGTTCCTCGGCACGCTCTGGAATACGTATGCATTCTTCGTGTTGTATGCGAACATCGACGGGTTTGACGCGACGAAATATACGCTGGATTATGAGAAGCTGCCGGTGATGGACAAATGGCTGTTGTCCAAATTAAATACGGCGATCGGCCAGGTGGATGAACATCTGGACAACTACAGACTTCCCGAGGCGGCGAGAGTGCTGGACAACTTCGTGGATGAGATGAGCAACTGGTACGTGCGCAGAAGCAGGGAGCGTTTCTGGGCAAAGGGCATGGAGCAGGATAAGATCAATGCCTACATGACGCTCTACACTGCTCTGGTGGAGATCTGTAAGTGCGCGGCGCCCATGGTGCCCTTTATGACGGAGGAAATATACAGGAATCTGGTGTGCACTATCGATCAGGATGCGCCGGAGAGTATTCATCTGTGCGATTTCCCGACGGCGAACGCGGCGTATATCGATAAGGAGCTGGAAGAATACATGGAGGAAGTGCTCCGCATCGTGGTGCTCGGCAGAGCGGCGAGGAATGAGGCGAATATCAAGAACCGTCAGCCCATCGGCGAGATGATCGTAAAGGCGGAGAATGAGTTGCCTGCATTCTATCAGGATATCGTCAGGGATGAGCTGAATGTGAAGAAGGTGGTCTTTGCGGAAGATGTGTCTTCCTATACAAGCTACAGCTTCAAGCCGCAGCTTCGCACATTGGGGCCGAAGTTCGGAAAACAGCTCGGCGGCATAAAGAGTTATCTGTCAAATATCGACGGGCTCTCCGCTATGGCGGCGGTGACATCCTTTAAGGAGGGAAAAACGCTGGACTTTGAGGTGGACGGCGTAAAGATTTCCCTGGCGGAGGAGGATGTGCTGATCGAGATATCTCAGAAAGAGGGCTTTGTGGCGCAGGCTGACAAAGCGGTGACCGTGGTGCTCGATACGAACCTGACACCGGAACTGCTGGAGGAGGGATTCTCTGCGGAGGTGATCAGCAAGATCCAGACCATGCGCAAGGACGCCGGGTTTGAAGTCATGGATCATATCAGTATCTCCGTGACGGGAAATGAGAAGATCGCTGAGATCGTTAAGAAGAATGCGGCGGCGATCTCCGAGAAAGTGCTGGCGGACGAGATCCTCTACGGGGAGGCGCTCGCTGATGCGAAGGAGTGGAAGGTCAACGGGGAAACGGTGGAATTGGGAGTGAGGAAACGATAAAAGTCCCTGGGTAATCAGGAGAAAAAGTTAAGAGAGGGAGAGATTATGGTACTGAAATCACAACAGAAAAAGTTAACCTTTGATAAAGAACTGTTCAAAAGAAGCGTCCTGTACAATGTAAAGACATTGTACAGAAAAACGATGGATGAGGCGACACCACAGCAGATCTTTCAGGCGGTTTCCTATGCGATCAAGGATGCCGTGGTGGATCACTGGATGGAAACCCAGAAAGAATATGAAAAACAGGACCCCAAGATGGTCTATTACATGTCCATGGAATTCCTGATGGGGCGTGCGCTGGGCAATAATATTATCAACCTGCAGGCTTATTACTCCGTGGGCGAAGCGCTGAAAGAACTTGGCGTGGATCTCAATGTGATAGAGGATCAGGAGCCGGATGCGGCGCTGGGAAACGGCGGTCTGGGACGCCTGGCGGCATGCTTTTTGGACTCGTTATCCACGCTGGGATACGAGGCTTACGGCTGCGGTATCCGGTACCATTATGGTATGTTCAAACAGCAGATCCGCGACGGTTTTCAGATAGAAGTGCCGGACAACTGGCTGGAATATGGCAATCCCTTTGAACTGAAGAGGCCGGAGTATGCCAAGGAAGTAAAATTTGGCGGTTATGTCAACGTGTATGTGGATGAGAAGGGCAGAAGCCACTTCCGCCAGGAAGGGTATCAGTCGGTCAAGGCGGTCCCCTATGATATGCCGATCGTCGGTTACGGCAACGGTATCGTCAATACGCTGCGCATCTGGGATGCGGAGCCGGTGGAGTGCTTCCAGCTCGATTCCTTTGACAAGGGCGATTATCAGAAGGCGGTGGAACAGCAGAACCTGGCCCGCAATATCGTGGAGGTGCTCTACCCCAACGATAACCACTATGCAGGCAAAGAGCTCCGCCTGAAACAGCAGTATTTCTTTATCTCCGCCTCCGTACAGCAGGCGGTGGCAAAGTATATGAAGCGGCATGATGATATCAGAAAGTTCCATGAAAAGGTGACGTTCCAGCTCAACGATACGCACCCCACCGTGGCAATCGCGGAGCTGATGCGGCTGTTGATGGATGAGCATTTCCTGTCCTGGGATGAGGCGTGGGAAGTGACCACGAAGACCTGTGCTTATACAAACCATACGATCATGTCCGAGGCTCTTGAAAAATGGCCGATTGAGCTGTTTTCCAGGCTTCTGCCCCGTATCTACCAGATCATCGAGGAGATCAACAGAAGATTCGTCATGCGGATCGAGCAGATGTACCCCGGTAATCATGAAAAAGTGCGCAAAATGGCGATCCTGTATGACGGACAGGTGAAGATGGCGCATCTGGCGATCGCGGCAGGTTACTCCGTCAACGGCGTGGCAAGGCTGCACACAGAGATCCTGAAAAATCAGGAACTCAAAGATTTCTATGAGATGATGCCGGAGAAGTTCAATAATAAGACAAACGGAATCACCCAGAGAAGATTTTTGCTTCACGGAAATCCGCTTCTCGCCAACTGGGTGACAAACCATGTGGGCGCGGAATGGATCACGGACCTGCCGAAGATCGCGGGGCTTAAGATCTATGCGGAGGATAAGAAATCTCAGCAGGAGTTTATGAACATCAAGTACCAGAACAAAGTGCGCCTGGCAAACTATATTCTGGAACACAATGGTATTGAAGTAGATCCCCGCTCCATTTTCGACGTACAGGT
The DNA here is from genome assembly GCA_003611955.1 of bacterium 1XD8-76. GTDB lineage: Bacteria > Bacillota > Clostridia > Lachnospirales > Lachnospiraceae > 1XD8-76. The sequence continues at coordinate 56,282 of RAZE01000016.1, forward strand.
AAAGAGACTCCATGAGTACAAGAGGCAGCTTTTGAATATCCTGCATGTGATGTACTTATATAATGAACTGAAAGACCATCCGGATATGGACTTCTATCCGAGAACTTTCATCTTTGGCGCGAAGGCGGCGGCCGGTTATAAGAATGCGAAACTGACGATCAAGCTGATCAATGCAGTGGGCGATGTGGTCAACAACGATCCGACCATCGGCGGCAAGATCAAAGTCGTATTTATCGAGGACTACCGGGTTTCCAACGCGGAGATGATCTTCGCGGCGGCGGATGTCTCCGAACAGATATCCACGGCAAGTAAGGAGGCCTCCGGTACGGGCAATATGAAGTTTATGTTGAACGGTGCTCTGACGATCGGTACGATGGACGGCGCCAATGTGGAGATCGTGGAGGAAGTAGGCGAGGAGAACGCGTTTATTTTCGGCCTCAGTTCCGAGGAAGTGATCCGCTTTGAGAACTACGGCGGGTATGATCCGATGGAGATCTTCAACAACGATCAGGATGTCAGGAGAGTGTTGATGCAGCTGATCAACGGAACCTATTCCCCGAATGACACGGAACTGTTCCGTAGCCTGTATAATTCTTTGCTGAACACACAGTCTACGAGCAAGGCGGACAGGTACTTTATTCTGAAAGACTTCAAGGCTTACGCGGAAGCGCAGAGAAGAGTGGAAGCGGCTTACCGCGATGAGCAGGGATGGGCGAAGAAGGCCATCCTGAATGTGGCATGTTCCGGCAAATTTACATCGGATCGGACGATCCAGCAGTATGTGGACGAGATATGGCATCTGGATAAAGTGGTGCTGCCGGTTAAAAAATAAATTGGAGTGATCAAGGCGTCTGCCCGGTCATATATATATCCCTTCGAACCACGCTCGCGCTCCGGGGAAAACGCAACGGATGCTAAGCTCATGCGAAATTTTCTACGAAAATTTCGCATGAGCCAAGCACCGGCGTTTTCCAGGGGTATTTCAGGGATATATATGTGACCGTGCGGCGTTATTTGACACAAAAAATAGTGATAAAAAAGGAGAGAGTATGGTTGAATTATATAACGGCGGCGCATGGCTGGTGAATGGGGAGGAATTGATCCCGGACACCCATGAGGCATATGCGGAAGTAAAACAGAAGACAGGGCTTGAGATCGGTAAAGAGGAAGCGGCGAAGGAGACGATGGCCTACGGGATTCTGAAGGCGCACAACACGTCGGATTCCATGAACAGGCTGAAGATCCGGTTTGACAAGCTGACCAGCCATGATATCACCTTTGTAGGGATCATTCAGACGGCGCGGGCGTCAGGGCTTGAGAAGTTTCCGATGCCCTATGTGCTGACAAACTGTCACAATTCGCTCTGCGCGGTGGGCGGCACGATCAACGAAGACGACCATATGTTTGGCCTGACCTGCGCAAAACGGTACGGCGGTGTCTATGTGCCCCCGCACCAGGCGGTCATCCATCAGTATGCGAGGGAGATGCTTGCGGGGGTCGGGAAGATGATCCTGGGATCGGATTCCCATACCCGCTATGGAGCGCTGGGCACGATGGCGATGGGCGAGGGCGGTCCGGAACTTGTGAAACAGCTTTTGAACCAGACCTATGACATCAACAGACCGGAAGTGGTGGCGGTGTATCTGACCGGCGAACCCGTAAAGGGGGTAGGGCCTCAGGACGTGGCGCTGGCGATCATCGGCGCTGTGTTCGGCAACGGTTATGTGAAGAATAAAGTGATGGAATTCGTGGGACCGGGGGTAAAATCCCTGAGTGCGGATTTCCGCATCGGTATCGATGTGATGACGACGGAGACCACCTGCCTGTCGTCCATCTGGGAGACCGATGAGCAGATCAGAGAGTGGTATGATATTCACGGCAGAAGCGAAGAGTACGCCGAGTTAAGACCAGGGCGGGCGGTCTACTATGACGGTGCGATCACGGTGGATCTGAGTAAGGTGAGACCGATGATCGCCATGCCGTTCCACCCCAGCAATACCTACACGATAGAAGAATTGAACGCGAATCTGACAGACATCCTCGCGGATGTGGAGAAGCGGGCGCAGGTGAGCCTGGACGGCGCCGTGGACTTTACTCTGAGAGACAAGGTGAAGAACGGAAAGCTGATGGTGGATCAGGGGATCATCGCGGGCTGTGCGGGCGGCGGATTTGAAAATATCTGTGCGGCGGCGGACATCTTAAAGGGCAGCTATATCGGTGCGGAGGGCTTTACGCTCAGCGTATACCCTGCGTCCATGCCTGTCTACATGGAATTGATCCGGAACGGGAAAGCGGCGGATATTCTGGAGACAGGCGCAGTCATGAAGACGGCGTTCTGCGGTCCCTGCTTTGGAGCGGGCGATACGCCGGCGAACAACGCTTTCAGCATTCGGCATTCCACGAGAAACTTCCCGAACAGGGAGGGTTCCAAGCTGCAAAATGGCCAGATCGCGTCCGTGGCGCTGATGGATGCTCGTTCCATCGCGGCGACGGCTGCCAACAAGGGTGTTCTGACGGCGGCGACGGATTTCGATGGAGAGATCGGAAAGTATGCGTATCATTTTGACAGCAATATCTACGCCAACAGAGTATTTGACTCAGAGGGCGCGGCGGACGAGTCCGTGGAGATCCAGTTTGGACCGAATATCAAGGACTGGCCGAAGATGGGCGCGCTGCCGGAGAATCTGGTGTTGCGTGTAGTGGCTGAGATCCACGACCCCGTGACGACGACGGACGAGCTGATCCCTTCAGGAGAGACTTCCTCCTACCGTTCCAATCCGCTGGGTCTTGCGGAGTTCACCCTGTCCCGGAAGGACCCGGAGTACGTGGGGCGCGCGAAGGACATTCAGAGGGCGGAGAAAGCGAGAATGGCCGGAGAACACCCCTGCCAGGTGCACCCGGATGTAAAACCGGTGATGAATGTGGTCAAGAAGGTTTTCTCGGGGGCGAGCCATGAGAATACCGGTTTCGGTTCGACCATTTTTGCGGTGAAACCGGGGGACGGTTCCGCGAGAGAGCAGGCGGCGTCCTGCCAGAAAGTGCTGGGCGGCTGGGCGAATATCGCGTGCGAGTATGCCACAAAGCGTTACCGCTCCAATCTGATCAACTGGGGTATGTTGCCCTTCCTGGTCGAAGAGGGCGAACTTCCTTTCCGGAATCTGGACTATATCTTTATACCGGATATCAAAAGAGCGGTGGAAGACAAAGCGGACGTGATAAAGGCCTACAGAGTGGATACGGAGGCAGGGAATATGCAGGAGTTTGACCTCACTCTGGGCGAACTGACCGAGGAGGAGAGACAGATTATTTTGAAAGGCTGCCTGATTAATTACAACAGAGTATAATTTTTTGGGAGAATCTTCCGATATATTTAGTACAGGATGAGAAAAGCACCATGGAAGGTACACATAGCGGGAATGTGAATGTGCACCTTTCATGGCGCTTTTCTCGTCCTGTACTATTTTATGAGGAAGGGGATGAAGCAGGGGATGAAAATTCAGAACAGTAACTTTTACATGGCATCACATGCAAAAAGAAGGGAAACCGTAAAAATCAAACAGAGTATGACACGTACCACGGGCAGCTTTCGCTCCATGATGTTAAAAAGCAACGGAGTGAACGAGGAGGAGCAGAATGTGTCAGGAACCATGAGACAGCGCAGCCTTACCTGGCTGTTGGATCTGCTTTTCGGGGAACACGCGAGAAGAATGACGTCCTTCGGGGACAGCGTTATGTCCACGTCATGGGAGATGGAAAATCTGCACTATGAGACGGAAACTTATTTTATGCAGGAGCAGAGCGTTTCGTTCCAGACACAGGGACGGGTGGTGACGGCGGACGGCAGAACCATTGACTTCAATATGAATGTACATATGAGCAGCCGGTTTGAAGCATATTATAAGGAGAGTTATGATCTGCAGCAGGCGGTAAATCTCTGCGATCCGTTGGTGATCAATCTGGATTCCTCGCCGGCGACCGTCTCGGATCAGACGTTCTATTTTGATCTGGACGGCGACGGGATAGAGGAAAATATCCACAGGCTGAACAGCGGCAGCGGCTATCTGGCGCTCGACAAGAACAATGACGGCAAAATAAACGATGGCAGCGAACTGTTCGGAACGGCTTCGGGGGACGGCTTTGCGGATCTGGCAAAATACGATGAGGACGGAAACGGATGGATCGACGAAAATGATTCGATCTGGAAGCACTTGAAAATATGGGTACAGACCGAAAACGGCCCTCAGCTCTACACGCTGTCGGAGAAAGGCGTCGGAGCGATCTGTTTAAACAGAATGCCGACTTATTACGCGCAGTACGGCAGGACCGGTGAGGTAAATGCGGTGGTGAGAAGTACGGGAATGTTCCTCTACGAGGATGGCAGATCGGGCAGCGTGCAGCACCTGGACCTGGCAACATAAAATAATTTTTCCTCCAAATTTGCATAAAACAGACAACTCTGGAAAAACTAAGGGCATAGAATCAAATTTAGTTTATTATGTGGTTTGGAGGAAAATAGAATGAAGAAGCGTAGCGGTAAAAGTGCACAGAGAAAAGAAAGAGCGATTATGATCGCGTCCTCAGTGCTGGTGCTTTCGGCTCTGACCGTGACGGGAGTCTATGTGCGGAACGGAAAAAGTGAGGAACAGGACGGGGGGTACACGATCGATTTCAGTTCGTTGGAGGATGAAAAATCATCCAGTATTGTGGCGGAGGATATCCCGGTGACGGACAGCGATCTCGATTATGATCCGGCATCTACGGAGGCAGGATCCTCCACAGTGAAAAATGACAGTGGAAAGTCCGGGAAGACGTCGGAGAGCGCGGATCCGTTTGACGAGAAAGCGGAGGCCATTCGTCTGAAAGAAGTCTCTTCCGATCTGGTAGTCGGGGAAGGGCAGACGAAGGACGGGCTGGTAGATGCAACGGAGGCGATAGCGGAGCTGGAAGCGGAGGAGGAAGCCGTGGAAGAGGCGAACTCCGAGGCGGTGGCGGCGCAGGTACAGCCGGAACTCACCTTCAGCGAGGCGGATTCTCTGGCGATGCCCTTTGCAGGCAATATTCTGATCAACTACAGTGCGGACAAATCCGTATATTTTCCCACACTGCAGCAGTACAAATGCAATCCGGCCCTTGTGCTGGAGGCAACGCCCGGCGAATCGGTCAAGGCGGCAGCGGACGGTATGGTGAGCAGAATTTATGATGATCCGATGACAGGAAAGACGGTCGTGATGAATCTCGGGAACGGTTATGAACTGACTTACGGACAGTTGGAGGAAGTGATCGTCTCGGAAGGCACCTATGTTGCGGAGGGGGAAATATTTGCGCAGATTGCGGAGCCGACAAGGTATTATGCGGTGGAAGGCAGCAATTTATATTTGAAACTGACGAAAGACGGCGTGCCCTTGAATCCGGTGTCCTAAAGTGTATAAAAAAAGAATCTTGCAAAAGCAGGATTCTTTTTTTATAGTATATATAGGAGATAAAACGATGAGTTTGTTTGAAAGAAAAAATTTTTCTCATATGGTATGGCTGATCATCCCGTGTCTGCTGTTGTCCGGCTGCGCGGGAAGAGCTTCGGAAGAGTCTGCCTTTACGGCGGAGACATTGGGGCTTACGCCGGATTTTTCCTACGAGCGGAAAGCCGAGAGGCCTAATATCCAGGTGAACTGTCGGGGATATTTGCCCAAAAGCGCAAAGATAGCGATTTTCCTGGAAGAAGAACTGCCTGAGAGTTTTCAGGTTGTGGAGAAGGATACCGGAGAATGCGTATATGAGGGAAGAGTGCGCTCCCAGGAGAGGATGGAGGACGGTACGTTTATCGGCTACGGCAATTTTACAGACCTGGAGGAGGAGGGAAACTATTACATCAGGACAGATAAAATAGGATGCTCCTACTATTTTATGATCGGAAAGGACGCCTATCTGGAGACGGCGTTAGAGTATGGCAGTATAATAGAAGAAAATACTTCGGAGGAGACGGTGGAGATCTGTGAGACGATCAGCTATCTTCTGACGGCCTATGAGATGTACCCGGGGTTGATCCTGCAGATCTGGGAGCCGGATACGGCGGGGGACGGTGCGGAAGGAGTGAGAAGCGAACAGTTTTTTCAGATGCTCCGTAGGAAGACCGATCTGCTGCTATCTCTGCAGGATGAGAGGACCGGCGGCATTTACGCTGAGGCGGGAGTGCCTTCGGAGAAAGATCAGGCGGCGGACCGGGAGATAGATGCAGAGGCGACGGCGGCGTTTGCGGGAACCATGGCGAAGTACAGTTATCTGTACCAGGAGTATGATCTGGATTACGCCAACATCTGTCTGAAGGCGGCGGCGAAGGCGTGGAGATATTTGGACAGCCTGCAGACGGGTTCCGCCGGAAAATTTTATGCGGCGGCGGAGCTCTATCGCGCATCAAACGAAATAATATATCATAATTATATTTTACAGAATCAGGAGTTTTTGCTGGAACAGGAGGAGGATTTTTATCTGCTGATGGCGAAAGTGACGTACCTCCTAACCAGAAGAAAAGTGGATCATGATCTCTGCGGGCGGCTGATAGAGGACTTGATGAGAGGGGCGGAAGATATCGCAAAGGCTTCAAGAGATGGGATTTTTCTGGTGCAGAATAAAAAAACAGATGTTATTTTGTGGAATATGACAAGAATTGCACTGGCAAACTATGCTATTATGAATTTTGAGTATGTCACAGTAATAGAAAACAGTGTACACTATCTGATGGGAAGAAACGAAAAGGCGGAGATGCTGCTGCGGAATCCGGGGGACAGGGAAGCGGCCCGGATGCTGTTTCTGCTCAGTGTGATGGAGGAGGAGAGAAGGATCATAGAGGATTCAAATGTTGATGTGGAGGAAGAATAGATGAAGATTGTAGTGTTGACAGGCGGAATCAGTACGGAGAGAGATGTATCTTTAAGTTCGGGGAGCCTGATTTACAGAGCGTTAAAGGAGCGGGGACATCAGGCGATACTGTTGGATGTGTTCCTGGGCTATGAGGGGGACGATGCAGATAATATTTATGAGAAAGACTGTGACTGGGCAGCCGAAATCGGACATATTTCGGAGGAGAGCCCGGATATTGAGCAGGTAAAAGCGCTGCGCCCGGACTGGAAGAAAAATTTTTTCGGACCGAATGTGATCTCCATTTGTCAGGCGGCTGACGTAGTGTTTATGGGGCTTCATGGGGAGAACGGGGAGAACGGCAGGATCCAGGCCTGTTTTGACCTGATGGGGATCTGCTATACCGGGACGGACTATGTGAGCTCGGCGCTCTGCATGGATAAGGGGCTGGCGAAGGAGTTGTTCGCTGCTCACGGAATTCCCACGCCCTGCGGTTTCCGCCTAAAAAGGGACGGACTGGAGAAGCATCTGGCGGAGGGATGCGTGATACCCTTTCCCCTAGTGGTGAAAGCGTGCTGCGGCGGCTCCAGCGTTGGCGTCTATATGGTGGATCGGGAAGAGGAGTATGAGAGAGCGCTGCGGGAGGCATTCCGGTACGATGGAGAAGTAATCGTTGAGCAGTACATAAAAGGCAGAGAATTCTCCGTGGGGGTGATGGAGGGCAGAGCGCTCCCGGTGATCGAGATCGCGCCCCTGGAAGGGTTTTATGACTACAAAAACAAGTACCAGGCGGGGAGCACGGTGGAAACCTGTCCGGCGGAGATTCCTGAGGACAGGGCGATAGAGATGAAGAGGCAGGCTGAGGAAGCTTTCCGTGTGCTGCGGCTGAAAAATTATGCCCGCATGGACTTTATGATGAATGAACAGGGTGAAGTGTTCTGTCTGGAGGCAAATACGCTGCCGGGGATGACTCCGACCTCCCTGCTTCCCCAGGAGGCGGCGGCGGAGGGAGTGCCTTACGGAGAGTTGTGTGAAAGGATCATAGAGTCGGCACTGCGTGGAGCAGAGTGAGGAAGGGGAGAGACCGCAGATGCGGAAGGATGGAAGATAGTATGAAGAATATGACATTGAAAAATATTGCCGGGGCCTGCGGCGGAAGACTCTGCGGAGGCGGAGAGGATCTGGAGATAGCTGGCGCGGTGACGGATTCGCGGTTAGTCGAGAAGGATTTTCTGTTTTTTGCCATTCAGGGGGAGCGGGTGGACGGACATAAATTTATCCCTCAGGTGATGGCAAAGGGGGCGGCCTGCGCGGTGTGTGAAAAGGCGCCCATATCGGGAGAGGGAGAGGCAGCGGGCCCCTATATCCTTGTGAAGGATGTGAAAAAGGCGATGCAGGATATCGCCGCTTTTTACAGAAGCGGATTGTCCATACCGATCGTCGGTATCACGGGCAGCGTGGGAAAGACCAGTACGAAGGAGTTTATCGCGGCAGTGCTCGGAGAGAAGTACCATGTGCTGAAGACGGATGGAAACTATAACAATGAGATCGGCGTGCCGCTGACGCTGTTTCGGATCCGGGAAGAGCATGAGGCGGCAGTGATAGAGATGGGCATCAACCATTTTGGGGAGATGCACAGGCTAAGTCGTATGGCAGCGCCGGATATCGTGGTGATGACAAATATCGGGGACTGCCACCTGGAAGCCCTGGGTTCCAGGGAGGGCGTATTAAAGGCGAAGTCGGAAATCTTTGATTTTATGAGTGAGGACGGAACTGTTATCGTAAACGGGGATGACGAATTGCTGGCTGGAATCAAAGAAATAAATAAAAAAACGCCAGTTACTTTTGGAAGAGGTAAAAATAACACATATTATTTTTGCGATATTTGTTCCAAAGGACTGTTTGGAACTGAGGCACAGCTCCATATTCCATCCGGAGATTTCAAGGTAAAAATTCCGCTGCCCGGGGATCATATGGTATATAATGCGCTGGCGGCGGCAGCAGTGGGGGAAGCGCTGGGGCTCACTGCGGCAGAGATAGCAGAAGGGATCGCGGCTGTGCAGCCTACGGCGGGAAGAAGCAATCTGATCTGCTGCGGCGACAGGGTGATCATCGACGACTGCTACAATGCCAATCCGGTTTCCATGTGTGCGGCGATCGATCTGCTTGCCTGGGCGGATACGCGGAAAGTCGCGATTCTCGGGGATATGTTTGAACTGGGGGAAAATGCGAAAAAACTCCATGGAGATGTAGGAAGGCATGCGGCGGAGAGCCGGATAGATGTGATCGTCTGTGTGGGAGAGCTTTCCGCGGAGATGGCGAAGGAGGCGGAGACAGCAAATACCGGAGAGAGCGAGGTTTTCTATTATCCGGAGAAAGAGTCCCTGCTGGGGGAACTGCATGGTCTCATAAAGCCTGGGGATACCGTACTCATAAAGGCGTCTCACGGGATGGGGTTTGCGGAGATTGTGGAGAAATGGAAAGGGTAGACGTGCGGAACTTACGGACAGCATACATATAGAAAGGATGACGATATTATGGAGAAAAGGCAGATTCAGGGTACAGAACTATGGGTTTCCCCGTTCGGACTGGGGACAGCGGATGCGGGTGTTGCATGGCGGGAGGAGGATACGGAGAAGATATTCGGGACGTATCTGGATCTCGGCGGCAATGTGATCGATACGGCGCACGTATATTCCGACTGGGTGCCGCCGGAGACCGCTAGGAGCGAGCGGGTGATCGGGGATTGGCTTGCGAGGACAAAAAAGAGAAACGAGATCGTGCTGGTGACGAAGGGCGGACATCCCTCCATGCTGGGCGAAAATCCGGACATGCATAAAAGCCGTATGCGGAGAGAGGACATGGCGGGGGATCTCGACAGTTCCCTGATGAAATTGCGCACCGATTATATCGATCTCTATTTTTATCACAGGGATGATGTGACGATTCCGGTGGAGGAGACGGTGGAGGTGATGGAAGATTTTGTGCGCCAGGGAAAGATCCGCTATTACGGCTGCTCCAACTGGACGCCGGAACGGATGAAAGCGGCGGGTGCGTACTGTAAGGAGAAAGGATACCGGGGATTTATCGCGGATCAGATGCTGTTCAACTATGGGACAAAGCACATGAAGCCGATGGAGGATGATACTCTGTGCAGCATGGACGATGAGATGTATGCGTATCACAGGGAGAACAGCGGAAATCTGGCGATGCCCTATATGGGGATCTGCAGCGGATTTTTCCACAGTTATGAGAAGAAGGGCGAAGACGCGGTGAAAGACAGCCCTTATTACACGGAGGGAAACAGAGAGGCGGCCCGGCGGCTTAAAATGCTGAAAGAAAAGTATGACGCCGACACCACACAGATTCTGCTTGGGTTCTTTACGGTGCAGGATTTCCCTTGTCTGCCCTTATACGGGACCGGAAAGCCGGAGCGGCTAAAAGAGGCGGCGAGAGCCTTTTCGATCGATTTTGAGAAGGAAGATTTCCATATGGTATTATAAAAAATCTGCCGCAGGGAGGATCCTCTGCGGCAGTATTTTTGTGGATTCCGATATCATTTACACAAGGTTCTGGTTCTTATAATAGGTATCTTTTATCACTTTTTCCACAATATCCGAAAGCTTTTTCTGGTCTTCTCTGGAGAGTTCCTTCGGATAGATGGGCTTGCAGTATTCCAGAATAATATGCGTCCTGTGGATCCATGGAAGGTGAGCTTCGAAGATATCGTCCGTGTGGTTCAACGCCATGGGAACGACGGCGCAGCCGCCCTTTTCCGCGATTTTCAGGCTGCCCCCATGAAAAGGAAGAAAATCTTCGGCGGTATCATTGCGGGTACCTTCCGGGAAGACACAGATGGAAATGCCGGATTTCACTTTGTTGATGGCGGCCAGAATTACCGAAAGTCCTTCTTTTATATTATTTCTGTCGAGGAACAGGCAGTGGAGATAGCGCATCCAGATGTTGAGGAGAGGGATCCGTTCGATCTCCTTTTTGGAGATATAACCGCAGAGCCCGGGAACTCTGGCGTAGGTGATCACTACATCGAAATAACTGCGATGGTTCCCTATATAGAGGACAGGCTCGTCCTTCGGAACATTTTCTTCGCCGATCACGGTTATTTTTGTACCACACAGGAAAAGGATACGGCGGAAAGCCCACTGCACGATCCGGATAGAACTTCTGTCCTTTAAATCCTGATTGAATTTTCCGATGATCCATTCCACGATCATCACAGGAATCGTCAAAAGGAGAAAAAGAACAACAAAAAGAGCAACAAAAATAATGCGCATAACTGAAAAAACCTCTTATCTAAATATAATTTGGCATAATGCCTCTGTTACATAGTTTACTATAAAACACAGGGCAGGGACAAGTAAAATTTGCCAGAAAAGGAGAAGAATCGCGAAAAACGGAATTTTTTATTGAAACAGGATGCCATATAATAGTAAACTGTCTGTATAGGAAGAGGAGAGGAGAAAAAAAGTGCTCTATATCAAAAACGGCTTATGCATCGATCCGAAGACGGGAATGAAAAAGATCTGTGATATATTGACGGAGGGAGAAAGAATAAGGAAGATAGGGGAAAAGCTGGAGGAAACGGAAGAGTTTCGGCGCCTTCCGAGACATGAGATCCAGACGATAGACGCGGAGGGCTATATTGTGGCTCCGGGGTTGGTGGATGTGCATGTACACTTCAGAGATCCGGGATTTACGAAAAAAGAAGATATTCTGACGGGGGCGGCTGCGGCCGCTGCAGGCGGCTTTACCAGTGTGGTGATGATGGCGAACACAAAACCGGTGCCGGACCATGCGGATACGCTGCGCTATATGCTGGAAAAAGGGAAAGATACACGGATCCATGTCTATGCCTGCGGAGCTGTGACAGAGAACCTTGAGGGCCTCACGCTGGCGGATCTGGCGGAACTGAAAGCGGCTGGTGCCGTCGGCTTTACGGACGATGGAAAGCCGCTGATGGATGAGGAGCTTGTGAGAGAGGCCATGAAAAGATGCCGGGAACTGGGGGTGCCCATCAGCTTCCATGAGGAAGATCCGGCCTATATAGAGGAGAGCGGTGTGAATGCCGGAAAGATTGCCGAAGAGATGGGGCTCACAGGTGCGGACCGGCGGGCGGAGATCAGTCTGATCGAGCGGGATATCAGGCAGGCGAAAGAGACCGGAGCCTGCGTCAATATTCAGCATATCAGCACGAAGGAGGGAGTAGAGCTGGTGCGGAAGGCGAAAGCGGACGGCGTCGATATCCATGCGGAGGCAACGCCGCACCATTTCACGCTGACGGAGAGCGCTGTGCTGCAGTACGGCACTCTGGCGAAAATGAATCCGCCGCTGAGGACAGAGGAAGACAGGGAGGCGATCCTGGAAGGACTGCGGGATGGAACCATCGACCTGATCGCGACAGACCACGCTCCCCACACAAAGGAGGAGAAAGAAAAGCCCTTTGCGGAAGCGCCCAGCGGGATTATCGGGCTGGAGACGGCGCTGGCGTTAGGGATCACGGAGCTGGTAAAGAAAGAGAAGCTGTCGATGGAGGAACTGTTGGCGAAGATGAGCCTGAACCCGGCGAAACTTTACGGGATAGACGCGGGGTATCTGGCGGAGGGCGGACCGGCGGATATGGTGATTTTTGATGCGGACTGCAGTCAGACATTCTGGCACTTTTACTCGAAAGCTTCCAACACTCCGTTTGCAGGAAAAACATGCAAATCGGAGATTGAGTATACAATTTGCGCAGGAAAAATCGCATATATTAAGAATATGAGCATTTCTGCACTGGAAGACTAGGCTGAGAAAAAAACGCGGAAATGGCGTAAAAAGGAGAATGTAACGTATGTTATCGAAAAAAAAGGAAAAAGTTCAGGTGTTATCGACCTCGAAATTAGCCGAGGGTATCTACGAAATGTGGCTGAAGACGGATATGGCGATGGAAAAAGGAGCCGGCCGCTTCATCGCGGTGTACCCCAGGGATGGAGCGATGCTTCTCCCGAGGCCGATCAGCATCTGTGAACAGGATGTGGAGAGGGGCGCGCTGCGCATCGTGTACCGCGTGGCGGGAAGAGGAACAAAAGAGTTTTCCGCTTACAGGCAGGGAGATATGGTGGAAATACTGGGCGTTCTCGGAAACGGCTATCCCCTGGAGGAAGCGGAGGGGAAGACGGCGCTGCTTTTGGGGGGAGGAATCGGTATTCCGCCTCTGTTGGAGCTGGCGAAAGAGCTGGAGCACTGCAAAAAGAAGATCGTTCTGGGATATCGGGACGCAGAACTTTTCTTAAAAGAAGATTTGACAAAATTCGGGGAAGTTTTTATTGCTACGGAGGACGGCAGCGCCGGGACCAAAGGAAATGTGATGGATGCGGTGAAAGAGAATAAATTGAATGCAGATTTAATTTATGCGTGTGGTCCCATGCCGATGCTGCGCGCGATCAGGAGTTATGCGGCCCGGAGACAGATTCCGGCGTGGATATCTCTGGAGGAGCGGATGGCCTGCGGTGTGGGCGCATGTCTGGGCTGCGTATGCAGGACAGTGAGGGAGGATGCCCACTCCCATGTGCACAATGCTCGAATCTGCACGGACGGGCCGGTTTTTCGGGCGGAAGACGTGGATATTTGAGGGGAAGACGGAGGGCTTTTGAATGAATACAGAAGTAAAAATAGCGAGCGTTATGTTAAAAAATCCAGTGATGACAGCCTCCGGAACTTTTGGCTCCGGTATGGAGTACAGTGAGTTCGTGGATCTGAACAGGCTGGGGGCGGTGGTGACGAAGGGCGTGGCGAATGTGCCCTGGCCGGGGAACCCCACCCCCAGGGTGGCGGAGACCTACGGAGGGATGCTGAATGCGATCGGACTGCAGAATCCGGGGATCGATGTCTTTCTGGAGCGGGATATCCCTTTTTTGCAGCAGTTTGACACAAAGATTATCGTCAACGTCTGCGGAAAGACCGTGGAGGATTATCTGGAGGTGGTGGAGCGATGTCATGAGGTGAGGATCGATCTGCTGGAGATCAATGTATCCTGTCCGAACGTGAAGGAGGGTGCCATCGCTTTCGGGCAGAAGACGGAGGCGCTCTACGATATAACGCGGGCGGTGAAAAGAGTCGCGAAGCAGCCGGTGATCATGAAACTCAGCCCCAACGTGACGGATATCGGGGAGATGGCAAGAGCGGCGGAGGCGGGTGGCGCGGACGCTGTTTCTCTGATCAATACGCTCACCGGCATGAAGATCGATGTGGAAAAGAGGCGTTTTGTTCTGGCGAATAAGACCGGAGGATTGTCCGGTCCCGCGATCAGGCCGGTGGCGGTGCGCATGGTCTACCAGGCGGCCCGCGCGGTGAAGATTCCGGTGATCGGCATGGGCGGCATTATGACGGCGGAGGATGCGCTGGAGTTTATACTCGCCGGGGCAAGCGCCGTGGCGGTCGGCGCGGCGAACTTTATCAATCCCTACGCCACGGAGGAGATCGTGCAGGGGATCGAGGAGTACATGCGAAGGCACCATGTGGAGGATATCGCGGAACTGATCGGTGCGGTACAGGAGTGATACAGGTATAAATACTTCCCCGGACGCATACTCTGTAGAAAGGCAGATATGGCAGAGGAATGGGAGGTTTTTATAGAAGGCATGGAGCTTGAGAAGAGAAAAATTTATATGGACCGCATGAAATATAAGGCGGGAACCCAGATCGCACTGGAAGATGACAGGAATCTGCAGGATAACAAACCGGATATCACCCGCATTTTGGGACAGAAAGGATATATCCGTCTGGAGGAACTGAAACCCGCGCCGGACCACGTGACGATGCGCGGCAAACTGTATTATAAGGTTCTCTATCAGTCGGACGAGGGAGGACAGATATGCTCCGTCGAGGGGAGTATCCCGTTTGAGGAGCAGGTACATATGGACGGACTCGGGACCCAGGAGTTAGTGCAGGCGAGATGGGAATTGGACGATATGACCATCAGCATGATCAATTCCAGGAAGCTCAGCGTTCAGGCTGTCGCCTGTTTTGAACTTTTTGTGGAAGAGCTCTACGAGGAGCAGGTGCCTGTGGAGCTGGCGCAGGCCGCGGGGGAGACCGGGATCGAGTGCCGGAAAAAAATGCTGGACGTGGCGGGTATCACCGTGTTGAAAAAAGATATTTTCCGGATCAGAGAGGAGATGGAACTGCCCCAGAACTGCCCGAATATCGCGAGTCTGATCTGGGAGAATATCGAACTGTCGGAACTGGAGTTTAAGGCGGTGGAGGAGAAGATCTTTGTGAAGGGGGAAGTCAGGGCGTTTTTCCTCTATTCATCGCAGGGGGATGACAGCGGTGCCCAGGTGTTTGGCACGACAATACCGATATCCGGCTCCGTAGACTGCCAGGGGTGCACGGAGGATCTTATCGCCGACATCTATTATCAGATCAGCCAGCAGGAGATAGAAGTGCAGGAGGATTTCGACGGCGAGAAGAGAGTGATATCCCTGGAGATGGCGCTGGACCTGTATATGAAGCTGTACCGGGAAGAGAAGATAGAGATCCTGTCGGACTGCTACGGGCTGCAGAAGGAAGTGAGACTGGAAAGGCAGGAGACGGAGTACAGGACGATGATGTCCAGATGCGCCGGGAAATACAGGTTGTCGGAGGAGATTCCGGCGGAGGGGGTTCCCGCCGGAGCGAAGCTTTTGTATTATCAGGCTGGGGTGCAGAAAGAGGGACAGCAACAGACGGAGGAAGGGATAGAGATACTGGGGGCGGTGGATGCCGATTTCCTGCTGCAGGATGAGAGCGACGGAAAGTTCTACAGACTTCACGCCGGCATTCCGTTCCGTTATCTGTTGGAGACGTCGGGGATCACGGCGGCGGATTTCTGCAGTCTGAGGATCCATCTGGATAACCTGACGGCGGCCGGCGCCGGTGAGAGCTGGGAGGTCAAGGGAATACTGAGCTTTGAGATGGCGGCTTTTCATCGGGCGAAGGAAGACGTGATACAGGGGATCGAATTGTGTGAGCCGGACGCGGAGAAATTCAGGAGGACACCGGGTATGGTGGGGTATGTGGTAAAGTCCGGCGACAGCCTCTGGGATATCGGAAAGAGGTATATGGTTTCTCTGGAGAGCCTCAAGGAGATGAATCATCTGTCGCGGGATGAAGTGCGCGCGGGGGATAAAATGTTGATCATACGTTAGAAAACGAATGGCTGAAATGGTCAATACGGGGGTATTGACCATTCTCTGTGTATCGGATAAACGTTTCGCAGTTGACTGGAAAGCACGGATTGTATATAATAAAATACAATCTGTACAATAAAATACAAAATGACGGGAAGCGGAAGATATGGAGAGGGAACTGATCCTGAAGGCACACGGGAAAATTAATCTGGGGCTTGATGTGATAAGACGGCTGGGAAATGGATATCATGAAGTGAGGATGATCATGCAGTCCGTGGAACTGGCGGATATCGTGACGATGAGAAGGCTTTCGGAGGATAGGATCGTCGTTGCCGCGGACAGGGCGGGGCTTCCCTGCGATGAGCGCAACCTTGCCTACCGGGCGGCGGCGCTGATGAAGAAGAACTATTCTCTGGAGGGCGGGGTGGAAATTTTTCTGGAAAAGCATATTCCGGTGGCGGCGGGAATGGCGGGCGGCTCTGCGGACTGTGCCGCGGTCTTAAAGGGAATGAACGAGCTGTTTGACTTAAATGTGTCTTTGGAGGACCTGCAGAAGATCGGCGTGAAGCTGGGGGCGGACGTACCGTACTGCCTGCTCGGCGGATGCGCTCTCTCGGAGGGGATCGGCGAGGCGTTGACTGAATTGGGCGAACCGCCGGCCTGCAGTCTTCTTCTGGCAAAGCCGGATATCGATGTCTCCACGAAGCATGTGTACGAGAGCCTGAGGCTGGATGCGCTGGAGAGGCATCCCGATATTGACGGCATGATGGGGGATATAGAGAAAGGAGACCTTAAGGGGCTCTGCGAGAAGATGGAAAATGTGCTGGAGACCGTGACGGGAGCGGAATATCCGATCATCGGGGAGATCGAGAGACTCATGGTGGCGGAAGGCGCACTCACGGCGGTCATGAGCGGCAGCGGTCCCACGGTATTTGGCGTATTCAGGGAAGAGAAGGCGGCCCGGCGTGCGATGCGCGCGATCAGGGAGAGAAATTTGACGGAAGAGGTTTTTTTGTCCGGGTTTCAGACGGAGAGAGGAATATGGGATGGCATATCACGAATTTGACGCTAAAGTAGACGAATTTCTGCCGCTCAGGGATGTGGTGTTTAAAAAGCTGCGCAGAGCTATCCTGTTGGAGGAATTGAAGGCGGGGGAGAGACTGACGGAGATCCATCTGGCGGACAAGCTGGGCGTGAGCCGGACACCGATCCGGGAAGCGATCCGCAAACTGGAGCTGGAAGGGCTTGTGATCATGATTCCCAGGCGGGGGGCCATTGTGGCGGACATCAATGAGAAAAGCCTGAAAGATGTGCTGGAAGTGAGGCGGGTGCTGGATGTGCTCAGCGCGGAACTGGCCTGCGAGCGCATCGATGAGGAGGGGAAAAAGGCGCTGGGGGAGGCCTGCCTGGAGTTTGAGAGGGCGATAAAGGGCAACGATCTGCGGGATATCGCACAGAAGGATGTGGCGCTGCATAATATTATTGTAGAAGTCACCGGAAATGTGACTCTCAGGCAGATGATCGACAATCTGGCGGAACAGATGTACCGTTACCGCGTGAAATATCTGCGGGATGACAGCCAGTACGGGATGCTCTTAAAAGAGCACCAGGAACTTTGTGAGAGCATTATAAACGGCGACAGGAAGATGGCGGCTGAGTGCGCGAAGCAGCATATCGACAATCAGCAAAAAGCGATTTTAAGCAGGCTCACTGTTTAAAAGAGAAAAAAAGAACCATACTCTTTGTATAAGGAATACAAGGAGTATGACAGTTATGATAAAAGAACATAAAACAAATCGGAGAATACAGGCGGCTGCTCTGGGAGGACTATTGCTTTCACTGGGCTTTTGGGGGATTGTTTTTCCCCAGTATCTTTTCACGGGTGACTGTGTCAGGATATTGGATGAGGAAGGACAGGATGTAACAGAGGAAGCGGAGGAGGACCGGAATCTTTACCTTGCGATCGAGGGCGCCGAACCCGGACAGATCGAGGTAAAGATCAGTATTTTGGAATGGCAAAAAGATAAAGCGAAAGGATATTAGCGGCGATGGACAACAGGAAGGAAGCGCCGATCGGTGTGTTTGATTCCGGCGTAGGAGGATTGACGGTGGCAAAGGAGATCATGTATCAGATACCGAATGAAAAGGTGATCTATTTTGGCGATACGGCGAGAGTACCCTATGGCAACAAGACAAAAGAGACCGTCACAAAATACGCGCTGCAGATTGTCCGTTTTCTGGAGACTCAGAATGTGAAAGCGATCGTAGTAGCCTGCAACACGGCGAGCGCCTACGCGCTGGAGGAGATAGAACAGGCGGTGGATGTGCCGGTGATCGGTGTGGTAAAGCCCGGGGCGAAGATGGCGACGGAGGCCACAAAAAACGGAAAGATAGGTGTGATAGGAACCCGGGCGACCATCGGGAGCGAGACATACACTACATATATCAGACAGTTGAATCCCGGCATAGAAGTGATCGGGAAGGAATGCCCGCTGTTTGTCCACCTGGTGGAGGAAGGCCTCTGGGAGGATCCTGTGACGGAAGAGATCGCGAGGCGCTATCTCACCGATCTGATCGATATCGGGATCGATACGCTGATACTGGGATGTACCCACTACCCGCTGATCAGAAAGACCGTGCAGCGGATCATGGGGGAGAATGTTCGGCTCGTCAATCCCGCTTATGAGACGGCGAGGGAGCTGAAAGATCTGCTGGCGGAACACAGCATTTTAAACGAACAGACGCCGGGACTCGGGACCAATATACACCGTTTCTTTGTCAGCGATGCGGCGGAGAGGTTTCAGATTTTTGCCAATTCCATCCTGAAATATGGAATATTGTCTGCAAAAGTGATTCATATCGAGGAATATTGAAAATTTATGATCAGAGAGAGAAACACAGAATGCATGGTCTGTGTCCGGTCGGAGCAGATAAGCGAAACGGGCGAGCGGCAGACTATGGAGACGAGGAGTAAAGGACGGCTTTCCGAGAGAGAAGGGGTCCTTTATGTGCTTTATGAGGAAAAAGGGGAGAAGTCCCAGGGGGATGCGCCGGTGAAAAACCTGCTGAAGATCCAGGAGAAATCCTTGAGGGCGAGCCTGAAAAAGTCCGGGGCGGTGTCCTGGAAAATAAATTTTGAGCAGGGCAAAAGGGACAGATCGGAGTACGTAACGCCCTACGGGGCGCTGGAGATCGGTGTTGAGACGAGGGAAGTGAAAGTGAAAAAAAGGCAAGAAAAAACCAGTCTGCTGCTCGTCTATACCCTCTTTATACAGGGGGAGCGACAGGCGGAATGCAGACTGGAACTGGAAATTCTGTAGTTCTATTTTACCTGGCCGACGCCGGCTTTTTCCTGAGCCTTCTCCAGGAGCTGTTTAAAGCGGCTCTTCTTTTTCGTGTTCTGGGGTGCAGTATTCTTGCCGTGCATTCCCCTCACGGAGGTGATGTATATGCCGCTCACGACGGCTTTTACCTCTCTCTTTACCGGAATGTCATCAAAAATCTTTTCGTCAGCCACGAGAGTCATGATCTGGGGTCCCACTTTTGCCTTTACAATGGGAAGTTTCGATCGGCGCATCAGCCTGGGCGTCTGGTCGATGACAGCCTGGGGCAGTCCGGACTGTGTAAGTCTCAATCGCTTCTTATCTATAACCAGCATGGTCACGTTTTGTTTGTAGGCATCGATCTGTTCCTGCTGTTCCGCCTGCTTTTTCTGCGCTTTCTTCCCGAGAAAGATAAGGGCGACAATGGCGGCAGCTAAAATGACGAGTATGACGATCAGTACAATAGTTCCTGTGTTCATCCGTAAATCTCCTCCAGTTTGGTATACAGCTATTTTAGCATTTATTTTTTGCGATGACAAGATGGAGAAAATTCTTTTTACAGGGCTGAAATTTGGGAAATACTTTGTAAGAACGGACAAGTTGTGATAGAATAGAAAAATATTAGGGAAAGGACAAGTTTATCATGAGTAAAAGATGGATGGCAGCGGCGGCGCTGGGCTGTGTGGTGGTCTGTGCGGCGGGCTGCGGTAAGAAGGATGTCAGGATCGCGGATCTGAAAGATGTGGAAGTGGAAGAGTATGTGACGCTTCCGGATTATAGGAATCTGGATATACAGAGTCCGGAGAAGATAGAAATAACGGATGCGGACGTGCGGAGTTACATCAACAGCCGGATCAATGAGGTGAGCGAGATGCGTGAGCTGACGGGAACGGTGGAGAACGGCGATGTGGTGAATATCGACTACGCGGGGACCATCGACGGCACCGCTTTTGAGGGAGGCACAGCCCAGGCTCAGCTTCTGGAGATCGGTTCCGGCAGTTTTATCGAAGGGTTTGAGGAAGGACTGGTGGGGGCGAATGTCGGAGACAGAAAGGAGCTTTCCCTGAAATTTCCGGACGGTTACCGCAACCCGGAGGTGGCGGGAAAGGACTGTGTTTTTTCGGTGAAGATCAATCATATTTTGAAGGAACTGACCGATGAAAATGTCGCCCTGGTGGATGCCGGATACCAGAGCGCCGAAGCCTACCGGAGCGACGCCGGGAAAATGCTGAGAGAATATTACGAATACCAGTACAACAGGGAACTGGAAAGCTATATCGCTGCAGCTCTGGTGGCGGGCTGCACTTATGAGGAGGTGCCCCAGTCTCTTGTGGATGATTACAAGGAGAGCCTGAGGGAGGATTTTGAGAATGCCGCGGCGGCTCAGGGGATAAGCCTGGAGGAATACATGCTGGGGAACTACGGTATAGCGGCCGACAACATGGAAGATGGACTGAGCTCGGTTGCTCTGCGGTGCGCCAGAGAAGGACTTGCGCTGCAGGCCATCGCCGATCGGGAAGGGATATCCGTGTCGGATGAGGAAGTGGACGCAGTGACAGCGGAGTACACTTCGGAAGGGGAAGGTCCGGACAGGGAGGTCGTGAGAGTCAATCTGCTGTATGAGAAGGTGTATGAGTTTTTGGCGGGTATATACGGAGCGTAGATGGCAGATGTATGTAAGGAGTTCAGAGATTTTGAGAAGGAGAGAGAAGAGATGGAGCTGACAGAGATTCGGGAATTGTACAGAAACAGGAAGGAGTACATCGGAAAGAAAATAACGGTGGGAGGATGGATCCGGAGCATACGGGATTCCAGGACGTTTGGATTTATCGTGGTGAACGACGGGACTTTTTTTGAACCGCTGCAGATCGTTTACGGCGATAAGCTGGATAATTTTGAGGACATCAACAGACTCAATGTGGGGGCGGCGATCATTGTGTCGGGAACATTGGTGGAAACGCCGCAGGCAAAGCAGCCCTTTGAGATACAGGCGGAGGAAGTGCTGGTGGAGGGGATGTCGGCGCCGGATTATCCGCTGCAGAAAAAGCGCCACAGTTTTGAGTATCTGAGGACGATCCCTCACCTGCGCGCCCGGACCAACACCTTCCAGGCGGTGTTTAGGGTTCGCTCGCTGATCGCCTATGCGATCCATAAGTTCTTTATGGACAGAGGGTTTGTCTATGTGCATACGCCGATTATCACAGGATCGGACTGCGAGGGCGCCGGGGAGATGTTCCAGGTGACCACATTAGATATGAAGGATTTGCCGAAGAAGGATGACGGCAGTGTGGATTATGACAATGACTTTTTCGGGAAACCGGCAAATCTCACGGTCTCCGGGCAGCTGAACGGTGAGACTTACGCGATGGCGTTCAAAAATATTTATACCTTCGGTCCGACTTTCCGGGCGGAAAATTCCAACACCACCCGCCATGCGGCGGAATTCTGGATGATCGAGCCGGAGATCGCCTTTGCGGATCTGAAGGACGACATGATCCTCGCGGAGTCCATGATCAAATACATTATCCGGTATGTGCTGGAGAACGCCCCGGAGGAGATGAAGTTCTTTAACAGTTTCGTGGACAAGGGGCTGATCGAGCGGCTGGAGCACGTGGCAAACTCTGATTTTGCCCATGTGACCTACACGGAGGCGATCGAGATCCTGGAAAAACATAATGAGGAATTTGATTATAAAGTTTCCTGGGGATGCGATCTGCAGACGGAGCATGAGCGCTATCTGACAGAAAAAGAATTTAAGCGCCCCGTCTTTGTGACGGACTATCCGAAGGAGATCAAAGCTTTCTATATGAAATTAAATGAGGACGGGAAGACGGTGGCGGCCATGGACTGCCTTGTGCCGGGCATCGGCGAGATCATCGGCGGTTCCCAGAGGGAGGACGATCTGGCGACGCTCACGGGACGGATGGAGGAGATGGGTCTGAAAAAGGAGGACTATGACTTCTATCTGGATCTTCGCCGCTACGGATCGGTGCGCCATGCCGGATTCGGGCTCGGATTTGAGCGCTGTGTCATGTATCTGACGGGAATGGCGAATATACGCGACGTGCTTCCGTTCCCCAGGACGGTGAAGAACTGCGAGCTTTAAATTACCTGTTGTGTGTCAGAAATCAGATGGGAAAACATATGAAAAAAAGAGTCAGGAGTGTGGTGTGTCTGCTGCTGTGCGCGCTTGTGTTTCTGGAGAGCTCCGGGAATGTTCAGGCGGTGACGATCGAGGAACTGCAGCGGCAGATACAGGAGAGCCAGAGCTATCTGAATAGTGAGAACGCGACGATCTCCGGCCTGCAGGATGAGCAGGATCTGATCGAGGAGGAGATCGAGGATACCGAAGCGGAGCTTGTAAACCTGTACACGGAGATCGGGGTGCTGGAAGATCAGATCGCGGAGAAAGAAAGCAGTATCGCGGAGAAAGAGGCGGAGATCGAGGTGGCCCAGGCGGAATACGAGGAAGCGGAAGCGGAAGAAAGACGCCAGTATGAGGCGATGAAAGAGCGGATCCGTTTCACCTATGAGCAGGGGGAGAGCTCCTACATAGAACTGCTGCTTTCCAGCGGGAGCTTCAGCGAACTTTTGAACCGGGCGGAATTTATCGAGGAGGTCTCTGCTTACGACGACCGGATGCTGGAGGAGTATCAGGCGATCAAGCAGAAAGTGGCTGATCTGAAAGCTAAGCTGGAGGCGGACAGACAGATCCTTGTGGAGGAGAAAGAGGCGCTGGAAGCCGATAAGGCGACTCTCGCAAAACAGCAGAGCTATCTGAACGGTATTCTCGCGCAGAAGAAGGCCGTCAGCGCCAACTATGACGCGGAGATCGCGGAGGCGAAAAACCGGGCGGCGCAGTATAAACAGCAAATCGCGGCGGACACAAAGAAGATCCAGCAGATCCAGGAGGAGGAGCGAAGGAGACTGGCGGAACAGAACAGCAGCGGAGGCGGGACGAAGAACACCAAACCGAACCCCAACGCAGCCAACACGATCGCGGCGGCGCAGGCCATCGTGGCGCAGTCCGGCGGCAGCAGCAACGGGAAATCCATCGCCAACTACGCCTGCCAGTTTATCGGAAATCCGTATGTGTCCGGCGGCACGAGCCTGACGAACGGTGCGGACTGTTCCGGGTTTATCTATGCATTGTATAAAGATTACGGGTATCGTGTGCCCAGAACATCCTGGCAGCTTCGGGAGGTGGGGACCGGCGTCTCGTACTCGGAAGCCCAGCCCGGCGACATCGTCTGCTATGAAGGGCATGTGGGGATGTATATCGGCGGTGGGATGATCGTCCACGCCAGCACCCAGAGGACCGGGATCAAGGTCAGCAACGCGCAGTATCGGCCGATTCTGACGGTGAGGAGGGTGA
The DNA here is from genome assembly GCA_003611955.1 of bacterium 1XD8-76. Taxonomy (GTDB): domain Bacteria; phylum Bacillota; class Clostridia; order Lachnospirales; family Lachnospiraceae; genus 1XD8-76. The sequence goes on from RAZE01000016.1 coordinate 79,999, forward strand.
TGTAAGGAAAAAGAAGATTCCCGGGGAAAGAAAGGGGAGAGCGATGAAAAATTTAAAAATTTTTCAATTCATCTCTAAAGTTTTTTGGGAACATTCCGAAATATGTAATAGCAGCGGCAGGAAAACCGCTGAAAGCCGGGAGCAGAGAGGCGACTAGCCTAGGGGTCAAATTGATGCGGAGGCAAAAATTTCATAAAAGAAAGATCCGCTTTTTAAAGCGGCATATGGCTGTCAAAGCAGCCTAAAAATTACTAATGGGCAAAAGCCCGAACCGGCACAAAAGGATTTGCGCCGAGTAAAAGTATATGGAGGTACACTATGGTAGTACAACACAATCTTACAGCAATGAATTCCAACAGAATGTTGGGCGTAACCACAAGCCAGCAGGCTAAGACAACTGAGAAGCTTTCTTCCGGTTATAAGATCAACCGTGCGGCTGATGATGCAGCAGGTCTTGCGATCTCCGAAAAAATGAGAAAGCAGATCAGAGGTCTTACACAGGCTTCCGCAAATGCGCAGGATGGTATCAGCGCAGTGCAGACAGCAGAAGGTGCTTTGACAGAAGTACACGATATGCTGCAGAGAATGAACGAGCTGGCAGTTAAGGCAGCTAACGGTACAAACTCTGAGTCCGACCGTACAGCGATCCAGGCTGAGATCGACCAGCTGACAACAGAAATCGACCGTGTAGCAGAGACCACAAAGTTCAACGAGACTTACCTGCTCAAGGGCGACAAGGATGCTCCGAAGGGCTATAGCTACAACTACGCTACATTTACATCGGCAGCAGCAGGCGCGGCAACATTCGCAACAGATAGCGTTACAGGCCTGAAGGTTACTGTAGCAGTGGCGACTGTAACAGCGATCAACCAGGATGATATCAACGAAGTGCTGAAAGCTCTGAAGGATTCCGGTATCAGCGTAACGGCAGAGAGCAAATGGAATGCAACATCAGCTACTCCTGCTCCGAGCTCAACAACATACAGCATGCAGTTAAACGGTGCCGCAGCACAGAAATACAATGTGGTGGCAACATCCGTGACAGGCGGAACGTTCGAAATTCAGGATAAGAAGGGCAACAAGCTGCTGTCCATCACGACAAGCGGTTATACGCCTACCGCATCTACCGCAGGCGACAAGAAGGATACTATCGTATTCAACGCAGAATCTGTGACAGCTGCAGCTACAACAGCTTCCAGAGCGGCATACTACGACAGAGACGGAAACAAGATTTCCACCAATGCACTGGGTGATTACTTCACCTCCTACAATGCGAATAACGGCACTGTGGTTACCACACAGGTAAAAGCAGGCGCACCGAAAGTATATGACGCAGTAGGAAATGAGACCACTCTGAAACAGGATGAAGTGAAAGCTGTCCGCGATGTGATGGGTGATCTGAATGTAGGTCTCCATGTAGGTGCTGATGCTACAGGCAACAACCAGATCAAGATGAATATCTCTGTGATGAGCTCCAAGGGTCTTGGCATTAACGGCCTGAAGATCGACGGCACAGATGATACAAATGCATTGGATGCGATCGAGAAGATCAAAGCAGCTATCACAAAAGTATCTGCTCAGAGATCTGACCTGGGTGCTGTTCAGAACAGATTAGAGCACACGATCAACAACCTGGATAACGTTGTAGAGAATACAACATCTGCTGAATCTGCTATCCGTGATACAGATATGGCATCCACGATGGTTAAGTACTCTAACAACAACATTCTGGCTCAGGCTGGTACATCCATGCTGGCTCAGGCTAATCAGAGCAACCAGAGCGTACTGTCCCTGTTACAGTAATAGCTGACCATTCCTGGGCATAGATAGGGAAGCTTACTGACAGATGACATAAAATTGTTAGAACGCTGTACAACAGCGGCTACTTAGATAAGGACGGCATAAAAACCGTCCTTATTTTTTCTTTTGAGAGGGATATTTGCTATATTGAGAAGTAGCGAAATTTATATAAAAAAATTGAAATAATCCCTAATATTATTTGAAAACAGGACGATATAAATAATGTAAGCAGCAAGGAAACTGAAATTAGGACGAAAACAAATTTCATCTCATGACCCACACAGGGAAGTGCGGGTAAAGAAAAAGTATATGGAGGTACATCATGGTAGTACAACACAATCTTATCGCAATGAATTCCAACAGAATGTTAGGGGTAACCACAAAAAAGCAGGCAAAATCAACTGAGAAACTTTCTTCCGGATATAAGATCAACCGTGCGGCTGACGACGCGGCTGGCCTTGCAATCTCCGAGAAAATGAGAAAGCAGATCAGAGGTCTCACACAGGCTTCCGCAAACGCACAGGACGGTATCAGTGCAGTGCAGACAGCAGAGGGCGCTTTGACAGAAGTACACGATATGCTGCAGAGATTGAACGAACTGGCAGTGAAAGCAGCTAACGGCACAAATTCCGAGTCTGACCGTACGGCGATCCAGGCAGAAGTGGATCAGCTGACAACAGAAATCGACCGTGTGGCGGAGACTACAAAATTCAACGAGACTTACCTGCTCAAGGGTGACAAGGATGCGCCGAAGGGTTACAGCTACAGTTATACTACTTATACAACCTCTTCCGTGGCAGGCGGAGCGGCGACGTTCGCAGCGGATTCGGTTACAAGTCTGAAGGTTACCGTAGCGGTGGCGACTGTGACGGCTCTCAATCAGGATGATATCAATGAAGTGATCAAGGCGATGAGAGATTCCGGTATCAGCGTAATAGCAGAAAGCAAATGGGATACAGACGGATCTACGCTCAAAGCGACAACATACAGCCTGCAGCTGAACGGCGGCGCGGCACAGAAATACAATGTAGTGGCGACATCTGTGACGGGCGGGAAGTTCGAGATCCAGGATAAGAAGGGCAATAAGCTGATGGAGATTACGACCAGCGGGTATACTCCTACGGCGACGTCCTCCGGCGATCAGAAAGATATCGTTGTGTTTAATGCAGAATCAGTACAGGCTGCAGCTTGCACGGCTTCCAGGGCGTCATACTACGACAGAGACGGAAACAGAATCCCTGCCAATGCATTAGAGGATTATTTCACTTCCTACAATGCAGATAACGGTACCGTAGTTACCACACAGGTAAAAGCGGGATCACCTAAAGTGTACGATGCGGTGGGGAATGAAACGACATTGAAATCAGCGGAAGTAAGCGCTGTCCGTGATAAAGTGGGCGATCTGAATGTGGGGCTCCATGTAGGCGCAGACGCTACAAGCAACAACCAGATCAAGATGAATCTCTCCACAATGAGTTCAAAGGGACTTGGCATCAACGGAATAAAGGTTGACGGTGCGGATGACAGCAATGCAATGGATGCCATTGAAAGAGTCAAAGCGGCTATCACGAAAGTGTCCGCTCAGAGATCTGACCTGGGTGCTGTTCAGAACAGATTGGAGCATACGATCAACAACCTGGATAATGTTGTAGAGAATACCACATCCGCTGAATCTTCTATCCGCGATACGGATATGGCCACCATGATGGTTCAGTACTCTAACAACAACATTCTGGCACAGGCCGGCACATCCATGCTGGCGCAGGCTAATCAGGCCAACCAGAGCGTACTGTCCCTGTTGCAGTAATATAGTACATAAAATGGTAAGGAATAGTAAAAAAAGTAACGATTTAAATAAGGGCGGTTCAAAACCGCCTTTATTTTTTGAAAAAAGTTTGTGGTCTGCAGACTTATGGATTATAATGAATGAGGTGTGAAGATGGGAGATAAATCTGGTAAAAAACCATTGTTGTCGATTTCTATACTGATATCAGGGCGGGAGGAGATGAAAAAGTGCCTTGAGTCGCTGCATTATTTTAAAGACGCTTTTCCCTGCGAAGTGGTTCTGGTGGATACGGGATGCAACGCGGAGCAGAGAGCGCTGGCGGAACGGTATGCGGATAAAATAATCGATTTTGAGTGGTGTGATGATTTTTCTGCGGCGAGGAACGCGGGAATGAAAGCGACGGAGGGAGAATGGTTCCTGTATCTGGATGATGACGAATGGTTTGACAATCCGAAGGAGATCGTGGCATTTTTCCTGTCGGGAGAATACAAAAATTATAACAGCGGTACCTATGTCATAAGAAATTACCGGGACATGGAAGGCATTATGCACAATGACTCCTACGGGAGCAGGCTGGTAAAGCGGAGGCCGGACATTCGGTTTGTCGGAAGGATTCACGAGTATCTGGATCCATTTCCCGGCCCCAGAAAAGTTTTTTCGGATTTTGCCCACCATTACGGATATGCTTATCAGGATGAAGCATCGGCAAAACGCCATTCGGAACGCAACATTGAACCGCTGCTGAAACTGGTCAGGGAAGAGCCCGGGAAGAACCGGTGGGTTCTGCAGCTTGCCCAGGAGTATAGTTCGATCAATGAACATGAAAAAGCGGTGGATGTCTGCATAAAAGGACTGGCGGAACATAAAAAAAGGCTGACGCCCAGTACGGTGATAGAACCGCCGTATCTCGGGGCAGTTTATGCCTATCTTATCACCTCACTGGACAGCCTCGGAAGGTATGAAGAGGGAATAGAATGGGTGGAAAAGGCGATGGCGGAACCGCCGCTGCGCCTGGATGTCATGAAGCCGACGATGGCGTTTTATTGTGTGGCAGGGGCAAGAATATATGCCCAGATGAAAGAGTATAAGAAGTGCCATGAGTATTTTAGCAGATATATGGCCTACAGACGTGAGTTTGGCGATAACAGAGATGTGATAGAGCTGGGGAGTTCCGGAATCATATCGGAGCTGTTCGGTGAGAGCATTTTTTATGGAGCAGTGCTGCTGTGCCTGGAGTCTGTGATACGCATGGAAGATACGGCGCTTGCGGAGGAAGCTTTCTATAGTATGGACTGGAGTGACAAGCGGCTGCTGGAGCAGGGTAAAAGTGAGCAGCGTATGCTGGACGGCTGCTGTAACGTGCCCTATCATCCTCTGTGGACAAGGATCATGCAGACTCTTGTCTCGAGAGAAGGCGCTGCGAAGGAGATGTACACAGTTTTCCTGACAACGGAAATGGGATATAAGCAGGAGGGGGATATAGGAAAAATATCCCGGCTGAGACATCTGGTGTCAGAGATCACATATGACCATCACTATATCCTGTATACAAAAATTTTGTGGGAAAATCAAAAGATCAAGGGAATTGATGAGTGTGCGGCTTCAGAGGAAAAGATAAGAGAACTTTTCGCGGAGCTCTTTGAGAAATACCCGGATAAACTGCCCGGCATTCGAAAAGAAGTATGGGATGTGGCGGAATATCTGAATATATCCATGGAAGATAAGCTTCTGAAAGTGGATTACAGGACATGGAAAGATGCGCTGGAAGAATGGTGCAGAGAGGCATCCATAGAAGGGCTGCAGCAGTGGGAGAAAAGAATAAAAAGCTGGAAGACAGCGGAAGATATTCGGTATGGAATATTTAATATCAAGTGTGCAGAGGGATATCTCTTCCATTATCAGAAAGAGGGGCAGGGAATTGTACAGTGGGAGGATGCGCTTGGAAAATATGCTGACAGCGTTCTGAACTTTTACAGGCCTTTGTATCGTGAAAGCGTTTATGAGGAGGTACCGGAGAACCTGCCGGAAGAGATGTGGATCGCGCTGCATTTAAAAAACCTGAGGGAGTGCCGACAAAAGAATGACGATAAAGGGGCGCTTCTGGCTTTGCGCAGATGTATAGGGGTTTCCCTGGTTCTTGAAAAAGCTTTGGAAGCTTATGCGGAAGTATTAAAAAAGGAGATACAAAAACGGGATCGTGAAGCGGAGAAAGCAAGACAGGAATTGAAGGTGTTAGTCACTTCTTTGAAGGCGGCTGCGAGAATGCAGATAGAGAGGGAGGAATATCGGACCGCAAAAGAGATCTTGCTGCAGATTCAGAGCTGTGTGCCTGAAGACGAGGAAGTGCAGGAAATGATCAGGCAGACAGAAACTTTGATGTAGGGAAACAAGGGGATTCAGAAAGAAGGAAATGCGATGAAGATAGCTTTATGCAACGGTGGATTGGGAAATCAGACTTTTCAATATATTTTTTCGCGATTTATTGAACTGGCTGGAGGGTCATGTTGTTATCTGGATGATTCATCATTTTTTCTGAAAGAGGCAGCGCATAATGGATTTGAAATGCGCCGTGTATTCCCAAACTGCAGGCCAAAACTGTTGAGTGAATATTTTTCAGAAGATGTATGGGAATATATGCTGCAGAGACAGGCCGGGGGAGAGCACATCATACAGCAATGGAAAAATGAGGGGGAAGATTTTACAGTGGTCGCAGAGGCATTGGGGTATCAGTATGATGGGAATATAGTAAAGATCCCGACTAACGAGTATCTCCCCTGGCTGGCCGGAGCAGAGGGCAATATTTATTATTTTGGATATTGGATCAATAAGAATTATTTGAAAGGTGAGTTTGAAAAGATACTGAGGGCGGAACTGGAATTTGCGCCCCTTGTGGGAGAAAAGAACAGAGGCTATGAGAGGCGGATCACAGAGACAAATTCGGTTGCGCTCCATGTGCGCAGGGGGGATTTTGTTGAAATAGGATGGGATAGTTCTGTCGAGACATATGCCGCCGGTGTATCAAAACTGAGAGAGACAGTATCAGATCCCCATTTTTTTGTTTTTTCGGATGATATGGAATGGTGCAGAGAAAATTTGAAGGACATGGGAATCCGAGCAGAAGAAGCGACATTCGTGGAGGGAAACAGAGGGATAGACAGTTATATCGATATGCAGTTAATGGCCTGCTGCAAAAATATTATTCTTGCAACATCTTCCAGCTTTGCTTACCTTGCAACGCTGTTAAACAGGAATGAATCCATATTTGTGGTAAATGGAACGGGCAGAGAGGTGTAGGAGCGGTAAAAAATATGAATGTTGAATTTGCTTATAATATATTGGATATTCTTCAGACGATGTGGGATGCCGCGAAACAAATGGAAAAGAGTTATGCGGCGAGAGATATGGATACATTTTATTCTTTGAGCAAAGACTTATCGGGGGGGTTGGCTGCAGTACAGGAGGTCGCACAGCAGGCGGCAGATAATAAGAAAATTCGTCTTGCGGATGCCTGTATCTGCGCCATGGAATCATTAAAAGATATCGGGACGCTGGCGGTTCTGAAACCAGAGAAGACAAAGTGGAAACTGGCGTATGAGCTGGAGCCGATCATTGAAACTGCGGCAATGCAGTTCTATTATTGGGGGATTGTAAAGGAGAATCCGGAAAAATGGGGAGAATTTCAGGAGTTTCTTAAAAATACAGAGGCCTTTGAACTTTTAAAAGAGAAAAAGAACCTTATATACCAGTGTGATCTGGTGATTCAGGTGATGGCATATAATCATCTGGATTATACGATAGACTGTGTAGAAAGTATTTTGAAAAATTTACCTGAAGACATCAGGGTGGAACTTCAATTATATAACCATGGTTCCGATGATGGGACAAAAGCATATTTTGAGAGTATCGAAAATGCCAACGTGTTGAACATTGCTGTAAACTGGGCGTTGCCGGGAGTGACAAACAAATCTATTGCGCGGGGTAAGTATTATCTTCTGGTCAGCAATGATATTCTTATCGGTAAAGATGCGATTGCAAATATTTATCGCTGCGCAGAAGGACATGCAGATTACGGATATATTGTGCCGACAACTCCGGCGGTCAGCAATGGCCAGACAATTTTTGCGGCCTATACAAACAATGATGAATTTGAGGGATTTGCTGAAAAGAACAATGTATATGATCCGCGGAGGCACGAACAGAGAGTCCGTTTGTGTAATCCTCTATGCCTTATACCATCATTGTTGTGGGAAGAGATGACATTGGATATGTATCAGGAAATCTTTTGCAATGAAAATCCTATGTTTTCCTTTCCGGATGACAGGTTTTCTCTCTGGATGAGAAGACATGGCTATAAAAATATGCTTGTGAAGGATGCGTTTTGCCATCATTATGGTTCGGTGACTCTAAAGGAGGACTACGGTAAATGCCAGAAGCTTGAAGAGCTCTATGAGAAGGATCGGGTAGAGTTTCAGAGGAAGTATGGTATTGATCCGTGGGGAACTGGGAGTTATGTGGAACAGAAACTTTTTGATGTTTGGAATCTTTCGTCTGAGGATGATATTTATATTCTGGGATTAAATTGCGGAATGGGTTCAAATTCACTGAAAGTAAAAGAGGTGTTGAGAGAAAAAGGAGCACAGAGAGTTACATTATATAACGGGACGCAGGAAAAATGCTTTTTGCCGGATCTGCGGGGAGTATCTGATCATGTTTTTTTGTTTTCAAAGTTGAAGGATATCATATCTCAAACGGGAAGGAAAAATTTTCATTACATAGTTGTGGATGATCCCGTGCAGGGACTTAAAGAAGAAGAACTTATACAGAAAATATTGGCGGCGGGAATAAAGTGCTCCGAATTGGCTTACAAAAAAGCGGACGGACAGTGGGTAGTGTATATTCTCAGGAAGTAAGAAGGTAAATTTGAATGGGAAAGAAATTTTTGCTGGATTGTACTCTGCGCGATGGCGGCTATGTAAACGACTGGGAATTTGGCAGAGATAATTTGATCAGTATTTTTGAGAGGCTGGTGAATTCGGGGGTCGATATCGTAGAAGTTGGATTTATAGATGAAAGGCGGCCCTATGATCATAACCGCAGTATTTTTCCGAACACGAAAGCTGTTGAGGAAATATGGAAATGTATAAAAAGGCGTCCGCTTCTGGTTGTGGGGATGATAGATTATGGGACATGTTCTCTTGAAAATATCCAGTCCTGTGAGGAGTCTTTTCTTGACGGGATCCGTGTAATCTTCAAAAAACAAAAGATGCATGAGGCGATGGAGTTTTGCAGCCGGGTAAAAGAAAAGGGTTATAAAGTGTTCTCGCAGCTGGTATCTGTTACATCTTACAGCGATGAAGATCTGCAGGAGGTGATTCGGCTTGTGAATGAGGCAGAGCCTTATGCCGTCTCCATGGTAGACACATATGGGCTTTTAGAGCCGGAAAAGTTGCTGCATTACTATGAAGTTCTGGACAGAGGAGTAAAACCGCATATTCAGATCGGATTTCATGCCCACAATAATTTTCAGATGGGTTATGCCAATGCGCAGGCCTTTTTAAAAAAGAATACAGACAGAGACGTTTTGGTGGACGCAACGTTGTTCGGGATGGGAAAGAGCGCGGGGAACGCTCCGATAGAACTTTTGGCTCGAAAAATGAATGAGGAATATGGTGCTCATTATGATGTAAGGCCTATGTTGGAGGCGATTGAAGAGAGTATTAAGCCGATTCATGACAAACTGCCCTGGGGGTACAGCTCATTTTTCTATATGTGCGCCGCCAACAGATGCCATCCGAATTACCTGAACTATTATCAGAAAAAAGGAAATCTGTCGCCGTCAGGACTGGATGAACTTCTCTCCCGGATTCAGCCGGAAGAAAAAAGGCTATTATACGACGGAGAATTTGCTGAAGAACTGTATCAGGAATATATTTCCGAAAAGTACGATGAGGGAGCCGCCTATGAAAAATTGAAGGAGGAGCTGGAAAATCGGGAACTTCTTCTGATAGGCCCGGGAAAGAATATCAGACTGCAGGAGGAGAAAGTATTAAAATATATAGCGGAGAAGAAGCCATATATTATTTCTGTCAATTATATTCCGGAAAATATTCCTGTCCATTATGTGTTTGTGACAAAGGGCAGCAGATATAAGCAGATGGCAGGGAAATTAGACAGATGTCCGGGAATAAAAATGATTGCAACCTCCAATGTGGAGTGCAGAAACGGGACGTTTGAACATGTGGTGATGCGGGTCCCGCTGCTGGAACTGAAGGAGCAGTTTATGGACAATTCTTTTTTAATGCTCTTAAAAGTACTAAAGCACGCCTGTGTCACAAAAATCGCGTGTGCCGGCTTTGACGGATATTCCAATAAAGAGGATAATTATGTGATGCCTGCGATGGAATATGATTTTGTGAAAGGGGCAGCAGAGTTTTTAAACCGCCATATCAGAGATGTTCTGGAAACGGAACACGGAGAGATGGAGAAAGTATTTGTAACATATTCTCATTATTGTGACGTAGAAGATATTTACAGTGCGGCATACTGATCGATAAAGTCAGCGACAGCAAAACCGGTGAGGAAGCGGAAAAGATGAAAATTCAGTCTAAATTGAAAGAATACGAAGTGATTATAGAGAAAGAACCATCCTTTTTTGATGATCTGTGCAGTGTGCCGAATGCGTTCTATGTGATCGATGAAAAGGTATATGGCCTGTATCGCCAATTGTTTTGCAAGATACCGGAAGGGTGTTTATACTTGCTGGAAGCAGCGGAACAGAATAAAACGATCGAGACAGCGCTTGCCATATGTGAGCGGATTACAGCGATACCGGCGAAGAGAAACGCGGTGCTGATATCTGTCGGCGGGGGGATCATACAGGACATTACGGGGTTTGCCGCAAACATAATGTACAGAGGAATCCGCTGGATATTCGTGCCGACTACATTGCTCGCGGCATGCGACAGCTGCATAGGGGGGAAAACCTCGCTGAACTACAAAAAATATAAAAATCTGCTGGGAACTTTCTATCCGCCGGATGTACTGTATATCTATTCGGAAATGTTTCAGACGCTGACGGAAAAGGATTACAAAAGCGGACTTGGCGAAGTGATCAAGTTTAATATTATGAGCGGTGAGAGCGGGCTGGAAAATATGGAGAGGAATTTGTCCGGACTGTTGGAGCGGCATCAGAAGACGGTAGATCTATTCACGGAATCCAGCCTGACATATAAAAAGAGTTTTATAGAGGCGGATGAATTTGACAGAGGAGAGCGCGTCAAACTGAATTTTGCCCATACTTTTGGTCATGCGATCGAAACCGTGACAAATTATAGGATTCCGCATGGAACGGCGGTGGCGGTCGGAATGATCATGGCAAACCATATTTCACAGGAGAGGGGTTATCTGCCGGCGGATGTGGCAAAGCGCAGCGAGGCAGTCTTATTGCAGGTTATCGATATAGATGTGACATTGCTGGACAAACCGTTCTGTGAATATATGCGGTCGATACGCAAAGATAAAAAACAGGAGAGTGACGCGCTGACAGCTGTTCTGATCACAGCGTACGGAGATACGGGAGAACTTTCCGTGGTGCATGATATAACGGAGGATGAGATTCGGTCGGCGATAGATTATTTTATATCGATTTATGGAGAAAAAGAATGAAAGTCAAGGTGTCTGATTATATAGCCGATTTTCTGGCGGAGCATGGCATTACAAATATTTTTACAGTGGTCGGCGGCGGAGCGATGCATATGAACGATTCTTTCGGACATCATTCAAGCCTTCACTGCATTTATAATCACCATGAGCAGGCGTCCTCGATAGCAGCGGAAGCATATTTCCGGGTGGAGAATAAAATGGCCGCCGTCTGTGTGACCAGCGGTCCGGGAGCAATCAACGCATTGAACGGAGTGGCGGGTGCCTATATGGATTCCATACCGATGCTCGTTTTGTCCGGGCAGGCAAAGTCATCCATCACGGTGCGGGGCAGCGGCCTGAAATTGCGGACATTGGGAAATCAGGAGTTTGATATTGTCTCGGCGCTGGGCAGTATGACAAAATATGCGGAAATGATCATGGATGCGGGAAGAGTCAGATACTGTCTGGAAAAAGCGCTGGATATAGCCATGACAGGCAGACCGGGACCGTGCTGGCTGGATATTCCGCTGGATATCCAGGGGGCGTATGTAGAGACGGATGAGCTGCCGGGTTATACGGCAAAGACAGATAAAAATATGGTGCGGGGCGATGATCTCGGGAATGCGGCTCAAAAAGTCGCAGAGCGGATAGCGGATGCCAGGCGCCCGGTGATCTATGCGGGGAACGGCATACGTATTTCCGGAGCGGTGGAAATACTGAAGCGGCTGACAGAGCGGACAAAAATTCCGGTGGTGACATGCTGGGACAGTATAGACCTGATAGAGACTGAAAATGAATGTTATGCGGGGCGGGGCGGCACGATGGGAGACCGTGCCGGAAACTTTGCTGTCCAGAACAGCGACTTTTTGTTGTGTATTGGTTCCAGACTGAACATTTACCAGGTGGGGTACGATGTGAAAACCTGGGCAAGGGAAGCTTATGTGGCGGTTGTGGATATAGATCCGGAAGAATTGAAAAAACCTACGATAAGAGTGGATATGCCGATCTGCGCGGATGCGGGAGAATTTATGGAGAGTCTTATCGGAAGCCTAAAACCTGATGCGGAGTCAAATCATGCTGAGTGGTCAGAACAATGCCGGAGATGGAAAAAGCAATATCCTGTCGTCCGGGAAAAGCATTATCTCGAGAAGGGATCTGTAAATATTTATGCTTTTATCGATAAGCTGGGCAGGATGCTTCCGGAAGGGGCTGTCACGGTTGTCGCCAACGGGTCGGCGAGCGTGGTGGGAAGCCAGACGTATTATATTGGGAAAGGGCAGCGGTTTATCATGAACTGTGGTTTATCCTCCATGGGGTATGACCTTCCGGCAGCAGTCGGGGCCTGTGTGGCATCAGGAAAAAGAGAGATCATCTGTCTCGCGGGCGATGGCAGTATTCAGATGAATATACAGGAACTGCAGACTATCGTGACGAATCAGCTTCCCATCAAAATATTTGTGATCAACAATGGAGGATATCACCAGATCAGGCAGACACAGAACAATGTATTTCACAATGGGCTGATCGGAGTCGGACCGGAAAGCGGAGATCTGGGATTCCCTGATTTTGAAAAACTGTCGGCGGCATACGGCATTCCCTATTTTAGAATAGGGGATAATCAGGAATGGATAGAAAAAGCGGAGGAGATACTGTCTTTTGCGGGATTCCTTCTGTGTGAAGTAATCTGCTCGACCGCGCAGGTGTTTGAACCGAAATCGGCCACCAAAAAACTGGAAGACGGTACGCTGGTCTCTCCGCCGCTGGAGGACATGGCGCCGTTTCTGTCGAGGGATGAACTGAAGGCAAATATGTATATTGATCTGGTGGAGTAAATGAGAGAGATGCGATTTAAAGATAAGGTAGTTATTGTTACGGGGGCAACTTCAGGAATCGGCGCGGTCACTGCAGAGATGTTTGCAGAGGAGGGGGCGAAGGTGATCCTGACAGGCAGAAACCGTGAAAGAGGGGAGAAAGCAGCGGATCGAATCCACCGGAAAGGGAATCCGGAAGCCGAGTTTATGTACTGTGATGCAACGAAGCTGGAGGATGTGCGGAAACTTCGGAAAGCGGTTGGTGATAAATACGGAAAGACAGATGTATTGTTTAACAATGCAGGAATATTTGTCACCAGCGATCTGGAAAACCTTGATCTGGAGGATTGGAACCGCTCCATCGATACCAACCTGAACAGCGTCCTGTATATGACAAAATGTTTTTTGGATCTGTTGAGGCCGTGCCGCGGCAATATAATAAATAATGCCTCGGTCAGCGGGCTGGATTCTTTTACCAGCGGAACGAAAACGTATATGTATGGCGCTTCCAAAGCGGCGATGATAAAATTTTCCAAACTGTGCGCATTGAATTTTGCAAAAGAGGTCAGAGTCAACGTGATCTGTCCGGGAATTATAGATACGGAGATATACTCGAACCGGGATTTTTCCCGATTTTTGGGCGGTATTCCCATGGGATACATTGCAAAACCGGAACAGGTTGCCGAGGTGGTGCTGTTTTTAGCATCGGAAAGAGCATCTTATATTACAGGTACAGTGATTCCGGTAGATGGCGGGATGTCTCTGACCTGACGAAAGAAAAGGAGCTATATGATCGCAATTAGACATGCGGGTATCTATGTGGATGATATCCGCAGATTGGAAGAATTTTATACGGCGGTGTTTCAGATGATTCCGATCTGCAGTATGGAACCGGCGAGAGGAAAGCTGTTTGAGGAGCTGTTAGGCATTTCCAATGTGGAGATACTGACAACCAAATTGGTGACACCCTATGGGAAGAAAACCGGGCAGGGAGATATGCTGGAACTTGTCAAAGTTCTGTGGGAGGGAGAAAATTTACCGACTCTTCCTGAGGATTATCCGATTTCCATGACAGGCATGGGGCATATCGCGTTTGGTGTGGATAACATATATGCGGTCGTTGGAGATATCAGGAAAAAGAACGGCCGGCAAAAGACAGAAGTTATATCCATGCAAAATAAAAATCTTTGCTGCTTCTGCAGAGATCCGGAAGGAAACTGGATAGAGCTGATACAAAGATATGAGGAGGGAAGTATGGACAGGCTGAAGGGAAAGACTGCGCTGATTACAGGAGGGACGTCCGGGATCGGGGGGGTATTGCCCTGATTTTTGCCGGGGAGGGAGCGGAAGTTTTTGTAGCAGGGCGTGACGCGGAGCGCGGGGATGCCTTTGCGGCAGAGGCGGGGAAGAGGGGATTGCGGATCACCTATTGTCAATGCGATGTAACCCGAAAAGAAGAGCTCTGCTTACTGCATAAAAAATTGTTGAACAGTGGAGTGCACATCGATATTCTTGTGAGTAACGCGGGAATGTTGAGGACAGGTGCACTGGATGAGATCACAGAGGAAGATTGGGATGCCGTTTACGATGTCAATGTCAAGGCGGCAATGTATCTGTGCCAGGAATTTGTGGAAGAATTAAAGGCGCGCCATGGAGTGATATTGTTTAACGCTTCTATAAATGGGCTCCACCATTATATCAAGGGAAAAAAGAGTTATATGTACGCCAGTTCTAAAGCGGCTCTGATTCAGTTTTCCCGGTATGTGGCAAAAAATTATGCGCCGGATGTCAGAGTTAATTGTCTTTGTCCCGGGATTACGGAGACAAACCTGTTTACAAACCGGGATTTTTCGAGATTTGAGGATTGTAATCTGCTGAGGCGAATGGCAAAGCCGGAAGAGATCGCTAAGGTTGCGCTGTTTCTGGTATCGGATGATTCGTCCTTTATGACCGGAAGCGTGGTGGTCGCGGATGGCGGGGAAATGATAAAATGAACAGGAAGTGGAAAAGAAAATGCTGAAAAATTTATATCAAAACGACAGAAGAATATTGAAGGATTGTCTGCCTCTTAAATTACCGTTGTGCGTCAGTATTGAGCCGACAAATTTATGCAATTTCAAGTGTGTGATGTGCTTTCACGGAAATAATGAGTATGCGGATGGCGCAAAACCGTTAAAAAATATGGAGTGGGATATCTTCCAAAAAACATTGGATGATCTGAAAAACTGGACAGACGGTGCGGGGGAAAAGATAAAATTATTGAAACTGTATTCGCTGGGAGAGCCGATGGTCAATCCGCGGTTATGCGATATGGTGAAAGCGGTAAAAGAAAGAGATGTCGCGGAACAGATCGAAATCACGACGAACGGTTCTCTGCTGACAAGGGAGACGGCCAAAAAGCTGGTGGAGTATGGGCTGGATATTATTCGGATCTCCATATATGGAATTGAGGAGGAGCGAAATAAATATATCACAAAATCTTCTTACACGCCGTCGGACATTTGGGAGAATGTAAGATTTTTACATGAGTACAGAGAGAAAACCGGGGGGGCAAAACCGAAAATATATGTGAAAATGTTCGATGCCGGAAAATCGGTAAATGAAGAGTTTCTGAAAAAATATGAGGATATTGCAGATGTGGTGGGGATAGATGAAATTTTCAACATGGATGTGGGCGAGAATGATGTGTTTGAAAACTATTATGGCGACGAGGCCGCGCAGGAACACAGGAATTCTATGGAATCCAATATATTTCAGGAGAAACGTGCCTGCAGATATCCGTTCACACATTTGACAGTCCGAAATGATGGAACCGTTATAACCTGCTGTGCGGACTGGTTAAAAGAATTGAGGTTTGGGGATATAAAAGAACACAGCATACAGGAGATATGGGAATCAAAATCTTTGTATGATCTGCGGCAGAAAATGCTAAGTACAAAAGGGCAGTGCTTTAAAGCCTGCAGGGCATGTGAAATTCCCTACAGAGATCTGCCGGAAGATTCCGTCGATGAACTGGACTTTAATCGGTTTGGCTATGTAAATGAATATTAGATCAGGAGAGACTTGCGAAATGTATCAGGAAATAAAAAAGCAATATGAAAATTCAGGAAAAGAAAAGAGAGACAGGGTTGAATACCAGAAGGCAGTACATTCCAATTTGATGAAAATGGCGGATGTTAAGTCTTTGATGGAAAAATCGAGTGTGAACAGGCTGGTTGTCGAGGAGAGCGGCATATATGTGGAGCTGGAAACAGGAATAAAATTGTATATGAATGAAAATGACTACATGGAGGTTCCGGTCGCCTGCCTGTGCGGAGGGGACTACGAGCCCGAAGAGACCGGTATGGTAAAGAAAATACTGAGTCATTACAAAGAGGATAAGAATTTTACAGTGTTTGACATAGGCGCCAACATTGGATGGTATTCTCTGAATATTTTAAATATGTGTCCGCATATGAAAGTATTCTCCTTTGAACCGAGCCCTGTTACCTATGGCAGGCTGAAGAGAAACTTTGAACTCAATGGTCTTTCCACGGAGGGACTGGTCAATTTAGGGTTTTATAAAGAAAATGGAACGCTTGACTTTTATTACGATACGGAAGAATCGGGAGCATCCTCCCTGGTAAATCTCCGCGAAAAAGAAGGAGTCCGAAAAGACAGTGTTCAAATGGTAAAATTGGATGACTGGGCGGCTGAGCATGAGATTGATCGATTGGACTTTATCAAATGCGATGTGGAAGGTTCGGAATTTTTTGTATACCAGGGCGGAGCGAAAACGATCGACAGGTGCCGTCCGATCATTTTTTCGGAAATGTTGAGAAAATGGTGCGAAAAATTCAACTATCACCCCAATGATATTATTGGCTTCCTGGGGGAGACTGTCCGAAAACTAATAAGTTGATGAATTAATCTAATAGGTAGATGCATTCGCAAATTAAGCG
>RAZE01000017.1 GCA_003611955.1 bacterium 1XD8-76
GTAATGTAAAAGGATTCCGAATTTTTGGATTTAGATGTTGTCACCCGCATGATTATCACCTCTGTTATCAGCATACCACACATCACTAAACATTACTAGATAACAAAACAAAAAAGTTGACAAAAAAATAAGCCTATTACAAGGCTTAGAGATACGTTTTTGATTACTGATGTGTCAAACACCCGACAAATAAACGGCAAAATTGATAAAAGAAATTTTGATAACACATGATACAGACAATAAAAAGAATAGTGTAATACAATGAATTTTCTGTTATAATAATACAATAATTTTATGGAGTTCAAATTTGGGGATTAAGTAAAGATGGAGGATATTATGTTGAAAGAATCGATTTTAGAAATAAAGATGGATTCTGATCTGAAAGAGCAGGCAGAAAGATTATATGAGCAGATGGGAACAACATTTGCTGAGGCTATAAGAATATTTGCAAGACAGAGTGTTATGGAAAAGGGTATGCCCTTTACGATGCATTTAGCAGCATTAGGGGAAAAGAGAACATTAGGAATTGCTAATGGAAAATATTCTATTCCGGATGATATAGATGAATGTAATGGTGAAATAGCAGAGATGTTTGGAGTAGGTGAATCATGAAAATATTATTAGATACCCATATCGCATTGTGGGCGATGACAGATACAGCAAAGCTTTCAGAAGAAGTGATCCATATGCTTGAATCAGGAAAAAATGAAGTGTATTATAGTATTGCCTCTGTATGGGAAATTGCAATTAAGCATAAAATCAGACCGGAGCAGATGCCAATATCAGAAGAGGAGTTTGTCAGGCTATGTGAGAAAACAGGTTTTACGCAGCTTTCTATAGAGCCGGAACATATTTTTTTGTTAAAGACTTTGAACAGACCGGCGGAAGCACCAAAGCATAATGATCCGTTTGACAGGATATTGTTGGCACAGGCAAAATATGAAAAATTAAGTTTGATTACACATGATTCACTGATTCTTTATTATGGAGAGGAATGTATAATGAGTGTATAAGAGATAGAAAAAAACACCGCAGACCTGCGGTGTTTTTTCATCGGAGTGACAAGATTCGAACTTGCGGCCTCTACCTCCCTAAGGTAGCGCTCTAGCCAAACTGAGCCACACCCCGATCTGCAAAATTTTTGTTATATATTGTCTTTGCAACGAAAATAATATATCATAAATAGAAAAGAAAAGCAACAGGAAAATGAAAAAATAATAGTGCAAAATTACAGCAGGAGGAAGCAGGTATGGCAGAGGCAGGATTTGATAACAGATTTCCGATTATTATCGGTGTGGCCGGCGGCACGGGGTCAGGAAAATCCACTTTTACAAATCGCCTGAAAAAGTTGTTCGGGGATCAGGTGACTGTGTTGTACTATGACAATTACTATCGGGCACACGACGACATTCCCTTCGAGGAGAGAAAAAAGATCAACTATGATCACCCGCAGGCTTTTGAGACAGAGCTTCTTTTAGAGCATCTCGCCATGTTGAAAGACGGAAATTCCATACAGTGTCCTGTCTACGATTACACACAGCACAACCGCTCCGACGAGGTGGTGGAGGTGCTGCCGAGCCAGATCATTTTGCTGGAGGGAATACTGGTGCTTGCGGATGAACGGCTCAGAAATATGACGGATATCAAGATCTTTGTGGATGCCGACGCGGATGAGAGGATCCTGCGCAGGGTACTGCGGGACGTGAAGGAGAGAGGCAGGGATATTGAAAATATTATCGACCAGTATCTGACCACGGTAAAACCGATGCATTATCTGTATGTGGAGCCGACCAAGATGTACGCGGATATGGTTATCAACAGCGGGATGAACGATGTGGCGCTCGACCTGGTGGCGCATAAAATATCTTCTTTGTTGGAATAGTACGGGATAGAAAGGACGAAAAGGCGGTATGGCAGAACAAAATAAGGAGCCGGTGCTCCACAATGAAGCGCTGGAGGAGGCGATGAAGGCCTTCAAGACAAATCAGAGCAATGAAAACCTGGTAAAGATCATGACGCATCTGGAGAAAGCGACGGTGATGCAGCCGGCGCTTCTGCCGGGAGAGGTGGATCAGAAGGAGCTACAGAACCTGATCCGGGAGAGCCAGAAGAACCCGGTGAAGCTGGAAGGGCGCGCGCAGCCTCGGCCGATCATTCTGAAAAACAACAACGGAGAGCAGCTTTTTGCGGTCTTTACTGGCAAATCGCAGATACCCGAGAACCAGAAGTATCCGGTGATGATGTTTCTTCCGTTTAGGGAGTGCTCCAAAATGGCGGCCAGGGAAGAGCTGAAACTTTCCGGGATCGTGCTGAACCCGTTTACAGATAATCTTACGCTCCATAGAGCGGCCCTGGAGATAATGAACAGCAAAGAGGCGCAGATATCGGCGGAGGACAAGATTGCAAGGGACGGAATTTCCGCCGAGTTTTACAGAGATAAAAAGAGCTTTATGGACCGGATCAGCGCAGAGAAGGAGAGCTTTGTATTTACCTGTTATCAGGAGGCTTATCAGAAGGAGCATGGAAGCGGTCCCGCCTTTCCCTACCGGCAGGAAGATTTCGGGGTGATCGCGTTGAATATCAGCGATACGCTGCACATGGCGCGGATCGCTCTCGCCGAGGGCGGCGCCGTGAAGGGCGCCTGCCTGTGTGTTTTCTGCTGCTATAATCCGCAGAGCGGGGAGGGAATCTACTATCTGATATGGAGAGGCGGCAGAGGGCGCAGGAACAGACTGTTCACGGTGGAAGAAGGCGGAGTCTGCAGAGAGCTCGGCGAGGCGCCGGAGGAGGGGAGCGAACTCTTTGAACTGATGGGGAAAGTGCCCTGGGCGGAGCAAAGTTAGTTGACCCTTCTCCCGAAAAGATCATATATGTGAAAATTGCTAAATTGTGACAAATTTTTTTCCTTAATTTTGTAAAAGTCTTGCATAAACAAGAATAAAAACTTATAATAGAGTTAATCGGGGATAGACCGAATAATATATATATATGGTGGAGGTAGAGATATGAAAACTGTGACGGTACAGTTGGACAGTATTGACAAGATCAAGATATTCAACAGGACGGTATGCAAATTTGACTGTGATTTTGACCTGGAGCAGGGCAGGTACTATATTGATGCAAAATCCATGCTGGGTATTATGAGTCTCGATTTGAGTTCTCCGCTGGAACTTCATTTTTCCAGTACCGAGGAGGAAGAGGCTAAGATTTTGGAAGCAATCAAAGAGTTCCTGGTTTAATTTTAAGACGACATAATATAGAGGACAGCAGCCGTTTTTCGGGAAACGGAATAAGGACATAAAACGAGTATTGATATTGCCGGCAGGTTTTCTGCCGGCATTATTGGAGTGGAGGGATGGGGATTTCTATGGC
Organism: bacterium 1XD8-76; assembly: GCA_003611955.1. Taxonomy (GTDB): domain Bacteria; phylum Bacillota; class Clostridia; order Lachnospirales; family Lachnospiraceae; genus 1XD8-76. The sequence goes on from RAZE01000017.1 coordinate 3,373, forward strand.
ACAGGGGACGAGCTGTGATACCTGCAGCAATTATATTTATGATGAGGACTACGACTGCTACGAGTGCTATGTCAGCATGGACGAGGACGATATGGCAAGGTTTTTGTCTCAGACAAGGCTGGAATGCCCTTATTACAGATCGGACAACGAGTACGAAGTGGTAAAGCACCAGATGTAAAAGGCGGAAGCGCAGAGGGAACGGACAGATGTTTTGGATAAAACAAAGAGCGGACAATCAAACGGATATCGGTACGATGTTCTCGAAAGAGCAGCTGCAAAAGCTGATTTTTCCGCTGATCGTGGAGCAGGTGCTGGCGATTACGGTGGGCATGGTGGATACCATGATGATCTCCTACGCGGGGGAGAGCGCCATATCGGGCGTCTCCCTGGTGGATATGATCAATGTGCTGTTGATCAATATCTTTGCGGCGGTGGCGACCGGCGGCGCGGTGGTGGTTTCTCAGTATCTGGGGCATGGCAACAGGAAGAATGCCTGCCGGGCGGCGGAACAGCTTATCACGGTGTCGGTGGTGATCTCCACCGGGCTGATGCTTGTCAGCCTGCTGTTCCGGGGGCAGATTTTGAGGCTGCTGTTCGGCGCGGTGGAAGCGGACGTTATGGAAAATGCCATGATCTATTTTTTGATATCGGCGTTTTCTTTTCCGTTTCTGGGAGTGTTCAACGCCGGCGCCGCCACATACCGCTCCATGGGAAACTCCAGGATATCCATGCAGGTGTCCGCCGGCATGAATGTTTTTAACGCTATCGGAAACGCGATTCTGATTTTCGGTTTTCAGATGGGGACGGCAGGAGCCGCCCTGTCCACGCTGGCCGCCCGTGTGCTCGGGGCAGTGGTGATGATGATCCTCACAATGAATCGTAAAAATGACGTATATGTCATTTTTGGGAATCTGTTTTCCTGGGAGAGAGACATGGTGCAGAGGATATTGCATATCGCGATTCCCAACGGTGTGGAAAACGGATTATTTCAGCTTGGCAGAGTGCTGGTAGTCAGCATTATCTCGCAGTTTGGGACGGTGCAGATCGCGGCCAACGCCGTGGCGAACAATCTGGATTCCATGGGGTGTATTGCGGGACAGGCGATGAACCTGGCGATGATCACGGTGGTGGGTCAATGTATGGGAGCCGGGGAGAAGGATCAGGCTGTCTGGTACACGAAAAAGCTGTGGAAATTTACTTACAGGATAACGGCGATCGTGAACAGCATTATTTTATTGTCGCTGCCGTTCATCCTGAATATTTACAGCCTTTCGCCGGAGGCGCGTCGCTTTGCGTTTATTCTGGTCTGGATCCACGATGGCTGTGCGATACTTCTGTGGCCTACTTCCTTCACGATGCCGAACGCGCTTCGCGCTTCCGGCGACGTGAAATTTGCGATGATCGTCTCGGTGGCATCCATGTTTATCTTCCGCATCGGCTTCAGCGTGATCCTGGGGATCCACCTGGGACTGGGAGCGATCGGCGTCTGGATCGCCATGGTGTTTGACTGGCTCTGCCGGGTATCTTTTTACACATGGAGATTTTTGAGCAGAAAATGGCTGAATTTTAAGGTGATCTGATATGATGACAAAGAACAAAAGCGCGGCGGCAAGCCGGATTACGGAGGGGGCTATCTGGAGTCAGATATTGTTGTTCTTCTTTCCGATCCTGCTTGGGTCCCTGTTTCAACAACTGTACAATACGGCGGATGCGATCATCGTGGGCAGATGCGCGGGGAAGGAGGCTCTGTCCGCGGTGGGAGGCTCGACGGCATCCATCATCAATATTTTTGTGGGATTTTTTACCGGCATCAGCTCAGGAGCTACCGTTGTGGCAGCTCATTTTTATGGCGGAAAGCAGGAGGAGAAAGTGTCCGAGACCGTGCACACTTCTCTGATGATCTCGCTCTGCGCCGGGGTGGTGTTCGGGGTTGTCGGCATCCTCTTTTCGCCCCTTATGCTGCAGCTCCTGAAGACGCCGGAAAATCTTTTTGGTCAGTCTTTAGGATATATGCGGATCTATTTTGCCGCGACTCCTGCCAATCTGTTCTACATCATGGGAGCCGGGATTCTGCGGGCGGTGGGGGATTCCAGGCGTCCTCTGTACTTTCTGATCGTGAGCTGCGTGGCCAATATTCCGCTGGATTTTCTGTTTGTGGCAGGTCTGGGGATGGGGGCGGAGGGGGCCGCCGTCGCCACGGTGCTCTCCCAGATTCTGAGCGCAGTCATGGTGTTTGTGGTGCTCTGCAGAGACAGGGAGTGTTACAGGCTGGTGCCGGGGAAGCTGTTTCGCTGTTCGGGGAAAATCCTGAAAAGAGTGCTGTGGATCGGCATTCCGGCGGGATTACAGTCGGTGACCTACGGATTTTCCAACAGTGTGATCCAGGCGAAGGTGAACAGTTTCGGAACCGATAATATTGCGGCCTGGTCCGCGTATACCAAGCTGGATGGGATCTTTTGGATGACGGTGTCGGCCATGGGCATTGCCGTGACGACTTTTGTGGGGCAGAACTTCGGCGCGGGAAAGATGGAACGGGTGAAGAAGTCCATGTGGGAATGCATGGGGATGAGCATGGTGATGGCGGGCGTGATCAGCCTTTTCTTCTATCGCTTTGCGGAATTCTTTTTCGGCGTCTTTGTGGAGGATGCGGGAGTGATCGCGTTAGGTGTGTCTCAGCTCCATTTCCTGACCCGCTTTTATCTGATCTATGTGATCGTGGAGATCCTCTCGGGGACACTGAGGGGGTTGGAGTGCGTGGTGGTGCCGACGATCATCAGCGTGGTGCTGGTGTGTGTGCTGCGGGTGGCGTGGATCGCGGTGGCCCTGCCGTTTGACAATACCATGGAGACCGTGATGATGAGCTATCCGATCACCTGGGTCGCGGCGGCAGCGGCCTTTATCCTGTACTATATATACTATATGAAAAGAGGGCGGAATTAAAGGTCCGCCATCAGCCCTATGGGACAGTGGTCTGAGCCCAGGACATCTCTGTAGATGAGCGCGTCCTTCAGACAGCCGCGGAGCGCTTCCGATACCATAAAGTAGTCGATGCGCCACCCCGCGTTTTTTTCCCGGGCGCGGAAACGGTAGGACCACCAGGAATAGGCGCCCTCCAGATCCGGGTAAAAGTACCGGAAGGTGTCGATAAAGCCGGCCTCCAGCAGGGAGGAGAATCTGGAGCGTTCCTCATCCGTAAACCCCGCGTTTTTCCGATTGGTTTTGGGGTTTTTGAGATCGATCTCCCGGTGGGCAACATTCAGATCGCCGCAGAAAATAACCGGCTTTTTCTCCTCCAGACGCTTCAGGTAAGCCAGAAAATCTTCCTCCCACTCCATGCGGTAGGCGAGACGCTTCAGTTCCTCCTGGGAGTTGGGGGTGTAGACCGTGACCAGATAAAAAGTTTCAAATTCCAGAGTGATGACGCGGCCTTCGTGGTCGTGTTTTTCGATGCCGATACCGCGGGAAAAAGACAGCGGCTCCTCCTTTGTGAAGACGGCGGTGCCGGAGTAGCCTTTCTTCTCCGCATAATTCCAGTACTGGTGATAGCCCGGCAGGTCAAGAGAGATCTGCCCCTCCTGAAGCTTGGATTCCTGTATACAGAAAATATCCGCGTCTTCCTTCGACACAAAATCCGTAAACCCTTTTCCAATGCAGGCCCTCAGACCGTTTACGTTCCAGGATATCAATTTTTTCATAGAAATAAACCTTGCCTTTCCGGTGTTTTTGATTAGGTTATCATACCACAGACGGAGGGGGATGACAAGGTTATGGTTTATGTGTTAGACTTAGCGGGGACGGATGGAGAAAGCTGTTCCACACATTGACAGGGGAGGGTTTTAGGATGGCTGCGGAGGACAGGTTGAGAGAGCGGGAGAAAGCTTATGCGTGGGCGGGCGCGCTCTGCGGGTATGCGGGAGCGGACCGGGCATTTCTGGAGGATTTCTGGAGACGACTTACCGCGGATGAGGAGATCTACGAAGAGTTTGTGTATTATCTGGAGCATCAGGATTTTCTCTGCAAAGTGAAAATAGAGGGCTACGGGCTGGTGGATCTGATGATCTTTCAGATCGACCATTTTCGCGCGGTCATGGATCAGGACGTGGCGGATATGCGCCTGAACAAGGATAAGATGCTGTTGATGGCCTTCCACAGTCTTCTGCGGATGCGAAAGGACCCGGAACCGTTCGTAAAAGCCATGCAGGGAACCACCGGGACGGACAGGCAGATATGACGGGTCCGCACCGGATGACCGGGACAGAGGGTTTTTGCTCTGTCCCGATGGCTGACGATTCGGATTTAGTTTTCGGCATAGCACTCAGCCAGCCGCACCAGCATCTCTGTAACTTTTTCCATGGACTGTACGCAGGCATATTCGAAGCGGCTGTGATAGTTGGCCCCGCCGGTGCAGAGGTTCGGACAGGGGAGTCCCATGAAGGAGAGCCTGGAACCGTCGGTGCCGCCCCTGACAGGGACGATCCTTGGCTCTACGCCCAGTTCGCGGAGAACGCGGCAGGCATTTTCCATCAGATGAGTGTGGGATACCAGAACTTCTTTCATGTTGTAGTAGGAGTCTTCCATCTCCACGGTGACAGTGCCTTCACCGTACTTCTCATTCAGAAAATCAGCGCATTTTAAAAACAGCTCTTTCTTCCCTTCAAACAGCGTCCTGTCGTGGTCCCGGATAATGTACTGCGCGGTGGTCTCCTCCACGTTTCCATGGATGCCGTCCAGATGGAAGAATCCCTCCCTGCCCTCGGTGTACATGGGATTTTGAAAGACAGGCAGAAGAGAGTGAAACTCCTGGGCGATCAAAATGGAGTTGATCATTTTTCCCTTGGCGGAGCCGGGATGTACATTGCGCCCGCGGACAGTCAGTTTTGCCCCCGCGGCGTTGAAGGTCTCGTCCTCCAGCTCGCCGAGTTCCCCGCCGTCCACTGTGTAGGCAAAGTCCGCGCCGAAGACGGACAGATCGAAGAAGTCCGCGCCCGCTCCGACCTCCTCATCGGGCGTAAAGGCGATTCGGATCCTGCCGTGCGGAATTTCGGGGTGTGTGAGAAGGTGCTGCGTCATCGCCATGATCTCGGCGACACCTGCCTTGTCGTCCGCTCCGAGGAGGGTCGTGCCGTCTGTCACGATGATGTCCTGCCCCCGGAGAGCTTTGAGCTCCGGAAAATCAGCGGGGGAGAGAACGGTGTTTTCGGCGCCGTTCAGCAGAATATCGCCGCCGTCATAGTTCTCCACGATGCGGGGCTTCACTCCCGCTCCGGTGACGGCGGGGGAGGTGTCCATATGGGCGATAAAGCCCAGGACGGGACGGTCCTCACAGCCGGGCGCGGCGGGGACGGAAGCGTACACATAACAGTTTTCGCGGTCGTAGGTAATATCCGCCGCCTCCATCTCCTTGAGCTGTGAGACCAGGAGTTTTGCCAGGTCGTGCTGCTTTTCCGTGCTCGGCGTCTTGTCGGCGTCCTCGCAGGACTGCGTGTCTATTTTTACATATTCCAGAAAATATTCGATCGTTTTTGTCATGGGGTCTCCTTTTATCATGGAACGGCCCGCCGTCTGAGGACAGCGGGCCGGGTTTCGTTTCAACTGATGTCATCGCGACAGCGCGGCGTGCAGATCAGGGCATCATGCTGAGAGCTGCCTCATCCGCCACCACATAGACATTCTTGTGGAACTGTAAAATGGAAGCGGGAACAGCCGGAGTAACCGGGCCGTAGAGGGAATCGCGCAGGATCTTCGCCTTGCTCTCGCCGCTGACTACAAGCAGAACCTTTTTCGCCTGCATGATGGTCTTGATGCCCATGGTGTAAGCCTGACGCGGCACATCCTCCTCCTTCTCAAAGAAACGCTTATTCGCCTCGATGGTGCTGGGAGTCAGATCGACACAGTGGGTCTCCTGCGGGAAATGGTCGGCGGGCTCGTTGAAACCGATGTGGCCGTTGTGGCCAAGGCCCAGGAGCTGCAGATCGATGCCGCCCACTCGGCGGATGATCGCGTTGTAGTCGCTGCAGGCCTTATCGCTGTCCGGCTCTGTGCCGTCCGGCAGGAAAGAACGGCCTTTCGGCAGATTGATATGGTTGAAAAGATTCTCATGCATAAAATAATAGTAACTCTGGTCATTTTCCTTCGGAAGTCCTCTGTACTCGTCCAGGTTGACGGTGGTCACTTCGGAGAAGTCCAGATCGCCCTTGTTGTACCATTCGATCAGCTGTTTGTAGGTGCCGATCGGTGTGGAGCCTGTGGCGAGTCCCAGCACACAGTCCGGTTTCATGATAACCTGTGCGGAGATGATGTTTGCGGCCTGACGGCTCATGTCCTCATAGTTTTTTGCTCTGTAAATCCTCATTTTAAAACCTCCCTTATTTTTCGGCATATTTACGGCGGGATAACTTATGCCCTGGGACACGTGAAAAATATGCTTTATATAAAAGTACCAAATTTCAGAGAGAAAAGCAAGTTCATGTGGCAAAATTTACATGATTGGGGTATACTTAGAAAAGTGGAGCCAAAACAGCGGAACAAAACAGGAGGTATCGTATGATTTTTAAGGGCGGCAGAGTATTTACAGGGGAGAAATTTGAAAAGGCTGACGTGAGGACGGAGGACGGGAAGATTGCGGAGATCGGCGCGGAACTCCCGGCGAAAGAGGGGGAAGAGATCGTGGAACTCGGGGAGAATCTTCTGGTTCCGGGGTTTATCGATCTGCACACCCACGGCTGTATCGGGTATGACTTCTCGACGGCGGATGCGGAGGAGATAGACAGGATGTGTGCGTTCTATTTCAGCAGGGGGATCACCTCGGTTGCCGGGACGACGATGACGATGGGGTATGAGGACTATAAAAAGGCGGCGGCCGTCATCGGCGAATATATGGAGAGCGTGGAGAACCACAATCTGATCGGCATCAATATGGAGGGACCTTTCCTCTCCGTGGAGAAGAAGGGCGCCCATGATCCGCAGTATATCATCGATGCGTCTCAGGAGAAGATGGATGAACTGAACGATCTGGCGAAAGGTCATTTTCTGATCATAGACGTGGCGCCGGAGCGCCCGGGGGCGATGGAGTTTATCCGGAAAAACAGCAAAGATTTTGTGATCTCGGTGGCTCACACGGCGGCGGACTATGAGAAGGCGATGGAGGCTTTCCGGGCGGGTGCGACGGAGGTGACTCATCTGTTCAATGCGATGAACGGTCTGGGTCACAGAGATCCCGGTGTGCCGGGGGCGGCTTTCGAGGCGGGCGCCAATGTGGAGATGATCTGCGACGGGATTCATATTCATCCCACTGTCATGAAGATGGTCTATCGGATGTACGGGGAACATCTGATGGTGATCTCGGATTCCATGAGTGCGGCGGGGCTTCAGGACGGAGAGTATGTGCTGGGTGGTCTGCCCGTCTTTGTGCGGGACGGCAAGGCGACGCTGGAGAGCGGGACGATAGCCGGCTCCACGACGGACATGCTGAAGGAGATGGGTGTCTGGATGGAGCAGTGCGGCCTCAGCATGGAGGAAATTTTGCCCTGCATGACGATCCATCAGGCGAAAGCAGTGCACATGGAGGATAAGATCGGCAGTATCGAGACGGGGAAGGCGGGGGATCTGGTGATCATAAGCCCGGAGAGGGAGATAAAGGCCGTCTACAAGAACGGGATAAAAAAGGTGTGAGACTGTTATGACAAAAAATATCATTTTTGATATCGGCAACGTGCTGATCGGCTACAAATGGAAAGATATGTGCCTGGACGCGGGCTGGGAGGAAGACAGAGCGGAGAAGATCGGCAGGGGATTTTTCTTAAGTCCCCTCTGGCCGGACCTTGACGGCGGACTGATCACCGTGGAGGAACTGATACGGAGCGTTGTGGAAAAATATCCGGATATGGAGGAGGAGGCCCGCTGGTTTATCGGCAGCGGGAAGAAGATGACGGTGGAGAGACCGAAGATCTGGGAGCTGGTGAGGAAGCTGAAGGAGAAGGGGTACGGTATCTATGTGCTGTCCAACTATTCGGAGGAACTGTTTGCGTTGCATACGGAGGGATTGCCATTCTGGGAGCAGGTGGACGGCGGGGTGATCTCCTACCAGATCCATCAGATCAAGCCGAACCCGCCGATCTATGAACATCTTCTGGAAAAGTACCGGTTGAGTGCCGGGGAATGTCTCTTCTTTGACGACAGACCGGAGAATACGGAGGGGGCAAGGGCCCTCGGGATGCAGGCGGTGACAGTGAAGGACGGATCGGAGGAGCTGCTTGTGCGGGAACTTGAAAAACTGCTGGACGGATGCCCATGGGATTCGGAGTCCACAGACAGAGAGGAAGAGGCAGTATGATAGATCATTCGGAATTTCGGCTGGATATCCACACCCATACGGTCGCCAGCGGCCATGCCTACGGGACGATCCGGGAGATGGCGCAGGCAGCGGCGGAGAAGAAACTGGATCTGCTGGGGATCAGCGAACACGCTCCGGGGATCCCGGGAACCTGCGAGCCCATCTATTTTTCCAATCTGCGGGTCGCGCCGAGAAACCTGTACGGTGTGGAACTGGTCTACGGCTGCGAGATCAATGTGTTGAACGACGGTACCCTTTCGCTGAAAAAGTATGTGGAAAAGCTGGATTACGCGATCGTGGGGATCCACGGCCTGTGTTATGAGGATGCGGGGCGGGAGCGGAATACAGACAATGTGATCTCCTGCATGGAACATCCGAAGGTGCGCTTCGTGTCCCACCCCGACGATGACCATACGCCCCTGGACTATGAGAGGCTTGTACTGGGGGCGAAGAAAAACCATGTGGCGCTGGAGGTGAATAACAGTTCGCTGCTGAAGCAGGAGAAGCGGCTCAACTGTGTGGAAAACTACAAAGAGATGCTGCGGCTGTGCATGGAGTATGCGGTTCCCGTTGTTGTGAGCTCGGACGCCCACGATCCTTTTTATGTGGGGCGGTTTGGGGAGAGTTGTGAACTGCTGAATGAGGCTGGGTTTGACAGGGAGCTGATCGTCAATACTTCGGTGGAGAAATTTAAAAGGTTTATCGCAATATAAAAAAAGGAAAGGCGGAAAGACATGGAAAAGAAGTACAGAATCGATACGCAGGAGAACAGGGATTTTCTGAGCGGAATCAGGGACGGCCTGCTCTCGTTCGGGCACCGGTTCCCCTCTCCGGGGGGAAGTTCCTACTATCTGGGGGATGACGGGACGCCCTGGAAGGAGAAAAACAGGGAGGCATACGTGACCTGCCGCATGGCGCATGTGTACAGCATCGGCTCCTTTTTGGGACACGAGGGGAGCGGCGAGCTTGTGGACGCCGCGGTGAGAGGGCTGGCAGGAGAGCTGAGAGACACGGAGAACGGCGGCTGGTATGAGGGGCTGACGGCTGAGGGCGGCATTCTGCCCGGCAAACAGTGCTACGCCCACGCCTTTGTGATCCTGGCGGGGACATCCGCTTACCTGGCGGGAAGAGACGGCGCGGAAAAGCTGTTGGAGGAGGCGCTGAAGGCCTACGACAAATATTACTGGAATGAGGCGGAAGGGCTTTCTTCCGATAACTGGAATACGGAATTTACGGTGATGGACGATTACCGCGGGTTAAACGCCAATATGCATTCGGTGGAAGCTTTTCTGGCGGTGGCGGATATCGCGGGCAAAGAGGAGTACAGAGTGCGGGCAGGCCGCATCATTGACCATGTGATCGGCTGGGCAAAAGATAATCACTGGCGGATTCCGGAGCACTATACGAAGGACTGGGAGCCGGATCTTGAGAAGAACAGGGAGAAGCCGGATGATCCGTTCAAGCCCTACGGAGCCACGCCCGGGCACGGCCTGGAGTGGGGAAGACTGATCACTCAGTGGGCGCTGTCAACTTACAAGGAGGACAGGGAGGGGATGGCCCCCTATATCGACGCGGCGCAGGCGCTGTTTCACCGGGCGGTGGAGGACGCCTGGAATGCGGACGGAGCGCCGGGCGTATGTTATACGACAGGCTGGGACGGAGTGCCCATCGTGCACGAGAGAATGCACTGGACGCTGGCGGAGGCGATCAATACCGCCGCGGTGCTGTACCGCGTGACGAAGAAGGAGGAGTACGCGGATGCGTACGCCGAATTTATGGAGTATCTGGATGAGAAGGTGTTGGACCATGTGAACGGTTCCTGGTTCCACCAGCTTGACCGCAACAATAAGGTCTCCGGGACGGTATGGCCGGGGAAATGCGATATCTATCACGCGCTGCAGGCGACGCTGATCCCGTATTATGCGCCGGAAGCGTCGATCGCGCTGGCGGTGAAAAATCAAATGGCTGAGTAAATAGACGGCAAATGGATCCTGGTGACAGGATCCATTTTTGTCCACGGTGAATAGCATCTGCATTATTGCGAAACTGCCTTTTTCGCGAAGTCTGTCGTCACAAGTTCTTCGTAGGGAAACCCGGTTTCCAGCTCCCCTGCGTCCATTAAGATATTCTGCAGCAGGTCGAAAGATTCTTTTTCGAAGGCGAGATCTGTCTTCCAGGTATCCTGCTCAGCGTAGCGTTCCACGATGATCTCCAGGGTCTCCATATCGGTCTCCGGAAACTGCGGGCTGATCGCTTCGGCGATCTCTTTGGAAGTGTGGGAGGAGCAGTATTCCATGCCTTTCTGAAGGGCGTTTGTGAACGCCTGGATGACTTCCGGATTTTTCTCGATATAGCTCTTCTTTGCGGAGAAGGAGGTATAGGGAACATAGCCGGAGGCTTCGCCCAGGGATGCCACCACATAGCCGTCACCCTTCAATTCCAGGGAGGTGGCGTGGGGCTCGAACTCCACGGTAAATTCTCCCTGTCCGCCCGAGAATGCGGCGGCGGTGGAGCCGAAATCGATGGACTGGTCGATGTTGACTTCGGATTTGTCGATATTGTTCATGGAGAGTATGTACTCAAAGACCATCTCCGGCATACCGCCCGCCCGGCCTCCCAGCACATCTTTGCCCTTCAGCATATCCCAGGAAAAATCGTCGATGGGCTCCCTCGCCACGAGGAAGTTGCCGGCGCGCTGGGTGAGCTGGGCAAAGTTGACGGCGGAATCCTCCACGCCCTCCGCGTAGCTGTAGATCGTTGCCTCCGCTCCCATAAAGCCGATGTCGGCTTCCCCGGACAGCAGGGCGGTCATGGTTTTGTCGGCGCCGTAGCCGGTCACCAGCTCCACGTCCAATCCCTCTTCTGCAAAGTAATTTTCCTCGATTGCCACATACATGGGCGCGTAAAAGATAGAATGCGCCACCTCGTTCAGCACCACATGTGTTTTATCTCCTGTGGCCGCCGGTTCTTTGGAACCGCAGCCGGTGAGCAGCGCAGTCATGCTAAAGAGCATTACTGCACTGAGTAACAGTGCGATAAATTTTTTCTCCTTTTTCATAGGTTCTCCCATATCTGGTTTTATACATTATATGCGAAAAAGAAAAAATGTGATAAAAAGTATTGCACTCGTAAATAAAACGTGATACCATTATATATAGTATTAAAAACTAGATAAAGGAGAGAATAAAACTAAAGGAGGTAGAGAAGATGAATGAGAATATTGTGACGAAGAATATGACCTTGGGAAATTTGCTGGCGAAGAGTGTCAGGATATTGACGGTGCCGCCCATTTTGATCACGGGCATGCTTATAACGCTGACGGTTTCTCTGGATAATTTTTGCGGCAGCGCGGCGGAGATGACTCTGGCGATCGTACTGCTCGGACTGGTACCGATCCTGGCGTATCCGATACAGAAGCTTTTGCCCTCGAAGGGGGAGGTGAGAGAAGAACAGCGGAATATGGCGTTCGTTTTGACCTTCACAGGGTATCTGACCGCTCTGATCTGTTCCGTCGTGGGGAACTGCGGCAGACAGCTCCAGTATATCATTGTTTCCTATTTTATTTCCATGTCTCTGTTAGTGTTTTTCAATAAGGTGCTGCATGTGCGCGCCAGCGGCCACGCCTGCAGTGTGACGGGGACACTGTATTTCCTGTCGTTCTTTTTGGGACCCAGGGCGATCCTTCCCTGCGTCGGCATAGCGGCGGCGGTGGTATGGTCATCTCTGCGCTTAAAAAGGCATACGATGCAGGAGATCTTCTGGGGCGCTGCAGTGTGCCTGCCCTGTATTCTGGCGTCGGCGTTTATCTTATAGTGACAGAAGGCGAGAAGATCGTGAAAGGTTCTTTCATATGACAGAAATGAGCAGTACAGACAAAAGCAGGCTCCGATGCGGTGGCAAGTCGCCTTTCTTTTGTCTGTACTGCTCATTTCGATATATCGGCAAAATTTTCATGATCGTTTGCCGGTATAGATTCAGGAATCCTGTATCGAGTTTACATAATCTTTGATGGCCTCAAAACTTTCCTTGCTGATCACGTGCTCGATCCGGCAGGCGTCCTGGACGGCGGTCTCCTCGGGGACGCCCAGTTTTGTGAGCCAGGAGGAGATGAGCAGATGGCGTTCATAGATCATCTCCGCGATTTCTTTTCCGGTTTCCGTCAGATAGATAAAACCCTGCTCGGAGACCGTGATCTGATTTTTCTCTTTCAGGTTTTTCATGGCGACGCTGACGCTGGGCTTCTTGAAGTCCAGCTCATTGGCGATATCCACAGAACGGACTACCGGCAGTTTTTTGCTTAAGATCAGGATCGTCTCCAGATAGTTTTCGGAGGATTCGTTGATAAAATTTTTCATATATGTTCCCGATTCCGCTGCGCCTGTTCCGCAGCCTGTTTTTTGTGGAATATTCCACCCGATCATTTTTTTTAGTATAGCACAGTTTCTCCGGTGTGACAAACGAAACGGATTATCCGGGTATGGCGTCCGGAGAAAAGTCGCAGAAAAATATGGAGGAAGATATTGACAACTTATAAAAGTTAGAATATACTAACTAAAGAAAGTTTGAACAAATAATGGATAGGAATATAAAACTGATGTGGAGAAAGGAGAGAATTATGCCGCTTGCGATGGCACATCCGAACACAACGCAGATCATCCGGAAGGTAGGGGGAAAGGAAGAAATCCGAAAATTTCTGGAGGGGATGGGTTTTGTGGCGGGAGGCGAGGTTACCGTTTTATCCGAAGCTATGGGAAATGTGATCGTTTCGATCAAGGGAGCCCGGGTAGCGATAGGAAAAGATATGGCAAATAAAATTTTGGTTTAGACAGGAGGAGCTTATGAAATCATTGAGAGAAATTGCCTGCGATCGGACAGTGAAAGTCGTAAAACTGCATGGCGGAGGCGCAGTCAGGAGAAGAATTATGGACATGGGAATCACGAAAGGAGTTGACGTGTATGTCAGAAAAGTAGCTCCGTTTGGAGATCCCGTGGAGGTGACGGTGAGAGGCTATGAGCTGTCGCTGCGCAAGGCGGACGCGGAGATGATAGAAGTGGAATAAGGCAAAAGGAAGGTAAATGAAAATGGCGATCAAGATTGCATTGGCAGGAAATCCCAACTGCGGTAAGACAACATTGTTCAACGCCCTGACGGGGGCCAACCAGTATGTGGGCAACTGGCCCGGCGTGACGGTGGAGAAGAAAGAGGGAAAGTTGAAAGGAAACAGGGAAGTGACGATCACCGATCTCCCCGGCATCTACTCTCTGTCGCCCTATACACTGGAGGAAGTGGTGGCGAGAAATTATCTGATCCGGGAGAGGCCGGACGCCATCATCAATATTGTGGACGGCACGAACATGGAGAGAAATCTGTATCTGAGCACACAGATCCTGGAGCTCGGCATTCCGGTGGTGCTGGCAGTCAATATGATGGATATCATACAAAAATCCGGGGATCGGATCCGTGTGGATAAGCTGGCGGAGAAACTGGGCTGCAGCGTGGTGGCGATCTCCGCACTGAAAGGGACCGGCATCGACGAGGCGGCGGAGCGCGCGGTGGAGCTGGCGAAAGAGAAGAAAGCGTCAAAGCCGGCGCACAGATTTGCGGCGGAGGCGGAGAGGGCGATCGACAGAGTGGAGTCACTGTTGAAGGGAAATGCGCCGGCGGGACAGGAACGTTTTTTTGCCGTTAAACTGTTGGAAGGGGATGACGTGATCGGGGAGATGCTTCGAGAAGTCCCGGATATCTCCGCGGAGCGAAAACGGCTGGAAGAGGCGATGGACGACGACGTAGAAAGCATCATCGCCAATGAGCGGTACGGTTATATCTCCTCCATAATGGGAGACTGTGTGGTGAAGACGAGACAGGGCGGGTTGACCTTGTCGGATAGAATTGATAAGATTGTGACAAACAGAATTCTGGCGCTGCCGATCTTTGCGCTGGTGATGTTCGGCGTATACTATATCGCGATGGTGACGATCGGAGCCGCCTGCACGGACTGGGTGAACGACGTGCTGTTCGGGGAGATCGTGCCGCCCGCGCTGGAGGGGGTTCTCGAGGCGATCGGCTGTGCGGACTGGCTCTCGGGGCTGCTGCTCGACGGCATTGTGGCGGGCGTCGGCGCAGTGCTCGGCTTTGTGCCGCAGATGCTGGTGCTGTTCATTCTGCTCGCCGTTTTGGAGGGCTGCGGCTATATGGCGAGGATCGCATTCATTATGGATCGGATCTTCCGCAGGTTCGGCCTCTCCGGAAAGTCCTTTATCCCGATGCTGGTGGGTGTCGGCTGCGGCGTGCCGGGGATCATGGCTTCCCGCACGATCGAGAATGACAGAGACCGCAGGATGACGATCATGACAACGACCTTTATTCCCTGCGGAGCCAAGATGCCCATAGTGGGCCTGATCGCCGGAGCGCTTTTCGGCGGTGCGGCGTGGGTGGCGACCAGTGCTTATTTCATAGGCGTGGCGGCGATCATCGTGTCGGGCATTTTGCTGAAGAAGACAAAGATGTTCGCGGGGGACCCGGCGCCCTTTGTGATGGAGCTCCCGGCATATCATCTCCCCACGGTATCCTTTGTGTTCCGCAGCATGTGGGAGAGAGGCTGGTCTTTCATCAAGAAAGCGGGCACGATCATCCTGTTGTCCACGATTGTTCTCTGGTTTTTGATGAGCTTTGGCTGGGCGGAGGGAAGCTTCGGCATGCTGGAGGCGCAGCAGCTCGACGGCAGTATTCTGGCAATGATCGGAAATATGATCGCCTGGATCTTCACGCCGCTTGGGTTCGGTGACTGGAGAATGGCGGTGGCGACCGTGACGGGACTGATTGCGAAAGAAAACGTCGTGATGACGTTCGGACAGTTGTTCCTGCATCTGGCGGAGGTCAGCGAGGAGGGCGAGGAAGTCTGGGGAAGTCTGGCCGCGGCTCTCACGCCCATAGCCGGTTATGCGTTCCTCGTATTCAATCTGCTCTGCGCCCCGTGTTTCGCGGCGATGGGCGCGATTAAACGGGAGATGAACAATGTAAAATGGTTCTGGTTCGCCATCGGTTATCAGTGTCTGTTCGCCTATGTGATCGCACTGATCGTATACAGGATCGGCGGTCTGTTCTTCGGAGTTCCTTTCGGGATCTGGACGGCGGCAGCGTTCGTCCTGCTGGCCGGGTTGTTGTATCTGCTCTTCAGGCCTTACAGGGAGGGCAGAGAATGGAGAGCGGATAGGAAAAGGGCAGTCACCGCGGAGTAAAGCGTGACTGCCGGAGGGAAAGGGTGTGAAAAAATGGGTACGGCAATAGTAGGCCTGCTGTTGGCAGGCGCGGTAGCGTTGATCATCAGAAGCATGATCCGCGATAAGAAAAAAGGAAAATCCCTGCAGTGCGGTGCGGACTGTTCACGCTGCGGCGGACATTGTCAGGAAAAATGAATAAATACGGTTTTTCTCTTTATGTATAAATGCACGGGGGAAGCGGAGATCTGAAAAGGCCCGCTTTCCCCGTGCTGTTTCGGTGGGCTCAGTCTTCTTTTCGGATGCGTTCCCTCAGTTTTTGAAGCGCCTGCTGTTTGTCCTTTTCCGTGATCTCAAACGGCAGCTTGTAATCTTTCATCTCCTGTTCGGTCTTTTCAGCGTATTTATCATATAATTCCGGAAATTCTTCACATAATTTCATAAAAAGCTCCCATGATTCTTCTATGTCTCTGTTCATAGCGGTTTGCGCTCCTTTCCTGTGCATGTATTCACTATACACAATGCATTCACTTTTCACAATATGTTCATTCGGAAGACATTTCGAGATAATGAAAAAAACAGATGGAGGAGAGCTGCCGCAGGGCAGGAAATGAGAGGCATTATGTACAACTATGATTCACTCTGGCGGACGATGAAGGAGCGCGGCGTCACGACATACAGTCTGATCAATCACTACAATATCAGCAGCCACACGATGAGCAATATCAGGCACAATGAAAATATCACGATGGAAACACTCAATAAATTGTGCCAGATCCTGCACTGTCAGGCGAACGATGTGGTGGAGATCACGTTTGACGACGAGGAGGATGTAGTCCGCATGGAGGCAAAAAATAAAAAAATTAAAAAAAACAGTTGACAAACCGTTTGGCCTTTGATAATATAGTTCTTGCGTTAAGGAAACAGCAACGCACAAGCGCGAGTGGCTCAGTTGGTGGAGCACGACCTTGCCAAGGTCGGGGTCGCGGGTTCGAGTCCCGTCTCGCGCTCTTTTTTATTGCAGTGGAAATACCCGCAGATTGGGCGTTTCCACTATTTTTATATAGCGGGAGTACGGGACATGAACAATAATCGCAGACTTTTTCTGAGCGGAAACGCTTTAAAGATCATAGCGGCGGTCACCATGCTGATCGACCATATCGGCGCGGCCATCCTTCTGCCGATGAATCTGACGGGAGTCAACGCGGGCGGACAGTGGATCGATGTTTACGGTATATTCCGCACGGTCGGCAGGACGGCGTTCCCGATTTTTGTCTTTTTGCTGGTGGAAGGCTTTTTTCACACGCACAGCAGAGAGAGGTATTTCGGACGTCTTCTGCTGTTTGCGCTGCTCTCCGAGCTCCCCTACGATATGGCTTTTTACGGGAAGCCGGTGTACGAAAACAGCCAGAACGTATTCTGGACGCTGGGGATAGGATTTCTGGTGATCTGGGGATTGGAGGGCCTGTACGGGCGGTACGCGGCGGGATGGAAACTGGTGCGGAAGAACGGGATGGGGTATGGCCTCAGCTCCTGGGAGGGCAGGGGGAAAGCGTACTATCAGGCGTCGGCCTGTTTTCTCGCGGTCATACTCATCTTCGCAGGATGGCTTACGGCGGGGATCCTGCGGACGGACTACGCCGGATACGGGGTCCTGCTGATCGTCCTGTTTTATTTCGGAAGGCACGCGAAAGTCTGGCTGGTGTTTACCTGCCTGGGCGGCTATCTGTTGTTTCTGTGGGAGCCCTGGTGCCTGTTCGGCTTTCTTCTGCTTCTGTTCTACGACGGGACGAGAAAACAGTCCAGGAGGGGATTCCGGTATTTTTTCTATCTGTTTTATCCGGTACATTTGTTGATTTTTGGGATTATCAGGGTGGTTTTTTTTGTCAATTAATGATATAAATAAAGGGAAGGCATTTGTTGATTACTATTTGACTGAAATGGAGGGGACGGCATGAAATTAATGTTTATCGGGGCGGCTCATGAAGTGACGGGAAGCTGTCACTATCTGGAGGCCTGCGGGAAGAGGATTTTAATCGACTACGGTATGGAGCAGGGGGTCAATGTCTTTGAGAATGCGGAATTGCCGGTGCAGGAGTCAATGATTGATTATGTCTTGCTGACCCACGCCCATATCGATCATTCCGGGATGCTGCCGGCATTGTACGCGAAGGGATTCAGGGGGCGGATCTTTGCGACGGAGGCGACCACGGATCTGTGCGGCATCATGCTTCGCGACTGCGCTCATATCCAGATGCAGGAGGCGGAATGGAAGAACAGAAAGGCGAAGAGAAGCGCTCATCTGGAGACGATGGAGCCGATCTATACGATGGAGGACGCGGACGGCGCCATCAGGGCGCTGGTGCCCTGCGCTTACGGTCAGAAGGTGGAACTGTGCGAGGGGATTCAGATCCGCTTTACGGATATCGGACATCTGCTCGGTTCATCCAGCATCGAAGTGTGGATGAAGGAGGGGAATGTCGAGAAGAAGATCGTATTTTCAGGCGACATCGGCAATCTGGACCAGCCTCTGATCTGTGATCCGGCGTACACCGAGGAGGCGGATTACGTCGTGATGGAATCTACATACGGCAACCGGATCCACTCGGATACGAAGCCGGACTATGTGCACGAACTGGCGCAGATCATCCAGGAGACGTTCGACCGGGGAGGCAACGTCGTGATCCCGTCCTTCGCCGTGGGCAGGACGCAGGAACTGTTGTATTTCCTGCGGCAGATAAAGGAGGATAACCTGATCGAAGGACACCCGGATTTTCCGGTGTATGTGGACAGTCCGTTAGCGGTGTCTGCGACGGAGATATTCAACCGGAATATCGAGTCCTGTTTTGACGAGGAGGCGCTGGAACTGGTGCACAAGGGGATCAACCCGATTTCCTTCCCGGGGCTGAAGCGTGCCATCACCAGCGATGAATCGAAGATGATCAACTTTGACAGCGAACCGAAAGTGATCATCTCGGCTTCCGGCATGTGTGAGGCGGGACGTATCCGCCACCATCTGAAACACAACCTCTGGCGGGAGGAGTGTACGGTGCTGTTTGTGGGATACCAGGCCATCGGCACGCTGGGGCGCGCCATCGTGGAGGGCGCAGAGCAGGTGAAGCTGTTTGGGGAGCCTGTGACGATACGGGCGCAGATAAAGACGCTTGCAGGTATGTCGGGCCACGCGGACAAAAACGGACTGATCGCCTGGATCGAGGGATTTAAGGAGAAACCGAGAAAGGTGTTCATCGTCCACGGCGAGGATTCCGTCTGCAAGGAGTTTGCGGAATGCCTGAAAGTGGAGTACGGTTATCACACCTACGCGCCGTACAGCGGGACGGAATTTGATCTGGCCACCGACAGACTGCTCTTTGAGGCTTCGCCGGTGCCCGTCAAGAAGAGGATCTTTATTGTATCCGATGTCTACAATCGTCTGGTGGCGGCAGGCAAGCGCCTGATGGCAGTGATCGAGAAAAACCGCGGTGTGTCGAACAAGGAACTGTCCAGGTTTGCGGACCAGATCAACTCGCTGTGTGACAAGTATGACAGATAAGGATATGACGTCGGGAATAAAAGGGAAGACGAAGAGGATACGGAATGAGTGTTGCGGATAGAATATTCATTGATATGTGTAAGGACATTCTGGAGAACGGGACCAGCACGGAGGGGGAGAAGGTCCGTCCCCACTGGGAGGACGGGACGCCGGCCTACACGATTAAAAAATTCGGCGTGGTGAACCGCTACGATCTGGCGGAGGAATTTCCTATTTTGACGCTCAGGCGGACGGCTCTTAAGAGCGCCACGGACGAGATGCTCTGGATCTGGCAGAAGAAATCCAACAATATCCATGATCTGCACAGCCATATCTGGGATGCCTGGGCGGACGAGGACGGTTCCATCGGAAAGGCCTACGGCTATCAGATGGGGGTGAAGCACTGGTACAGAGAGGGCATGATGGACCAGATAGACCGGGTGATCTACGATCTGAAAAATAATCCTTTCAGCCGCCGGATCATGACGAACCTCTATGTGCATCAGGATCTGCATGAGATGAATCTGTATCCCTGCGCGTATTCCATGACCTTTAATGTGACGCAGAAAAAGGGCGAGGACGGATTGACGCTGAACGCCGTCTTAAACCAGCGCTCCCAGGACGTGCTGACGGCAAACAACTGGAATGTGGTGCAGTATGCCGTGCTGGTGCATATGCTGGCTCAGGTCTGCGATATGCGGGCCGGGGAACTGGTACATGTGATCGCCGACGCCCATATATACGACCGCCACATTCCCATTGTGCGGGAGCTCATCGAGAGGCCCGTGCACGAGGCGCCGACATTCCGGCTGAATCCGGAGATCCATGATTTTTATGAATTTACCAGAAATGATGTGCAGGTGGACCATTATGTCACCGGGGAACAGATCGTGAACATACCGGTGGCGATATAGCGATACCCTGCGGAAAGGAATATACTCTCATGAACTTAATCGTCGCAGTGGACCGAAACTGGGCCATCGGCAACAGGGGAAACCTCCTTGTGAGGATTCCAAACGACCATAAAATGTTTCAGCAGGAGACCACCGGGAAAGTGGTGATACTCGGCAGGAAGACCATGGAGACGTTTCCGGGGAAGCAGCCTCTGAAAAACCGGACGAATATTATTTTGTCGGGGAAGCCGGACTATCAGGTGAAGGGCGCCGAGGTGGTGCACAGCCTGGAGGAGCTGCTCGAAGCTTGCAAAAAATATAAGAGCGAGGACATCTATGTGATCGGCGGGGAGAGCGTTTACAGGCAGCTTCTCCCCTGCTGTGACGTGGCCCACGTGACGAAGATCGATGTGGCCTACGAGGCGGATGCCTACTGCCCGAATCTGGATGAGGATCCGGCCTGGGAGATCACGGCGGACAGCGAGGAACAGGTCTATTTTGATGTGACCTACCACTTTTTGAAATATGAGAGAAAACATGAAGCATAAGAGATGGACAGCGCTTGCCCTGAGCCTTTTCCTTGCGCTGGGGCTTGGCGGATGCGAGAGTATAAACAGGGATACGAAGATCGTTTTGACGACCGGCTTCACGAAGGACGAAGTTTTCCGGATCGAGACCGCCTCCTGCTATAAAAAAGAGGTGATGGTGTACCTGACGAATCTGCAGAATCAGTATGAGCAGGTGTACGGCACGGAGATCTGGCAGCAGGAGCGGGACGGCGTGACGATAGAACAGAGTGTGAAAGAGTCCGTTCTGGCGGAGATCGCGCAGATCAAGACGATGAATCTGATGGCGGAGAATTACGGGCTTTCGCTGAACGAGACGGAGCAAAGCGCTGTGGAGGAGGCGGCGAAGACGTATTATGAATCGCTGACGGAGACCGAGAAGGAGCAGCTCGACGTGACGGTGGATACGATACGCCAGCTCTACAGGGAGTACGCCCTTGCCGATAAAGTCTACGACTATATGATAAAGGATGTAAATCCTGAGATCAGTGACGATGAGGCGCGGACCGTTGTGGTCCAGCAGATCCTGATCCGGACGGGGACACAGGAGCAGCCGTATTCGGATGAACAGAAAAGCTATGCCTATGCGCAGGCGGTGGAAGCGCTCAGACGGGTCGAGGCGGGCGAGGATTTTGACGTGGTGGCGGCCAGATACAGCGAGGCGGCGGAGAGCACGGTTTCGATTCGAAAGGGGGATCGGGACGCGGCCTATGAGGAGACGGCGTTTGAGCTGGGGAACGAGGAGGTCAGCGACGTCATCGAGACGCCGGAGGGGTACTATATCCTGAAGTGCGTGAGCACGTTGAACCGGGAGGAGACCGACAGCAACAAGGTGAAGATCGTGGAGGAGAGGCGGAAGGAAGTGTTCGGCAGAGAGTACGATTCCTATGTGCAGACCCTTACCCGCCATATGAACGAGGAACTCTGGCAGGAGATCACCCTGCTGCACAACAGTGAGATCACGACCTCGGACTTCTTTGAAGTGTTCGCGGGATACTATAAAAAGTAGTGTTTAGAGAAATTTAAGAAATGCCGGAAAGCCAGGAAAATCAAGGGTTTTCTAAAAATTATTAGCACTCACTTTGGATGAGTGCTAATTTTTTCTTGACTTGTCCGCGCTGGGAGTATAAACTTGTCTTTAGCAGAAAGAATGAAGAAGGAGTGAATGCGAAATGGAAGCGAAAAGCGGAAACTTATCCATCAACAGCGATAATATTTTTCCCATTATTAAAAAGTGGCTGTACAACGATCAGGACATTTTTTACAGAGAGCTGATCTCCAACGGCTGCGACGCCATCACGAAGCTGAAAAAGCTGGATATGATGGGGGAGTACAGCCTGCCGGACGATTATAAGGCGAGGATCGATGTGCAGATCCATCCGGAGAAAAAGACGATCAGAATTACGGACAACGGCATCGGCATGACGGCGGGGGAAGTGGAGGAGTACATCAACCAGATCGCTTTCTCCGGCGCGACGGATTTCCTGGCGCAGTACAAGGATAAAACCAACGAGGATCAGATCATCGGCCATTTCGGCCTCGGATTTTATTCCGCGTTTATGGTGGCGGATGAGGTGCATATCGACTCTCTGTCCTGGAAGGAGGGAGCGGAGCCGGTACACTGGGAGTGCGACGGCGGCACGGAGTTCTCCATGGAGAAGGGGGAGAAGACCGAAGTCGGCACCACCGTCACGCTGTTTTTGAACGAGGACTGCCTGAAATACTGCAACGAGTACGAGGCGAGAAGCGTTCTGCAGAAATACTGTTCCTTCATGCCGACGGAGATCTACCTCTCCAAGGAGGAGAGCGATGAGACACAGACCATCGACGCGGACGAGAAGCTGGAGAGCGATGTGGTCGTGGAGGAGATCCCGAAGGAGAAGGAGGAGGACAAGCAGCGCCTGAAGATAAAGAGGCGTCCTCAGCTCCTCAATGATATTCATCCGCTCTGGGGCAAGCATCCCAACGAGTGCACGAAGGAGGAATATCTGGAGTTTTACCGCAAGGTATTCCAGGATTACAAGGAGCCCCTGTTCTGGATCCATCTGAATATGGATTATCCGTTCAACCTGAAGGGTATCCTGTATTTCCCGAAGATCAATCTGGAATATGAATCCATCGAGGGAAAGATCAAACTGTACAATAACCAGGTGTTTATCGCGGATAATATCAAGGAGGTGATCCCCGAGTTTCTGCTCCTGTTAAAGGGCGTCATCGACTGTCCGGATCTGCCGCTCAACGTCTCCAGAAGCGCGCTGCAGAACGACGGATTTGTGAAGAAGATCTCCGATTATATCACCAAGAAAGTGGCGGATAAGCTGTCCGGCATGTGTAAGACGGACAAGGAAGAGTACGATAAATACTGGGATGACATCAGCCCGTTTATCAAGTTCGGCTGTCTGAAAGACGACAAATTCTGCGAGAAGATGACGGACTACATTCTCTTTAAGAATCTGGACGGAAAGTATCTGACGCTGCCGGAGTGCCTGGAAGTGGCGAAGAGCGATCCGGATGAGGCGGAGGAAGAGGAGAAGATCGCCGAGGGTGAGAACGCGGTGGATGAGAACGGCGAGAAAGTGGAAGCGGAGATCGTGACGGAGGAGAACGGCGAAGAATCTGCTGAGGACGCCGCGGAGGAAGAGAAGAAGGAGAAGATCATCTACTATGTGACGGATGAGCAGCAGCAGGGACAGTATATCAATATGTTCAAGGCGGCGAAGATGGATGCGGTGATCCTGACCCACAATATCGACCAGCCCTTCGTGCAGCAGCTGGAGTCCAAAAACGAGGGCATCCGTTTCATGCGCATCGATGCGGATCTGACCGAGAACTTCAAGGCGAAGACCTCCAAAAAGGCCGAGAAGGAGCTGGAGGAGAGCGCGGAGGCGATCGGCAAACTGATGAAGAAAGCTCTGAAAAAAGAGAAGCTGACCGTGAAGATCGAAAAGCTGAAAAATAAGAAAGTTTCCTCCATGCTGACCATTTCGGAGGAGAGCCGCAGAATGCAGGATATGATGAAGATGTACGCGGCAGGCGGTATGGGCATGGGCGCTTTCGGGGAGGACGACGAGACGCTGATCCTGAACGCGAGCCATCCTCTTGTGCAGTATATTATGGAGAACAAAGAGGACAAGAATTCAAAGATGATCTGCGAACAGCTCTATGATCTGGCGAAGATCCAGAACGCGCCGCTGAAGGCGGAGGATATGGCGAAGTTCATAGCGCGGAGCAATGAGATCATGATGCTTCTTGCAAATAAGTAAATATAGTTATATGATAATCAGGCAGGGACTGTGCGGTCTCTGCCTGAAATAAATTTGAGAGCGTTACGGCGGAGGGAGGTAAAATGAGTGATTATGTGATAAGCTGCTGTTCCACGGCGGATCTGGAGAAGGAACATTTTGAGAGGCGGGATATCCATTATATCTGCTTTCACTTCGAACTGGACGGAGAGCACTACCGGGACGATCTTGGGCAGTCCATTCCCTTTGATGAATTTTACCGGAGGATGAGAGAAGGGGCGGAGACGAGGACGTCCCAGATCAATGCGGAAGAGTTCAGGGAACATTTTGAGAGCTTTTTGAAGCAGGGGAAAGATGTGCTCCATGTCACGCTTTCCAGCGGTATTTCCGGTGTCTATAACTCTGCCAAACTGGCGGCGGAGGAGCTGATGGAGCGGTATCCGGAGCGGAAGATATGCGTCATCGACTCTCTGGGCGCCTCCTCCGGCTATGGTCTTTTGATGGACAGGGCGGCGGATCTGCGGGATGCGGGGAGCACGCTTGCGGAGACGGCGGCGTGGATCGAGGAGAATAAACTGCGGCTGCACCACTGGTTTTTCTCCACGGATCTGACGTTCTATATCCGGGGCGGCAGAATATCCAAAACGGCGGGCACGGTCGGCATGGTGCTGGGAATCTGTCCGCTGCTCAACATGGACAGGGAGGGCAGGCTGATCCCGAGACAGAAGATACGCACGAAGAAAAAAGTTATCCGGGAAATTGTGAATAAGATGCAAGAACACGCGCAGGACGGGGAAGACTATAGCGGGAAGTGCTATATTTCCCAGTCAGCCTGCCAGGAGGACGCGAGGAAGGTGGCGGATCTGGTGGAGGAGGCTTTTCCGAAGCTCTCCGGAAAGGTGGTCATCAATAACGTGGGCACGACGATCGGCAGCCACACGGGTCCCGGGACCGTGGCGCTGTTCTTCTGGGGCGATGACAGGAAGGACTGAGCGGGATGAGAGAGAAAACGTCCGGGGCAGGACTGATGTTGGGGCGGGGCGTGATCACTGTGCTGTTTGTCGCCTGCGTGCTGTTTATCTGGCACAATTCCATGGAGAGCGCCGCCGCGTCCTCCGCCAGGAGCGGCAGGGTAACGGAGCTGGTGAACCAGGTGCTCTCCGACCTGGGAGGAGAGAACGTGACGGAGCATTTTATCCGCAAGCTCGCCCATTTTTCGGAATATGGGATGGAAGGTGTATTGACGGTACTTCTGTTTATGATATACTATTTAAAACCGGGCGGGCGTGTGTGTGCAATGCTTCTGACAGGCATGTTTACGGCGGTGGTGGACGAGTCGATACAGTTTTTTTCGGCGGGGAGATCCCCGGGGATCGGTGATATCTGTATCGATATGGCAGGTTTTATCTGTGGTATGCTGTTTATGTGGTTGGCAGGAAAGGCAATGAAGACATGGCTTCAGAATCGAAACGGGAAGAGAAAATCCGCGAGCTGAAAGAACTTGTGCAGAGAGAGATTCGCGGAGAGGGAAATTCGCAGGCGCTGCTGGAGGAGGTCCTTTGGGACGCTCTGGTTCTTTTGGAGGGGAAAAGTTTTGAGACTGCAAAGCATTTGGACTACAGTTATTCTATCAAAGGATATGAGATATTTGTCAGCAGAAAGGATAAATCCATCACCCGCTCCACCGTGAACCTGTCTCTCTGGAACGCGATGGAACTGCAGAAGTCGGGTCTGCCGGTGAGCGGACCGAAAAAATTGAAGACCTTTGGGGCGAGCTATCTGTACCCGATCTTCATGGAGCTCGGTGTGATCGTGCCGGGGGAGATGGAACAGCTTTCGCTGGAGCTGAAATAAAACGGCATTTGAGGGGGAATAGAATGGCAAAGAGAATGTTGGACTGTTATGCTTCCGATTTTCGGGAGTTTACGAAAGAAGACCTTTTGGAATCCATATTAAAGAGCGAGGGGAGAGTGATCGCCTGCGAGACGATCGGCACGCTGCAGCCCATGCTGGGGAATGTGACCAACGCGGAATTTGCGGCGGCCATGGGGGCCGATATCCTTCTGCTCAATATGTTCGACGTGATGAGGCCGGTGATCCACGGTCTGCCGGAGACCGAACCGGAGAATACGGTGAAGCTGCTCAAGAAGCTGACCGGACGCCCCGTGGGCATTAATCTGGAGCCTGTGGAGGAGGGCGAGGAGGGGGAGACGGACCCGATGTGGAAGATGTCCCCCGGA
Organism: bacterium 1XD8-76; assembly: GCA_003611955.1. GTDB lineage: Bacteria > Bacillota > Clostridia > Lachnospirales > Lachnospiraceae > 1XD8-76. The sequence goes on from RAZE01000017.1 coordinate 29,396, forward strand.
CGACGCGCCACCGTGGAGAATGCGAAGCGGGCGGCAGAGATCGGCGTGGATATGATACTGCTCACCGGAAATCCGGGCATGGGCGTCAGCAACCCGGCGATCATCGAGACGTTAAAACGCTACAGGGAGGCGGTGGGCGGTCAGATCGTCCTGGCGGCCGGAAAGATGCATGCTGCGGGGATCCTCTCGGAGGCGGCGGAAAATATTATGACGAAAGAGGATGTAAAGAGCTTTGTGGAGGCGGGGGCGGACATCATCCTTCTGCCCGCCCCGGGGACCGTTCCGGGTATCACGGTGGAGTACGCGAGGGAGATCGTCGCCTGTGCCCACAGCCTGGGCGCGCTGACCATCACGGCCATCGGCACATCCCAGGAGGGAGCCGACACCGACACGATCAAACGCCTGGCGCTGATGTGCAAGATGACGGGCACGGATATTCACCATCTCGGGGATGCCGGCTACGGCGGGATGTCCCTGCCGGAAAATATATTTGCTTATTCGACTGCGGTGCGTGGCATCCGGCACACTTACCACAGGATGGCGGCGTCGGTGGAGCGGTAAGACGGGAGAGCGGTCGGGAGAAGAAAAAGAGGGAATGTAAATGGCGAGAACAGTCAGCATCGGATGTCAGGATTTTGAGACGATCCGGAGAGAGGGATATTTTTATATCGATAAGACATCATTCCTTCGGGAATGGTGGGAGAGCGGGGACAGCGTCACACTGTTCACCCGCCCCAGACGCTTTGGGAAGACGCTGACTATGAGTATGACAGAACAGTTCTTTTCCGTAAAATATGCAGGGCGCAGTGATCTGTTTGAGGGGCTGTCTATCTGGCGGCAGGAAAAGTTTCGAGGCTTGCAGGGGACTTATCCGGTGATCAGTCTGTCCTTCGCGAATGTAAAGGAGAAAGATTACCGGAGCGCAGTATCCAGGATCAATCAGATTTTGGCGGATATCTATCACAAAAATGTGTTTCTTCTGGAGGGGGATCTGCTGACGGAAGGAGAAAAAAGATATTTCCGGAGCGTGGACGGTGATATGGATGAGGTGACGGCGACATGGGCGCTTCACAAGATGTCGGATTTCTTGTCCCGTTACTATGGAAAAAAAGTGATTATTTTATTGGATGAGTACGATACGCCGATGCAGGAAGCCTATGTGGAGGGCTATTGGGATGAACTGACTGCCTTTTCGAGAAGTCTGTTCAATGCGGCGTTTAAGACAAATCCCTGTCTGGAACGTGCCATCATGACGGGAATTACCAGGGTAAGCAGAGAATCCATATTTTCGGATCTGAATAATTTGAAGGCGGTGACATCGACATCCGAAGAGTATCAGGATTGTTTTGGGTTTACGGAGGAGGAAGTTTTTGAGGCGCTGGACGAGTTTGGAATGTCCCGGTGGAGACAGAGGGTAAAGGAATGGTATGACGGTTTTACTTTCGGAAGCCGGAAAGATATTTACAATCCCTGGTCGATCCTGAACTGTCTGGACAGCAAAAAAATAGGGGTGTACTGGGCCAACTCCAGCTCCAACAGTCTGGTCGGGAAACTGATTCGGGAGGGCAATATAGAAATCAAACAGGAGTTTGAACGCCTGATGAACGGGGAAACGATTCGGGCGGAGATTGACGAGCAGATCGTGTATGGGGAATTGAATGACAGTGGAGCCGGCATATGGAGTCTGCTGCTGGCCGGCGGCTATTTGAAAGTGGTGAGTTATGAGGATTATCTGGATGTAAAAGCGCTGGACGTCCCGTTATATGAGCTCGGCCTGACAAACTATGAGGTGAAGCTGATGTTCTGCTCCATGGTAAAACGTTGGTTTCAGAAGAGCCAGGTGGACTACAACGGTTTTATCAAAGCGCTTTTGAAGCATGATCTGAAAGCGATGAATATCTATATGAACCGTGTGGCGCTTGTGACGTTCAGCTACTTTGACACCGGGAAGGGGCCGTTTGGGGCGGAACCGGAGCGATTTTACCACGGGTTTGTTCTGGGGCTGCTGGTGGAACTGACGGATCGATATATTCTGACTTCCAACCGGGAGAGCGGCTTCGGCAGGTATGATGTGATGCTGGAGCCCAGAAATCTGCGGGATGACGCGATAATTCTGGAATTTAAGGTGCAGAACAGCGAGGAGGAAAGAGAACTCTCCGATACCGTACAGGCGGCGCTGAGGCAGATAGAAGAGCAAAACTACGGGGCGGCGCTGATGGAGAAGGGCATTTCGGGCGAGAAGATAAGGAAGTACGGATTTGCATTCTGCGGAAAGAAAGTTTTGATAGGAGAAGCGTGAACATGAGCTGACCGGAGACAGAAATCACAAAAGAGTAACCCCCGCATATATTGTAGATAAGAGAATATATGCGGGGATTTTTTATGCCACAAAATAAGCTGCATGCCGCACAGGCAGACTTATCTGATAAAGGAAGACTACAGATAAACGTGACATCCTCACTGGGGTATTTTCCGGTGGCAGATGCCAAAATTACGATAACGCTGTCCGGGCAGCCGGATACGGTGATAGAGGAACTGAACACGGACATTTCCGGACAGACGCAGGAGATCGAACTGCCCGCGCCGCCTCTCGACCTGTCTCTGGAGCCGGGGGATGAACAGCCCTATGCGGATTACGATATTGCGGTCACGGCGCCGGGATATGAGACGGTGGTTGTGGAGGGAGTGCAGGTGCTGCCGGAGGTGGAGTCGTTTCAGCCTGTCAGCATGGTGCCCCAGGAGATTGAGACGGCGCCGGAGGAGGATATCCTGATTCCGCCGCACACCTTATTCTATGATTATCCGCCCAAGATAGAGGAGGATGAGGTGAAGCCGATGGATGAGGACGGCGAGATCGTCCTGAGCAGGGTGGTCGTGCCGGAGACGATAGTGGTGCACGACGGACTGCCGGATGATAATTCGGCGCAGAACTATTATGTGTCGTACAAAGATTACATCAAAAATGTCGCCTCCTCCGAGATCTACGCCACCTGGCCGGAACAGACCATCTACGCGAATATTCTGGCGATCATGTCCTTCACGCTGAACAGAGTGTACACGGAGTGGTACAGAAATCAGGGGAAAAATTTCACGATCACATCCTCCACGGCTTACGATCAGAAATGGATGCGCGGAAGAAATATTTTCAGCAATATCAGTTATCTGGTGGATACGATCTTTGCTAACTATCTCTCCAGACCCGGAATAAGGCAGCCGATCTTCACCTCCTACTGCAACGGCACCACGGTCACCTGCAGCGGTCTGTCCCAGTGGGGATCCAAATATCTGGGGGATCAGGGGTATTCCGCGATAGAGATCATACGGTACTACTACGGCAGCAATATGTATATCAATACGGCGACCAGTGTATCCGGCGTACCCTCCTCCTGGCCGGGATATAATCTGACGGTCGGAGCCCGCGGGGATAAGGTGCGGCAGATCCAGCAGCAGTTAAACCGCATCGCCCAGAATTATCCGGCGATTCCGGTGGTCGCGGCGGACGGTATCTACGGGCAGAGGACGGCGGAGGCGGTCAGAAGCTTCCAGCGGATATTCGGCCTTCCGGTGTCGGGAATCGTGGACTATCCGACCTGGTACAAAATATCGGCAGTCTATGTGGCTGTGTCAAGGATATCGGAACCCGGGACGTAATAAAGTTAAAAAAAAGGCATTTTTTGCAAATATATGCAAAAGGTGCTTTTTTGTGCTGAAATACTGATAAAATCTGATATAATAGAATATTGAAAATAGGTAAAAAGAGGCAAAATGATAAAAAATGACAACTTGTACTGGTTATTGATTGAAGGGTTCGGTTACGCCATATATTTTCATGTAAAATATTTTTGCGAAAGTATAAAAAAGACCAAAGATAAAGATATATGTGAGCAGGGTATCAATGAACAAAGAGGAGAAAGATCGTTATTTCAATGAGCTGATGGAAAAGGCTTATGATAAAATTTACATATTTGCCAGTAAGGGGTGCAGCAACAGGGAGTTTGCGGAGGATATCGTACAGGAAACTTTTCTGGAAGCTTACAGAAAAGCGGATATTCTGATAGATCATCCGAATGTCATGGGTTGGTTATATACGACAGTAAAGAATAAGATGATGAAAATGGGTTCCAGGAGAGAAGAACACTGTCTTCTCGATGAAGGGTTTAATTATCGGGTGTTCGCGGAAGGAAAAGGGGATGGTTATAAGGAGATTGAGCTGGCGGAGACGATCAAGAGTGCGGTCAGCGAGAAAGAGTATGAAATGCTGCGCGATTACTATGTGAACGGATATTCTTCCGACGAAGTGGCAGAGAAATATGGGATAGACAAGGGCGTTATCAGAATGCGGATAAGCAGGCTGAAAAAGAAACTCAAGGAGAATGTTATTCTGGACTGGATTATCTTTTTGATTTGTATTTGGGGATTACCATGAAAATTGGTTCATTATTACAGATTTGGAAAAGACGAGGAAATTTATGGCAGATCACAACAAAAATTTGATTGAGGAACTGGAAAGACGTCTTTGCTGGTATCGGGATGAAGCGACCGGGGAGGAGTTCGATGTGGAGGAGGTCGATGCGATCTGTACGATGCTGCAGAAGCTTTCCCCCGAGGAGGAGCCGCACCGGAGTAAAGAGGAAGTTTACCGGAATATTATGGAGTTGGTTCGGGAGGAAGAGCGCGATTCGTGTGACAGAGATGCAGGGGACGACAGGAAAAAGCGTATCCCGTTCCGGAAAAGGGGCTGTCGGGCGGCCGTTATATTTATCGCAGTGTTCGGCGCAGCGCTGTTGTCCCTGAATATGGTGACTTATGCGAGAGGAGATAAGTCGCTGTTTCGGATGATTTTGGAGAGAGTTGGGGTGGTGGAGATTGTGAAGGAGGACTCATTAGAGGAAGTAGGCGCTGATAATAATGAACAAATCAAGAGCTTTTATGATTCTTGGGCAGAATTGGACAATGAGGTGAAAAGTAAGATTGCAGTGCCGGGTTATATTCCAGATGGGTATTCGTTATATGGCATAAAGTATTGGGACTTTAATAATCGTAAAAATATACAGGCGGATTATTATAATGAAGAAAATAAACACATATTAATTGAGATAACGTTGTTGGAGAGTGCTGCAAAAGAATATAGAGAAATGAGAATGGATGAAGATGTTTGCATATTGCTTCCCGAATATTCTGATGAAGATACACTGTATTATCAATATGAGGATGAATATATCTGTATGATCTTTACAGGGAACAATTTTTATCGAATCAGTGGAAATATTTCTCTGGAAGAGATGTTAAAGGTGAGGAAGGGGTTGGAAAATACCAGATAGACAAAAAATAGAATGTTACATTTTATGCAGGGAAGGGAATAAATATTATGAAAGATTAGTTTTCGCAGAGATAAAGTGGTACGGAGGTGATTAATCATTCATTGATACAAAAGAAAAGAGGTCATAGTATGAAAGTAAGAGGAAAAAAATTGTTTGCCGTTCTGTGTGCCGTCGTCATGATGTGCGGCAGCGTGGGGATGGCAGTCAGTGCAGAAGAGAAAGTGGAGAAACTTATCGTCAGCGAGTACAGGGAGCTGGCGGGAGATAATATAGGGCATGGACTTTACGATATTCCGGATAACAGCGGCGCGAAAGCGGCAATGCTGACAAACTGCAGCATCGGCATTTCGGTCAGCGCGAGCGGGGTGGAGGGGTCCATTAAGACGGGTTCCACAGTGACAGCCAGCAAGATCGGCGTGAAAAATATCCGGGTGGAGAAGCTGGTGGATGGAAAGTGGACTTTAGTAGGTACGCATTCCGGAGATTATACTACAAACGATAATGCACATGGGATGAATGTATATACCAGCTCTGCGCAAAAGGGAGTCCAGTACCGGATCAGCTGCACTCACTACGCTGTGTTGGACGGTGTGACGCGTGAATTATATAATGTAACAAACGGTGTGAGCTATTAAGCCGGCTGTTTACAGTAACAAACAAACCAGATAATATTTTAACCAGAATGATTAATCATAATATTTTATGCGGCGTCTTCTGATGCCGCATTATTTCGGCATATAAAACATAGGGATGGACCATATCGGAAATTTCTGATGTTTTACATAAATCAATTCTATACTGTCAAATCTAACGGAACCCCTGCAGCAGCGCGTCGAACGAGACGGGAGAAGGCAGGGGCATCTTTTTCACAAAAAATTCTCTGGAAATTCCGGGCATAATACGATAAACTGATAGAAGGTGATTTTAAGAAGAGATACGAAAGGAAGGAATCGACATGTCAGAAGTAAAGATCATGCTTGGAAATGAAGCGATTGCCCGAGGCGCTTACGAGGCAGGCGTAAAGGTATCCGCCGCCTATCCGGGGACGCCGAGTACGGAAATCAGTGAAAATATGGTGCAATATAAGGAAGATATCTACGCGGAGTGGTCTCCGAATGAGAAGGTGGCGGCGGAGGTCGCGATCGGCGCCTCCATCAGCGGCGTGCGCGCCATGTGTTCCATGAAACATGTGGGGGTGAATGTGGCGAGCGATCCTCTCTACACCGCGTCCTACACGGGGGTGAACGGCGGCCTTGTGCTGGTGGCGGCGGACGATCCGGGACTTTACAGCTCCCAGAATGAGCAGGACACCCGCTGCGTGGCGAGAGCGGCGCAGGTGCCGGTGCTGGAGCCTTCGGATTCCCAGGAGGCGAAGGATTTCGTGAAGTTCGCCTATGCGCTCAGTGAAAAATATGACACGCCTGTCATTGTAAGAACGACAACGCGTCTGTCGCACTCCCAGGGGCCGGTGACGCTGGAGGAGCGGGTGGAGCCTGCGGATAAGCCCTACGAGAAGAATCCCGCGAAATATGTGATGATGCCAGCCAACGCCATAAGGCGTCACGTGTATGTGGAGGATCGTATGAACAGGCTGGCCGTGGACGGCTGTGAGATGGAGATCAACCGGGCGGAGTACCGCGACGCTTCCGTCGGCTTTGTGGCGAGCGGCATCGCGTACCAGTATGTGAGGGAGGCCTGCCCCGAGGCGTCGGTGTTGAAGCTGGGCATGGTACATCCGCTGCCCAGAAAGCTGATCGAGGAGTTTGCGTCCAAGGTGGAGCGCCTGATCATATTTGAGGAGCTGGAACCTGTCTTCGAGGAGCAGATCAGATCCTGGGGGATATCATGCGAGGGAAAAGAACTTTTCACGAGGCAGGGGGAGTACAGCGCGAACCTGCTGAGGGAAGTGATACTGCGGCAGAAACCGGAGATCCGCGAGGCGGCAAAAGTGCCCGCCCGTCCGCCGATCCTCTGCCCGGGATGCCCGCACAGAAGTACATTCTGGATCCTGAATAAACTGAAACTGCACGCGGCGGGAGATATCGGCTGCTACACACTGGGAGCGGTGCCTCCGCTGAACGTGATCGAGACGACGATCTGCATGGGCGCCAGCATCTCTGCGCTGCACGGAATGGAGAAGGCGAAAGGCAAAGACTACATAAAGAACTGGGTGGCAGTGATCGGCGATTCCACATTTATGCACACGGGAGTGAACTCCCTGATGAACATGGTCTACAACCGGGGGACCGGCACGGTGCTGATCCTGGACAATTCCACCACCGGCATGACCGGCCATCAGGACCATGCGGCGACCGGGAAGACGCTGCAGGGGGATGTGGTGCCCGCCATCAGCATTTACCATCTCTGCAAGTCCATGGGGATCGAGCATGTGACGGAAGTGAACGCCTTTGACGTGGACGCGCTGGAGAGGACCGTGAAAGAGGAGGTGGCGAGGGACGCCGTATCCGTCATCATCGTGACAGCTCCCTGCGCTCTGTTGAAGGGACAGGTATTCCCGAACAAGTGCGTGGCGATCCCGGAGAAATGTAAAAAGTGCGGCGCATGCCTGCGGCCCGGCTGTCCGGCCCTGACAAAAAAGGAGGACGGCACGGTGGAGATCGACGCTTCCATGTGCAACGGGTGCGGGCTCTGCGCGCAGCTGTGCAAATTCGGGGCGATCGAAGTACGGGAAGCGAAGAAAGCGTGAGAGGATTTTGCGAGACTGAGATAGGAGAGATATCAATTATGATGACGAAGAATATTATGATCGTCGGCGTGGGCGGGCAGGGAACGCTGCTCACCAGCCGGATTTTGGGCGGTATTATGGTGGAGAGCGGCTATCAGGTAAAGCTTTCCGAGGTACATGGGATGGCGCAGCGGGGCGGCAGCGTGGTGACCTTCGTGCGCTACGGCGAGGAGGTGGCGGAGCCCATCGTGGAGGAGGGACAGGCAGATATCCTGATCGCTTTCGAGAGACTGGAGGCGCTTCGGTACGCGCATTTCCTGAAAAAGGACGGCGTGATCGTGGCGAATGACCAGCGGATCGATCCGATGCCTGTTGTGACCGGAGCGGCGGAATATCCGGAGAATATTCTGGAAAAACTGTCAGAGGAATACAAAATATATCAGGTGGACGCCAGGGAAAAGGCGCTGGAGCTGGGAAACAGCAGAGTCTTCAATATCATTGTGCTGGGACTTGCGGCAAGGCATATGGAGTTTACAAAAGAACAGTGGCTGGATGTGATCGCGAAGACCGTGCCGCCGAAGACGACAGAGATCAATCAGAAAGCCTTTCTGGTCGGTTATGAAGGGTAGGCGGCACAGATGGTCATAGATTTTCATACGCATACATTTCCCGACAAAATAGCGCAGGCCAGCATCGAGAGTCTGTCGAAATGTTCGGGGATCAGGCCCCACACGGACGGGACGGCTGCAGGTCTTGAGCAGTCCATGGAAGAGGACGGAGTGGATCTTTCCGTTGTATTGCCGGTGGTGACAAAGCCGTCCCAGTTCGAGACGGTAAACCGGGTGGCGGCGAAGCTCTGCGAGGAGAAAGAGGATCTGATCTCCTTCGGGGGCATTCATCCGGACTGTCCGGATGTAAAGCGGAAGATGCGGGAGATAAAAAGCCTGGGACTCAGGGGCGTCAAGATCCATCCGGCTTACCAGGAAGTGTATATGGACGATATCCGTTATCTGCGGATTCTGGAGGCCGCCGCAGAGCAGGACCTTGTCGTCGTGGTGCACGCCGGCGTGGATATCGGTCTGCCGGATCCGGTCTACGCGTCGGTATCCCGCATCGCGGCGGCGATAAGGGCGACGGCGCCGGAAAAGCTGGTTTTGGCCCATCTCGGCGGCTGGAAAGAATGGGACGCGGCGGAAGAACTGTTAATGGGGGAGAACGTCTATCTGGACACGGCGTTCCTGGAGGACTATATTGACGACGAACAGCTCCTTCGCATCATCCGAAAACATGGAGCGGAGAAGATCCTGTTCGGCACGGACTGTCCCTGGTCCGGACAGCGGGAGAGCGTGGAGAGACTGGGGAGGCTGCCCCTGTCGAAGACGGAGAAAAGTCTTATCTTTGCGGGAAACGCAAAAAAACTGTTGGGAATAAAAGATGAATGAACTGTTGTATTTTGGCTTGATCGCACTGGTATCTGTCCTCCTTGTCGGATGGCGGGGACTGGTGGAACAAAAGAAGCGCAGGGCGCTGGCGGAAAAATGGATCAGGGAGGAATACGGATCTGCGCCGCTTCCAAACCGGGGCAGGGATGAGGCTGCCGTGACCGGCAGCTATCTTCATGGATCTCCGTCCTTTTTCCTGGACGATATCACCTGGAATGATCTGGATATGGAGCTTGTCTTTCGGCGGATAAACTACGCGAGATCTTCCGCGGGGGCCGGGGAGCTCTACCGGATGCTGCGCTGCCCCGTCATGGAGGAGGTGGTGCTGCGGGAGCGGGACCTGATGGCGGAGAGCATGGCACAGAAGGATGCCCTGCGGGAGCAGCTTTCCATGGCGCTGTGCGAGATCGGTTTTACCGGGGAGTACGCGCTGGAGGACTATCTGGACTATCTGGAAAACCTGGGGGAGAGGAGCAGCAGAAAGCATATTCTGATGGACTGTCTCTATCTTCCGGCTTTCCTTCTGCTGTTTTCCGAGCCTGCCCTGGGCGTGACGATATTGTTTGCGGTGCTTATGGTAAACATTATGACCTACTTTAAGGAAAAGCGGGAGGTGGATCCCTACCTGGTCAGCTTTGCCTACATTCTGCGCATGATACGGGGGGCGGAGAAGATAAGCGGGGTGCTGGACAGAGCCCGCAGAAGCGGAAGTCTGATTGCGGGAGGCGCCGACAGGGAGGATATCTTTGAAAAATACCGGGGGATCCTGCTTAAGGATATCAGAGGGTTGGGAAGTTTCCGGAGTTTTTCCGGGGTGGCGATGTCGATGAGGAATCCGATGGGAGGCTCGGGACCTCTGGATATCCTGTTTGACTATCTGAAGATGGCGCTGCACCTGGATCTGATGAAATTTAACCAGATGTTGAGGATCGTCCGGGAGAAGGACGATGTGATAAGAGAGCTGGTGTCGGCCATCGGAACGATAGACGCCTGTATCTCGATCGCGTATTATCGGGCGTCCTTAGAGAGCTTTTGCAGACCGGAGCAGGGCGGGGATTACGGACTGTGTGCGGTGGGGCTCTGCCATCCGCTTCTCGATGCGCCGGTGAAAAACGATATCGACACGAAAAAGTGCGTTCTGGTCACAGGCTCCAACGCCTCCGGAAAATCCACCTTTTTGAAGACCGCAGCGCTGGGGGCGGTGCTCGCGCAGACGATCTGCACGGTGCCCGCAGAGCGCTGGAGAGCGCCGTTTTACCGGGTGATGAGTTCCATGGCGCTGCGGGATGATCTGACCGGCGGGGAAAGCTATTTTATGGTGGAGATCAGGGCGCTGAAGCGGATTCTGGATGCCTGCGGGGAAGGACGGACGCCGGTTCTGTGCTTTGTGGACGAAGTGCTGCGGGGGACCAATACCGTGGAGCGGATCGCGGCGTCCAGCAGGATACTGCGGTCGCTGACCGGGGAGGGAGTGCTGTGCTTCGCGGCGACCCATGATATCGAATTGACCCATCTGCTGGAAGATGTTTATCACAACTATCATTTTGAGGAGACCATAGAAAACGGCGATATCAGCTTTAATTATCTGCTGAAGAGGGGAAGGGCTCAGACCAGGAACGCGATCAGACTGCTGGAAGTGATGGGATATGACGGACGGGTGGTCCGGGAGGCGGAGGAGCTGGCGGAGAGGTTTCTTGAGACCGGCGAGTGGACAATGACAGGAAAGGACACGGTTATCTGATATGGATGTAACGATATATACGGACGGCGCGGCGAGGGGAAACCCGGACGGGCCGGGAGGATACGGCGCGGTGGTGCAGTATGTGGACGGCAAAGGAGTTTTGCATGAGAGGGAGTACAGCGCAGGGTACAGAAAGACCACCAACAACCGCATGGAGCTGATGGCGGCGATCATTGGGCTGGAAGCGCTGATCAGACCCTGCCGGGTGGAGCTTATCTCCGATTCCAGGTATCTGGTGGACGCCTTCGAGAAAGACTGGATCGGAGGCTGGCAGAGGAAGAACTGGAAGAAGGCGGACGGGGGCGCGGTGAAAAATGTGGATCTTTGGAAGCGGCTGTTGAAGGCGATGGAACCCCACCAGGTAAGGTTCAGCTGGGTGCGGGGGCATGACGGGCACCCGGAGAACGAGCGGTGCGATACTCTTGCCACGAACGCGGCGGACGGTGAGGACTTACTTGACGATACGGGGCTGTAAGTGGTATACTGTGCATAGGCTTTGAGCGGATTATACTATAGAAAGAAGGAATAGGCGATGGGTGCTGGAACGTCATTTGGAATCTACTTTCTGGCGTATGCTATTGTTTTTGTGCTTGTAGCGGTTTTGGTGGTCGCGGCATGTTTTATCGGAGTAAAATGGAGAAAGAACAAGGACGCGAAGATGATGCTGACGGATGGTGCTGCGGGAGAAAACAGTAAGGCATAACAACAGGGGATGTTCATGGAGACATGGACATCCTTTTGCGTATTTTCGCAAAAACAGCAGCAGAAAGAGCTTATGGATGAGAGATTAGTATGCCAAAATCAGAGAAACAAAAACTAAAATTATTATATCTGTTAAAGATATTGACGGAGCAGACTGACGAACAGCATCCGATGCCGATGGCAGTTCTGCTGGAGAAATTAAAGGCGGAGGAGATCAGCGCGGAGAGGAAGAGCGTATACCACGACATCAACTGTCTGATCGATTTCGGCGTGGACATTGTCTTTGATTCCGCCAGAAACAACGGCGGCTATTATCTGGCTTCCAGAGATTTTGAACTGCCGGAGTGCAAGCTTCTTGTCGATGCGGTCTCCGCGTCGCGGTTTATCACGAGATCAAAGTCGGAGCAGCTGATCCGGAAGATCGAGAAGCTGGCAAGTAAGTACGAAGCGGTGCAGCTGCAGCGTCAGGTCTACACATCCGGACAGATCAAAAATGAGAACGAGAGCATTTACTACCATGTGGATGTGATCCACACGGCAATCCACGAAAACAGACAGATATCTTTTCCGTATCTGGAATGGAACCTGCAGAAAAAGCTGGTGCCGAGAAAGGGCGGTGAGCCCTACCGGATCAGTCCCTGGTCGCTGATGTGGAACGATGAGAACTATTATCTGATCGGCTACGACGCCCGGGCGGGAATGCTGAAACATTTCAGGGTGGATAAGATCGGCCCGATCGAGATGCTGGACCTGCGCAGGGAGGGGGAGGAAGCCTTTCAGAAATGCGATCTGTCGGCGTACTCCACGAAGACTTTCGGCATGTACGGCGGGGAGGAGGAGATCGTGACGCTGAGCTTTCCGAATACGCTGGTGGGCGTGGTGTTGGACCGGTTTGGGAAGGATGTCTCTCTGCAGAAACTTTCCGACGACAGGTTCGCGGTGCATGTGAAGGTGATGGTCAGCAGACAGTTTTACGGCTGGCTCGCGGGCGTCGGGAAGGATGTGAAGGTGACGGCGCCGGAGCAGGTGAAGGACGGATACCGGAGTTATCTGACGGAGATTTTGGAAAGCGACTGACGCAGGAGAGATAAAAATGACCATGGAGACCAATTACAACGAGAGATACAAACCGCGTTATCAGATCCATATCGTCAAAAAGGACGGCGCGCGCGAGCCTTTCCAGGTGCAGAAGGTGGTCGATGCGGTGGGAAAGAGCGCCTACCGCGTGATGGTGGAGCTGACGGAGGAGGAGAAGGGGCAAATCTGCGAGCTTGTCATCGAGAAGGCGCAGGAGGAGCAGATGACACAGATCCCCATCGAGGTCATGCATCATGTGGTGGAGTATGCGCTAGAGAGGATCAATCCCCTTGTGGCAAAGAGTTATCGGGATTACCGCAACTACAAGCAGGACTTTGTGCATATGCTGGACGAGGTCTACAAGAAGAGCCAGTCCATCATGTACATGGGGGACAGGGAGAACGCCAACACGGATTCGGCGCTTGTCTCCACAAGGCGGAGTCTGATTTTTAACCAGTTGAATCGTGAGATGTACCAGAAATTTTTCCTGACGCGGGAGGAGATCCAGGCGGCGCGGGACGGGTATATCTATATCCACGACATGTCCGCCAGGCGGGACACGATGAACTGCTGTCTGTTCAACATCGGCGAGGTGCTGCACGGCGGCTTTGAGATGGGAAACGTCTGGTACAATGAGCCGAAGACGCTGGACACGGCGTTCGACGTGATGGGGGATATCGTTCTGTCGGCGGCGAGCCAGCAGTACGGCGGGTTCACGGTGCCGGAGGTGGATAAGCTGCTGGTGCCCTACGCGGAGAAATCTTACCGCAGAAATCTGGAGAAATATATCTCCCTGGGGCTTTCGGAGGAAAAGGCGCAGGGACAGGCGTGGAAGGATCTGGAGAAGGAGATGGAGCAGGGCTTCCAGGGCTGGGAGTATAAATTTAATACCGTGGCGTCGAGCCGCGGGGATTATCCGTTTATCACGGTGACAGCGGGGCTCGGCAGGGACAGGTTTGCCCGCCTTGCGACGAGGACTCTGCTGGAGGTGCGGAAGGGCGGACAGGGCAAAAAAGGGCGCAAAAAGCCGGTGCTGTTTCCGAAGATCGTCTTTCTGTACGACAAGGATCTGCACGGCTCGGGCTGCGAGCTGGAGGAATTGTTTGAGGCGGGGGTGGCATGTTCCGCCAGGACCATGTACCCAGACTGGCTCTCTCTGACGGGGGAGGGCTATGTGGCGGAGATGTACAAAAAATACGGCAGGGTGATCTCGCCCATGGGTTGCCGGGCGTTTCTGTCCCCCTGGTACGAGCGGGGCGGCATGGAGCCGGCGGACGAGGAGGATAAGCCGGTCTTCCTGGGGCGGTTCAATATCGGCGTGGTGTCTCTGCATCTGCCGATGATCCTGGCGAAAGCGAGGCAGGAGAGCAGGGATTTTTACGAGGTGTTGGATCACTATCTGGAGCTGATCAGGCGTCTGCACCTCAGGACTTACGCCTATCTGGGAGAGATGAAGGCGTCCAACAATCCGCTGGCCTACTGCGAGGGAGGCTTTTACGGTGGGCATCTCGGCTTCCACGACAAAATCAAGCCGGTGCTGGCCTCCGCCACCGCGAGCTTCGGCATCACGGCATTGAATGAGCTACAGATGCTCTACAACGGGAAGTCGCTGGCGGAGGATGGTGAATTTGCGCTTCAGGTAATGCGGCATATCAACGACAGGGTGGGGCAGTATAAGAAGGAGGACAAACGTCTCTACGCGATCTACGGAACGCCGGCGGAGAACCTCTGCGGGCAGCAGGTGGAGCAGTTCCGGGCGAAATACGGCATTGTGGAGGGCGTTTCCGACAGAGAGTATGTGTCCAACAGCTTTCACTGCCATGTGGCGGAGGATATCACGCCGATAGAAAAGCAGGATCTGGAGAAGCGGTTCTGGGATTACTTTAACGGCGGAAAGATCCAGTATGTAAAATACCCGATAGACTATAATATGGAAGCGATCCGCACGCTTGTCCGGCGCGCCATGGAGATGGGCTTTTACGAGGGCGTGAATCTCTCACTGGCGTACTGCGACGACTGCGGGCACCAGGAGCTGGAGATGGATGTGTGCCCGAAGTGCGGCAGCAGGAATCTGACGAAGATCGACCGGATGAACGGGTATCTCGCCTACTCGCGGGTGCACGGGGACACGAGGCTGTGCGACGCGAAGATGGCGGAGATAAAGGAGAGAAGGAGCATGTGATGTGCGATGGAAAGGAGAAAAAAATGAAAATATTGGTAATTGGCGGGGTGGCGGCCGGCACGAAGGCCGCTGCAAAGTGCATGCGCGAGGACCGCAGCGCGGAGGTGACGATCATCACGAAAGGCGAGGATATTTCCTACGCGGGATGCGGTCTGCCCTACTATGTGGGCGGGCTGATCGAGAGCAGGGAGGAGCTGATCGTCAATACGCCTCAGAAATATGAGGGGCTGACCGGTGCTGCGGTACATACCGGAGTGGAGGCGGAGCGCGTTGACTTCGAGGGAAAGAAGGTGCAGGCGAAGCGGATCTCCACCGGGGACACAGTGGAATATGATTACGACAGACTGATCATCGCGACGGGGGCATCTCCGATCGTGCCGCCGATTCCCGGGGCAGGGCTGCCCGGCGTCTTTGCGATGCGTACGCCGGACCACGCGATCGGATTAAAAGATTATATTCAGGAGAATAACTGTAGAAAGGCCGTGGTGGTAGGCGGCGGATTTATCGGCCTGGAGATCGCCGAAAATATCAGGGCTCAGGGGCTGACGGTGACGGTGGTGGACCTGGCGCCCCAGATCCTGCCCGGTATTCTGGATCCGGAGATGGCGGATTTCGCGAAGAAGCAGTTGAAGAAGAGCGGGATTTCCGTGCATACCGGTGTGAAAGTGGAAGCAGTGGAAGGAATCGAAAAGGCGGAGGGTGTGAAGACTGACGCGGGGGTATTCGGCGCTGATGTGGTGGTGATGAGCGTGGGAATCCGCCCCAATACGGCATTTTTGCAGGACAGCGGCCTTGCGATGGAGAGGGGTACGATCGTGGTGGACGACAGGATGGCGACGAATGTGCAGGATGTCTACGCGGCGGGGGACTGCTGTATGGTGAAGAACCGCCTGACGGGAGCGCCGCAGTGGTCGCCGATGGGTTCCACCGCCAACTATGCGGGCAGGACGCTGGCTCAGGTGCTGAACGGAAAAGACAAGGCGTACGCCGGATGTCTCGGTACGGGTGTTGTGAAGCTGCCGGGATTAAACGCGGGAAAGACGGGACTGACGGAAGGGCAGGCGAAAGCGGCGGGGTTTGATGTGGAGACAGTGCTGGCCGTGGTGGATGACAAGGCCCACTATTATCCGGGGGCGGACAGCTTCATCATCAAGCTGGCGGCGGACAAAACGACCCACAGACTGCTGGGCGTGCAGGTGCTCGGCGCGGGAGCGGTGGATAAGATCGTGGATATCGCCGTGACGGGAATTTCTCTGGGGGCGAAGGTGGAGGATTTCGAGAATATGGACATGGCTTACGCGCCGCCCTTCTCCACGGCGATCCATCCGTTCGTACAGGTCTGCTATATCATGGAGAACAAGCTGGCGGGAGAATTTGAGACGATCACGCCGGCGGCTTACCAGGCGGGAGCTGCGAAGGGCTACCAGGTGATCGACGTAATGCCTGCGGCAAAGATCCCGGGGGCACGCTGGGTGAATCTGTCCAGGGTGAACGGACCGGTGGAGGGGATCGGGAAGGATGAGAAACTGCTCCTTGTCTGCGCGAAGGGCAAGAGAGGATATTTCCTGCAGAACAGGCTGAAAGCTTACGGCTATACCCATACAAGAGTGCTGGAGGGCGGTGTGACCTTCAACGAGGTGAAGGTGGAGGGAGCAAAATCCACCGTATCGGAGGAGGATGTGAAACGTGTGAAGGCGTTGGGATGTCTGCAGGACAAGAATCATCCCGATCGGTTTAACGTGCGCGTGATCACCAGAAACGGCAAGATCACGGCAAAGGAACAGCAGTGCATCGCGGAGGCGGCGGAGAAGTTCGGCACCGGGGAGGTGACGATGACGACCAGGCTGACGCTGGAAATTCAGGGGGTTCCCTATGACAGGATCGAGGAAGTGCGCGAGTACCTGATGCGGGAGGGCCTGGAGACCGGCGGCACGGGATCCAAAGTGCGTCCTGTGGTTTCCTGCAAGGGCACGACCTGTCAGTACGGACTGATCGATACCTTTGCGCTCTCGGAGGAGATCCACGAGAGATTTTACAAGGGCTTTAGCGATGTGAAACTGCCCCATAAATTCAAGATCGCGGTGGGCGGGTGCCCGAATAACTGCGTGAAGCCGGATCTGAACGATCTGGGCGTGATCGGGCAGAGAGTGCCCGTGGTGGACGAGAGTCTCTGCCGCGGCTGCAAGATCTGTCAGGTGGAGAGCGGCTGTCCGCTGAAGGACGCGAAAGTGGAAGAGGTGAATGGCGGGAGGAAGTTGAAGATCGATAAGGCGGCATGCAACCACTGCGGGCGCTGTATCGGGAAATGTCCCTTCGGCGCGGTCAAGGAAGCGGAGACGGGATACCGCATCTACATCGGCGGCCGCTGGGGCAAGAGAGTGGCTCACGGCCAGGCGCTGGAAAAGATCTTTACGGACAAAGAGGAAGTGATGCAGGTGATCGAAAAGGCGATCCTGTTCTTCCGGGATGAAGGCATTACCGGGGAACGCTTTGCGGATACCATCGACAGACTGGGCTTTTCCTATGTGCAGGATAAGCTGATGAGCGATGAACTGCTGAGACGAAAAGAGGAAGTCATCAGAGCGCAGAAGCATCTTGTGGGCGGGGCGACCTGTTAAAAAATGGTTTCTTATGTCCGTGAAATATGGTATACTGTAAGTCATGGAAAAAGAAAGAAGAAGGGAGAGTGAGCGATGTACTCATTTGATGAAATACGGGCGGTGGATGCGGAGATTGCGGATGCCATCGTGGCGGAGCAGGAAAGACAGGAGAACCATATCGAGCTGATCGCCTCCGAAAACTGGGTAAGCAAAGCGGTGATGGCGGCGATGGGAAGTCCGCTGACGAACAAATACGCGGAGGGGTATCCGGGAAAACGTTATTACGGCGGATGCGGCTGTGTGGATGTGGTGGAGAATCTGGCGAAAGAGCGGGCGAAAGAGCTCTTTGGCTGCGATTATGCGAACGTGCAGCCCCACTCCGGAGCGCAGGCGAATATGGCGGTGTTTTTCGCGGCTCTGGAACCCGGCGATACCTACATGGGGATGAATCTGGATCACGGCGGACATCTGTCCCACGGTTCACCGGTGAATATGTCCGGAAAATATTACAAGTGTGTGCCCTACGGCGTGAATGACGAAGGGTTTATCGACTATAATAAAGTGAGAGAGATCGCGCTGGAGTGCAGGCCCAAAATGATCATCGCGGGGGCTTCCGCTTACGCGAGAACCATTGACTTTAAGAAATTCCGCGAGATCGCGGATGAAGTGGGTGCGGTGCTGATGGTGGATATGGCGCATATCGCGGGCCTGGTGGCGGCCGGGGTACACCCGAGCCCGATCCCCTATGCGGATGTGACGACGACGACGACTCACAAGACGCTGCGCGGTCCCAGAGGCGGCATGATCCTCTGCAACCAGGAGGCGGCAGACCGGTTTAACTTCAACAAGGCGATCTTCCCGGGGACCCAGGGCGGCCCGCTGATGCACGTGATCGCTGCGAAGGCGGTCTGCTTCAAGGAGGCGCTCGCGCCGTCGTTCAAAGAATATCAGCAGCAGATCGTGGACAACGCCCAGGCGCTCTGCAGGGGGCTGATGGCCAGAGGCGTGGACATCGTCTCCGGCGGCACGGACAATCACCTGATGCTGGTGGATCTGAGCAGAAAGGGACTGACGGGAAAAGCCATCGAGAAACTTCTCGACGAGGCCCACATCACGGCGAATAAAAATACGATCCCCAACGATCCGCAGAAACCGTTTGTCACAAGCGGTATCCGGCTGGGGACTCCCGCGGTGACATCCCGCGGCATGAAGACCGAAGATATGGACAGGATCGCGGAGGCGATCACGCTGATCATCGACGGCGGCGAGGAGAAAGTGCCCGAGGCCAGGGCGATCGTAAAGAGCCTTACGGATAAATATCCGTTAAATCAATAAAACAGCATCGGTGCAGGCGGATGCGGAATTAAAAATAGGAGAATGAAAGATGACAAACTTGGAACTTCAGAAAACAGCTAATGAGGTTCGTAAAGGAATTGTGAAAGCCGTTCACAGTGCGAAAGCCGGACATCCCGGCGGATCCCTGTCCGCGGCAGACCTCTTTACCTACCTGTACTTCGAGGAGATGAATATCGACCCGAAAAATCCGAAAATGGAAGACCGCGATCGTTTCGTGCTCTCCAAGGGACATACGGCTCCGGGCCTTTATTCCGCGCTGGCGAACAGGGGATACTTCCCGGTGGAAGAGCTTTTGACATTGCGCCATGTGGGTTCCAGACTGCAGGGGCATCCCTGTATGCAGGAAACCCCCGGCGTCGATATGTCTTCCGGTTCCCTGGGACAGGGACTCTCCGCGGCGGTAGGTATGGCGCTGGCGGCCAGGATGGACGGCAAGGAGTACAGGACGTATGCGCTTCTCGGCGACGGCGAGATCCAGGAGGGGCAGATCTGGGAAGCAGCGATGTTTGCGGGAGCCAGAAAACTGGACAACCTGGTGGTGATCGTGGACAACAACGGCCTGCAGATCGACGGTAAGATCGAGGACGTATGTTCCCCTTATCCGATCGATAAGAAGTTTGAGGCATTCAACTTTCATGTGATCAATATCGACGCCCACAATTTCGATGAGATCCGCGCGGCGATGAAGGAGGCCAGGGAGACAAAGGGCATGCCCACGGCGATCGTCATGAAGAGCACAAAGGGCAAAGGAGTGTCCTTCATGGAGAACAACGCGGGATGGCACGGCAAGGCGCCCAACGACGAGGAGTTCGCGACCGCGATGGCCGACCTCGAAAAAATCGAAGAAGAATGGAAGAAAGCGGGTGAATGATCATGGCAGATGTAAAGAAAATTGCAACAAGAGAAAGTTATGGCAATGCACTTGCCGCATGCGGTGCGAAATATCCGAATCTGGTGGTTCTGGATGCCGATCTGGCGGGCGCGACGAAGACCGGCGTCTTCCAGAAAGCATTCCCTGACAGACATATCGACTGCGGTATCGCGGAATGCAATATGACGGGCATCGCGGCAGGTCTTGCTACCTGCGGAAAGATCCCGTTCATCAGTTCGTTTGCGATGTTCGCGGCGGGCAGAAACTTTGAACAGGTTCGCAATTCCATCGGTTATCCTCACCTGAACGTGAAGATCGGTGCAACCCACGCGGGCATCACGGTGGGCGAGGACGGCGCCACCCACCAGTGCAACGAGGACGTGGCGTTGATGCGCACGATCCCTGGCATGACTGTCATCGTTCCGGCGGACGATGTGGAGGCGAAGGCTGCAGTGGAAGCAGCGATCAACTATGAGGGTCCCGTGTATCTGAGATTCGGCCGCGCGGCTGTTCCGGTGATCAACGACAACCCGGACTACAAGTTTGAGATCGGCAGGGGCGTTGTGTTAAAAGAAGGAAAAGATGTGACCATCGTCGCTTCCGGTATCTGCGTGGCGGAAGCCCTGGCGGCGGCGGAGAAGCTGGCGGCGGACGGCGTGGACGCGGAAGTTATCAATATCCATACGATCAAGCCGTTGGATGAGGATCTGATCGTTGCCTCGGCAAAGAAGACCGGCAGGGTCATCACCGTGGAAGAGCACTCCGTGATCGGGGGCCTGGGCAGCGCTGTCTGCGACGCACTGTGCGCGAAACAGCCGACTCCGGTCCTGAAGATCGGCGTGAATGACACCTTCGGAGAGTCCGGCCCCGCGGCGGCGCTTGTGGTAAAATACGGCCTGGACGGCGAGAGCATCTATCGGAAGGCGAAAGAGTTTTTAGAGTAGAATAGTATGGCGAAATATCAGGGGGGAGCGGAATACTTCCCCTTGTTTTATGTGCGAACATCCCGGATGAAAAGAAAGGAGCGGTTGCTGAAATGAAATGGAATAAAATGCTGCACGGAGGGGATTACAACCCGGAACAATGGCTGGACAGGCCGGATATATTGGCGGAAGATATTGCTCTGATGAAAAAAGCGGGTATAAACTGTATGACGCTGGGAGTTTTTTCCTGGTCGATGCTGGAGCCGGAGGAGGGAGTATACCGGTTGCAGTGGCTGGAGGATATCATCGACAGACTGTATGAAGCAGGGATCAGTACGATACTGGCGACGCCGACAGGCGGGCTGCCCCATTGGCTGACGAAAGATTTCCCGGAAGTGATGCAGGTAAGGGAAGATGGCGGAAGGAATCTGCCGGGAAAAAGGCATAATTTCTGTTATACTTCGAAAAAGATGAGGGAGAGGACGAAAGAAATAGACGGAAAGCTGGCGGAAATGTCCCTGCGGCATCCGGGAATTATCCTGTGGCATATTTCCAACGAGCTGGGGGGAAATTTTGCGGACGGCGCCTGCCATTGTGATGAGTGCCAGAGAGCGTTCAGGGAATGGCTGAAAAGAAAGTACGGTACGCTGCAGGAGCTGAATAAAGCCTGGTGGACGACGTTCTGGAGCCGCAGATATACGGACTGGGAACAGATCCATAGTCCGACGCCCGGCGGGGAGTGCCTGGTTCACGGGTTGAATCTGGACTGGCGCAGGTTTGTGACCTGTCAGATGACGGATTTTCTGAGATGGGAGAAGGCGGCGCTCAGAGAGTATTCGTCTCTGCCGGTGACGACAAACTTTATGTATTTTTTCAAACCCTTAGATTACTGTGAAATGCAGAAGGAAGTGGATGTCATATCCTGGGATTCTTATCCGTTCTGGCATAAGGAAAAGGACGAGGTTCCGATGGCGGTGAAGGCGGCGGCATATCACAGTATGATGAGGAGCATGAAAAAGAAGCCGTTTTTATTGATGGAGAGTACGCCTTCTGCCGTAAGCTGGAGGAACTGTAATCCGCTTAAAAGACCGGGTATGCATATGCTTTCGTCAATGCAGGCGGTCGCCTACGGATCCAATACGGTGCAGTATTTTCAGTGGAGGAAGGGAAGAGGAGCCTTTGAAAAATTCCACGGGGCGGTACTGGATCATAAAAACGGGGAGAATACAAGGACATTTCGGGAAGTGGCGGAGGTGGGACTTCGTCTGGCAAAGACGCAGAAGCAGATCGTGGGTTCCTGCAACCGGGCGGAAATCGCCATGATTTTTGACTGGGAGAACTGGTGGGCTTTGGAGGACGCGGCTGGACCGAGATTGGATATAAACTATAAAAGAGTATTTTTGAAACATTACCGCGCTTTTTGGGAGATGGGAATAGATGTGGATATCGTCAATATGGACGGTGAATTGAAAGATTACCGCATGGTGATCGCACCGCTCAATTATCTGTATAAAAAGGGGTATGCGGATAAGGTGGAACGATATGTGGAGAGCGGAGGGGTTTATGTGACGACCTGTTTCAGCGGAATCGTGGATGAAAACGATCTCTGTTTTATCGGAGAACATCCTCTGGGCAAAGTGTTGGGAATCCGGTCGGAGGAGATCGATGCGCCCGGGGAGGAATTTCGGAACCTGGTGGATTTTCATGGGAAATGGTATAATACGGGAGAACTCTGCGAGATAGTACATAATGAAAACGGGCAGACGTTAGCCGCTTATGAAAAGGAATACTATGCCGGAAGTCCGGCGGTGATAAAAAATGAATTTGGGAGGGGGAACGCCTATTATCTGGCGGCGGAATTTGAGCAGGTATTTTATAATGATTTTTACGGAGGCCTCATGGAAGAGATGGGTATAGAGAATCCGCTTTCGGCAAAGCTGCCTTACGGAGTGACCATATCGGAGCGGAAAGGGGAGAGAGATATTATTTTCCTGCAGAATTTCCGGGATGAAAATATGGAAGTGGAAACGGCAGGAAGATATGAGGAGACGGATACGGGAATGTTATGGGAGGGAAAGATAACGCTCGGAGCCTTTGAATGCAAGATTTTACAGAGGATGGAAGGAAAGGTAAATGAGTAAGAGCAAAAAGGCTAAAATAGAATTCCGCCATTACCAGATGCCTCCGAATTGTCCGGTCCTCGCCCTGCTTGGGGAGAAATGGGTACAGGTATATGGGCGGGATATTGATTATCTGCATTTTCACAATTATCTGGAAGTGGGATATTGCTATAGTGGAACAGGGACAATGACTCTCAACGGGCAGGAATGCCGTTTCGGGGAAGAGGAGTGCTTTACGGTGATTCCGGCTAATTATCTCCATACAACGAATTCCGATCCGGGGAAAAGCTGTAAATGGGAGTATTTGTTTATTGATGTGGAGGGGGTTTTTGATGAAATCAGTCAGTCGGGAAGATATGACCAGAGAGAGCGCATGGTACAGGAGATCAATTCCCGTGCGGTGTTGCGAAAGGCTGAGGATTTTCCGGAAATGGCAGGGATGATCCGGAAAATCCTGGAGATTATGCGCCAGAAGAAAGTATATTATGTGGAAGAGGCAAAGGGAATGCTGACGGCATTTCTGATCAATATTGCCAGGGAAAGCAGGGAATGGGATGGGGTCGGCATAGAATTCCAGGGGCGTATTGCGGCTCCGGTCTGCCTGGCCATGGATTTTATAGGGCTTCACTATATGGAATCGTTAAAGACAGAGGACCTGGCCGGTGTCTGTCATATCAGCGAAGCCCATCTGCGGAGATTGTTTTCTTTTTATCTGAAGATGAGCCCTCTGGAATATATTAATCTGGTTCGGATACAGATGGCGTGCGGTTATCTGAAGACAACGGATGGTCAGGTGGCGGATATTGCTTATAAATGCGGGTTTCCGACACTTTCGACGTTCAATCGGAATTTTAAGAAGATACAGGGTTCCTCCCCGAACAAATGGAGGAAAAATCCCCAAAATTATGAACAGCAGCTTCTTCAGTTCAGAATACAGTTTGAAAAGGGATGGTAAAGCCGTGGCCGGTATTTGCGGAGAAAGGGAAAAAGGATGTATAATGCCAGAGTGGTGCAGCAGGTCAGAAGAAAAGAAAAGGCGATGACAGGAGTACTGAAAAAGGTGATACTTCTGCTTGCCGTATTGTTTGTGGTGATGGGTATCACAATTTCGCAGGGATTTATGCTTTCGGGATTTCTTGCGGCAGGGCTCTATTTTATCTATGATGCCTTAAGCAGGAAGGAATATGAATATGTTTTGGAGGAAGGCAGGCTGCAGATCAGCGTAATCTTTGGAAGGCGTTACCGAAAGGAAGTACATGTGCTTGATCTGAAGGATATGGAAGTTGTGGCGCCGAGCCGCCATGACAAAGTTGCGAAATATTTAAAAAGAGGAGGAACCGAAAGACTTCCCAAGTATGACTATACTTCCTATGAAGAGAATGTGCCTTATTATACGATGATCGTGATGGAGGACAGACAAAAGATCAAGATCCTGATGGATTTGAATGAGGAAATGCTTGAGTGCATGAAAAGAATGTATCCGGACAGGGTGTTTTGGGGAACGGAATCCAAATAACCTAAAAGATTGAAAATGCATATTAAATGTTTGCAAATGCACACTATTGACGTCAACTTTTATGTATAATTATAAAGAAATAAAAAATAGTCAGGCGTGGACAGCACATGTCTGCACGCCGACAGAAAAAAGGAGGAATTATAGCAATGAAAAAGAAAATTCTTGCAGTGTTGCTCACAGGCGTCATGGTAATGTCGCTTACTGCATGCGGCGGCTCGACAGAAGAGGCTCCGTCAGACGGGGGGGCAGCGTCGACAGATGAGGCAGGTGCGGCAGATGGGGCGGCGGCATCCGAGGGCGGCGATACATTGACCGTCTGGACATGGGATCAGAACTTTAACATCAAAGCGATGAACATGGCGGGAGAGCAGTATGCGAAAGATCATCCGGGATTTTCGGTAAACGTGATCGAGACTTCTTCAGATGACTGCCAGACCAAGCTTTCGACCTGCGCGCAGAGCGGCGACTACAGCACGATGCCGGATATTGTCCTGATGCAGGACAACAGCTACCAGAAATTTCTTTTAAGCTATCCGGATGCGTTCACAGATCTGAGCAGCATGGATATCAACTGGGATGATTTCGGGGCACTGAAGCAGTCCTATTCCATGAAGGACGGCGTGCATTACGGCGTTCCGTTTGACAACGGCGGATGTATTGCCTGCTACCGCACGGATGTCCTGGAGGAGGCTGGATATACGATTGACGATCTGACCGACATCACATGGTCCAGATTCATGGAGATCGGCAAAGATGTCCATGAAAAGACCGGCAAGTATCTGCTGACCAGCGAAGCGACAGGCGGCGATACCATCATGATGATGATCCAGTCCTGCGGAGCCAACTGGGTAGATGATGAAGGAAAAGCTTACATCGCAGGAAATGAAGTGGGCGAAAAGTGTGTTGACATCTATGCGGAAATGATTCAGAACGATGTCGTAAAACTGGTAAATAACTGGGATGAGTATATTTCGACTATCACCAGCGGCGAGGCGGCCGGTGTTGTAAACGGTAACTGGATCACAGCTACGCTGATGGGTACTGAAGACCAGAAGGGTCTGTGGGAGATCACCAACCTGCCCAAGGTTGACGGTGTGGACAGCGCTACAAACTATGCAAACAACGGCGGTTCTTCCTGGTACATAACAAGCAACTGCCAGAATGTGGAACTTGCCATGGATTTCCTTGCGAAGACGTTTGGATCCAGCACGGAGTTCTATGATGCGATCCTTCCTGAGACCGGAGCGGTGGCATGTTATCTGCCGGCAGGGGAATCTACAGTTTATAATGAGCCCAACGCATTCTTCAATGACCAGCCGATCTTTGCTACGATCGTTGAGTACTCTTCACACATTCCGTCCTTCAAGAGTACGCCGTATCACTATGAGGCGAGAGAAGTAGTCAATACGGCGATTGTTAATATTGTAAACGGAACCGACAAGGCGGCAGCGCTTGATGAGGCACAGTCGACGTTAGAGTTCAAGATGACAGAATAGATATCATGCAGTTATGAACATAGGGGAACTGTAGACAGTTCCCCTATGTTGGCATAAGGTTGTATTTTAAAGAAAAGGGGGCTTGTATTGTGGATGCCAAGAAAAAAGGAATGACGCTTCTTGCCAAACAGAGAGCCGCAGGGTGGGTATTCCTGACACCTGCAGCGCTTATGATCGCGATCATGAGTTTCTATCCCATGGTGAGAGCGTTTTTAATATCTCTTCAGAAGGGAACCGGCGCGAACATGCAGTTTACCGGTTTCAGCAACTATCAGAGAATTCTTGCAGACAAGGTATTTCAGCAGTCCATCGGAAATACGTTTTTATATCTGATCATTCAGGTACCGATCATGCTGGTGCTTGCAATTTTGCTGGCGCAGCTTTTAAATAATAAGGATTTGAGATTCAAAGGGTTTTTTCGTACCTGTGTTTTCCTGCCCTGTGCCACGTCGTTAGTATCCTATGCATTGATCTTCCGTTCACTGTTTGCGACGGACGGACTGGTAAACAGCATATTGATGAAGTTACATATTTTAGATCAGGGGTACAATTTCCTGGGAAACACACTGAGTGCAAAGATTGTCATTATTATAGCGTTAGTCTGGAGATGGACGGGATATAACATGGTGTTCTATCTGGCGGCGTTGCAGAATATAGAGTATTCCGTATATGAGGCAGCAAAAATAGATGGTGCAAACGGATGGAAAACTTTCTGGGGCATTACGGTTCCGCTGCTTAGGCCTACGATCATCATGACATTTATCATGTCCATCAACGGTACTCTGCAGCTGTTTGATGAATCGGTGAACCTGACAAAGGGCGGTCCTGCCAATACGACCATCACCATGTCGCACTATATTTATAATACATGCTTTATCAATGTGCCAAACTTCGGATACGCTTCGGCGATGTCCTTCCTTGTATTTATAATGGTGGCGGTTCTGGCATTTATCAATTTGAAAGTAGGTGATACACGTGACTGAGAAAAAGAATAAATCTGCGATTCAGCGAAGACTGATCCCCACTTATATTTTCCTGATTATTGTATCATTTATCTCCGTATTTCCCCTGTACTGGATGATATCTGCGGCGACAAATACATCCACGGATGTATCCAGGGGAAGGATTCTGCCGGGGGGCTATCTGGCAACGAACTTCAAAAATCTTCTGGCTCAGCAGCCGCTGTGGAGAGCGCTCGGAAATTCGTTCCTCTATGCGATATTGACCACGGTAGTGTGCCTGTTTATCTGTTCTATCGCTGGGTATGGCTTTGAGGTTTATCATGACAAGGCAAAGGATAAGCTGTTTTCCATCCTGTTGCTTGCTATGATGGTTCCGCAGGTGGCGACGATGATTCCGCTGTTCCAGATGTTTTCCAAGGCAAAACTTTTGAATTCGGCAGTCGGTTTTATCCTGCCGATGATCTCAACCCCCTTTATGATCATGATGTTCCGGCAGAATGCCAGGGCGTTCCCCGTAGACATCATAGAGGCGGCGCGTATCGACGGATTGAATGAAGTGCAGATATTTTTCCGCATGTTCTTCCCTACGATGCGTTCCACTTATGCGGCGGCGGGCGTTATTGCCTTTATGAATGCATGGAATGCGTATCTGTGGCCGAAAGTTATTATGACCGATAACAATTCCATTACAATGCCCATGCTGATCGCGAATCTGATCACCGGATATGTGACGGACTATGGAATGCTTATGTGCGGCGTATTATTCTGCTCCATTCCTACGATGGTTGTGTTCTTTGTCCTGCAGAAACAGTTTGCGGAAGGTATCACGGGGGCAGTGAAATAAATTATATAGTAACAAGATATTGAAAAGATTTCCGATACCAGGTTTTGCCTTGCGGACAGCGAGTCAGGCAGTGATGGTATCGGAGATTTTTTCAGTGGTATTTGTTTCCGGGCGCACGGGGGACAGAAATTCATCCGCTATAAATATGTGAGTGTGCGCAGAAAGAGGATGTAGATGGCAAAATTTTCTGTTGAAAAATTCAGGTATGATATGGTGAAGGATCCCACTTGTTTTGCGGTAAACCGGGAGAGAGCCCATGCGGATCATCTTCCGTGCAAAAGCGTGGAGGAGGCGCTTGCGGAGAAGAGCAGCTTCAGGCTGTCGCTGAACGGCGTCTGGAAATTTCACTATGCGAAAAATTATAAGAGCGTGATCCCCGGATTTGAGAAGCCGGATTATGACTGTGAGGACTGGGACGATATCCGTGTGCCCGCCCATATCCAGATGGAGGGGTATGATGCTCCCCAGTATGCGAACACGCAGTATCCCTGGGACGGCAGGGAGGACATTGTCCCGGGGCAGGTGCCGGAGCGGTTCAATCCGGTGGCGAGTTATGTGAAATATTTCGAGGTTCCCGAAAATTTTGACAGGGAGAGAGTCTATATATCTTTTCAGGGGGCGGAGAGCGGTCTGGCGCTCTGGTTAAACGGTCAGTTCGTGGGCTACAGCGAGGACAGTTTTACACCGGCGGAATTTTTCCTGAGTCCCTATCTGAAGGAGGGGAAGAACAAGCTGGCGGCCCAGGTCTTTAAGTGGACGGCGGGGAGTTGGTGCGAGGATCAGGATTTTTACCGTTTTTCGGGCATCTTCCGGGAGGTCTATCTGTATACGACGCCGAAGGTTCACGTGCGTGATCTGAAGGTGGAGACTCTGCTCTCCGACGACTATGGGGAGGGAACGCTTCTTGTGACGCTCGATATCGCGGACAGAGCGGGACACGTCAGCTTTTCGCTCTACCGGCCCGGAGGGGGATTCGGGAGAGAGGGGCTGGACGATGATCTGTGCGTGCTGGTGAAAAAGGATGTCTTGGCGATGGGGGAGAGGCGGTATGCGCTCTGCGTCAGGGAGCCGAAACTCTGGAGTGCGGAGGTGCCGGATCTGTACAGGCTTCTGATCCAGGTCTACGACGAAAATCTGGCATTGCAGGAGGTGATCCTGCAGGATATCGGCTTCCGGCGTTTTGAGATCCGGGACAGCATCATGTATTTGAACGGAAAGCGGATCGTGTTCAAGGGGGTGAACCGGCATGAATTTTGCAGTGAAAGCGGAAGGGTGGTCTCGGATGAGGATACGCTGACGGACATTGTGACCATGAAAAGACATAATATCAACGCGGTGCGCACCAGCCACTACCCCAACAGTTCCACGCTCTATAAACTCTGTGACAGATACGGGCTCTATATGATCGCGGAAAACAATCTGGAAACCCATGGAAGCTGGGATCCGATCCTGAAGGGACAGGCCGGGCAGGATTCGGCGCTGCCCGGAGATAAGCCGGAATGGCTTGCCAATATGCTGGACCGGGTGGTATCCTGTTACCAGAGGGATAAAAACCATCCGTCGATTCTGATCTGGTCCTGCGGGAATGAATCTTACGGCGGCAGGGTGATCTATGAGATGGCGCAGAAATTCCGCGAGCTGGACGATAAACGTCCGGTTCATTACGAGGGGGTCTACAATGACAGGAGATATAATGAATCCTCCGACATGGAGAGCCGGATGTACGCTACGGCGGAGGAGATCAGGGATTTCCTCTCGACGCACAGGGATAAGCCCTTTATCTGCTGCGAGTATACTCACGCCATGGGAAATTCCTGCGGCGGGATGGAAAAGTATACGGATCTGACGGAGGAGGAGCCTCTGTACCAGGGCGGTTTTATCTGGGACTATATCGACCAGTCCATCGCCAGAAAGGACAGGTACGGAGAGACTTTTCAGGCTTACGGCGGGGATTTCGGAGAGCGTCCGACAGACTTTGAGTTCAGCGGCAACGGCATCGTGTACGGTGGGGACAGAAAGCCTTCGCCGAAGATGCAGTATATAAAATATAATTATCAGAATATCACTGTGTCGATTGACGCGGAGGGGGGAACCTTTGCGGTGAAAAACAGGCACCTCTTTGTAGACACGGATGAGTTTGACTGTGTGATCCGGCTTTCCCGGAACGGAAAGGTCGTCTCGGAGGAGACGCGCAGGGTATCCGTGGAGCCTCTGGGGGAAGGGACATTCCTTCTGCCGGCGGAATTCGCGGGACGCAGAGAAAAACCCGGCGTCTACAGTGTGGTTGTGTCCTTCTGTCTGAGGAAGGATCTTCTCTGGGCGAAGGCCGGTCATGAGACGGCATTCGGGGAGGCCATTTTCCGGGTGGAGGAGAACCTGCGGGAGGCAGGCGCGGGCATTCCGGCATATGGGACCGGGCGGAGACTCTGTGTGAAAAAGCCCTTTGCGGTGGTGCGCGGATACAACAATATCGGCGTCCGCGGGGAAGAGTTTGAAGCGCTGTTTTCCACCCTGTACGGGGGACTTGTCTCCTATCGCTATGCGGGAAAGGAGCTGCTCGTACAGGCGCCAAAGCCCAATTTTTGGCGGCCTATGACGGACAATGACAGAGGATGCCTGATGGCGGAGCGCTATGGTCAGTGGAAGATCGCCAGCATGTATCTGACTTACAAGGAGGAGGTCCCCTGCCCGTGGAAGCATCTGTACGGCAGTATCCTCCCCCAGGTGGAGGAGCGGGAGGACTGTGTGGCGATCACCTACACCTACCGGATGCCGACCGCGCCGAAGAGCAGCTGTCAGCTTGCCTACGAGGTCTATGGGGACGGGACGGTGAGGACGACGCTGTCTTACGATCCGGTGCCGGGATTGGGAGATATGCCGGAGTTCGGGGTGTTGTTTAAGCTGGACGCGGATTATGACACCGTGAGGTGGTTCGGCCTGGGGCCGGAGGAGACCTACGCGGATAAACAGCGCGGCGCAAAACTCGGCATCTATGAAAACCGGGTGGAGGACAATATGGCGAAGTATCTCATCCCTCAGGAGTGCGGCAATAAGATGGGTGTCTGCTCGGCGTCCGTGACGGACGAAAGGGGCAGAGGACTTCTGTTCGCGGGGGACAATATGAATTTTTCCGCGCTGCCCTACACGCCCCATGAGATCGACAATGCGTCCCATTCCTATGAACTGCCCAGGCGTCACTGCACGGTGGTCCGGGCGGCTAAGGGACAGATGGGAGTGGGCGGAGACGACAGCTGGGGAGCATGGCCGTTGCCTGAGACGCTGCTCGATGTGAGCGGAAAGCTGGAGTTTACTTTCTGCTTCAGAGGGATTTGAGAGACAAAATGACAGGAAAAATGGGAGAAAGGTATGATGAGTGAGATGACAGAAAAAATGGAAAACAGGGGCCGGGTTACGATCCCTACAGATGTGGATGTAGTGCCGGAGACGCTTGAGCTTCTGGAACGCTGGGGGGCGGATGCCATCCGCGACTGCGATGGTACGGATTATCCGGAGGAGCTGAAAAAGGTGGATGCCAAAGTGTATTCTACCTATTACACGACCAGAAAGGACAATGAGTGGGCGAGAGCAAATCCGGACGAGATCCAGCAGTGCTACATTATGACGGGATTTTATATGGCCGGGGAGGAACCGCTGAAAATCCCGCTGATGAAGGGGATCAGCCGGGAACTTTTGCGGGCCAATACCAGGGATGATATCAAGCGATGGTGGGAAGTGATGGATCGCAGTGCGGGCTGTCCCGTATCCCCGGAAAACTGGGATTACAATGAAGAGGAAGGCTGTGTGGTTCTGCCGGAGCCGGCAGCCTGGCATGAGTATACGGTAAGCTTTCTGGCTTATCTGATCTGGGATCCGGTGCATATGTATAATGCGGTGATCAATGACTGGCAGGGGGTGGAACATCAGATCACGTTTGACGTGCGTCAGCCGAAGACACATGCCTATACGCTGACGCGTCTGCGCCGGTTTGTGGAGGAGCATCCCTATGTGGATGTGATCCGCTATACGACGTTTTTCCATCAGTTCACTCTGATCTTTGACGAACTGAAGCGGGAGAAATATGTGGACTGGTACGGTTACTCGGCTTCGGTCTCCCCGTACATTCTGGAAAAGTTTGAGAGGGAGGTCGGATACACTTTCCGGCCGGAGTATATTATCGATCAGGGTTA
This sequence comes from bacterium 1XD8-76, assembly GCA_003611955.1. Classification (GTDB taxonomy): domain Bacteria; phylum Bacillota; class Clostridia; order Lachnospirales; family Lachnospiraceae; genus 1XD8-76. Next base: position 61,422 of record RAZE01000017.1, read on the forward strand.
CTATAATAATCAGTACCGTATTCCCAGCCGCGAGTACAAGGATTTCATGGCTTTTCAGCGCCGCGAGGTGGCGGCTCTGGTGCGGGAGATAACGGATCTCACCCATGAGCTGGGAAAGGAAGCCATGATGTTTCTGGGGGATCACTGGATCGGAACGGAACCCTTTATGGAGGAGTTTCGGAGTACGGGGCTGGATGCGGTGGTTGGCTCCGTGGGCAACGGATCCACTCTGCGGCTGATCTCGGATATTCCCGGTGTGCGCTACACGGAAGGGCGCCTTCTGCCCTACTTCTTTCCGGATACGTTTCATGAGGGCGGAGATCCGGTGCGGGAGGCCAAGGAGAATTGGGTGACGGCCCGCCGGGCTATTCTGCGAAAACCCATCGATCGGATCGGTTACGGCGGCTATCTGAAGCTGGCCTGTCAGTTCCCGGAGTTTATCGATTATGTGGAAAGTGTCTGCAGAGAGTTTCGGGAGCTCTATGAGAATATTCGCGGCACGGAGGCCTTTTGCCAGAAGCGTGTGGCCGTGCTGAACTGCTGGGGGCGGATGCGCTCCTGGGGATGTCATATGGTACATCATGCGTTATATCAGAAGCAGAATTACAGCTACGCCGGAGTGATAGAGAGTCTGTCGGGGGCGCCCTTTGATGTGGTCTTTCTGTCCTTTGACGATCTCCGGGAGAACCCGGAAGTTTTGGACGGAATCGACGTCATCTTCAATATCGGCGACGGCGATACCGCTCACACGGGCGGCGCGGTCTGGGAGGATGAGAAAGTGTCCTCCGCGATCCGGCGGTTTATCTATGAGGGCGGCGGCTTTATCGGCGTGGGAGAACCCTCGGGCCATCTCTGGCAGGGACGTTTTCTGCAGCTCGCGGCGGCCCTCGGAGTGGAGAAGGAAACGGGATTCACGCTGGGATATGACAAGTATAACTGGCAGGAGAACAGAGAGCACTTTATATTGGAAGACTGCAGGGGAGAGATCGATTTCGGCGAAGGGAAGAAAAGCATCTATGCGCTGGAGGGAACGGAGATTTTAGTACAGCGCGACAAAGAGGTACAGATGGCTGTAAACGAGTACGGAAAGGGACGCACCGTCTATATTTCCGGCCTGCCTTACAGTTTCCGGAACAGCCGCGTTTTGTACAGGGCCGTGCTCTGGAGTTGCCACAGCGAGGGACAGCTCAGACAATGGTTTTCCGATAACTGCAATGTGGATGTCCACGCCTATGTGAAGAATGGGAAGTACTGTGTGGTCAACAATACCTACGAACCGCAGAGCACCGTGGTATACAGAGGAGACGGGGAAAGTTTTTCGCTGGAGCTGGAAGCGAATGAGATCAGATGGTACAGCATTTAAAAATACGGATGGAGGAAAAGGTTATGGTCAGAGAAGACGATAGGATCATGCGGATCGCGGAGCAGTTTGAGGTGGAGGGGACGGTGGAGAGCGCCGTGCCCCACGGCAGCGGACATATCAACGACACGTATCTGCTGGTGTGCAGAGATGATAATGAGTATAAAAAATATACTATACAGAGAGTCAACCATGAGGTGTTCAAAAAGCCCTGGGAGCTGATGGAGAATGTGGTCAGGATAACGGAGTTTCTGCAAAAAAAGATTGCGGAGGCGGGCGGAGATGCGGAGCGGGAGACGCTGCATGTGATCCGGACGAAGGACGGGGCTTCCTACTGCAGATGGGAGGACGGCACTTACTGGAGAATGTATGATTTCATCGACGGGGCGACCAGTTACGATGAGGTGAAGGAGCCGAAGGATTTCTATGAGAGCGCGGTGGCCTTCGGGCATTTTCAGAAGCTTCTCTCGGATTATCCGGCGGGGACGCTCTATGAGACCATTCCCAATTTCCACAATACGATTGACCGTGTGAAGAACTTCAAGAAGGTGCTTGAGGAGGACGCGGCGCACCGGGCGATGAAGGTGCAGGAGGAGATCCGGTTTGTGCTGGACAGGGAGAGCGACTGCCGTGTGCTCTGCGATATGCTGTCCTCGGGCGAGCTTCCGCTGCGGGTGACGCACAACGATACCAAGCTGAACAACATCATGATAGACGACGAGACGGGGAAAGGGATCTGCGTTATCGACCTCGACACGGTCATGCCGGGTTCCGCCCTCTACGACTACGGGGATTCTATCCGCTTTGGCGCAAGCACCGGCGCGGAGGACGAGACAGATCTGTCGAAGATATCCTGTGACGTGGAATTGTTTTCTTTATACACGAAAGGATTTATAGAAGGGTGTGAGGGTTCTCTGACAGAACAGGAGATACGCATGCTGCCCATGGGTGCGAAAGTGATTACGCTGGAACAGGGAATTCGTTTCCTGACCGATTATCTGGAGGGGGATGGCTACTATAAGATCCACCGCCCGGAGCATAACCTTGACCGCTGCAGGACGCAGTTTAAGCTGGTGAAGGATATGGAGGAGAAGTGGGATATCCTGCAGGGGATCGTGGAGGGGTATCTGTAGAAGCATTTTTTCTTGCATATACACGATATTCATGGTACAATAATTCGCGGCAAAACGGTGATATTTTCGACAGATACAGAGAAAGGCATGGTCATTCATTATGATAGAAGCGGCAATATACGGATACGGGAACATCGGCAGCGGTGTGGCGGAAGTGATCGAAAAAAACCAGGACAGGATCGAGAAGGCGGCAGGCCAGGGAGTACATGTGAAGTATGTGCTGGATCTGCGGGAATTCGAGGGCGATCCGGTGCAGGAGAAACTGGTGCACGATGTGGACGTCATTGTGAACGATCCGGAGGTGAAGATCATCTGCGAGACCATGGGCGGAAATGAGCCCGCCTACACATTTACAAAGAAAGCGCTCATGGCGGGAAAGAGCGTCTGCACGTCCAACAAGGAGCTGGTGGCGAACCACGGCGCGGAGTTGATAAAGATCGCGGAGGAACACCGGTGCAACTATTTCTTTGAGGCCAGCGTGGGCGGCGGCATTCCGATCATCCGGACGTTGAACAGTGCGCTGAAGCAGGAAAACATTTTAAGCATCAGCGGTATCGTGAACGGGACGACCAACTATATTCTGACAAAGATGGAGAAAGACGGAGCGGCTTTTGACGAAGTGCTGAGGGAGGCCCAGGAGAAAGGGTTTGCGGAGAGAAACCCGGAGGCGGACGTGGAAGGGTACGACGCCTGCCGGAAGATTGCTATCCTGTCGTCTCTGATGAGCGGAAAAACCGTGGATTATAAGGACATCTATACGGAGGGCATCACGAAGCTGACGACAACGGATTTTCTCTACGCGGAAAAGATGGAGATGACGGTAAAGCTTCTCGCCATGAGCAGGCAAACGCAGGAGGGATATCTCACCATGGTGACGCCGATGCTGATCGGACCGGAAAATCCTCTCTGCAGTGTGAACGGTGTTTTCAACGCGATCTCGGTGAAGGGAAATATGCTGGGAGATTCCATGTACTACGGCAGAGGGGCGGGAAAGCTCCCCACAGCCAGTGCGGTCGTGGCTGACGTGGTGGAAGCGGCGCGCTTTATGGGAACGCATCTGCCCATCGACTGGAGTGAGGAGAAGGCGGTGTTAGCTAAGATGCCTTTGTCGAGGAGGCGCTTCTTTGTGCGGCTTGACAGAAATAAAGTGCCGGAGGCGAGAGCGGCGGCGGAGTTTGGCAACGGCAGAGTGGTGTTTTTGGAGCAGTGCCCCGATGAGTACGGGTATATCACGCCGGTGATGAGCGAGGGAGAATTTGCGGAGAAGTTTGAAAAGCTGGATGGTGCGATCACCAGGATCCGTATGGAGGAATGACAGAAGGAGGTCTGTGGCTTCAATGAAATATATAGTGGTGTTAGGCGACGGCATGGCGGATGAGCCCATAGAAGCGCTGGGCGGTAAGACGCCGTTAGAGTATGCCGCTACGGAGAGGATGGATGCCCTCAGCAGGAGGGGCGAGGTCGGCATGGTACATACCATTCCGGACGGGATGAAGCCCGGTTCCGACACGGCGAATCTTTCGGTGCTCGGGTACGATCCGAAGAAGTATTATTCGGGGCGCTCTCCGCTGGAGGCGCTGTCCATCGGCGTGCCGATGAAGGAGACGGACATCGCGATCCGCTGTAATATCGTAACGATCTCCGACGAGGAAGAAAGATTTGAAGAAAAGACGATCATTGATCACAGTGCCGATGAGATCGGCACGGAGGATTGTGCGGTCCTGTTGAAGGCCGTGCAGGAGAAGCTGCAGGATGAGACCTATCAGTTCTATGTGGGAACAAGCTACAGGCACTGTCTGATCTGGGATAAAGGACAGGTGGTGGAGCTCACGCCGCCCCATGACGTGCTGGGACTAAAGATCGGGCAGTATCTGCCGGAGGATGTCTCGCTGCGGCGGATGATGGAGGCGAGCTATCGGATCCTGAGAGATCACCCTCTGAATCTGGAGAGAAAGAGACAGGGACTGCATCCGGCGAACTGCTGCTGGTTCTGGGGCGCGGGGACAAAACCGATGCTCTCAGGTTTCACGGAGACCACCGGCAAAAGGGGGCTGATGATCTCCGCGGTGGATCTGCTGAAAGGGATCGCTGTGGGAGCCGGTATGGGAGTTGCCCATGTGGAAGGGGCAAACGGCGGTCTGCATACGAACTATGAGGGGAAAGCCAGGGCGGCGGTGGACGGTTTGCTGAAGCAGGGGTACGACTTTGTCTACATCCATGTGGAGGCGCCGGATGAGATGGGGCACCAGGGCAGCGTGGAGAGGAAAGTGCAGGCGATAGAGTATCTGGATGATAGAGTGATTCGCCCGGTGACGGAGGCGATGGACAAATCGGGGGAGGATTACCGGATGCTTGTTCTGCCGGATCACCCCACGCCGATCCGCGTCAGGACGCACACGGCGGACAATGTGCCCTATCTGCTCTACGACAGCAGGAAGGATTTACAGTCCGGGCGTCTGTACAACGAAAAGGAAGCGGCGGGCGGTCCTTTCCTGGAGAGAGGACACGAGATCATACGGTATTTGTTTTCAGAATAGACCGAAAATTAGGAGAAAAATTGTGAAAAAAGTTGTCAAATTCGGAGGGAGTTCCCTCGCCAATGCGGAACAGTTTGAAAAAGTGGGAAATATTGTCTGGGCGGATGAGAGCAGACGCTATGTGGTGCCGTCCGCGCCGGGAAAAAGGCATTCCAGGGACACGAAAGTGACGGATATGCTCTACGAGTGCTATGCGTTGGCGGAAGTGGGAGATAGTTTTGTGGAGGAGTTTGCGGCGATCCGGGCGCGCTATCAGGAGATCATCGAAGGGCTTCACCTGGAATTTTCGCTGGAGAAAGAGTTTGAGGAGATCGAAAAGAACTTTAAAGCCGGGGCGGGCAGAGATTACGCGGCTTCCCGGGGGGAATATCTGAACGGCATCATCATGGCGCAGTATCTGAACTTTGAGTTCATCGACGCCTCCGAGGTGATCCGCTTTGACGAGAACGAGGAGTTTGACGCGGAGACGACAAATAAAATTCTGAGCAAAAGACTGCAGAAGACGGAGTACGCGGTGATTCCGGGCTTTTACGGTGCGAAGAAAGACGGGACAGTGAAAACATTCTCCCGGGGCGGCTCCGATGTGACGGGCTCCATCGTGGCCAGGGCGGTGCAGGCGGATGTGTATGAAAACTGGACTGACGTGTCAGGGTTTCTGGTGGCGGATCCCCGGATCATCTACAAGCCGGAGCCTATCGAGATGATCACCTACAGGGAGCTGCGGGAGCTCTCCTACATGGGCGCGTCGGTGCTGCATGAGGACGCGATCTTCCCGGTGCGCAAGGAGGGAATCCCGATCAATATCCGCAACACCAATAAGCCTGAGGACGAGGGCACCTGGATCGTGGGCAGTACCTGTCAGAAATCCAAGTATACGATCACCGGCATCGCCGGAAAGAAGGGCTTTTGTTCGGTCATGCTGGATAAGGATATGATGAACTCGGAGGTCGGGTTCGGCAGGAAGGTGCTGCAGGCCTTTGAGGATAACCATATCTCCTTTGAGCATATGCCCTCCGGCATCGATACCATGACGATCCTCGTGCATCAGGACGATTTTGTGCACAAGGAGCAGTCCGTAGTCTCCGCGATCCACAGGCTGGCAAACCCGGACCACATTGAGATCGAGGCGGATCTGGCGCTGATCGCCGTGGTGGGCCGGAGCATGAAATCCTCGCGGGGTACGGCGGGGCGGATATTTTCCGCGTTGGCCCACGCCAATGTCAATGTGAAGATGATCGACCAGGGTTCCTCGGAGTTAAATATCATTATCGGCGTGAAAAATGAGGACTTTGAAGTGGCGATCAAGGCGATCTATGATATTTTTGTGCTGGCGCGGATATAGGGGCGGCAGTGGATTTTATTTTTTGATGTAGTACCGGAAGTAGGTTCCGTCGATGATCCGGGTGGCGTGGTATTCCTTTTCCACCCACTGAATGATCCACTCTTCGTCGTTCCAGTGGAGTTCCCCGTACCAGCAGGGAATGATCATCACATCCGGGTATTTATCCGGGTACATTTCCCAGTATTTCAACAGCGTGTCGTCGTACCTCGGATCGGAGATCGTCGTGTAGGAGGCGATCTCCAGATCCTGAAACAGATAACCGGTGGAGTCGTTTTCCAGCAAAAATACCTTATCACCGGGTTCCACGTACTGCTGCATCTCGGAGTAGAGGCTCTCGTGCATGGCGCACTGCATGTACTCCGCCAGGATACCTTTTGCCGGGCCCACGGAGATGATTCCTCTCACTCTGGTGATATTCTGCGGCAGATCCTGGTCGCCCCGGTATTCCCATCCTTTGATAAAGACAGAGGCAAAGCACCAGATGAGAACGAAGGCTTTGCCGTATTTTTTGCAGATATTCGGCGCGTGCTGCCCGGAGTAGATCAAAATGGCGGCGATCCCCATCACGATCCCGGGAAGGAGATAGCGGATGGAGGTGAGAATACTCAGGTCCGTCAGCAGCAGAACGGCGAGAAGGACCAGCGCGCTGCCGCCCGTCCAGAGAGCGATCAGTCCGCGGCTTTTTTCCTCTGTCCTGCGAAGGAAGGCAAAAACAAACAGAAACAACGTGAAATAGACGGTGTGGATGTAAAAATAGTTGTTGTTTGTGGGAGTGAGCAGCCACCGGATTAACGGAAGGACTGTCGCCAGGATCAGCGTCAGATACATGACCCCGGTGAAGGACTCCGTTTTGTTTTTGAAGGATACTCTGCAAAGCTTCAAAAGACCCCATGCCGCCAGCGCATAGCCGCCGCTGATCAGAAGAGCGCGCACGCTCTGAAGCCCATAGGCGGAGAATTTCTGAAGAAGAGTCACATTGGTATGGCCGCTGTTTCCGAGCATCATGCAGTGCAGATTATAAGACAATTCATCCAGGGACATATAGCTGAGCAGATATCCCAGATAGAGCCCGCCGCCTGCCAGGCAGACCGCGGCAAAGGCGAGAGCGTATTTTTTTCCATTCTTTTCCCGTTTCCATAAATACCATGCGAAAAAGGGGAACACGATCAAAGCGGAAGGGTAGGACAATACCATGCCGCACATCCAAAGCCCGCATCGCAGAGAGGCAAACAGTCTTTTCCCGTCCCCTTCCTGCTGCTCCAGATGAAACAGATCGAGTAAAAGCAGCGTGAAAAACCAGATCAGCAGATTCGAGAATTCCGGCGTCACATATCCTTTCGGAAGAAGGTTAAAATAGAGGAGGGCGAGATAAAAACTGTACTCTTTGGAAAGAGGACGGCGCAGCACACGAAAAACGCCGAAGGAGAGTGCGCCGTGGATCAGAGTGCCAAAGAGGCGCAGCCAGATCGCCACTCCGGCGGTGGTGCCAAAGAGGAGCGTGTAGATCCAGATCAGAAACGCCGAAAAAAAGGCGGAAGTCTGGTGGGGATCCCATATCTGTGTGATCAGTTTATCGCCGGAGAGGGTCCGGCAGGACATTACTATGGCATATCCCTCATCCATCTGATAACCTATAAAAATACATTTCATGGCGGCGAGAAAACTGCCGGCGAGCAGCAGTATACAGAGTATATCCCGTTTTTTCTTTTTTGTGGGTTCCTGATTCATGGTGCGCTGTCCTCCACAGTTCTTTTTAGTACTTTTTCGCCCATCATAGCATAAATCATACGGAAATACAACTTTAGTAGTATGGTATTTCGGGCGAAGATATGGTATGAAAAAATAAAAAAAGGAGGAATCAGATATGTATTTATTATCTATTTTGGCAATTGTTTTATGTTTTGTGGTGGTGCAGTGTTTTCAGACATCCATGGGGATCCTGCAGTTTCTGGACATTATCAGCATACTGTTTCTGGTGATGCTGATCGTCCCGATCATGGTTTCGGCGGGGCTCTTAAAGGATCTGAACAATGCCTTCAGGCTGGTATTCGGGAAGAAAAAGGAGGTCGCCCTGCTGGCCATAAAGAGGGCGAAGCTGGCGGTGGACACGATGCTGAAGATCGTGGTCTACGGAAGTGTGTTCGTGTTGCTGCTGCAGCTGATCGTGCTGCTGCACAATATGGCGGATCCGTCCACTCTGGGGCCGATCATATCCGTGACGTTTCTCACGTTGCTGTACGCGATGGTGATCTGCCTGCTGATGATGCCGATCAGGGCGAGGTTAGAACAGATGATCCTGGAATACATGTCTTCCTGCGCGGAAGAAGGAGAGGCATCTTAATATGGTAAAGATTCTGAAAAGGTTTGCGGCCGTCGCCTGTTATCTCGTTCTGATGTCGATCCTGTTTGGATTTCAGATGGAAAGACTCTTCGACGGAAAACAGTTTGTGATCTGGCTGCTGGGGACGGGGATTCTTCTTCTGCCTTCGCTCGGGGAGAAAGAGCCGGGGGAGACGCGCAGACAGAGGCGTCAGCGCGTTTCCTCCTGCGCCCTCTGGGCAAGCGTTCTGGAAAGTTTTCTGCTGTGCCTTGCGGCGATGGAGCGGATGGGCGGTGCGGAAGAGCTCATGCCGGAGTTCGCGCTCTGTCTTCGCCCTGTTCTGTACGGTCTGTGTGTCTGGAGCATATTTGCGGGGGATCCGGGAGAAGAGAGACAGGAAAAAGACGTAGAGTCCGACAGCTTCCGGGAGATCACGGCAAGTGAGAGCTACGATATTTTTCGGAGGAAGGGGCTCACAAGGCGGGAGTGCGAGATAGCGCTGTTGGTCTGCCAGGGGATGAGCAACGGGGAGATCGCGGAGAATCTCTGTATCTCGGAGGCGACGGTGAAGAAACATATTTCCAATATCTTTGAGAAGTTGGACTGCAGCAGAAGGGAACAGATCAGACAGCGGCTGTTTGAGTAAAATTTGAAAAACACACTTGACAAAATAGAACGTATGTTCTATGATGTCAGTATGAGTACAGAAAAGAAAGAACTGGCGGAAAAAAATACAGTGAAATATCCGGCGGCCGTCGGGGCGGGGCAGCTTTCCGTGATGGAGAAACTGAGGATTCTGACGGATGCGGCGAAATATGACGTGGCCTGCACCAGCAGCGGAGTGGAGAGAAAGGGCAGCGGGAAAGGCATGGGAAATACAAAATTTGCCGGCATCTGCCACAGTTTTTCCGCCGACGGAAGATGTATCTCGCTTTTGAAGATACTGTTTACCAATTATTGTATCTACGATTGCAGATATTGTATCAACCGAAAAAGCAACGATGTGGAGCGGACTGCCTTTACACCGGAGGAGATCTGCGAGCTGACGATGAATTTCTATAAGCGGAATTACATCGAAGGACTGTTTTTGAGCTCGGGTATCATAAGGGATCCCAGCTACACGATGGAACTGATCTGCACGGCGATCAGCAGACTTCGTCGGGTGTACCGCTTTGAGGGATATATCCATGTGAAGGCGATTCCGGGGGCGGATCCGGAGATCATCTATCGTCTCGGACTTTTGGTGGACAGGATGAGTGTCAATCTGGAACTGCCCACGGCGGAAGGCCTGCGCAATCTCGCCCCGAATAAAAACCGGAGCATGATCTTAAAACCGATGAGGCAGATTCAGAACGGCATCGTAAACAGCAGAGAGGAAGTGGCGATCTACCGGAATGCGCCGCAGTTTGTACCTGCCGGGCAATCGACGCAGATGATCGTCGGAGCCACGCCGGAGAACGATTATCAGATCGTCTCCGTGGCGGAAGCGCTGTATCAGAAATTCGGCTTAAAGAGAGTGTTCTATTCCGCGTTTGTCAGAGTGAATGAGGACAGGATGCTGCCGGCGCTGCCCGGCGGACCGCCGCTGCTGCGGGAACACAGATTATACCAGGCGGATTTTCTGCTCCGCTACTATGGATTCGGGGCGGGAGAGCTGCTGTCGGAGGACAGACCGAATTTTAATGTGCTGCTGGACCCCAAGTGTGACTGGGCGCTGCGCCATCTGGAACTGTTTCCGATGGAGGTGAACAGGGCGCCCTACGAGATGCTGCTGCGGGTGCCGGGGATCGGTGTGAAGTCGGCAAAACGGATCGTGAAAGGGCGGCGGCTCGGGAATCTGCAGTTTGAGGATTTGAAAAAGATCGGTGTGGTGCTGAAGCGGGCGCTCTATTTCATCTGCTGCAACGGAAAGATGATGTACCGCACGAAGATAGACGAGGATTATATCACCAGAAATCTGCTGGATACGGAAAATAAGCGCCCGCCGCAACCCGATTTGATAGACGGCAGGGAAGTCACCTACAGACAGCTGTCCCTCTTTGATGATGTGACGGCGGCGGGGATGGTGCCTCCGCCCGGCGGTCAGATATGCGCCGGGGCGCAGTGAGGAGAACGGGGAGATATGGGAAGATGGAGATCGTAGTGTTTGTCTGCGAGGAAAGTATAGAGGGAATCTTGACCGGGGTGTATGACGCCTGGGCGGAAGCCCTTTCCTCCGGCCTGGGGCATGCCCATTGCAGGCTTGCGGTGAATAACGGGAAGGATTATAATCTGGAGCTGTTTTGCAGTTACCGGGATACGCCGGCAGATACGGTGAAAGCGGGGAAAGTGATCAGGACACTGCGAAAACGGCTGGGGGAGGAAGTCTATGAGTGCCTTTGCTACGCCATGGCCTCCAGAGAGCCGGACAGAGCGGAGGCGGTCTACAGGACCATCGTGGCGGGACTGTCCATGGAGCAGGGATACAGGGTACTGGATAAAGTGACGGATCCGCATGTGGCGAGGTGCTTTGAGTTAAAGCGGAATGTAGGTGGCGAGATCCACAGAGAGCTGGAATTTCTGCGGTTCAAAGAGCTGGAGAACGGCGTCCTTCTGGCGAAGATCCATCCGAAGAACGATGTGCTGATGTATCTGGGGCCTCACTTTTCGGACAGGCTGCCGTTAGAAAATTTCCTGATCTACGATACGAACCGCCGAAAGGCGCTTTTTCACGAAAGGGAGAAGGACTGGTATATGATGGATGCGCTGGAGCTGGATGAAGAGATGGCGGGGCGCATCAGCACGGAGGAAGAGTATTACCAGGATCTGTTCCGGATGTTCTGCCGCACGATCGCTATCGAAAGCAGGGAGAACAGGGCGCTGCAGAGGCAGTTTCTGCCGCTTTATTTCAGGGATGTCATGCCGGAGTTTGCTAAAAAATAGGGAAAAAGATGTACAAATACTGTTTTATCATATACAATGGTTTTATGATAATAAAAAAACTTACGTCTGAGGGATATGATATGGCAGAGAAACAAAGCAACCGGCAGAGCGGAACATTGGAAGCTATTTTGATAGAAAGCATTCATACACTGGTGTATGAGAAGGACATCAATGTGGCGCTGAACTGTTTTCTGGAGACGATCGGCAGATATTACGGATCGGACCGGGCTTACATTTTTGAGTTTGATCCGGAAAAGGGGACAACGGATAACACGTTTGAGTGGTGCGCCGAGGAGATAAAGTCTCAGAAAGATAAGCTGCAGAAAGTGCCGATGGATGTCCTGGAAAACTGGATGCAGAAGTTTTACGAGACCGGTGAATTTTATATTGCCGCGCTGGAGCAGGACGTCGCCAGCAGCAGGGCGGATTTTGAAATTTTGAGAGCCCAGGGGATCAACAGCCTCATGGCTGCGCCTCTTCTGTGGGAGGAGGAAGTGGTAGGATTTCTGGGGGTGGATAACCCGTCGGATCATATAGGAGATATGACGCTTCTGCGTTCAGCGGTGGATTTTGTGACGGCGGATCTGGAGAAACGCCGCCTGATCGAAGAACTGCGCCATGCCGGCAGCATCGATATGCTGACCGGACTGAAAAACAGGAACGAGTACACCAGACGGTTCAATGAACTGAAGAGGGCGCATCTCCAGACGTTTGGGGTGGTGTTTATCGACATCAACGGATTAAAGCAGTTAAACGATACGTACGGACATGAACATGGCGATGCGGTTATCCGGGAAACCGCGGAGTGCATCAGAAAACACTTCAAAGAATACGCCTACCGGATCGGCGGGGACGAATTTATCGTGCTGTGGGAGGATGTGAAGGAGGACGTGTTTAACGGGAAGGTGGCGCAGCTGAGAGCGGAGTTTGGCCATGTGGAGGAGTACAGTATCTCGATGGGCGTTGTCTGGCAGAAGGGGGACACTGACGTCGAACAGCAGGTAAAGAAGGCGGATGCTTATATGTACAAGGCGAAGCAGGCGCACTATCAGAACAGGAGCAACGACAGGCGAAAGAGAAGATAACATCCTGAAATAGAAATATCTTCGCACGATTGTACGAAGATATTTTTTAGTCCAGATTTAATTTTTTCGTCATGATATAATTACAGGTACAGTACAGACCGAGGCACAGAGCGCCCATGACCAGCAGAGAGACCGGGAGAAAGACAAGCCATGACCCGAAAGAGATGTATTCCATCTGTGGGATCGAAAATATTTCAGAGAGCGGCAGCGTGAAAAGCTGGCGAAACAGCCTGAAAATAAACCGGAGAACGAAATAGGAGATGATGGCGCCGCCGATTTTGTGTCTGCCCCAGAGCTGGCCGAGGCAGATGCAGGTATAGATGAATAGAATACTGAAGATTTGCTCGCAGATTGCGAAGAGCGCGATCCAGAGGAACAGAACAGGCAGAGGTATCGTCAGATAGCCCAGTGAGAACAATTCCCGGAAGAGATCTGTAAATTCCCGGAAAAACTGTACGATACCCGTATCGGACAGGCGGGATACCGCGACGGAGGCAATGCCCACAATGCTGAGCCATATAAACAGAATGGAAATAAGCCGCCAGAGGACGGCGACGAGCAGTTTGGAAAGCAGAAGTTCGGAAGTTTTTACCGGAAGAGTAAACATCAGATACCCTTCGTCGGTGAAGAAATTTTTGTAAAAGCGGATAGCGGTACAGAGCGTAATACAAAAAGAAAACGCGGCGAGGGAAAAAATATAGGCCAGGATGGAAAAAAAGGCCAGAATTTCCACAAAAATATTGTCCCCGTCATCCCAGAAAGAAGTCATAAAGGTACCCATGACAGCCAGCGTGAGAACCGTGAGGATGATCAGGGTGACTGTGGGGGCGGGAAAAAATCTTTTCCACTCTTCCTTGAATAATTTTTTTAACATGCGAACACCTCCCTGAAGTATGCATCCACCGTTTTACCGTGCGCTCTGCGCACTGCCTCGGCGGGGGCGTGCATAATGGCCTGCCCGTAGCGTATAAAGATCACTTCATCCAGGATGCTCTCGATGTCGGAGATGAGATGAGTGGAGAGCAGGATGGAAGACTGGTGATCGTAATTTGTCATGATGGTATGTAAAATATAATCCCTTGCCGCCGGGTCTACGCCGGCGATGGGTTCATCGAGAATATAGAGCTGCGCCTGCCTGCTCATCACAAGGATGAGCTGGATTTTTTCTTTCGTGCCCTTCGACAGCGTTTTTAACTGCGCCGTGGGCGGAATCGCCAGCATCTGCAGCATATTGTAGGCGCGTTCTATGGAGAAGTCCGCGTAGAACTGTGCAAAAAAGGAGAGGATGTCCTTTACTTTCATACCGGCGGGCAGATAGGTGCGTTCCGGAAGGTAGGAAATGACAGCCTTGGAAGCCGGACCGGGAGCTTCTCCGTTTATCAGGATCTTTCCGCTGGTGGGAGTGAGCAGCCCGTTTATCATTTTGATCATTGTAGTCTTTCCGCTTCCGTTGGGGCCGAGCAGTCCGATAATGCGCCCTCTCGGAATGATCAGGTTCATCTGATTCACTGCCAGAGTGGAGCCGTTATATACCTTGGTTAGCCCCTGAAGTTCAATCAGCGGTCTGGATATATCCATGGTGTTTTCTCCGTTTCACATATATTATTTTTGAATTGCTCACCTTAGTATACCGCATTTTTCGCATTTAGACAACTGTGGCGAACAGTCTTTGCTTATTGCGAAAGCACGAGGCTTGATATATACTTAAGGGACAGGGGATGAAAGAGACATGAGGGAAGTTGTAGACAGAATCTTAGAGGAAAAATTTGAATATGAAAGAGGCGGACTGGAATTTTCCGAGAGCAGGATCGAGCTCCATCTTCAGGCGGGGGAGGACTGTGAGGGGAGTTTTCGCGTGATTGGAAAACCGGGGTGTGTGACCAGGGGGTTTATCTATACTTCCGATGACAGAATGGAGTGTCTGGCGGAAGAGTTTTTCGGGACAGGGGAGGAGATCGGTTACCTGTTCCATGGAAAAGGTATGGAGAGCGGCGACGTGCTGCAGGGGAATTTCTATGTGGTCAGCAACCAGGGGGAGTATGCGCTTCCCTTTGTGGTGATGGTGTCAAAGCGCACTATGGCAACCAGTCTGGGGGCGATGAAAAATCTGTTCCATTTTGCCAATCTGGCAAAAAGTGACTGGGCGGAGGCGGTCCGTCTTTTCTATCAGCCCGGATTTGAGATACTTTTTGAGGGGAGCGACAGAAAGTACAGAGGTTTGTACCGGGGACTTTCCCGATATTTCGGAAACGAGAGGAACGTGGAAGAGTTTCTGATCGCCATCCATAAAAAACAGACGACCAACTATATCATCGACGAGGATAAACTGCGGCTCGAGGATGTGGCGGAAGGCATAGGGCGCCATGAAGTGCTTCTGACAAAAAACGGATGGGGCTATACCCGGCTGCAGGTGGAGGTGAGAGGAGATTTTCTCTCCGTGGACAAGGTAGAGCTGAGCGATGATGATTTTCTGGGAAATCGCTGCATGTTCTATTATTATGTAAACAAAGATAAACTCCACAAGGGAATTAACTGCGGCAGTCTGCACTTTTATAACAGTTTTATGGAAACCTCTGTGCCCGTGGAGGTAAGGGTGGAGGACGAGGAGTACAGACAGGGATCGTTTTATCGGAAAAAACAGGAATTGCTTGTACAGATCATGGAGTATTACGGCGCTTTCCGGATGAAAAAGATCAGCACGAGGACCTGGCTTACCCGGAATTATGAGATCATGGATGCCTGGGCTGAGCTGAACGACGCGGACCCGGAGCCGAAACTCTACCGGGCGCACCTGCTGATCACGGAGGGAAGGGTGAATGAGGCGGGATGGATGCTGGACCAGGCCCGCAACTCGATCCTGCAGAGCCGAGATATGGATAATGCCGTCTGGTGCTATTATTTGTATCTGAGCACGCTGCGGGGCAAAGACGAACATTATGTAAACAAAATTGCGGAGGAGACAGCGTCCTGCTATGAGCGGGAGCCGAACAACTGGCGGATCGGATGGCTTCTTCTCTATCTGTCGCCGGAATACGGAATGTCCTACGCAAAAAAGTGGATGTTTATCAAACAGCAGTTTGAGAGAGGCTGCAACAGTCCTGTCTTTTACATAGAAGCTCTTTTGCTGATCAAGTTGGAACCGTCGCTTTTTATGGAACTGGGAGATTTTGAGATGCAGATGCTGCGATATGCGGCAAAACATGATCTGCTGACGGATGAGATCATTATGCAGCTCCACTATCTTGTGCCGAGAAAGCAGGGAAATCTGAGAGGGATTCTGCCCGTGCTCAAAAAGAGCTACGAGAAGCGGGCGGATGGGGAGACGCTGCAGAATATATGCACGCTGCTGATCAGAGAAAACAGGCGGGGAACGGAAGAGTTTCCGTGGTATGCCGCCGGCGTGGAGGAGAATCTGCGGATCACAAAACTGTATGAGTACTATATGTACAGTCTGGATATGGAGGAACTGATCAAACTGCCGAAGGTAGTCTATATGTATTTTGCCTACCACAACAATCTGGACTGGGAGAGAAGCTCCTATCTGTATGCCTCTCTGCTGAAATATCGGAGCGAACTGCCGGATCTGTATGAAAAAGAACGCTTCCATATCCAGGAGTTTGTGGTGCGTATGACAGGAAAGGGACTGGTGAACAGACATCTTGCCTTCCTGTACAAAAAGGTGATCGTCAGTGATGTCATGCTGGAGGAGACGGGGGAAGATCTGGCGCCGCTGCTGTTTTCCGTGCGTTTAAAAACGTCGGACACCCGGATGAGAAAACTGATCCTGCAGTATACGAGGGAAGTGGGGGAGAAGAGCTTTGTTCTGACGGACGGACAGGCGGTAATACCTCTTTACGGGGAGGAATATACGCTGCTTCTGGAAGATGGGATGGGAAACCGATATGTGCCGGGGGACGGGTTTGAGATGGAGCGGTTCTTCACGGAGGACAGACTGCTCTCCGAAATACAGGGGCGGGATTTTCAGACGATCTCCCTGCAGGCATATCTCTGCGGCGCCGATATGTCGGGCATTACGAAGGAAAACATAAAGCGCTATGAGTGCCTTTTGGCGGGGGAGGAAGTGGATCCGGATTACAGGCAGGCCATTGTCCCGGGAATGGCGCAGTTTTATTATGACAATGACATGATGGAGGAGCTGGACATCTTTCTGGACGGGCTCTCTCCGTCTCTGTTGGACGCTTCGAAGAGAGGGGAGATCGTCCGGTATCTGGTCCTGCGGGAAAAACTGGAGAGAGCGGTAGAGTGGATACGGGAGTACGGAGTGAACGGCATCGCGCTGAAGACGCTGCTCAGGCTGGCCTCAAAGATGATACAGGATTCCAATCAGATCGAGGATAAGGAGCTGTTGTTCATCTGTTATTATACGTTCCAGAAGGGAAAGACGGATCTGCTGACGTTGGAATATCTGCTGGCATATTTCCGGGGGAGCACAAAACAGATGCGGGATATCTGGAAGGCTGCCAGAGACAGAGGACTGGATCTGCATGGGTTCAGCGAGAGGATTCTGGTCCAGATGCTGTATTCGGGCTACTTTGTCGGGGAGATCGCGGCTATCTTCAGCGCGGCGATAGAGCGGGATGCGGATATTTCTCTGGAAAAAGCCTTCGTGTCCCAGTGCTGCTACGACTATTTTGTGAAAGATAAGATGACGGAGGCGGTGGTATTCGAGGAGCTGGAACGGCTTCTGCGGATGGGAGAACCGATGCAGAAAGTATGTCTTCTCGCCTACGTCAGATATTATGCGGAGAACAGAAGCAGGCTGAGGAGAGAGGGCAGAAAGGTCCTGGAAAACTGTCTTTGCAGACTGGTGGAGGAGGGGGTGGTTTTGTCCTGCTTACTGGAATATACGGGCATGTTTCCCTTTATGCGGCGCTTCTGTGATAAAACGGTTCTGGAGCATGTGACGAAACCGGGCAGAAAGGTTTTCCTGCACTATATGCTCCAGGAGGAAGCGGAGGGCGAGGATTACCGGAAAGCGGAGATGAGGGAAGTGTACGCGGGTATCTACAGCAGCATGTTCGTTCTGTTTTTCGGGGAGAAGATGGTTTACTATATCACGGAGGAATACACGGATGAAAACGGGAGGCAGGAGGAACTTACCAGCAGCGGCAGTATATCCCGCAGTGAGGCGGAGACGGATACGCCCGAGGGCAGGTTCCATCTGCTGAACGATATCGTGATAGCGGAAGCGCTGCAGGATTATGATACGCTGGACAGTATGCTGATCGAATATGAGAAAACGGATGCCATGCAAGAGGAATTGTTTCACATATGCAAATAAAAAACAGTATGGAGAAAAATAATAAATATATGGTGGGATTTGATCTGGGAGACCGGGATGCCCAGATCAGTTTTTGCAGTGTACAGCAGCCGGAGGCGGAGACGGTGCCGGCGGTGGCGGGGACGCAGCAGTACAATATCCCCACCGTCCTGTATAAGCGCAGGGGTATGAGTCAGTGGCTTTACGGCAGAGAGGCGCTGCGCGTCGCGCAGGAGGAAGAGGGGACTTTCGTGGAACATTTATTTTCCGGTGCGCTGGAAGATAAGAAAACGGTGATCGAAGGGACGGAGTACGATGCGCTTACGCTGCTCACGCTGTTTGTGAAAAAGTGTTTCGGACTGTTTTCCGTGATCGCGCCGACGGACAGGATAGAGATCCTGATGTTTACGGCGAGAAGATCCAACGGACGTGTGGTCGAAGTGATCAGCCGGGTGGTGGACGCTCTGGGGCTGAAAAATACGAAGGTGTTTTTTCAGAACCATGAGGAGAGCTACTATTACTATCTGCTGCATCAGCCGCCGGAATTTCGTCTGTCCGGATCGGTCATACTGGACTTTCAGGAAGTTCTGAGAGCCTATCTGTTAGAGTGGAACAGAAGGACGACGCCGGTGGTGTGTTTTGTGACCGAGTATGAATTTCCGGAATGCCCGGAACCCGTCTGGGAGGCGGAGGAGTCGGAGAAAGCCGGGCAGATGGAAACGTTGGATGAGAAGGTCCTGGAGAAAATCATAGGTATTTTTCAAAACAGAACGATCGGCTCGGTATTTCTGGTCGGGAGCGGCTTTCAGGAGGACTGGGCGAAGCGCAGTCTGCAGTACATCTGCCGCGGCAGAAGAGTGTTCAAGGGGAACAATCTCTACAGCAAGGGCGCTTCCTACGGCGCGTCAGAAAAGTTCTGCCTGACGAAAGAGGGAAAAGAATATATCTTTTTGGGAAACGAAAAACTGAAGACAAACATCGGACTGCAGATCGTGAGGGAGGGAAAAGAAGTCTATCTGCCGCTTTTGGACGCCGGCATGGAATGGTCCGGGGCGAAGTGTGAGAACGAATTTTATCTGGAATCCGGCAGCAGCTTTCAGGTGACGCTCACGCCCCTCACCAATGTGGCCCCTGAGAAGGAAGCGGCGGGGAAATATCCGGTTCGCTATGAGAAAGTGGAGCTGTCCGGATTTCCAGAGAGGCCTGCGGGAGCGGCGAGAGTGCGCGTTTCGATGAGCATGTGCGACGCGGTCACGCTCCACATAAAAACGGAGGATATGGGTTTCGGAGAGATATACCAGAGCTTCGGACAGGTCTGGGAACAGGATATTCCATTACAGTAAAAAGAGGCGGATATGGGAAGATTGATTGAGGCGGTGGGGAGATACGCGGAGAATCCCTACTATGTGGCACAGACAAATACATATGTCTATTGTGTGGAGGAGCTTTGTTTCACGCTCAGCCAGAATACGTTCCTGTTAGACAGAGGAATACTGGATCTGAAGCTGGCGAAATGGCTGGACGAGGAGTGCGGACTGCGGGGGCTGGCGAAACCGTTGTACACACTGATAGGACAGAACGGATCCCCCAGCGCGTTTGTGGGGATCATACTGGAATACGCTCATTTCGGATCGGAAAAGAAAAGGCAGGAGACGGAGGAACTGCTGCGCGTGAGCGCGGATATGGACGCGACCACGCGGAGAAAACACTTTGCGGATTATCTGCTGGAAAAAAAGCGCTACGCGCAGGCGGTTCTGGAATATGAGAGCGTGCTGGAGGAAATTCCCTCCATGAACCACGTGATGCGTTCCCAGCTGCTCCACAACAAGGGAGTGGCGTTCGGCAGACTGTTCTGCTTTGAGGAGGCGGCGGAGGCCTTTTTTCAGGCAAATCAGGAGAACCCGGAAAATGAGGAGGAAGTGGTCTGCTATCTGACGGCCCTGCGCATGAGCCTTTCGGAGGAAAAATATCTTGCTTTTATAGCGGATCATCCCATGTGGCATGAACAGTCTCTGGAAGTGGAGAGGCGGATGAAAAAATGCGGGAGCGAATACGAAAATTCCGAGGATTACGGGAGATTGACGAAGCTGCTCGAACACCGGGACACCGGCTACTATGAGGCGGTTTCGGAAAAACTGACAGAGATGCGGAAAAATTATAGAGAGATGGTGGCAAAACCATGAGTTTTTGGAAGAGGATTTTCAGGAGAAAAAGGACGGACGGCGTTTCCGGCGGGCTGGAGGAGAGCGTCGAGAATACGATTCCGGTGTTTCACCGGGAAAAGGTCAGTATGCACAACAGGCAGGAGAGGGAGCAGTATATCCGGAGCATCCTGGAGCAGATAGCCGATGCGGAGAGACAGCTCCACCATCTGGATTACGAGTACGATATGGTCACCTCGCACCTGACCGACATCGAGGAGCTGGAGAGGGCGCCGGAAGTCATGCGTCTGGAGATCCGGGAGATGGCGGAGAAGCTGTCCGCTTTGGAGGAGGAACAGAGCGGTTACACCCGAAAGAAAAACCGGATATCCGATTCGGATTTCGAGAGAATGGAGCAGCTGGAGGACGATGTGGAAGAGGGCATCCGGAAACTGCAGGAGGCGGAGGAGTATCGAAAACTGGTGAAAAGCGACCTGCGGCGGTTAAATGGGGAGCGCCATGCGTACGAGTACAGGCAGGAGGAGCTGGAGAGGGAACTGAAAAATGCTTCCGGTGCAGCGGGCATCTGCTTTATCGCGCTGGTTGTCGCGCTGGTCCTGCTGTTTATTATGCAGGTCGTGTGGAAGTATGATACAAAGCTGGGGTACGCGGCGGCAGTCTGCTGCGCGGCGGTGGTGATCCTCAAGCTCTTTATCAGGCACGGGGAGGCCGGGCGGGAGATCGTCCGGGTGGAGAAAGATATCAACCGCCTGATCCTGTTGCAGAACACGGTGAAGATACGCTATGTAAATAATAAGCATCTGCTGGACTATCTGTGCCTGAAATTTCATGTGAAGAAAACGGCGGAACTGCAGTCGTTGTGGAATCGATACAGGGAGGAGAAGGAGGAGAGGCAACGGCTCGAACAGGTCTCCAAGGACTATGTCTACTATCAGAAAGAATTTCTGCGGCTGCTGCGCCAGGCCAGGATCCGTGACACCAGCGTGTGGCTCCACCAAGTCACAGCGGTTTTGGATGAGCGGAACATGATGGAGTTGCGCCAGGGGCTTGTGAGCCGCCGGAAAGTCCTGCGGGAACAGATGGACTACAACAGGGAGCTGGCCAGGGCGGCGCAGGCGGAGATAACAGATATCAGCGGGAAATATCCCCGGTACAAGGGGGAGATTCTGGCGCTGATCTCGGAGTACGAAAAAAAGCAGAAGAAGGCGGGGGCGGTCAGAAAAAGATAAAAAACAAAGAATTGACAGTCTTCGCGTAGTGTGGTACGATAAGAACGCTTTAGCCTGATAAATTGCTAAAGGAATAAAGCGGAGACGAAATGAGGAGGAATATTATGAAAAAGACGACGGCACTTTTGTTATGCGGCGCGCTTGCGGCTGGGATGCTGACAGGCTGCGGCGGCAAGGCGGAGGAGGGAAAGACTTTTACGGTAGGGTTTGACGCGGAATTTCCGCCTTACGGCTACGCGGATGAGAATGGCGAATACACAGGGTTCGACCTGGAGATGGCGCAGGCGGTCTGCGATCTGGAGGGATGGGAGCTGGTGAAACAGCCCATTGACTGGGACTCGAAGGATATGGAGCTGTCCTCCGGAGCCATCGACTGTATCTGGAACGGGTTTACGATGGACGGACGTGAGAACGAGTACACCTGGAGCGATCCCTATATCGATAACAGCCAGGTCTATGTAGTGGCGGCGGACTCCGGTATCAGTACCCCTGCGGATCTGGCGGGCAAAGTGGTGGGCGTACAGAAGGATTCTTCCGCCCTGGCAGCGCTGGAGAGCGAGGAGAACGCGGCTTTGCTCGCAAGTTTTGGGGAGATGACCCAGTATGCGGATTACAATACGGCTTTTATGGATTTAGAAGCCGGCGGGATCGACTGTCTGGCGATGGATATCGGTGTGGCGGCCTATCAGATCGAATCCAGAGGGGACGGCTATGTCATGCTGGAGGAGCGTCTGGCTTCGGAGAAATATGCGGTCGGCTTTCTGAAGGGTAATACGGAGTTGTGCGAGCAGGTACAGAAGGATATCTACAAACTCTACGACGACGGCAAAGTGAAGGAACTGGCGGACAAGTACGGACTTACGGAGTTTCTCTGTATGGAAGAATATAAGTAATCGCGAAGGGCAGGGCGGGATTGGAAAATGGATCTGGGAACAATATTTTTACAACTGGGGAGCGGTCTTATCGTATCGGTGGAGATATTCTTTTTGACGCTTTTGTTTTCCCTTCCGCTGGGACTGATCGTGGCCTTCGGGCGTATGTCCCGGAACGGGATCGTGCAGACTGTCACAAAAGTGTACATATCCGTCATGCGGGGAACGCCGCTGATGCTGCAGCTCATTGTGGTGTATTTCGGCCCGTACTATCTGTTTGGCCTGCGGATCTCGGCTGCCTACCGTTTTATCGCGGTGATCATCGGGTTCGCCATAAACTATGCCGCCTATTTCGCGGAGATCTACAGGGGCGGTATAGAGTCCATGCCGAAGGGACAGTACGAGGCGGCAAAAGTGCTGGGGTACGGCAGGATGCAGACGTTTTTCCTGATCATTCTGCCGCAGGTGATCAAGCGGATCCTGCCCTCGGTGACAAACGAGATCATCACCCTGGTGAAGGATACGTCCCTGGCTTTTGTGATCGCGGTGGCGGAGATGTTTACCGTGGCAAAGCAGATTGCGGCGGCACAGACCACGGTGGTACCGCTGATGATCGCGGGAGCGTACTACTATGTGTTTAATCTGCTGGTAGCGCTTGCCATGGAGCGGATCGAGAAACATTACAGATACTATGAAGCGTGACCGCGGAGAGGGCGAAGAATGGAAAATTTACTGGAAATAAGACATATGCGGAAAGCGTTCGATGAGCTGGGCGTTCTGAGGGATATTTCTCTGACCGTGAAAAAGGGGGAGGTGGTCTCCATTATCGGACCTTCGGGTTCCGGGAAGTCCACGCTTCTGCGCTGTGCTACCCTTTTAGAAAATATGGACGGCGGGAGTCTCTCCTACTTGGGGCATACCGTCTGCAGGCCGGAGGGGGATGCCGCCGGAGATTCCGTCTATGTCCCGAAAAAGGAGCTGAGAAAGTTTCACCGCTGTTTTGGACTGGTGTTTCAGAATTTCAATCTGTTTCCGCACTACAGCGTGCTGAAAAACATTGTGGATGCGCCGGTGAGAGTCGCCGGCATTCCAAAGAAGGAGGCGGAGGAGACCGCCAGGTCGCTGCTCGCACAGCTGGGACTTGAGGATAAGGCGGACGCCTACCCCTGCCAGCTTTCCGGCGGACAGCAGCAGAGGGTTTCCATCGCCCGGGCGTTAGCCCTGAAGCCGGAGATCCTGTTTTTTGACGAGCCGACTTCGGCGCTTGACCCGGAGCTGACCGGGGAGGTGCTGAAGGTGATCCGCCAGCTGGCAAAGGAGCATATGACGATGATCATCGTCACCCATGAGATGAGTTTCGCGAGGGAAGTTTCCGACAGGATCATCTTTATGGAGGACGGATTGATCCAGGAGGAGGGGACGCCGGAGGAGCTCTTCCATTCCTCCAAGGAGCGGGTGCAGGAGTTTATCGGGAAACTGGCCGCTTCCTGACAGAAATACAGAGATTGGAAATGCCCTGCTGTTTGAGAAGATGGCAGGGTATTCAATTTTAGGCATAACGACGATTGCAATAACTTGTCTCATGCGTTATGATAAAGAATGGGTAACAGGAAATTTGGGATGGCGGCAGACCAGACCCGGAATCAGGAGGAAAGTATGGAAAAATTAGAGCAGCTTTACGAGGGAAAGGCCAAAAAAGTATTCAGGACCGACAACGAGGACCTGTTGATCGTGGACTACAAGGATGACGCGACGGCTTTCAACGGAGAGAAGAAAGGGACGATTGTCGGGAAGGGCGCTATCAACAACCGCATGACGAACAAAGTGTTTCAGATGCTGGAGAAGGAGGGGGTGCCTACCCACTATGTCGAAGAGCTGAGTGATCGGGAGACGCTTGTGAAAAAGGTGGAGATCGTGCCGCTTGAGGTGATTATTCGGAACGTGGCGGCGGGTTCTTTCTCGAAAAGACTCGGAGTGGAGGAGGGCACAGCCCTGAAGATTCCGACCATAGAATTTTCCTATAAGAACGATGATCTGGGCGATCCGCTGATCAACAGTTATTTTGCGGTGGCGCTGGGGCTGGCGACCTGGGAGGAGATCGACACGATCAAAAAGTATGCTTTTAAGGTCAACGATGTGCTGAAAGCCTATTTCCTGCAGGCGGATATGAAGCTGATCGATTTTAAGATCGAGTTTGGCCGCTGTCACGATGAGATCATTCTGGCGGATGAGGTGAGTCCGGATACCTGCAGACTGTGGGATGTACATACCAATGAAAAACTGGATAAAGACCGTTTCCGGAGAGATCTCGGGAACGTAGAGGAAGCCTATAACGAAGTATTCAACAGATTGGGATTATAAGAATGCCGGAAGAAATTTTTGTAAAGGAAGAGTTAAACGATAAGCTGCGGGAGGAATGCGGTGTTTTCGGCATCTACGATTTCGATGGCGGAAATGTGGCGGAGACGATCTACTATGGTCTTCTCTCCCTGCAGCACAGAGGGCAGGAGAGCTGCGGTATCGCGGTCTCCGACACGAACGGCCCCAAGGGAAAGATTCTTTCCAGCAGGGATATGGGGCTGGTAAATGAGTCTTTCAGCTCAAAGAAACTGGGAAAGCTGGTGGGCGATATCGGTGTGGGACATGTCCGGTATTCCACGGCGGGTTCCTCCACAAGGGAGAATGCCCAGCCGCTTGTGCTGAATTATGTGAAGGGAACGTTGGGGTTTGCCCACAACGGAAATCTGGTGAACGCGCCGGAGCTGCGCCGGGAACTGGAATATACGGGAGCGATCTTTCAGACGACCATTGACTCGGAGGTGATCGCCTACCATGTGGCGAGGGAGAGGTTAAACTCCAGGACCGTGGAGGAGGCTGTGGCCCGCGCCATGGCGAAGATCAGGGGAGCTTACGCCCTTGTGATCATGTCGCCCAGAAAGCTGATCGGGGCGAGGGATCCTTTCGGCTTTAAGCCGCTCTGCATCGGGAAGCGGGACAACACCTATATCCTGGCCTCGGAGAGCTGCGCTCTCGATACGATCGACGCGGAGTTTATCCGGGATGTGGAACCGGGGGAGATCGTGACGATCAGCCCGGAAAAGGGGATCGAATCGGACAGGAGCATGTGCATCAGTCCGGAGAAGCACGGCAGATGTATTTTTGAGTATATTTATTTCGCGAGACCGGACAGCCGCCTGGACGGCGTCAGCGTCTACCAGTCCAGGATCCTCTCCGGGAAATATCTGGCGATGGACTCCCCTGTGGAGGCGGATCTCGTGGTGGGTGTGCCGGAGTCCGGGAATGTGGCTGCCCTCGGGTATTCCCTGCAGTCGGGGATCCCCTACGGACAGGCCTTTGTAAAAAATACCTATATCGGCAGAACGTTTATCAAGCCGGGGCAGAAGAGCAGAGAGAACAGTGTGCAGGTGAAGCTGAACGCGATCAGAGAGGCCGTGGACGGCAAGCGGATCGTGATGATCGATGATTCCATCGTCCGGGGAACGACCTCCGACAGGATCGTGCGCATGCTGCGGGATGCGGGAGCCAGGGAGGTGCATATGCGGGTCAGCGCTCCGCCCTTTTTGTGGCCCTGCTATTTCGGGACGGATGTGCCCGCCAGGGAACAGCTGATCGCCCACAACAGAACGACGGAGGAGATCCGGCAGGTCATCGGCGCGGATACGCTGGGATACTTGCGTTTGGAAAGACTGAAGGAGATGGTGGGCGGCATCGGAATCTGCGAGGGCTGCTTTACCGGCAAGTATCCGATCGAACCGCCGAAGGAGGATATCAGAGGGGAATTCGAGGCATAAAAACAGCGGAATAAGATGTGATGCAGGAGATTCCGCGGAACTGGAATAGGAGATGAAGATGGCAACAGACAGATACGTGAGCCCGCTCTCGGAGCGGTACGCCAGCAAGGAGATGCAGTATATTTTTTCGCCGGACAAGAAGTTCCGGACATGGAGAAGACTCTGGATCGCCCTGGCGGAGACGGAGAAGGAGCTGGGACTGGATATCACGCAGGAGCAGATCGACGAACTGAAGGCGAATGCGGACAATATCAACTACGATGTGGCGAAAGAGCGGGAAAAGAAGGTTCGGCACGATGTGATGAGCCATGTGTATGCCTACGGGCAGCAGTGTCCGAAGGCGAAGGGCATCATTCATCTGGGGGCGACTTCCTGTTATGTGGGGGATAACACGGACATTATCGTTATGACCGAAGCTCTGCGCCTTGTGAAGAAAAAACTTGTCAATGTTTTGGATGAACTGGCACAGTTTGCGGATACTTATAAAGAACTGCCGACCCTGGCCTTTACGCACTTTCAGCCGGCCCAGCCGACTACGGTGGGGAAGCGCGCGACGCTGTGGATGCAGGAGTTTTGCCTGGATCTGGAGGATTTGGATCATGTGCTGGAGGGGATGAAACTGCTCGGCTCGAAGGGGACCACCGGCACGCAGGCTTCCTTCATGGAGCTGTTTAACGGGGACCAGAAGATCATAGATATGATCGATCCGATGATCGCGCGGAAGATGGGCTTTAAGGAATGCTATCCAGTGTCCGGACAGACCTACTCCAGAAAGGTGGATACGAGAGTCTGCAATGTGCTCGCCGGGATCGCGGCGTCCGCCCACAAGATGAGCAACGATATCAGACTGCTGCAGCACCTGAAGGAGGTGGAGGAGCCTTTTGAGAAAAACCAGATAGGATCTTCCGCGATGGCCTACAAGAGGAATCCGATGCGCAGCGAGCGGATCGCTTCCCTCTCCAGATATGTGATGGTGGAGGCTATGAATCCGGCGATGACTTCCGCCACCCAGTGGTTTGAAAGGACGTTGGACGATTCCGCCAACAAGAGGCTTTCGATCCCGGAGGCGTTTCTGGCGATCGACGGGGTGCTGGATCTGTGCCTGAACGTGGTGGACGGCCTGGTGGTTTACCCGAAAGTGATCGAGAAGCGTCTGATGAGCGAGCTGCCCTTTATGGCGACTGAGAATATTATGATGGACGCGGTGAAAGCGGGGGGCGACAGACAGGAGATCCACGAGAAGATACGTCAGCTTTCCATGGAAGCGGGAAAGAACGTAAAGATGGAGGGCGGCGAGAACAACCTGCTCGATCTGATCGCGGCGGACGAGACTTTCGGTCTGACAAAAGAAGAGCTGGAAGCCTGTATGGATCCGTCCAAATACGTCGGAAGGGCACCGCAGCAGGTGGATGCTTTCCTGAGCGATGTGGTACTGCCGATTATGGAGGAGAACAGAGAACTGCTGGGAGTGAAAGCAGAAATTAACGTATAAAAGATGGAGGAAAGACATGGTTAAAGCGGTTGTAGGAGCAAACTGGGGAGATGAAGGAAAAGGCAAAATTACCGATATGCTGGCGGAGAATGCGGATATCATCGTCCGCTTTCAGGGAGGTGCAAACGCGGGACATACGATCGTGAACGAGTATGGTAAATTTGCACTGCACACGCTGCCTTCCGGGGTGTTCTACGGACATACCACAAGCATCATCGGAAACGGTGTGGCACTGAATATTCCCGTGCTCTTTAAAGAAGTGAAATCTATCACGGAGAAAGGAGTACCCGCCCCGAAACTGTTGGTCTCCGACAGGGCGCAGATCGTGATGCCCTACCACATTCTGTTCGACCAGTATGAGGAGGAGAGGCTGGGTGGAAAGTCCTTCGGCTCCACAAAGTCCGGCATTGCGCCTTTCTATTCCGACAAGTACGCGAAGATCGGCATTCAGGTCAGCGATCTGTTTGATGAAGAGCTGCTTCGGGACAAGCTGGAGAAAGTCTGCGCACTGAAAAATGTGACATTGGAGCATCTGTACCACAAACCGCTTTTGCAGCCGGGAGAACTGCTCTCCACGCTGCGGGAATATAGGGAGATGGTGGAACCCTATGTCTGCGACGTGTCCTTGTATCTGCACAGGGCGCTGAAGGAGGGGAAGACCATCCTGCTGGAAGGGCAGCTCGGGACACTGAAAGATACGGATCATGGCATCTATCCCATGGTGACAAGTTCCTCCACTCTGGCGGCCTATGGCGCCATCGGTGCGGGGATCCCGCCCTATGAGATCAAACAGATCGTGACGGTATGCAAGGCCTATTCTTCCGCGGTGGGGGCCGGCGCTTTCGTCTCCGAGATATTCGGGGAAGAGGCGGATGAGCTGAGACGCCGGGGCGGAGACGGCGGAGAGTACGGCGCCACCACGGGGCGTCCCAGAAGAATGGGCTGGTTTGACTGTGTGGCGTCCAAGTACGGCTGCCGTCTGCAGGGGACGACGGATGTGGCGTTCACGGTGCTGGACGTGCTGGGATATCTGGACGAGATCCCGGTCTGCGTGGGCTACGAGATCGATGGGGAGATCACGACGGACTTCCCTGTGACCTGCAAACTGGAGAAGGCAAAGCCGATCTTAAAGACGCTGCCCGGCTGGAAGAGCGATATCCGCGGGATCAAAAAGTACGAGGATCTGCCGGAGAACTGCAGAAAATATATCGAGTTTATTGAGGAACAGATCGAATATCCGATCACAATGGTCAGCAACGGCCCGGGAAGAGAAGATATCATTTATCGGGAAAGTTCTTTAAAATAGACGAAAAAGGACAGAGTGTTTATGGTGAAAAATATTATATTTGATATCGGCAATGTGCTGGCGGATTTCTGCTGGAGAGATTTCTTTATCGGGTTCGGGTATGAGGGAGAGACGCTGGAGAGGCTGGCGGAAGCCACGGTGAAAAGTCCTGTCTGGGATGAAGTGGACAGGGGAGTCTGGAGCGATGAGGAACTGGTGGACGGGTTTGTCAGAAATGATCCTTCCCTGGAGGAGCAGCTGCGCCGGATCTTTGCGAATGTGCACGGTATGGTGGTGAAGAGAGAATATGCCATCCCCTGGGTAAGGAGCCTGCGGGAAGCGGGATACGGCTGCTATTACCTCTCCAATTTCAGCCACAAAGCCCATACGGAGTGCGCGGACGCGCTGGATTTCCTGGAATATATGGACGGCGGCATTTTGTCCTATCGGGATAAAGTGATCAAACCGGATGCGGCGATCTATGAGCTGCTGCTGAACAGATATGGATTGAAGGCCGAGGAATGCGTATTTCTCGACGACACGGAAAAAAATCTTGTGACGGCCGGGGAGATGGGCATCCATACGATCCTGTTTCAGGACAGGGAACAGGCGGTGAGGGAACTGGCGGCGCTTGGCGTGTGCACGGACTGAGGCGAATCCTATGCCGATCGGCATTTAAAAGGAGATAGAAAGAACAAAAGTAAGGAGTAAAATAGTATGGCTTTATTGAAAAAATGGCGTGACGCCGCGTATTCGGAGACAGCAAACAAGGGAGATCTGCAGAGACTGTGGAACCAGTATTTTGAGGATGAGAAAGGGATATACGCGCAGCTTCTGAAAAACCCGGACGAGGTGGTGACCGGAACGGTCAAGGAGCTGGCGGAGAAGTATGACGTGACCGTAATGACCATGACCGGTTTTCTGGACGGCATCAACGACAGCCTGAAGGAGAAGAATCCCATCGAGGAGATGGAGGAGGATACGGTAGTCAATCTCGGTTTTGAGAAGGAGCTGCTGTACAAGAACATGGTGGCGGCGGGAGCCGACTGGCTCTACAATCTGGAGGAGTGGGAGCCGATCTTTGACGAGGAGAGAAGAAAAGAGCTGTACAAGGAGCAGAAGTCTTCCACGACGGTTGTGAAGGAGGACAAGATATATCCGAACGATCCCTGTCCCTGCGGCAGCGGTAAGAAGTACAAAAAGTGCTGCGGCAGAGGAAAATAAAAGGGGGCGGATGTCTGATATGGCGGAATTAGGGAAGAAGGAGCAGCTTGTCTTTGAGATCACGCAGTTAGAGTGGGATATGTTCCAGCATGTGTACAATACCGGCGGCAGGGCTTCCTGTCAGGACAACCCGGACACGTTCTTCAAGATGCGGATGAGCCAGTGGCTGGCGTACTCGGAGGAGGTGCTGGAGAGTTACAGGGCGGACTGCGTCAGGGCGATCGAGAACGGCGACAACCTGCTGTGGCAGAAGTACGCACGCATGATGGAGACCACCTACCCGGAGGAGTATGAGAACGTAAAGCAGTATCTGCCGGAGATCTCCGATGAGAGCCGGGAGAAGGTCGAGGAGATCGTGAAGATCCATATGGAGTGGGACGCCTGTATGGCGGAGCACTATCCGAACATCAGAGAGCGTGGGCGCGTGGCCACCACCGGGGAGGATGATCCCGCGGCGGGTTCTTCCACGGAGAGCTATCTGCGCTGTGAGCTGATGTCCTATTCCGAGAGGACGAGGGATCTGATCTATCAGGAAACGAAGGAGGCTTACGCCCGGGGCGAGAATACTCTGAAAGAGATCATAGCCAATGAGACCAGGTTTTACGGGTATGAGAGCCTGGATGAGGCGGAGAGAAAGCACGGGGAGATAAAGATCTGAGAAGTGCTAAAAATGCAGCCTTCTTCTCGCCTCCTCCCGCACTCTGGGCAGAAGCAGAATCGTGACGATGGCGATGATAAAGACCACGCAGACCGTCAGCACGATGGCGGACCAGGTGAGGCGCATCGGATCCTCCAGGAAGTTGCGGCACAGCAGTTCGATGCCAATGCAGGATAAGGAGATCAGGGAGAAGATGTAGAGCGTCACCGAGAAGAAGGAGCGGTTGACCTTCAGGGTGAACAGCATAAACAGTTCAAACAAAAAAGTAAACAGGGCGGTGATGGGAAGCCCTAAATAGCGGAGCCAGTCTGTGGAACCGGTCAGACGGGAGATCAGGTACAGATAGAAAGAGACCGCCAGTCCGTCCAGAAAAACGGCGAGGTAGGGGGACAGCTTTCTGTAGAAGATGAAAGGAATGCAGATCACCCAGACGACCAGACAAAAACCGATCACGAGAAGAGACCAGAGATTTCTGGAGAAGACCAGTCTGTTCAACAGACCGCAGGTGATGCTGATCGTGAGGAGAAGGACGCTGACAAAGATCGCGGCGTCCTTTCTGCGGGCGGGCTCAACTTTCCCTCTTCTGTCCGGATAGGGGGAGGAGGCCTCAGACCAGGGGATATTGTTGGGATCCAGCACAATGGTGTTGCACATGGGGCATTTTCTCAGAGAGGGATCCAGTTCTACTCCACAGTGTACACAGTATGACATAATCGATTACCTTTCTTTTTCGGTTCTTTTATTTTCGGTTGCTTTCTATTTTCACATGGATACCGTCCCGCACCAGTTTTTGGAAAAAATACCGTTCCACGTCGGCCTCCTTGATGCTGCTGGCAAAACCGATGGTCAGGGTGTCCTGAAAGCTGATGATAGCGCAGTTGGTCCGGCTCGAAAAGGGCTGTCCCATGCAGATGTCAAAGCGCTCCAGATACGGAGCCATATCCTCCGGCACTTTCAGGGCTCCCATGTTAGTGAGACCGGCGGAGGAGTTTTTGTCCTGCACTCTGGTGTAGAAGAGACGCACGACAAAGTCCTTCAGAAAAAGAGGGACGATCCGGATAAAAGGATTCCGCTGGGTGGCCGCGTTGGTGGTGATATCTCCTCTCAGAAACTTCTCATTGATATAATACTGCATATAATTATGGACATGGAGAACGATCTCCTCAAAGCGGTATTCTCCCAGCCGCGGGTCGATGGAAGGGTAGATCATCGTGATGAAATTCCGCAGTGTTTTGGAAGGGAAAAACCGCCGCAGGTTGACCGGCATGGCGATCCTGACCGGCAGAAGGCGGTAGGGATTTTCACTCTTTTGTTTCTCCAGGAGGGCGTGGAGCAGTACGGCGTTCAGGTATTCCGTGATGGTGACATGGTATGTCTTCGCCACTTTTTTGACCTCGGAGGAAGAGAGGATGCCGTTCACGATATTCAGCGTATAAAAGGGTTCCTTCGTGCCGCGCACCCGGTACGTTTTCTCGCTGGGGCGTGGCGGTCTCACCTGCGCGCTGGCGTAGCGCATGTAGGCATCCTCCAGCTCTCCCGGATCGGGCGCCTGGCGGATGTCCAGCACAAAACCGCCGCAGGCTATGGAGGCCCCCAGAAGTCTCAAATATTCGGCGGTGATGGTCTGCAGAAGATACATGCCGCCGGTGCCGTCTCCGAGAGAGTGATGCGCCTCTAGGGAAATTCTGCGGTCATAATAGTAGACACGCAAAAGATAACGGTTGTTTGCCTTGAAGGGCATGGGCATACAGGGATTGTTGATATCCCGCTGCACGAAGGGGCCGGGTCTGTTGTTGGGCTCCAGATAGCGCCAGAACAGGCCCTTGCGGATGGCCGATTTGTAAGTCGGAAAGCGGGGCAGCGTCCTGTCGACGGCTTTCTGCAGAATATCCGGTTTTACGGGTTCCTTCAGTATGACGGAAAGTCTGTACACCGAGGAGAAGTCCCGCCGCTGCAGCGTGGGATAGACGATCGCCGACAGATCCAGTTTATACCAGGTGCTCCGCACCGTTTTTTTATTGTCTGTTCTTTTTTTTGTCATTGCGTGAGAGAGCTCCGGTTTTTGAGTTCATGATAATAATCTCATCTGTAAACAGTATACCCCAAAAGGAGAAGAGATAGCAACAGGCAATTATTTTGTATCAGAAATGTATCACATTAAAAAAATTTGCGATAGCTATTGAAATTCGGAGAAAAATCATACATACGGGTGTTTGACACATCAGTAATCAAAAACGTATCTCTAAGCCTTGTAATAGGCTTATTTTTTTGTCAACTTTTTTGTTTTATTATCTAGTAATGTTTAGTGATGTGTGGTATACTGATAACAGAGGTGATAATCATGCGGGTGACAACATCTAAATCCAAAAATTCGGAATCCTTTTACATTAC
>RAZE01000018.1 GCA_003611955.1 bacterium 1XD8-76
AAAAATACGCTCAGGCAAACCATTTTCATTGCGTTTTGTGCCTTGAGCGAAGCGAAAGGAATGGATATAAAGATGAACGTACCATTTTTGGATTTAAAACAGCAATATGAACCCTTATGGAAAGAGATAGAACCCGGGATCCATAAAATATTTGAAGACTGTTCCTTTATCGGGGGCAGTGTAGTACAAAATTTTGAGAGACAGATGGAAGAATATCTGGGTGTGAAACATGCGATGGGATGCAACAGCGGAACGGATGCGCTGGTGCTTGCCTTGCGGGCCTGTGGCATTAAGCCGGGGGATGAAGTGATCACCACCGCTTTTACTTTTTTTGCTACAGCAGAAGCCATTGCCGTAACAGGAGCAATTCCTGTATTTGTGGATATTAAAGAAAGGGATTATACGATTGATCCGGAAAAGATTGAAGAGGCAGTGACAGAAAAAACGAAAGCCATTCTTCCGGTGCATATATTCGGCGCACTCTGCGATATGGATGCGATCATGGAGATCGCGGGGAAGCATGATCTTAAAGTGATTGAGGATGATGCGCAGGCGATAGGAAGTTCCTACAAGGGAAGAAAAGCAGGTACTTTGGGCGATGTTGGCTGTTTTTCTTTTTATCCGACAAAAAATTTGGGGGGATGCGGGGATGGTGGGATGGTAACAACAAACGATGATGAGTTGGATACTATCCTGAGGGCGCTGCATGAACATGGAGCCGGCAAAAACGGTGCGAAAGCGCTGAAAGCATTACGGGGAGGTTCTGAGGAGCTCAGCAGTCAGGAAAAGGTGACAGATCTGTATGACCCCTTTAAATATTTCAATTATCTGATCGGATATAATTCAAGGCTGGATGCGTTGCAGGCCTGTGTGCTCTCTGTGAAATTAAAGTATCTGGATGAGTATAACAGAAAACGGAAAAGGATTGCGGAAAAATACAGGGCTGGTATCACAAATAAAGTAGTATTTCCCGAATATGGAGAAGATACGACACCCTGCTGGCATCAGTTTGTTATTTTATCGGAATATAAGGAAAGCCTGTGCGCTTACCTGGGGGAACATGGAGTGGGATGCGGAACCTTTTATCCGGTGCCGATGCACCGGCAGAAAGCGTTTCATGACAGCAACAGCAGAGTGGTGAACAGCAGTCTGCCTACAGCGGAAAAAGTTTCTGCGCAGTCCGTCTGCCTTCCTATATTTCCGGAGATGAACGATGAACAGGTACAGTATGTGATCGATACGGTAAATCAGTATTATGGGGAAAAATAAATGAGTAATATATATGTCCATCCGACGGCAGAAGTAGACAAAGGCGCGATGGTGGGAGACGGCACCAAGATATGGAATCAGGCACAGGTGCGTGAAGGTGCCAGATTGGGAGAGGGATGTGTTGTCAGTAAAAATGTATACATTGATGAGAATGTCCAGATAGGTTCTCGTGTAAAAATCCAGAATAATGTCAATGTGTATCATGGAGTTACTATTGAGGATGACGTATTTTTGGGCCCGTCAATGACATTTACCAATGATATGTATCCCAGGGCTTTCAGCCGCGAATGGAAAGTATCAGACACTCTTGTAAAGCGGGGCGCATCTATCGGAGCAAACGCCTCGATTCGCTGCGGTATTACGATCGGAGAGTATGCAACGATAGGAATCGGCAGTACGGTGGTGAAAGACGTGCCTGCCCATGCATTGGTTGTCGGGAATCCGGCCAGACAGATCGGATGGGTATGTGAATGCGGTTATAAACTGGATGAATGTGGAAAATGTGTGAATTGTATGAAAGAATATCCTCAGTACACACAGAATAAAACGAGGGAAGAATGATGAAAAAAATACCGGTGACAAAGCCCTGTTTTACAGAAAAAGAATTACTGCTGGTAAAAGAAGCGATGGATTCCGGCTGGGTAGCACAGGGCCCTAAGGTGGCAGAATTTGAAAAAAAGATTGCATTGCATGAGAAGGTGGCGGAGGGTGTGGCGACAACTTCCTGTACAACGGCTTTGCATCTTGCCATGAAAGCGCAGGGGATGAAAGAAGGAATGGATGTCATCGCGCCTGCATTTACTTTTGTGGCGACAGAAAATGCCATTGTGGAGACGGGGGCTGTCCCAGTAATGGTGGATATAAAGCGGGAAACGTTCAACATAGATCCCGAACAGATAGAGATGACAATACAGACGAAATATTGCCGGAAAAGTGGGAAATTGGTCAATAAAGAGAGTGGCAATATATTATGGGGAATTGTACCAGTTCATGAGTTTGGGCTATGCTGTGAAATAGAGGAGATCAAC
The DNA here is from genome assembly GCA_003611955.1 of bacterium 1XD8-76. Lineage (GTDB taxonomy): Bacteria > Bacillota > Clostridia > Lachnospirales > Lachnospiraceae > 1XD8-76. The sequence continues at coordinate 2,298 of RAZE01000018.1, forward strand.
AGGATTGCAGAGAAGTATGAGCTGCAAGTGATTGAGGATGCAGCCTGTGCGCTGGGGGCGAAGATCGGTGAGACTCATCAGGGCGGTTTCGGCAATACTTCCTGTATCAGTTTCCATCCACGGAAATCCATAACGACCGGGGAAGGCGGTATGATTCTGACAGATGATCCGGAACTTGCGAAACGGATGCGGGAACTAAGAACCCATGGAAGTACCGTGTCGGCAGATGCGAGAGACAAAGGGAAAGGATTTTTACTGCCTGAATTTCATGAGGCAGGGTATAATTACCGAATGACGGATATACAGGGGGCAATCGGCCTGGCACAGGCGGAAAAGCTGGATGTTATCATCTCGGAGAAAAGAAGAGGGGCCTCTTTATATGATCGTCTGATATCGGATAATCTGCCGGAGTTTATCACACCGAGAGAACCGGCAGGGTATTTCCACACATATCAATCCTATGTGTGTATGCTGGATCTTGCAACCTTAAAACTGCAGGGTACGGCGGAAGGCGGCATATTCCGGAATGAATTATTGCAGAGACTGGAAGATAAGGGGATTGCAACAAGGCAGGGAACACATGCAGTGCATATGCTGGACTATTACAAAAACAGATTTGATTATGAACCGGAAGATTTTCCAGTGGCTTATGCATGTGATCATTTATCCATTACACTTCCGCTGTATGCAGGAATCACGGAAGAAGATCAGAAATATGTTGTAGATATGATACGAAAAACAATAGACGAAATGGGAGAAAAGTAAGATGCCGGATATTCAGGGAAAACATGTGTTAGTGACAGGCGGAGCCGGGTTCATCGGAAGTCATTTATGTGATGCTTTGTTGGAAAAAGGTGCAGGTAAAGTTGTCTGTGTTGATAATTTCTTTTTGGGAAAAATGGAAAATATTGAAGATGCTTTAAAATCGGACAGGTTTCAGCTATACAGGGACGATGCCAGAAATTTTGGTGTCATGCAGGCAGTTATGGAAAAGGAAGATATAGAAGTTGTTTTTAATTTGGCAACAATAGCGCTCAACTATTCCTTCTTTAATCCGTTGGATGCCTATATGGTGAATGTTTCCCTGGCTAACACTCTGATGGAACTTATGAAATCAGGCGCCTTTAAAACTTTGATACACACATCTTCGTCGGAGGCTTATGGCACTGCGAAGTATTCGCCAATGGATGAGAATCATCCGATAGACCCTACGACACCTTACGCAGCAGGAAAAGCGGCAGCAGATTTGATGATTCAGAGTTTTATGAAAGTATTGGATATCGATGCAGCAATCGTCAGGCCGTTTAATAATTATGGCCCGAGACAGAATGCGGAAGGGCCTCTGGCAGGAATCATACCGGCGACTGCCATACGGATCAAAGACGGCGGAAGGCCAATTGTGAATGGGGATGGAGAACAGACGAGAGATTTCCTATATGTGAAAGATACCGTTTGGGGGTTGATCATGGCATATGAACAGGAAGCTTCCCGTGGACAGGTTATCAATCTCGGCTCAGGGAAGGATATTTCCATGAATTCTTTACTGCGAGGGATTTGTGATTACATGGGATATACAGGAGAATGGGAGCACAGAGAGGAGAGGACAAGTGATGTCAAAAAGCTTTGTGCGGATATAAGGAAAGCAAGACGGCTTCTTGGGTTTGAGCCGCAGATGACATATGAGGATGGTATTATAGAAACATTGGATTGGTATAAGGGTGTGTTGTAAAGGAAAAGGTCATGTTAGAAAGGGTCGTTTTTATCGGGAGTAAAGAGTTAGGATTTGCAGTGCTTAGGGAAATAAGCAGGCAGTTCCCAGATAAGTTAAAAGCGTGTATCACAATAGATGATTCGGGTGATGATCGGAGCCATTTGGCAAGGTTTAAGGCATACTGCAGTGAGTATCATCTGCCGTTGCACATTTTAAGCGGAAAATGTGACATAAGATACCAGATAAAGGAATATAGCCCGGACATATGTATTGTTGTAGGATGGTATTATCTGATAGATTCTGGACTTTTAAAACAGGTAAAAGGGGGATTTATAGGTATCCATAATTCTTTGTTGCCGAAATACCGCGGTTTTGCTCCACTTGTCTGGCAATTAATTAACGGCGAGAAAAAGGTTGGTTTTTCTGTTTTTTCATTTGATGACGGACTGGATACAGGGGATATATTTTATCAGGAAGAAATAGAGATATCGGAAAAAGACTATATAGGGGATGTACTTTCAATAATTGAGGAAAAAATCCTGATATTTTTTAAAAACTACTATAGAAACTTGTTGGAAGAAACTCTGATAAGACATGTGCAGAAAGATACAGGTGCTTCTTATTGTGGAAAAAGGGTGGAAAGTGATGGGAGAATAAATTGGGAATGGAACAGCACTCAAATATACAATTTTATAAGAGCACAATCTGCTCCATACCCTGGGGCTTATACTACTTATAAGGGGAAAAGAATAATCCTATGGAAGGCAGAAGTGTTCGAGGCGGACATATACGGATCACCGGGGCAGATTGGCGTGATTGATAAAAAAAGGGAAAAAATCATAATTGTTTGTGGAGAAAATACAGGTTTGACTATTGATGAAATAGAGGTAGAGCAGAAAAAGATGAAAGCAGTAGATTATATACAATCATTGAGGATAAAAGTAGAGTAACTAATGAATTGTCCTTTACAAGGGGAAAGAAAGGGTTCTGTGAATAGAATAATGAGGGAATTGAATGGAATATCAGTGGTTGTACCTTTTTTAAATGAAGAAGATGGCATCCGCAAATTTTGTAATACTATTGATAAGTATGCAGAAAAATTTGACTTTTTTTTAGAATTAATTTTTGTGGATGATGGTTCCACAGATTCCTCAGTGGAGATACTGAAACAGTGTGCCTTTCAAAATATCAAACAGGTGAAACTGGTTAAATTTTCTAAAAATTTTGGCTCACATGCTGCAATAAGGGCGGGATTACAGTATGCATCTTATGAGATAAGCACGTGGCTCGGCAGTGATCTGCAGGAACCACTGGAACTGCTGGAGTTATCTTATGAGAAAATACGTGAAGGATATAATGCGGTATATATAGAAAAGAAGAGCATTAAGGTATCGAAAGCAAACAGGATATTTTCCAGAATATATTCATGGATGATGAGAAAATATGCTGTCGAAAGTTATTCTTCCGGAGGTATAAGTACAATAGTTTTTGATGCAAAGGTGAGAAAATATCTGAATGAAAATATGGAAGCTAATTCTTCCATCATGTTGCAGGCGATGGACGCGGGTTTCAAGAGTACCGTATTGTCCATGGATTTTCATGAGCGGAGTGCAGGGGTTTCAAAGTGGACTTTGTCTAAAAAGATGAAACTATTTATAGACTCTTTTGTGGCATTTTCATTTGCTCCGATTCGTTTAGTGAGTATAGTAGGAGTATTTATATTTTGTATTGGAGTTGTAATTGGGATATCCACAATTGTCAACAAACTGATAAATCCTAATGTGCCGGTAGGTTATTCTACCCTTGCCAGTATTACGGCTTTGGGCTTTGGGATTACGAATATCTCATTGGGCATCATAGCGGAATATTTATGGAGGACCTATGATGCGGCGAGAAAGCGTCCGGTGTTTATTGTATCGGATGTTGTGACAATTAAAGAGTGTGAATCTGATACACAATGATGCGGTCAATCTGAGAATGAATGGTGCGTAATAAAATCAGATAACATATTGATGCTGAAAGCGGCTCCCACGGCAAACCATGGCATTTGGTTATAAAGCTGTCTGTTGTTTGTCTCCCAGAAAAACAAAAAGAGTATGAGTCCGATGATATCGGCCATAATCGCTTTCGATAAATTGTGGCCAGAGAACTCTGATCTGTGAAAGAGAAGCATAAGCAGTCCGCTGCACCAGAGCAGGAGCAGCATGACATAGTAATAGGGAGAGAAAATAGCAACAACATAAGTATTATAGGTTCCGGTCGGATCAAAAATAGACCAGGTTTTTTTAGACACATATTCGTTTAATCCGAAAAGTCCGTTGGCAAAATTCACCTGTGTTTTATCCAGTATCCGTTCCGCATTCCAAAGGTTCTGCCGGTGTTCACGGATATAAAGATTTCCGAATTCTTTGCGCTCTGTAAAAGAGTCCATTTCAAAAAAAGGCACTGCGAGGGAGTCCATATTTTCATCGTAGGTGCCGTCTTTTGTCATTCCAATGCAGATCCAGTATTGCCAGGGCATTTTATAAGATTCCAGATAAGTCTGGTGGGGCATAAAATGAACAGAAAACCGAAATAAAACGATGATGCAAAGAGCTGTTCCGAAAGATAGGAGTATTCTCTTCCAATATGTTTGAAAAGCGCTCAGTACAAGCTGCACCAGCCATAACCCTAAAATGATAAAACAAGCGGTAGGCTTTAATAAATAGGAAACGCCGATGCAGATACCGCTGATGTAATAAGGAAGCGGAGAATGTTTTTTCTTTGAAAAATAAAGTGCCATACCAATTACTGAGAAAAACATGCTTGCGGAATCCGAGTAAGCATAAAAAACACTTCCCCATATGGGGATAAATCCCATATAAAGCAGAAGCGCCATCCAACGGACAACAACATTCTTTTTAAGTTCAGGAAAACCACTGCTGATCAGATAGTAGATGCCATAGCCTGTGCCTGTTAATAATATAGTATTAAAAACAGCAAGGGAATATTGCACATCCGTTACACCGAGAAGATATCCAAGCTTGGCGACTGGAGCAAACAGATAGAATAGAGAAAGGTTATTTTCCCATCTGGCAAAATAGGACCAGTCGGGAGAATTTTCATTGACCCAATCGGTTAAAAATGAATGAATATACCAGTAATCGCTTGCCGGCTCCCCTTTTATGTAATTGCCAAATAAAAACAGAACAACGCCCCAGAGAAAAAGAAAGAAGATTACCCATTTATTGCTTATTAAAGAGAGCTTGTCATTCCATTTATTCAGCAGAAAGAAGAGCATAAAAAACAGGAATAGCCAGAAAAACGAAACTGCCAAGATGTAAAGAAAAGGTATATGATGAAAAGTGCCGGTGAAGCAAATCAATAAAATAAAACCTGATAACAGAAGAAAAAAAGATAGAAAAATCTGATTTAGGTAAGACTTCATTTTGAAATTCGCCCTTTCTTTTCAACGATATTCTGTTGATGGAATATTTTTCGTAGTATAGCATAGTTTTTGAAAACAAACAAGGGACGCTTCCACCTTGCAAGCGTTTCGTTTCCGTGGTATTTTTAATAGAGGCAGAAATTACTCGCGTGGTGAGTTAGATAAGGAAAATAAAACGGGAGAAATCAAAATGAAAAAGATCATGATAACCGGTTGCAACGGTCAGTTGGGCAGAGCGTTGAATCACTTGTATGAAAAGGAGCAGCGAACCACGATCATCAATACGGATGTATTTCCGGGAGAGGGAATCACTCCTCTGGATATCACGGATGTAAACAATGTGCTTTCGTTTGTCAGAGAGATAAAACCGGATGCCATTATCAACTGTGCGGCGCACACCAATGTGGACAAGTGTGAGACGGATATCGATAACGCCTATAAGATCAACGCGATCGGCCCGCGCAATTTGAGTATTGCGGCTGCAGAGATCGGGGCGAAACTGATGCATGTGTCCACAGACTATGTGTTTCCGGGGACAGAAAACAGAGCGCTCACAGAGTTTGATCAGACAGGGCCCGTCAGCGTATACGGAAAGACAAAGTTGGCAGGAGAAAACTTCGTGCGGGATTTTGGCGACAAATATTTTATTGTCAGGACGGCATGGCTTTACGGGGACGGCAGAAATTTTGTGAAGACGATGTTGCGGCTGTCGGAAGAACATGAGGAAATAGGGGTTGTAAAAGATCAGTTTGGTTCGCCTACCAGTGCAGCAGAACTGGCAAAAGCGATCCGATATCTGCTTCCCACGGAAAACTATGGGCTTTTTCACGGAACCTGTGAGGGGAGCTGCAGCTGGGCGGAGTTTACCTCGGAGATTTTCCGGCTGGCTGGAAAAGATACGAAGGTGAACTATATTACGACGGAAGAATTCGGCTCGCCCGCAAAGCGGCCGGCGTACTCCATATTGGATAATTATATGCTGCGTCTGACCACAGATTTTACATTTGCGCCTTGGCAGGATGCCATAGCGGAATTTATGCGGGGGAAAGTATGAGCATAAGCTACAGCAAAATGAAACCGCTGTTTTTACAGCAAAGCTACATGGATGCCTGGGAGGATTACAGGAGGGCGCTGCGGAAACGCTCTTTTCCCTGCTGGGATTATGTGATATTGACCGCGTCCAACGAGGACCAGGCCGCCGCCTACCGGAAAGAGATCGAGTACAGGCAGCAGAATACGCTCCTGCCGGGGAAGACGAAATACGTGGTGCTTCCTGATCCGGATGGAAAGCGTGTCGGGAGCGGCGGGGCTACTTTAAACGTGCTGAGATATCTCGTGGAAGCGGAAGAGAGCCGGGATGTATTTCAGAAGAAACTTCTCGTGATTCACTCCGGAGGAGATTCCAAGAGAGTGCCCCAGTACAGCGTCTGCGGGAAACTGTTTTCCCCGGTTCCTCGGGAGCTGCCGAACGGCAGGGCATCCACCCTGTTCGATGAATTTATGGCAGCGACAGCGGGTATCCCGGCGAGGATGCAGGGAGGCATGCTCGTGATGTCGGGAGATGTGCTGCTGTTGTTCAATGCGCTGCAGATTGATCTGCAGTATCGTGGGGCGGCGGCCATCTCGATCAAGGAGCCTGTCTCCACCGGAAAAGAACACGGCGTATTTTTAAATGACGGATATGGCATGGTAAAACGTTTCCTGCACAAACAGTCGGAGGAACAGCTTCAGAAACTGGGAGCCGTGAACGAACAGGGAATGGTGGATCTGGATACCGGCGCGGTGATGCTGGATGCAGGGCTGCTCGGCGCTCTGTTTTCCCTGATTGCGGCGGGAGACAGAACAGATCCTGTAAAGTTCGATCGTTTTGTCAACGAGAGGGCGAGAATCAGCTTTTATGGAGATTTTCTGTATCCCCTGGCGAAGGATTCCACACTGGAAGAGTACTACAGGGAAGCTCCGGAGGGAAATTTTTGCGAGGAGCTGAAAGACTGCAGAACAAAGATATGGGAAGCGCTGCATGGATTCGGGATGAAGGTGATCTGCCTCTCGCCGGCGGAATTTATTCACTTCGGGACGACGAGAGAGCTGTTGGATCTGGTGACGGAAGATGTGGAGAATTATGAGTACCTTCACTGGAAGAAGCAGGTCTGTACGAACCGACCGGAGGAGAGACGCTACGCGGCCCACAACAGTCTGATTGCGAAAGGCACGGATATCGGAGAGGGCTGCTATCTGGAGGACTGCGATATTGGGAGCGGCGTCAGCGTCGGTGAGGGCAGTATTCTGTCGGGGCTTTGTCTGAAAGAAGGACAGATACCGCCGCAGGTGACTGTACACGCCCTGCGGTTAAAAGACGGCAGATATACCGTGAGGATTTATGGCGTGGAGGATAATCCCAAGGGAACGCTGGAGCAGGATACGGATTTTCTCTACGGAAAGCTTGGCGACATGCTTTCCTACTATGGCATTTCGCCGGAGGAAGTCTGGGGAGAACGAGAGCATTACCTCTGGTTCGCAAAGCTCTATCCTGTCTGCGGCAGCATGGAGGAGGCATTTCAGGAGGCAATGCTGCTTGTGAAGCTGTCGGAAAAGAAAGCGCCGTCCCCCGCCGCGGCGAGGTGGCTTTCCCTGGAGAGATGCAGTCTCTACGAATCCTTTGCCCGGGCAGATGTGAAAGCGATTCTGCCCTGGAAGACAAGGCTGGAAGATCTGGTGCTGTCGGCCTGCTTCGCGGAGAAACTGGAGAAAGGCGTCCCCTGTGATCAGGCGCTGCAGGTATTCGGCCAGGTGGGGATCGACCAGAAGAAATTTGATATATTGATGGAAAAAGCGAACGGGAGCACGCTGCTTCTGAAAATGCGGATCTACTATGCCCTGTCGCGGTATATGCGGGAGAAAAATGTCGTCTTTGCGGGGGACACGGGATATGATGTGCTGGAGAGGCTCTGTTTTGACAGTCTCGGCAAAGCTGTCTACGACAACAGCAGAAAGTATATTCAGGACAATAAAAATTATCAGATCAAAAACGAGCATGTGCTGGTAAGACTTCCGGTGCGGGTGAACTGGGGAGGCGGGTGGACGGACACGCCGCCCTACTGCAACGAGAACGGCGGCGTGGTGCTGAACGCGGCATTAAAATTGAACGGTATTCTGCCGATCCAGGTGGAGGTGCGAAAGCTGGACAGGCTGCGTGTGGAGTTTGCCAGCGAGGACATCGGCGCGGAGGGCGTCTGTGAGACGATAGAGGAGATTCGGAACTGCCATGATCCGTTTGACTTTTTTGCGTTGCACAAGGCGGCGCTGATCTCCTGCGGTATCGTACCGCTGGCGGGTACCGAAACGCTGCAGGAAATCCTGCGGAGGCTGGGCGGCGGTATTTATCTGTCCACCAGAGTGGTGGGGGTGCCCAAGGGCTCCGGGCTGGGTACAAGCAGTATTCTGTCGGGGGCGTGTGTGAAAGCGCTCCATGAATTTCTGGGGCTTTCCTGCAGCGACGGAGCGCTCTATGACATCGTGCTCTGCATGGAGCAGATGATGAGCACAGGAGGCGGCTGGCAGGATCAGGTGGGCGGCCTGACCAACGGGATCAAGTATATCACGACGAGATCGGGGATCGACCAGAAGATACAGGTGGAGCAGGTCACCCTGCCGGAGGAGGCGAAAAGGGAACTGCAGGAGAGGTTTGTGCTGATCTATACCGGACAGAGACGACTGGCGCGGAATCTGCTGCGGGAAGTGGTGGGAAATTATATCGGCGGGCGAAAAGAGTCTGTGGATGCGCTGGACGCCATGAAAGTGACGGCGGTCAGGATGCGCTGGGCGCTGGAAGAGGGCAACATCGATGCGCTGGCGGAGCTTTTCAACAGGCACTGGGAGCTGTCCAAACAGCTGGATATGGGCGCCACGAACACTTGTATCGACCAGATCTTTTTGTCCTGTGCGGATCTGATCGACGGGCGGTTTATCGCGGGAGCGGGCGGCGGTGGTTTTTTGCAGGCGATCCTGAAAAAGGGCGTGACAAAAAAACAGCTCTCCGTGCGGCTCCACGAGGTGTTCCAGGACAACGGGGTGGATGTCTGGGACAGTGAATTTGTCTAGGAAAGAGAGTTTAAATTGGAGAGGACAAGGAGATTTTTCAGTTGGAACAGGGAGAAAAGAGGCGTGGCCGGTGCCGCGTTTTTTCTGGCGCTCATTCCTATCGTCTGCGCCCTGATGTATCCTCTTCTGGAGGGACAGAGTTTTTCGCAGATCTATCTGCCGGCATCCCCGTGGAACGACGAGCTGTTTTATTATAAGCTGACGGAAAATGTGCTGAGCTTTGGCTATCCGCAGGGGTATTTCGGTTTTAATGAGAGCCACGGGCTGTGCCTCTCCTTTGCGGCGTGGAGCCCGGTGCTTTTGGTGTTCTGGGTTATCTGGGGCTTCTTTTTCGGGTGGAATCTTCTCTCGCCGATGCTGTGCAATATCGCTCTGTTATCGCTGGCCATGCTGCTCTTCGCTTTGCTGGTGAGGCCGGACAGACGGCAGAGTATATGGATCGGTATTCTGTACGGGGCGTTTGTGCCGGTGACAAGGTTTGCCCTTTCCTGTATCCCGGAGCCGGAGCTGTTCGCCCTTTTTATCGTCTTCCTGGGACTGGCGGAGGCCTGTCGAAAAAGATACAGACGGTGGATGATATATGTAATGTTTGTGCTGGTGATGTTGATGACATGGATGCGGCCGTATCTGATCCTGTTTTTGCTCACACCGGCGGTATTGCTGTTTGGACAGAAGGGGAAAAAGGCGTTTTTGCCGACGGGAGGGATTGCCGCGGCGACGATAGCCGTCTACGGCGCGGTCAATCACTTTTTCAGCGCCCCCTATCTCACCGATCTCTTTTATACGGAGTGGGTCACGGTGTATTTCGAACAGGGGATTTTTGCGGGACTCCGATATACGGTCTGGAAGCTGTGCACTTCGTTTGGGTCCATGCTCGGTATGGTACGGGAAAATCTGACCACGGGGAGCGGGCTGATCTCTGCGGCGGGACTGTACTACTTTGTTTTTCTGCTGCTGCTGTTGTATCTGACCGGAAAAACGGTCCGCAGAATAGTCCGCAAAAACTGGGAGGGCTTTCTTTTGGAGGGCCAGATGCTGTTTGGCATGTTCGGCTTTTTTGTGGCGGATCTTCTGATGTACCGGATCCAGGAAGGAGGCCGTCATACCCTTGTCTACCTTGTGGGATGCCTGTTTTTGCTGCCTGTGATGGGGGATCATAGCAGAGCCAGGAGGATGTGTCTGCCGCTTGGGGTGACGGTGATTTTTCTGCTGCTCTTTGTGGGACGCGGGAATATTCCCTATGAATTTGCCCTGCCCTACGGAAGTGAAGAGCACAGGGATGACCTGAAAAATCTGGAGGAGCAGCTGGAGGAGCGCATGGAACTTGCCGGAGATGCCCCGAATTATGATAATACTGTCATATGGACGGCTTGGGACAGCGTGGACGGCGAGACGAAAACGGTGGATTTCGGCGCGTATTATGCCGTCCCGAAAGGCTTCGGGATCAATCTGTGCGACGGCGGCTATATGGACGTAAACCTGGAGACGCTGAGGAGCCGTTATATCGGCACGGTTCCGGGCGGAGAGTTTGAGAAGCGGTGCATCGCTGCGGGAGGCCGAGAAGTCGGAAGATGCGAGAGGCTCGTGGTTTATGAGATGCGCGGGCCGTCTTTTGGAGCCCGGGACTTGCAAGAAGAAGGAAAAGGCTATATACTGGTAGAAACATGAAAACGCTGTGACACGGAGGAGGCATATGAAGCTGCTGAGCGTGATCGTACCCTGCTACAATGAGGAAGAGACAGTCGCCGATTTTTATGGGGAATTTATAAAAAACAAGCCTTTTTTCGAGGAGAAAGAACTGGACTATGAGGTCATCTATGTGGACGATGGATCGAAGGACAGGACGGTGGCGGAGGTAAAAAAACTTCATGAGGCCGATGAGCGGGTGCATATGGTTTCCTTTTCCCGGAATTTTGGCAAGGAAGCGGCCATGTATGCGGGATTTGAGCATGCAAAAGGGGATTATGTGGTGACAATGGATGTGGATCTGCAGGATCCGCCGTCTTTGCTGCCGGAAATGTTTTCCTATATAGAGGAGGGCTATGACTCTGTGGCCACAAGGCGGGTGAGCAGAAAGGGGGAACCTCCGATCCGTTCTTTTTTCGCAAGGATGTTTTACCGCCTGATGAAAAAGATATCCAGGACGGAGATCGTCGACGGCGCCAGAGACTACCGCCTGATGACGCGTCAGATGGTGGACGCCATCTTGTCGGTGAAAGAGTACAACCGTTTTACGAAGGGAATATACGGCTGGGTGGGTTTTCGGACAAAATGGCTGGAATATGAGAACGTGGAACGGAAAAAGGGGGAGACAAAGTGGTCTTTCTGGAAACTGTTTGCCTATTCCCTGGAGGGGATCATGGCTTTTTCCACGGCGCCTCTTGCTTTCGCCTCCGTTCTGGGGATCCTGTTCTGTGCGCTGGCTTTTTTGATGATCGTAGTCATCATCGTGAAGACGTTGGTTTTCGGCGATCCGACTTCCGGATGGCCATCCATGATCTGCATCCTCTGTCTGATCAGCGGCGTGCAGCTCTTCTGCATGGGAATCATCGGACAATATCTCTCTAAGGCCTATATGGAGGTGAAGGAGAGACCGATCTACATCTGTAAAGAAAAAATATAGGGATGATCACGGTATGAAGAAAAGATTATCTTACATTTTCCCGGCCGCCTTTATTCTGCTTCCGGCTATTCTGTTCGGTGTGATAACCCTGATACAGTGCGGGGGAAGCGCAGGCGGTTTCTCTCTGCCGATGCCAAAGTGGAACGATGAGGCGGCCTACTATGAACTGATCAAGACCTGGCTCGCGACAGGGATGCCGAAGGGATATTGGGGGTTTGAGGGCGGCCATGCCATCTTGGGGACGGGCAGCGCCTGGAGCCCGGCTATTTTGCTACCCTACGCACTGTGGGGCGAGATGTTTGGATGGACGTACGGTTCTGTGGCGGCAGCGAATGTCGTTTTTTTATGTATTGCCAACACGATCGTATTGCTCTTGTGTAAACCGGACAGGAGAGGGACAGGGTATCTCATTTTGCTGGAGATGTTCTCCGGACATATACTGCTGTATATGAATACCATCATGTCGGAAGTATTGCGGTATGCGCTGGCGATCGTTCTGGCCGCGATGCTTTACAGGCTGCTTTTTGGGGAAGAAGAGGGAGAGAGCAAAACTTTCCGCTATATCATAGTGCCGGTCTATATCGTGGCTATCACACAGATCTATATTTTTTTCGCCTTTGCGGTTCCTGTCTATATTTTTGCCGTATGCCGAAAGAAAAAGTGGTATTGGAGGGCGTTCGTCTCTTTTCCGGCGATGGCGACGGAGGCCGGGGGCAGCTATTATCTGCTGCATCTGATCTCGAGCAACTACAATATCTATAAGGCGGAGATACTGTTTGAGGCGCTTAAGGACAGGGATATTTCCGGCGCGGTCAGAACGTTTCTGTGGATGTTTAAGACAGGTCTGATCGATCTGTGGAACTGTTTTTTATCATACACAGGTTACGGAATGTTCCGCTGGTTTGTGCCTCTGCTGTGCGTGTTTGTGTGTCTGCCGTTTGTGGTATTGTGTGTGGACGGCGTGCGATATCTGAAAAACAGGAAAGAGGAACAGGGCGCGTTCTGGAACCGGGACAGGCAGGTATTTCTGATCGTCTGCTACAGCGTGATGCTGTTTGTCATCATGTACATCACGATCTATTCTCTGGAGGCTTTTACATTTTATCGGGGAGTGGGGATCGTCCTTCTGTTTTCGATGGTTTTGCTTTTGGGGATGGAGAGAAAAAAATGGGGCAGTCTGTTTCTGGCGCTGTACGCGGCGGGTGTTTTGTTTGTCCCAAAAAACCAGGCGGATTTTAATGAAGAGAGATATCCCGGTGCAGGAGTGAAAGAAAGCTGGGAAGAGCTTGCAAAAGAACTTCAAGCGGCGATGCCGCTGCAGGCGGAAGATGCCGGTGATAACATGGAGGAGGAAGCTCTTCGCTGGGGGAATACCGCGGTCCTGTACAGTATGGAACCGCGGCTGATCTGTGCCATGCCGGCGGGAATAGGCGTCAATTTTGCGATGTATTCGGATAGAATCGTGGAGGAGGCAGGGTATCTGGTGTTCTCGCTGGAAGAGAAGGAGAATCTGCGCTCCGACTGGCTGGAGCAGTCCCACCAAGATATCTGCGAAAAGTATGGAGCGCTTCTGAAGGAGAGATATTATATTCAATATGCGGATGATGAGTATATTATATACAAAAAAGTGGGGGACGGTAAATAGATATCTGAGATTGCTGATCCCGGCACTGCTGATAGAAATATTTCTGTTTAATCTATCCTCGGTCAGAACCTTCTATGCGGGGGAGGGTGCGGAACTGACCGATATGATTTCGGTCAGCGGGGAGGCAGTGCCCGGAGGAGAGAGCGGGAGTTACACGGCTGCCGCTGAAAGCTTTTCCATATCCATGGATCACTTAAATGCGGAAGTTGAAAATATATATATCGATGTGGATTTTATGGCTCCCGCGGTGCCGGTGTCGATCATTCTGACAGATGAAGGAAATTCATTACCCTACGGACTTCCGGTCCACTATCTGTTAAGGGGGAGAGGGAGGACGGACAGCCGGTATGTGACGCTGCATCCCTACGGAAAAGTAAAATCGATCAAAATGATATTTGAGGTGATGCCAGGGGAGTCCTTTCGGATCAACCGTATATCGATCAACAGCAGAAAGCCCTTCGCGATAAATGGGATAAGGATGGCGGTGATATACGGAATCCTGGCGTTCGCAATGCTTTTTCGGAGGGGCGGGCGCATACACGGGAAAGTTTTCCGGGCGGAGAGCAAAAGACAGATGATGGCGGCCGGGGCGATCATGGCCCTGTTTTTCGGAATGGCTCTGCTGGCACATATCTCCAATATCGATCTCTGGAGAGAGGTAAATGACTATCCCGTCGGAGAACAGTATGATAAACTGGCTGACGCGCTGTTAAAGGGAAATTTTTCGCTGGACTATCGGGTCTCGCAGGGGCTGCTCGCGCTGGAAAATCCCTATGACCGGACCGCCAGGGAGGGCGTCGTATACCGATGGGATACGGCGTTTTATCAGGGGAGATATTACTGCTATTTTGGTATCGTGCCGGTACTGCTTTTTTATCTGCCCTTCAAACTGCTGACGGGGAGAGCGATCGAGCATTACACGGTAAACCTGCTGCTTTCTCTTTGCAATATTTCCGGAAGCTTTTACCTGGTCAGACAGATCCTGAAGCGTTGGGGTGATGGAAAAGTGCCGTTTTTTGTCTGGCCGTTACTCTCTGGACTGCTCTGTTTTTCGGAGAATTACTTTTTTCTGTATATGAGACCCTATTTTTACAATATACCGATCCTGACGGCCAACGCCCTGACGATCTGGGGAATGGGATTCTGGATCAGGGGAATGACAAAGGAGAGAAGGCGGCGGCTCTGTTATCTGGCGGGTTCCGCCTGCCTTGCTCTGGTGGCGGGGTGCCGTCCCCAGATGGCGCTTCTTTCCGCTCTGGCCATTCCGCTTTTTGGGGACGAGGCGATCCGGAAAAGGAGACTGTTCAGCAGAGAGAGTCTGAGAGAAACGCTGGCGTTTTGTATTCCTTATCTGATCGTCGCCGGTTTTTTGATGTATTACAATTACGTCCGGTTTGGAAATGTCTTTGAGTTTGGCGCAAAGTACAATCTGACCACGAACGATATGACAAGGCGGGGATTTAACCTGGACCGTCTGGGGACGGGGCTGTTCACTTTTTTATTGCAGCCGCCCGGTCTGATAGCTTCCTTTCCGTATATCTGCGAATCGATCATTTTTGACAATTATATGGGGAAGTCGATCGTTGAATTTGTTTTTGGCGGTATTTTTATGACCAATACGATCACGCTCCTGAATGGGGCGGTAGTCTGTGCGCGGGATATGTTGAAAAAATATGGAGTGTGGCTGCTGATGATGAGTTGTCTGGGGCTGACCGTCATACTTGGGTGTGTGGATGCGACGATCGCCGGAATTCTGCAGAGATACACGGCAGACATGGCTTTTGCCGCCCTTTTTCCCGCCTGCATCATCTGCTGTATTTTATTTGCGGAGGTCGGGAAGGAAAAAAAGGACGGCTATTATCTGTTGAGTTTTTTTACGGCGGCCGCGTTTTTGATGATGCTGGCGTTTGACTTTTTTATGGTGTTTGCGAATACCGGGGAGTTCAGTCTGGAAGCGGGAAACCCGGAACTCTATTTCTATGTGCGGTCTCTTTTCACGAATCTTTAACCCCATTCAGAAAATAGTCGTCCAGAAAGGCCAGACGATTCCGGACAAACTGTTTTGTCTGTGTCAGGTCAGCCGTATTTCCGCTGTCCGGGCAGAGGGCGGTGTCCCTGGCGAGAGCGCCGCTGTCCACGAGAAGAGCCATATTCTCTTCCATGATAGAGATGATATGATCCTCGGAGAGGATGTCCTGACGGTAGGTTGAATACCTTTGTTTCAGAAGATCGTTGGCACCGTAAATATTTTCGTCAAAGAGCTGCTTGATGCAGGATTCCGCGTAGATAACGGTTGGGTCTTCATCGAAAGCGACGTACAGTTTTTCCGGCTCCTGTGTCCAGATTTCGCCGAAGGTATAATTGAGGTCCCAGGGCAGGATGTAGGTAATATACCGGCCGTCGGGCTGTCTGCGGGAGACCATGTAAGTATTTTTGGACTGGTTGTCCGCGGCGGCGACCGCCTGTATAAAGATGTGAAAATCGGCGATGTTGCGCATATCGAGAAGACTCATATAGGCGTGGGCGTTCGGTGTCCAGTAAGCGTAAGTCAGATATTCCTGCAGGGGCATCCATCCTGCCTGAATTTTTTCGGGCTCCTTGGGATAACGAAGGCGCACAGGGTACGCCACGCTGAAATTGTTCCTCAGAGAATACTCGAAAGCGCTCTGGGAGGGACCGCCGAACTCCACCAGTTTGTAGAGGGAATCTCCGTCTTTCAACTGCAGGGTATCCTCATCTATGGGGGAGAGAACGCCGCACAATCCGTTGTAGCGGCCGTCCACGATCACTTCGCAGTAAGTCATTTCCGCGCTGTATTCCATAAAATCGGGCTGGCTGGAGGCGATCTCATTCCAGAGCGTGAGGGATGTCATATCCCGGATCTTGCTGCTGTCGTTGAACATGGTGATCAGCTTCCATTTGGCGTGGGTGCCGATATCGAAGAGATACTGCTCATTTTTTGTTCCGTCCTCCTCCAACAGTTTGATGGAATAGTTTTTCTTTCTGCCGTAGGCGGCGGAGCTTGCACCGCGCTCGTGGAAAGTGACCGGGCTGGATACGGTCTGACATTTTCCGGTTTCCGGATTGGCGTTGAAGATGGTTATACCTCCGTAATATCTTGTCTCGGAGTTAAAGAAGTAGTCGTCGGGCTCTGAGTCCGGATCATAGACCGGCTCCTCGGACCATGACGATGTCAGACTGATCAGGGGGATGCCTGTGACCATGACCGGCAGGATCTGGTAGGCGTCTCCGATGCGGGCATACAGAGAAAAGACATGGCAGCTGCTGATGGCGGAGGCTTTATCGAGGAGGAAAGGGTCTTCCAGGAAATAGAGTTCACCGTCGGGAACACTCAGGGAGAGAGCGCCCTGCCAGGCGTCCGTATTCATATTCTGGGACAGGTAATAGACCTGACTCCCCTGGTCGTAGGGAAGAGGGTGGCCGTTAAACAGCAAAACAGCATTTTGATCCAGCAGCAGAGTGGGAGTTGGGGGGGCAGGAAGGGAGGCGGCATCCTGCAGCGGGAGGATGTCCGCCGAGAATATTTTTCTGGATTCCAGATGATGAAAATAAAATAAGACGATCACAAAAAGGATTGTCAGGGGAAGAAAAAGATATTTGGAAAATAGTCTGGCGTGGTCGGACATAAAAACTCCTGCGGGGATTAAAAAGATTTTAATCCCCGGATTTTTATCGATAGATTACAGATCTCTTACGTCTAGTCTTATTTTGTCAGCAATTCTTGCAATATATTCACTGTTGGTGGGACGCCCCTTGCCGGTGCCCACGGAGTAGCCGAAGAGTTCTTCGAATGTGTCTATGTTTCCCCTGGTCCATGAGACTTCGATGGCGTTTCGGATAGCGCGCTCCACTTTCTGGTCAGTGGTTTTAAAGCGTTTAGCGACTGTGGGATACAAAAGCTTTGTGACACTGCTGACAGCTTCCATATCTTTGCCGGAGAGGATGATCGCTTCTCTCAGATAATGATACCCTTTCAGATGAGCCGGAATTCCCATATCCAGCATAATCCTGGTGACATAGCGTTCCAGATCGACCTCGTTCATGTTTGCAATATCCATTATTCAAATTCCCCTTTCAAATTATGGCATGTGGTTAATAGCTTCGCATTTCCTGTAAGAAAATGTTTTCTGTTATCAATATATTATACTATTTGTCGCGATTTGGGAAGTGTAAGTTATCGCATTTTTAATAGAATATTCAAAAATAATTTGGAATAAAAGATGACGAACAGGGACTTCTGTGGTAAGATAGATATGATTTTCAGGGGAGCTTTTACACTATGATAAGTGTTATTATACCAGTCCATAACGCGGAAAACTTTATCAGAGATACGATCGACTGTGTCCGGGCGCAGTCTTATCCCGATTGGGAACTTTTGTTGATTGAAGACGGTTCTACGGACCATACTATGAATGTGATGGAAAATTATCTGGGAGAACTCCGGGATGAGAGGATAAAGCTGGTGAAGCGGGAGATCCGCTCGGAGGAAGAGAGATCTTTCGGAGCGGCCAGGGCGCGCAACCTGGGGCTGTCTCTGGCGAAGGGCAGGTATATCGCCTATCTGGATGCGGATGATTATTGGACGTCGGACAAGCTGGAGAGGGAACTGGCCTTTCTCAGGGAGAAGCAGGCAGGGTTTGTCTTTACGGGCTATGAGTTCGGGGACGAGAACGCGAAAGGAACCGGAAAGGTCGTGCGGGTGCCGGGAACGCTAAATTACAGGCAGGCTCTCGCCAACACGACGATCTTTACTTCCACGGTTATGCTGGATACGGAAAAGATAGACAGATCTCTGATGGAAATGCCCTGCATAAAGAGCGAGGACACGGCGAGCTGGTGGAGAATATTAAAGACCGGCGTCACAGCGTACGGGTTAAATGAGAATCTGGTGGTGTACAGGAGGGCGGGCAAAAGTCTGTCGTCCAACAAAATAGAAGCGCTCAGGCGCATCTGGAATCTGTACAGGAGAGCGGCGGGACTTTCCGTTTTTGCCAGCGCCTGTCATTTTGTGCCGTGGGCGTACCGGGCGGTCAGAAGAAGGGTTTAAAACCATTTCGGGGGGGCGCGGCATCTTAATTGTAGCAGAGAGAAAGGTCACGGTCTGTGGGGGATGGCCGGTATGAGTACAAAGTAAGTAAAGGAATATGTGATGCAGGAAAAAGAGGCGTTTAAGAGGCTTGTAAGACTTTCCCTTTCGGGAATATGTCTGTTGGGACAGGTGGGAATTTATATCCGCTTCCTATATCTCTATTATTTTGAACCGATCAAACAGAATCTTCAGTTCTTTGAGAAGGGGGAGGCGCTTTTTATCGCGATCTATGCGGTGCTGATCTTCTTCTTTTCCAATATGTACGGTGGAATGCGGATCGGTTATCTGAAGAACGGGGAAGTGATCTTTTCCCAGATATTTGCCACGCTGTTGGCGGATCTGATCACTTACGGACAGATATCCATCATGATCACAGCGCTGTATCCGATCGAACCGTTTTTCCATATGCTGACGATGCAGGTCGCGTGGGTCGTCGTATGGATCAATATATCCACCTTTATCTATCAGCATATTTTTGCGCCGAGACAGATGCTGCTGATCCACGGGGACAGACCCTACGACGATATTGTGGCGAAGTTCGGCACGAGGAAAGACAAGTATGATATCTGCAAGTGTATCAGCTACAGGGTGGGATACGATGACATCTTTATGGAGATTTTGGAGCCCTATGATGCCATCGTCATCTGGGACATTCCGGTGGATGTGCGCAACAAGATTCTGAAATTTTGTTATGGGCATTCGATCCGCGTATATATCATGCCAAAAATAACGGATGTTATTTTAAAGGGGGCGGAGCAGCTCAGTCTTTTTGACACGCCGATCCTGTTTACGAGAGAGTATAAGATGAGCATTGACCAGCGCTTTGTGAAGCGGCTGATCGATATTGTGTGCTCTCTGGTTCTTATTGTGCTTACTTCTCCGTTGATGCTCCTCACGGCTCTTGCCGTCAAGATCTATGACGGAGGACCGATCCTGTACAAGCAGGTGCGGTGCACCATCGGCGGAAAAGAGTTTAGGATCATGAAATTCCGCAGTATGAGCGCGGATGCGGAAAAGGACGGGAAGGCGAGGTTAGCGTCGAAAAACGATGCCAGAATCACACCGGTCGGCAAATTCATCAGAGTCTGCAGGCTGGACGAGCTGCCGCAGCTCTTCAATATCCTGAAAGGGGAGATGTCCTTCATAGGGCCGCGCCCCGAGCGGCCGGAGATCATCGCGCAGTATCTGGAGGTTATGCCGGAGTTTAAGTTCCGGCTGCGGGTGAAGGCGGGGCTTGCGGGCTACGCCCAGGTCTACGGGAAATATAATACGACGCCCTATGACAAGCTGAAGCTGGACCTGTACTATATTGAGAACTATTCCGTGTGGATGGACATCAAGCTGATGTTCCTGACATTGAAGATACTGTTGATGCCGGACAGCACGGAGGGCATCGAGTCGACGCAGATCACGGCGATGAAGCAGTCCAACGCGGAACTGCTGGAGAAGCGGGCGAGACTGGACAGAGAGGCCAGGGAGCGCATCGAGAAAGAGCACCGGGAGAGAGCGGCCCATGAGGCGGAAGTCCTGGAGCGGCAGAAGGCAGAGAAAAAGCAGGAGGAAGAGACGGCGGAATAGAGACAGGGAAGAAGAGTATGTGGGAGTGTAATTACGGAAAGGAACCTTTGGATATCAGACTGCTCGTGCTGCGTTTTTTGCGGAGGAGCCCGGTGATACTGATCGCGGCCCTTCTGGGGGCGTTTTGCGTCGGCGGACCGTATTTCCTTGTGAAGGTGACCTTCGGACCGGCGAAAGAATATGAGGCTGTGACGGATTTCTATATCGATTACGCGGTGCAGGAGAACGGGGAGGAATACACCTATTTTAACCAGACGACCTGGACGCAGCTGATCACCGACGATGTGTTTACGGACAAGATACTGACACATATGTCAGAATTTGAGGGCGGCGGGACAGAAGATGTCGAAAAACTGCAGGAGGCGGCAGGCGTCACAAAACAGCAGCTGCGGGAATATCTGTATGCGACGATGCTGTCCGATACGAGGATCGTGACGACCACGGTGACGACAAATGATCCGGAGCTGACGATGCGGATAGAGAAAGCGTTGATCCGGGCGATGGAAGATTTTGGAGGAGAACAGAAGGAGATCGCGGATGTGCGGATCCTGCAGGAGCCGGCGGAGGCCTCCCTTGTGGCGGCGGATGTGCGCACTTTCCGGGCATGTATGCTGGGATGTGTTGTCTTTGCGGCGGTGACGATATTTTATCTGTCGATTTATTTTGTGCTGGATGAGGGGATCTACATTCCGGCTTCCTTCGAGAGGCGCTATGGTATTCCCATGCTGGGGACGATCCGCTCGCCGGAGCTGTCTGCGCTGGCGGGAAAGCTGGTTTCTGGGGAAGCGGTTGTTCTGACGATGGACCGGGAAGTGGATCCGGAGCAGGTAGGTAAGGCGTTGGCAGAGAGAGGTGTGGAGACCGCGGGGGTTCTCCGGGTGGAGGAGATCCCGGCGGCGGAGAAGGCCGGGAGCGCGCTGTTTGCGGTAAAGGCGGGAGCTCACAACGGGAAGCAGATAGAGAAAGCGTTGGAACTTTGCCGGAAATGTGGTCTGAGTGTGTCGGCCGCTCTGCTGTGGGAGGCGGATGAAAAACTGATCAGGGCTTACGAGATGCCGGAGCATGTGCTGCACGCATGGGGACGAATGAGAAGAAATTCGGGCAAAAAGGAAACGGAAAGGAACTGACGGCATGGCAACGGTGCAGGTTCTGGCCTCGGTGGTGGATAAGGAGCCCCGCAGGCTGGCGGAAGAGATGCATATCGAGACGGACGCGATCATAGTCAATCAGTGCGGTCACTATGAGGCAGAGTCCTTTTGTCATCACGGCAGAAAGATTCAGGTTTTTCATATGGCGGAGCGGGGCGTGGGGCTTTCCCGGAATACCGCTCTGATGAGGGCGGATGGGGATATCTGCCTTTTTTCGGATCAGGATATCGTGTATGATGCGGGATATGAGGGGAAGATATTGCAGGCGTTTGAGAGATGTCCTGCGGCGGATATGATCGTCTTCAATATCGAGGTCGGGGAAGAGAGAAGAACTTACCACAATACGCGGGAAAAAAGAGTGCGCTGGTATAACTGCGGTCGGTATGGAGCCGTCAGTTTTGCGATAAAGCGGGAAAAGCTGTTGGAGTCCGGCGTGACGTTCTCCCTGCTGTTCGGGGGCGGCGCAAAGTACAGTGCCGGGGAGGACAGTCTGTTTTTGAAACAGTTTATGGATAAAGGGTATCAGGTATTTGCCTCCCCTGTGACGATCGGCAGGGAGAGAGAGGGGGATTCCACCTGGTTTTCCGGCTATCACGAAAAGTTTTTTTATGACAGAGGAGTGCTCTACCATTTTTTGTACGGGCACCTGGCGAAACTTTGGGCGCTTCGGTTTCTTCTGGCACACAGGGAGAAAATGTGCAGAGAGCTTTCGGTGAAAGAGGCGTATCGCATTATGCGGAGGGGGATCCGGAGCCGGGGAAAGTCGGAGTCTGTGCCGGTGTGAGGAAATAGAATGGATTACAGTATTTTTATTTATCTGATACTGACCGTGCTGGTGGTGGCGCTTGGGTGGTTTGTGAATCTGCCTGCGGCGCGGGCAGACTGCCTGAGCGGCGGTTTTTACGGGCGGCCTTCGGCCTGCGGGGGAAGCGTGACCCGTCAGCAGATGTTCAACCGCATTCTGATCTTTACGGTATTTATTCTGCTGTTTGCCGTGTCCGCCTGCCGGATCGCGGTGGGAAACGACTACTGGGTGTACCGCAGCGATTTTCTGCTGATCGAGCAGGAGAGGCATGTGGCGTTTGAGTTTGGCTTTGTGTGGGTCGTGCGGCTGCTGCAGTCGATGTTGAATCACGATCAGTATCTGCCGATCTTTGCGGTGTTTTCTTTTTTTACCGTGTTGTTTTTTGTGCGGGGGATGGCGGCCCTCAGCGAGCAGTTCTGTTTTACGGTCTTTCTGCTGATGACAGGCGGCTACTATTTTTCCAGTCTGAATTCGGTGCGCTATTATCTGGTGTTAGCCATCGCCATGTACAGTATAAAATATGTACTGCGGGAGGAATGGGGAAAATTTATCTTCTGGATCCTGATCGCGGCGGCGTTTCACAAGTCGGTTCTGGTGGTGATCCCGCTCTATTTTCTCGCCTCCCGAAACTGGAAAAAATGTCATATGCTGTTTCTGGCGGCGGGATGCGCAAGCCTCTTGCTCTTCCAGGATTTTTACAGAAGGATCATATTTTATTTTTATCCCTTTTACGAAGGCTCCATGTTCGATACGGGGGAGACCTCTCTGACCAACATCGCGAAATGCGCGGCGGTTCTTGTGCTGTCGCTGATTTATTACAGAGTGGCAATAGAGGAAGACAGGAAGAACCGGTTTTGTTTTTACTGCAATCTGGGAGCGCTGGTGCTGTATGTGTTCGCCACGTTTATCCCGGAGATATCCCGGATCGGGTATTACCTGAATATCACCAATATTTTTCTGATACCGGGGATTATCGTGAAGATACCGGAGAGGAGGCAGCGGATCCTGTGGACGGTGTTGGTCGCGGCGGCATTCCTGGCGTATTTTGCGCTGTTTTTGCGGAGCGCGTACAGTACGGATATCAGGCTGCTGCCGTACAGGAATTGGATATTTCAGTAGATTGGGGAGAATTATGCGCGTACTATGGGTCTGTAATATTATGCTTCCGGCGGTGGCGGAGTATCTTCAGCTGGAGGCGAGCAACAAAGAGGGCTGGCTTACCGGGCTGAGCACCACGATCTTAAAATATCAGAGCGAAAACGGAATAGAGCTGGGAGTATGTTTTCCGGCGCTTGGGGAACTGGCGGAATTTGAGCGGATACTGCCGGCATCAGGAACGGACGCAAGGATTCACGCCTTTGGGTTTTATGAGGATGTCCACAGGGCGGAAGTGTACGAGGAGAGGACGGAAAAGCGCCTTGGGGAGATCATCGGGAAGTTTGAGCCGGATGTGCTGCACTGTTTCGGGACAGAGTTTCCGCATACGCTGGCGGCGGTGAAAGCTTTCGGGAGAAGAGAGAGGACTCTGATCGGGATCCAGGGGCTGTGCAGTATCTATGCGGGGCATTTCCGGGCGGATCTGCCGGACCATGTGTGGAAAAGGCGCACTTTCCGGGATCTGGTGAAACAGGATGACCTGCGCAGGCAGCATGAAAAGTATGTGCAGAGGGGGGTCTATGAGATAGAGGCGGTGCAGTTGTCGGGGCATATTACGGGGCGGACCGGATGGGATAAAAAGTATACCGCACAGTGGAATCCCCGGGCGGAGTACCATTTTATGAATGAGACGCTGCGCTCCAACTTTTACGAGGGGAGCTGGCGGGAGGAGACCTGTCGGAAATACTCGATTTTTCTGAGCCAGGGAGATTATCCGATCAAGGGGCTGCACTATATGCTGCAGGCCATGCCGGAGATCTTAAAGTATTACCCGGAGGCGAAGGTCTATGTGGCGGGAAACAGCATCGTCAAATCCGCCGCACGAAGCGGGATAGAAGGTCTGAAGGGAAGACTGAAACTGGAATCCTACGGGAAATACATTCTGCAGCTGATGAGAGAGACCGGAACAGTCGAAAAGGTACACTTTCTGGGAAGGCTGGATGCGGAGCAGATGAAAAGACAGTATTTGAGCAGCAATGTATTCGTATGCCCTTCCTCGATAGAGAATTCACCGAACTCTGTGGGGGAGGCGATGCTGCTGGGCGTGCCGACGGTGTGCGCGGATGTGGGCGGTGCGGCTGATATTTTCGCGGACGGCGTGGACGGGCTGCTCTATCCTGCGGGGGATGTGATAAAGCTGGCGGAGGCGGTAAAGACCATGTTTGCCGGAGGCAGTCAGGTGGACGCCTGGAGAGAGGCGGAGCGGCGCCATGCGGCGGCGACCCATGATGCGCGAAAGAATTATGAAAGACTGATGGAGATCTACAGAGAGATAGCCGGGAGATAAGAATGGAAAAGACGCGGGAGATTTTTTTAAAATGCAGTGAAAATATAGTATATATATTGTTTGCGTTGATCATACTGTATTTATTTTTGATCAGTCTGTTTACTACCTGCACGATGGCTTACACGGATGAACATATTTTCTTCGTCAAGGATTATCCGCAGCTTCTGTTGCCGGGATTGCTGTTTTTGCTTTTCATTCTGTTTCGGCTGAGAGTATATGCGGATCGGAAGCTAAGAAAGCGGACGGACAGCGGACTGCCGGAAGAATGGTGCGGCAGAATGTTGGCTGGCATAACAATTGTCTGGTTTGCGGCTCTACTGTGGTGGATATGGAGAGCGCCTGCGCTGCCCACGGCGGATCAGGCGAGCGTCTTTTTGCGGGCGAAGGATTTTGTGGCGGGAGATTACACATACTGGCAGCCGGGGGAGTACATGGATGTATATCCTTACCAGAATGCTATGGTGTTGTTTTTTGCGGCGTTTCATTTTCTGTTTGGCGGGGGAGCGCTGCTTGCGATAAAGCTGTTTAACCTGATCTGCTGGTATGCGGGTATTCTGGCGGTCTGCAGACTGACGGGGCGGTATTTCGGAAAGGGAACCGCCGCCTTAACCTATCTGGCGCTGCTGTGGTTTTTCCCCGCGTGGAGTTATGTGACGTTTATCTATGGTACGATCCCCGGATTATGCTGCGCTGTCTGGGGAGTATTGCAGGAGAAGAAATTTGAGGAGACCGGGAAAAACAGGCATCTGATTCTGACAGGCGTCTTCATGCTGCTTGCGGTATTGTGGAAAAGCAATTATATCATTTTTGTGATCGCTGTCTGCATTATGCTGCTGGTACATGCTGTCAGGGAGAGGCAGATAAAACCGTTTGTGTGTGTGGTGTGGACGGTGGGATTGTATCTGGCCGGAACACAGGGAGTGCTGGCGTTTGTGGAGACGGTGACAGGCGGGGATGCCGGGCGCGGCATTCTGTTTATCGGAAGCATAGTGGACGGGCTTCAGGAGAGCGTCAGGGCGCCGGGATGGTATAACGGTTACGCGGAGATACTCTATTCCAAACATCGGGACGATACGGCGCTCATGAAGATGCTGGCGGCGGAGGATCTGAGGAGCACAGTGTCGGTGTTCGCGCAGCAGCCGGATTATGCCCTGCGGTTTTTTGCCAGAAAGACGGCGTCCATGTGGAGTTTTCCCTTTCTGGAATGCAATACGCTCATCACCAAGGGGCATGACCGCTTTTACGCGGCGGGGATCTTTGAAAATATATTGTATGACGGGCAGCTCCTGAATGTATTGCTGCTTATGTGGTTAGATGTGCTGCAGAGTATTCTGTATTTCGGTATCGTTTTATATCTGATCTTTGACAGGAAGAAGGCTGATTTGAAAAAAGCCGGGCTGATCATATGTTTTCTGGGAGGATTTCTGTTTTATCTTTTCTGGGAGGCAAAGTGCCAGTATATATTTCCCTATTATCTGCTTCTGTTTCCCTACGGAATAGAAGGATTTCGGGCTGCGCTGCAGCGGTTTGCGGAGCTAAGCGAGAAGAGGAAGGAGAAAGGGCAGGGCAGCAGAAAGGAATATCTGAAAATATTTGGGCAGGATAGAGGGATAAAATGCCTGTTGGCGGTGGTGCTGCTTGTTGTTCTGATCGGGGTGATTCCCGGAAACTTTACGGGTTCTGCATTCAAGTTTGGGACGGATACGGTGGATTACAGATGGTTCTGCAACAACAGTGAGATAAATTATACGATAGGTTAGGCGGATAAGAGGAGAAGATTTTGCGGGAGAAAAATAAGTTTTTGAAGTTTTCAGGCAGTATAGTATATATATTGTTTGCGGCGATCGTGCTCTACATGTTTTTGACAAGCCTTGTGAGTACCTGCGTGATGGTCTACACGGATGAGCATACGTTTTATCTGAAGGATTACGCCCTCGTCATTTCGGCGGGCCTGGTCTGTTTTGTGGCACTTCTGACTTTTCTGCGAAAAAAGGTCAGAATGAGCGAGAGGGCGATCCGGATTTCGCTGATCGTCTGTACGGTGGTATGGTTTGCGATTCTGGCGGCGATCGTGCATTTCACGAAGCTGCCGTCTGTGTATGACCAGCAGCGGGTGTACGCGGGGGCGGCTGCGCTTCTGCGGGGAGATTACACCGGCTGGCAGCCCTACAATTATTTTCACGCCTATCCCTACATCAACGGCATGGTATTGATGGAGTGCCCGTTTCTTTGGCTTTTCGGGGAAGGACAGGCCTATATCGCCATGCAGTATATCAATATTCTGTTCTGGTATGGGGCGGTGCTCGCGATTTCGAAGATGGCGGGATTGTGTTTCGGAAAGAAAGCCGGAATTTTCACGTACCTGGCGCTGCTGGGATTTATTCCGATGTGGTTTTATGTCACTTTTGTATACGGGACTCTGCCGGGACTTTTCTTTTCCGCTCTGGCGCTGCTGCTGGAGAAGGAATATGAGATGACGGAGAAGCGGCAGTATATGGCCGGAAGCCTTATCTGCATCTTTTTCGGCGTGGCCTGGAAGAGCAATTATCAGATATTTCTGATCGCGCTGTTGCTCCTGTTCTTTCTGGAGGGGATCCGGAAAAGGAGATGGCAGCCTTTTGCAGGGGCGGCGGTCTGTCTTCTGCTTTTGTGTTTTGAGCTGACCTTTCTTTCGGCGGTCATGCATTCCATCACAGGGGAATCCGTGGAGGGCGGGACGCCCACCATCGGCTGGGTGGCGATGGGGCTGCAGGAGAGCAGTATTGCGCCGGGATGGTATAATAGTTATACGGAGATCATTCCGGTGGAGTGCGGTCACGACGTGGAGGCGATGAAGGCGGCGGCGTGGCAGAATCTGGGGGAAACGCTCAGTCTGTTCGCCGAGGAACCGGAGTACTGTCTGCGGTTTTTCTCAAGGAAGCTGGCATCCATGTGGAACAATCCGGCTTTTCAGTGCTTTACGGAGGTCACGAAGTGCAATACGACAGGGACGTTGAGCTACTGGATGAAGGATTTGTTGTATGACGGGGGTGTCAAGAATGCCGTCCTGCGGGTGATATTGAACCTGATGCACAGCATGACTCTTTTTGGCATGGTGCTGCATGTCATGTTAAACAGAAAAAGGCTGAAGCTTGTGGACGCGGCTTTTGCCATCACATTTCTGGGCGGCTTTTTCTTTCATGTGGTATGGGAGGCGATGGGACAGTATGCGGTGCCCTACTACGTGCTGCTGATGCCCTACGCGGTGCAGGGTTATCTGGCCGTGACCGGGAAGGCGGCAAGGCTGTGCCCTGATAAAGAGAAGGGACTTGGAGAGGCCGGCAGGCGGCTTTGGAGAAGCACGGATTTCAGGCTGGCAATGGCCCTGGCGGCGGTGATCGTGGTGATCACGTTTGCGGAGTTCGGCTGGTTAAGATCTTCGATCAAACTGCAGGGGGAAGAGAGCGACTATATCTGGTACTGTACGAATCAGACAGAGTGGAAAGAGGCGGATTATAAAAAGATATGACACTGACATTTGTTTCCAATTACATCAATCACCATCAGATCCCGGTCTCCAATGAACTTTACAGGCTTTTGGGGGAGGACTACGCTTTTATTCAGACGGAGCCGGTGGAGGAAGAGCGACTGCGGATGGGATGGCAGGATGAGAGCGGACGTCTGCCCTATCTGAAACTGTTCTACGAGGAGAAGGAGAAGTGCAGAAGACTGATCCTGGAGAGCGATATGGTGATATTCGGCGGGACGGATGAGGAGAGCTATATACAGCCCAGACTTGCCGCCGGGAAGCCGGTCCTGCGCTACAGCGAGCGGATCTATAAGTCCGGGCAGTGGAAGGCGGTTTCCCCGCGGGGACTGAAAAAGAAATATGAGGACCACACCCGCTACAGGAAGGCTCCAGTCTATCTTTTGTGTGCCGGGGGGTATGTGGCCTCGGATTTTCATCTGGTGCGGGCATACCCGGACAAGATGTTGAAGTGGGGCTATTTCCCGGCGACAAAACGTCTGGGAGAGCGGGAGAAGGAAGCGCTTCTGGAAAAGCATGGAGAGGGGACGGTGAGCCTGATGTGGGCGGGGCGGTTCCTCGACTGGAAGCATCCGGAACTGCCGGTGCTGCTGGCGGAATATCTGAAAAAAAAGGGGTATGATTTCCATCTTTCCATGGTCGGCGGCGGGGAGATGGAGGAGGAAGTGAAGCGCATGATCTCGGAAAAGGGATTGGAGCGGGAGGTGACTCTCTGGGGGTATCTGCAGCCGGCGCAGGTGCGGCAGATGATGGAGCGAACGCAGATTTATCTGTTTACCAGCGATTATAAGGAAGGCTGGGGGGCTGTGCTGAATGAGGCGATGAACAGCGGATGCGCCGTGCTGGCCAGCCATGCCATCGGCGCTGTGCCGTTTCTGCTGCGCCATGGGGAGAACGGTTTGATTTTCGAGAGCGGCAGCCTGAGAGATATGGGGGAAAAGGCGGAGCGGCTGCTGAAGAATCCCGGAGAGCGGAGAAGATTTGGCGGGGCGGCCTGTGAGACGATCCTGCAGGAGTGGAACGCAGAGCTGGCGGCGGACCGTCTGGCGGAACTGGCAGGGAAGGTGCTGGAGGCAGACAAAAGCGGATCAGTGCGGAAGGCGGAAGAGATGGCTTATGCGTCAGGGCCTTTATCTGCGGCGGAGGTGATCGCGCCGGGGAAGATGTACCAGTATTTGAACGACAGAGCGGGAATGGGAGAATAGATGGATGGAGAGAGGGCAGGATCTGATCAGTGTCATTGTTCCGGTCTATAATATAAAAGAATATCTGGGCCGCTGTGTGGATTCTATCCTGGCCCAGACATGGGAAAATCTGGAGATACTGCTGGTGGATGACGGCTCCACGGACGGGACGGACCGTCTGGCGGATGAACTGGCCGGGAAAGATGCGAGGATCCGGGTGTTCCATAAGGAAAACGGCGGTTCCTCCTCGGCGCGGAATCTGGGGATCCGGGAGGCGAGAGGGAAGTATCTCGGATTTGTGGACAGCGATGATTTCATAGAGCCGTACATGTATGAAAAGCTTTACCGGGCGATACGGGAGACCGGTATGCCGGTTGCCCAGGGCGGCCGGAGGGAGATAGAGGAGAGTGGAAACATTCTGCCGGACATCTGTGTACCGCCGGAGAGACGGACGGTGTACGAGGGGGAGCGTTTTATGCGGGAGCTGCTTCTGCACCGCGGAGACTGTTCCTTCTGCACAAAACTGACGGATGCGTCACTTTTTGAAGACAGGGAGTTCCCGGAGGGAAAGCTGAACGAGGACTTTCACGTGCTGGTGCGGATGCTGCCGGAGATAGAGGGGATCGTCAGCATCCCGGATAGGACCTACAACGTTTTTTATAAGAGCGGCAGCAACACGAGGACGGACTCGGCGGAGAAGTTTTCCCGGGTCTACGGCGACAACGTGGACAACGCGGATATGGTGGCGGAGATCGTAAAGCAGCATTACCCGGGGCTTGTGAGGACGGTGAAACGGTTCGGGCTGTACCAGAGGCTGGATTACCTTCTGCATATTCCGATAAGGGAGATGAAGAAACAGAACGGACAGTACAGGGATATTGTGCGGTATCTGAGAAAAAACAGGGGGGAGATCCTGAGAAATCCAGAGCTGACAGGAAAGCAGAAACTGTATTTGATGTTGTTTTCCGTGATGCCGGTGCTGATCCGGAAGGTGCATCGCTTTATAAAATCCGGGAGATGAGGAGAAAAATGGAACGAAATAAGGGGCTTCAAAATATTGTTCCGAAATTAAATAATCTGCTCTGGATGGTGCTGCCGCTTCTGGTGGTCTTCTTTTCCTATTTTTTTCTTCTGGGCAAAGACTGCGTTTTTGAGATCAACGATCAGCTGGACGAGACGCTGTTCACCTATGTGCTGAACGGGAAATACCTGTTTTCCGGAGTGAAAAGCTACCCGGAGATGCTGGGAGGGGTGCCGAAGGGCGGGATGAGCGTATCCGCCTGTCTCTTTATACCGCTCTATAAGTTTCTTCCGGTATTTCAGGCCTTTATGATACAGTATATCGTCGTCGTGGCGACGGCCTATGTCGGGATGTATCTCTGCGTGAAAGAACTGACGGGCAGCGGGATCATAGGGTTTTTGTGCGGCGGCATGTTTATGTTTTTGCCTTACCAGCCGGTATACGGACTGTCCGTTGTGGGCGGACCGCTGATATTTTACGCTTTTTTCTGCCTATATAAGAGAAAACATGTTATAATAGACGGACTGCTTATTCTGTATTTTGCGCTGGGGGCGAATCTGGTGCTGTTAGGGTATGTGGCTCTGGGGTTTGTTTTTCTGGCGGATATATGGATTCTTGTGAGCAGAAAGAAAAATAAGCTGTTTCTGTTGGGGAGCCTGGAACTTCTGCTGGCCTATATTTTGGTAAATTTTTCTCTGTTCTCAGAACTCTTTCTGGGGGGCGGCAGCTATGTCAGCCATCGGGAGGAGATGGTGATCACCGGGAACGGTGACTTTTGGAGCTGTGTATGGGATATCTTTTTGAACAGCGGGCAGCACGCTTTCAGTTATCATCGAAAGCTGATACTGCCGATCCTGGCGGCGGTGGTCTTTTACGGTTTCCGGTGGAAGGGATGGAAGCGGGGAACGGAGGCTGTGGAAGCAGGGAGAGCCGAGAAGGCCAGGCAGTGCCGCAGCATGTATATCTGGCTTGTGATGATTTTATCGATCAATGTGTTGACAGCGCTTTTTTACGGATTCTGCCAGTCGGATATCGTGGTGGATTTTCGGAACAGTGTCAGCGGTTTCTTCCACTATTTTTCGCCCCAGAGAGTGTACTGGATCTATCCGACTGCCTGGTATATGGCGGCAGGGCTGGCGGCAGGGCTTTTGCGGAAGGATCACGATTTTCTCTGCAAAAAGAGACTGGCGGCAGGACATATTCTGGCCGGAGCGCTGATCTGCGTTGTGCTGGTGCCGACTGCCTGGAATATAAGACAGAACAGCATCTGGATCCTGAACAAAAGTCAATATAAAAATAATCGGAGCGTTGGTCTGATGAGTTGGGCGGATTATTTTGCGGAGGACCTGATGAGGGAGATAGATGCCGCGATTTTTGAAGAGACGGGGCGGACGAGAGAAGAGTATCGGGTCGCAAGTCTGGGGATGTGCCCGGCGGTGGCCCTGGAGGCAGGATTTTACTGTATCGACGGATACTCAAACAACTATAGTCTGGAGTATAAACATGAGTTTCGTGAGATCATAGCGAAGGAACTGGACAGGTGCCCGGGGATGAAAGCCTATTTCGACGACTGGGGAAGCCGATGCTATCTGTTTACGGAGGAGAGTCAGAATTACTATTATCTGGCGAAAGATGCGGATTTTCGGTATGAGAAGCTGGAGCTTGACGCGGAGAAGATGAAGGAGTTAAGCTGTGAGTACCTGTTTTCCGCGGCGGAGATCGAGGAGGGGAATGCCAGGAGGATGGGCCTTGAATTGTTCGGGGTGTTTGAGACGGAGGAGAGTTATTACAGGGTCTGGGTGTATGAAGTGGGGTAATGCGGGATATTGCAGCATTTGGAGATGACCGCTGAGAAGGAAAAGAGATTGGTGAGATGGAGAAAGTGATGACAGAGAAAATCAAGAGGTATGTGGTCAGCAAAAGATTCTTATATGCGTTATGTTTTATTGCATTGTTTGTCATTGACTGGACGAGAGGATCTCAGGCCGGAGCAATCTGGGCGTGGACGATCAATATGACAGGAGTAGTCATGGCAGTGATTGTTTTCAGCGCCTGTCGCCCGAAAGAATTTTTGAAACCGGTATATATTATATATTCTGTCGTTGGAATTCTGGCGTTGATGGCGGCACATCATTGGTGGATGCAGAATCAGACAGCGATATTCCGTGACCAGCTCCTGACAGCAATACTGAATATCTGGCTGTTAGGAATTTTTGTCCTTAAATTTATTTTAGATGCGGCTATTTACAAAGTGAGAAAGATACGTTGCAGTAAGATCGAGATTCTGGCGGCAGTTATGTTGCTCTGGATGTTGTTTTCTGTGAATGAGGATATCTGGCCGGGATGGTATCTGGTGATGTTCTGCTTGTTTTATCATACAGAATACAATAAGGGAGATATGGAAGCGCTGAAACAGGGGATGCTGGATGGCATAATCGCTGCATTTTTTCTGCTGCAGGGAGCTGCATTTGTGTTCAGGCCGTATGACATCGTCAGATATGCCGGAATTTACAACAACTGTAATATCAATGCGCTATTTTATGGAATTGTCTGGGTTGCATTTTTGATAAGAATGTATGATATTCGTAAAAAGAATGGAAAAAAGTGGAAAGAGGTGCTGTGTTTTTTGTTTGCCGGAGCACTTGCCGCATTCAGCCTGATGACAGGATGCAGGACGGCATGGCTGGCGATGTTTGCGACAGGATTCATCTATGTAATATTTGCGGATTTTCAAGGTTTGAAATATAAAGCAGGAAAGATGTTTGGGAAATTGGTTTTGTATGCTGTGGTGGTATGTGTCAGTTTTCCGATAACTTTTGCGGCGGCTCGCTATATACCGCCGGTATTTCACCATCCGATCTGGTATGATTGGGAATACAGTATAAGTAGAGTACATTCTTTTGATCCATGGGATTCGGAAAAATATGTTTCCTGGGAAGATTTGACGGATCAGATCAGCGGAAGAATCAAGCCGTTTGTCAAGAAAATATTCGGAGGCGAACAGGCCGGGATAGCGACGGTACAGGCGTCCAACTTTACTATAGGCGATAAAACCTACGATACAAGTTCGCAGGAATATGAGGATTATGGTTCTGTATTGGTCAGGCTTGCATTTTGGGATTATTATTTGAGAAATGGAAATATGGAGGGACATCTCACCGCGGAGGGACATGAAGTGCCGGGGTTTTATTATGTATGGCATACCCAGAATACCTTTATTCAATTCTGGTATTATTATGGGATACCTTCGGCAGTTTTATTCCTGATCGTTATGATATCGCTTGTTTTTATAGGGATGAAAAGAATGGTGAAAGGGCAGGACGATGCACTGATTTGCCTGTTATATCTTGTCTTCTGGGGAATGTACGGGCTGGCGGAGGCCGTCTGGTATCCGGGGCAGATGATATTGTTTCTGGCGTTTTTTACACCGAAATTTCTATGGCAGAAAGAAAAAGAAACTCCCAGACAAGATGCCTGAGAGTCTATGTTTTATAGATTTTTGTTGTATGCGTAAGTGGGAACGATCTTTTTTACGACTGCTCGGACATCCTCTGGCTGTTTGCCCTCATCTGCCACGACCCCTGCCAGTGCATCAAGCCCTTCTCTGAATTCTGCCTCATCTATTTCAATGGGTTTGCCGATGTGGATCAGGTGATTCGCGGTGTCCTTCATCCCCTCTTCGCTCATCAGGAGCTCTTCGTATAATTTCTCGCCGGGACGGAGGCCGGTAATTTTTATTTCGATGTCTTCTCCGGGAATGTACCCGGAAAGTTTGATCAGATTCTCGGCCAGATCATAGATCCGCACGGGTTCCCCCATATCTAAAATGAAAATTTCACCGCCATGAGCGTAGGCTCCTGCCTGAAGAACAAGGGAGACCGCTTCCGGGATGGTCATAAAGTAGCGGATAATGTCTTTATGGGTGACGGTGACAGGCCCGCCCTTTTCGATCTGTTTTTTAAAAAGCGGAATGACACTTCCATTACTTCCCAAAACATTACCAAACCGAACAGCGACAAACTCTGTGGAGTATTTCTGATTCAGCTGTTGAATGATCATTTCGCAGATCCGTTTAGAGGCCCCCATAATATTGGTAGGGTTTACCGCTTTATCTGTAGAGATAAGAACAAACTTTTTTGCACCGTTTTCCCCGGCAGCAGTTGCAGTTTTTAAAGTACCGAAGACATTATTTTTAATGGCCTCAATAGGGCTGTCTTCCATCAGGGGGACATGTTTATGGGCAGCTGCATGATAAACTATATCAGGGTGGTATGTTCGAAAAATAGTATTCATGCGTGCAGTATTTCTGACGGAGGCAATTAATACAATCAGATCCAGATCAGGATGTTTTACTTTGAGTTCCTGCTGGATGTCGTAGGCGTTATTTTCGTAGATATCCACGATAATAAGCTGCTTGGCGCCATGTCCCGAGATCTGTCTGCATAACTCGCTGCCGATGGAGCCGCCGCCGCCGGTGACCATAACAATTTTATTCTTTACATAGCCCATAATTTCGTCTACGTTTACCTCGATGGGATCTCTGCCGAGCAGATCCTCGATCTGTACCTGCCTCAGAGAGGAGACGCTTACATCGCCGTTTATGAGCTGGTACATACCGGGAACAAGCTGCATCTGGCAGCCGGTTTCTTTACAGATCTCCAAAACCTCCCGGATTTTGCTCCTGGGAGCGGAAGGGATGGCAATAATGATCTCTTCAATGTGATACGCATCGACTGCATCCGGAATGCATGTCCGATCTCCCACAATGGGAATACCGCGAAGCAGTTTTTTATGACATCCAGGGTCATCATCTATCACACACAGCACTTTAAGATTGACATAAGAACTGGATTCGATTTCCTTTATGATAGCATTTCCGGCTGCGCCCGCGCCGATCACCATAGTGTTTTTCTTTTCCGGATCTTTTGATATGGAGCGCCGCTTGCTGTTGAACATGCGGAGAATCCGATAACTGAAGCGGGTGGCACACACCATGATCATCAACAGAAAAGCATACATGGGATAATAGCTTCTGGGCATTTGAAGAGGCATAACAGCGACCAGAATGATCTGTAAAAGGAAACAAACAGCACAGGCCGCGGCAATATTGATCAGTTCATTGGTGCTGGCGTAACGCCACACACTTTTATACAGTTTCAACAGCCAGAATACAACTGCAGTAATGACAAGATCAAACGGCAGCAGAGTAGTAGCAAATTCTGCATATTGGATAAACAGCGTGTCAAAACTGAATTCAAAACGCCAGTATAATGCCCCATAGGAAGCGAGCACTACAGAGAGCATATCTAATATTAGTAATATTATTATTCTGCTGACAGGAATCTGCCATAAACTGAATTTTGTTTTCACAATCAAGCCTCATTTAGTTTAAAATAGTTTATATATTTTCATATTTTACATCAGTACAATAAAAATTACAATTAGAAACGCAATATTTGTTGTTGAAACAGGGAAACCGTGATAAACTAGGCGTAGTAATTCTGGTTTCAGTATAGAATTGCAAATGAGAAGATGGAGTGTAAAGATTATGGAAGAAAGAGAAATCAGTTTAATCGATCTGTTGGTAGAGGTTTTGCTGCACTGGCGGATGTTTATAGTATGGATGGCGGTAGGAGCCATTTTGTTGGGGGCATTCAGCTATGTCCGTTCCGGCAGTACAATACAGCAGACACAGGCGGAAACAGAAAAAATGGAACAGGCGCCGGAGGAATGGCTTACTGAGGAAGAGATGCGAAACGCAAAATATGTGGCGGCTTATGAAAATGCATATCTTTCGAAAGTGGCGTATTTTGCAGAGGCGTCATTTATGAAGATAGATGCGAACCATATTAATAGAGGAGAAGTAATTATTGTGATAGAAGCGCAGGATCATCAGGTGAGCTGTGATATAGAAAAAGCGTATGAGGGGATCGTACAGGGCGGTGAGTTTATTACCAAAGTGTCGGAAGACGTTGGAATGAAGTTATCTGGTATTAATGAGACGGTTCTTTTTAATAGGCTGACAGTGGAAGGCAATGCAACTGCTGAAACAGAAAATGCGAGCTGCTTTAAAATAGTAGTTATAAACAATGACGAAGAAAAATGTCAGGCTATGCTGGAATCTGTGCTTGCATTATTAAAAGAAAAGCAATCTGATGTGGAAAGCGCGTTGGGGGAACATGAACTTATTGTTGTAAATAAGTCTTTTGGAGTGGTGGCTGATACGGTGGTGGCCGATAAACAGCAAAAGGTTCTGAGTGATATTGCATCGATGAAAAAGACACTTTCAGATGAAAAAGAAAAGTTATCGGATGTGGAGCGGCAGTATTATAAGCTTTTGATCGGCGAGGTGGAAGCGGAAGAGGAAGAGAGAACGGTTCCGGAGGCCCCCCCTGCACCCGGAATAAGTGTGAAATATATACTTCTCGGCGCGGTTATGGCGGCGTTCTTCTATGCATTTGTACTGTTTATGATCTATATCTTTACGGCTAAAATCCGCAGTACGGATAATCTGCAGGAATTGTACAATATTCCCCAGCTGGGATTGATACCGGCAGATAAAAATCGGAAAAATATTTTTGGCTTTGTAGACCGGTGGATATTGTCTCTTCGAAATCATAATAAGAGACAGTTTACAGCGGAGGAGGCTTTAAAACTTGCGTCAGTTGCGATAAAAATGTCGGCAGGAAAAGAGACATTAAACGAAATCTGTCTGGTGGGCTGTGGATTAAAAGAGCGCTCACTCGATGTATGTGAAAAGATGAAAACACAGCTGGAAGAAGAAAATATCCAGGTGCATATATTAAATAATGTGCTGTATGATGCTCAGGCGATGGGAGAATTGGAGAAAACGAAAGGTGCAGTGCTGGTGGAGGGTGCCGGAGCAACCCTGTACCAGGAGATTGCTGAGGAATTGAAAATTCTTAACAGGCAGGAGATAAAGGTACTTGGAGGTATTCTGGTAGAATAGTAAAAACTTTTTGTTGTTTATTAGTACTGGAATGAACAATAGAGATAAAAACGGATTCCGATGCGGTGGCAAGTCATCCTTATTTTATCTCTATTGTTCATTTCCTGTATACTTACTTAAAAATGAAAAAGCTCAATTTAGAGTTTGCCCTAGAATTCGGCTGTAGACAGAGGAAATAGTATTCATATGCTGTCTTTTGGTGTCTAATGTCGGATGCACATATTTATTTAAAGTAATCTGTACATTAGAATGCCCCAGGATCTCGCTGAGACTTTTGATATCGACACCATTTCCGATGCAGTTTGTGGCAAACGTGTGGCGGAGCACATGGAAATTTTTACAGGAGACGCCGGCCTGATCCTGGTATTTTTTAAACTGGTATTGGTAGGTTCGGGGTTCCAGAGGGGCAGAATTATTCAGCACATATTTGTCGGGATGGCGGAATCTGGACAGGAGAAATATCATTTCGTCGGATAGAGGAATCTCCCTCTGGGAACATGGAGTTTTTGGTTTTCCCTCGCATAAGACAGTTTTTGATGTCCTATTGCTGATAGAAATCCTCTGCACGGTGTGATTGACATGGAGTATTCTGCTTTGGAGATCGATGTCTTCCCATTTTAGGGCGCAGACTTCTCCCAAGCGCAGACCGGTGGACAGGCATAACACGATTCCCATTTTTTTGAGATCCATATCATCATAGAGATAGCGCAGAAGAGCAGTCTGTTCGGTACGGCTGTAAATATTTAATTTTTTTCCGGATGGTGCGGAAACTTTTCTTTTGAGTAGGACAAGCGGTGTGTGATAATTTTCAGCGCTGTAGTTTAGTGTGCCGGAAGCAACGGAATAAATACTTTTTTGAATGCTTCCGGAATAATTTGCCGTTTTATTGGCGAGCATGTCTTGAAAACAATCTGTGGACAGATCATTAAGCGGATATTCCGATAAAAGATTTTCCAGGTGAGTTTTGTAAATATGACGATATTTTATGTGAGTAGAAGGTTTTTTTGTTATTTCTATTTTTGACAGCCATTCGTTTGCGATATCTCCGAATAATATTTCTTTTCTTCCGGATGCATTTGGGGGGTAAACACTGTTTGGCTCAGGGCAGTCTGCTGCCTCCAGAGCCTGTCCTCTCTTTTTTTTTACTTCGCTGTAAGTTTTTCCGTAGACAGACTTTTGCTGCTTCCCCTTTCCTGGAAGATAAACGACATATCTTCCCTCCCATCGTCCATCGGTTCTTTTTCTGATGTTTTCTCCGCGTCTTGGCATAATTTTTTTATCCTTTCCGATCACTTATTGTGATCATTTGTAAAAGTTAAATATTGTTTTCCGGTTTCTATCAGGGCCTGAATAAAATGATGAGGCTTGGGTTCTCCGAAAAAAGGTTTGACTTAACCTGCATAAAATTGTATAATAGCTTTGTTTTTAAGAAAAATGAAAGTTAAAAGCAAGCAGATCAGGGAAGAAATCGTCGCGTTGCCGCGTTTCGGAACGGGTTGAACACATGGGAGGATTGGACTGCGCTGGATCGGGATACTCAGTGCAAATGGCGAAGCTTGCCTATTTTACCTGTGCCTGTAGAAAACGCAAGAATTGAACGGCATAGCGGCTGGCAGAGGTGCCGGGACTATGTGGTATGTTATTCAGACGTTGGCAGGTGAAGAAGAGATCGTAAAATTGATGACAGAAAAATATCTGCCGAAAGACTGCTGTGCGAAGTGCAGAATTTTGTACTATGTAAAGAAAAAGAGGTATCGGGGAAAATGGCATGAGGAGCGGGAGACGCTCCTGCCCGGATATTTGTTTTTGGAGGCAGATTCGCCGTGGCCGGCATGGAGAGCACTCAAAAGAATAACGAAATTTTCCAGGATGGTAAAAAATAAGGGAGAGAATGAGATTTACCCTATATCGACAGAGGAAGAAGCTTTCCTGAAACGGCTTGCGGGGGATAACGGTGAGATAGAGATATCCTATGGAATGATCGAAGGAGATACCGTCAGGATCGTCTCCGGCGGACTGATGGGGATGGAAGCTGTCATACGAAAGATCGACCGGCATAAAAGGATCGCATATATTGAAATGCAGATATTCGGTGAGGCCAAGATGGTGCAGGTCGGACTGGAGATATTGGAAAAACAATAAAAAATGTGGTATATAGTATTGGCAAAAGATGAGCTGTGGGAAACCATAGCTTATTTTTTATGCGGAAAAAAGAGATGACTTCTAAATTAAAAGGAGAGAGACAAAACAAGGATATGCATGATTTCTTGAGTGATAAGCGATTTGAAGGAATAAAACCATTAGAGAAAAAGGCGCTGCTCGCATCCCCTACGCCTCATAAAGAGGATGAAATGCGTTACATCGAGGATTGCTATAGAACAGGGTGGCTGACTACAGAGGGAAATAATATCAAAGCCCTGGAAAAGACGGTTGGTGAATATATGTCCGTCCCAGGCAGAGAGAAG
Organism: bacterium 1XD8-76; assembly: GCA_003611955.1. Classification (GTDB taxonomy): domain Bacteria; phylum Bacillota; class Clostridia; order Lachnospirales; family Lachnospiraceae; genus 1XD8-76. The sequence continues at coordinate 42,055 of RAZE01000018.1, forward strand.
ATGGCAGTGGCTCTGACAAATGGAACGGCGGCGATCCATCTGGCGGTGAAGCTGGCAGCAGAGAAAGTGTATGGAAGCAGTACGGGAATATCCACTCCGAATGCTAAAGGCGCTGGCGGATGTCTGTATGGAAAAAGAGCATTCGTCACGGATATGACCTTTGATGCATCGGTGAATCCTGTACTATATGAGGGTGGAGAGCCGGTGTTTATCGATTCAGAGTATGAGACCTGGAACATGGACCCTGAGGCTCTTAAAAAAGCTTTTGAAATATATCAGGATGTGAAGATAGTGATCTACGTTCATCTTTACGGTGTCCCGGGAAAAATAGATGAATGCAGGAAGATTTGTAAAGAGCATGGCGCAATTTTGATCGAGGATGCCGCCGAGAGTCTTGGTGCATATACGACCATCACAGACGAAAAGACCGGAGAGAAGATAGAAGTGCCTACGGGTGCAGTAGGTGACTATGGGATTGTGTCCGCAAATGGAAATAAGATTATCACAGGATCCAGCGGAGGAGTGATCATCGTTCCCGATGAGTACAGCTATAACAAAGCAAAGAAATGGAGTACCCAGGCAAGGGAAGCTGCTCCGTGGTATCAGCATGAGGAACTTGGATACAATTACAGGATCAGCAATATTGTCGCGGGAATCATATTAGGGCAGTGGGAGCATCTGGAAGAGCATATCAAACAAAAAAAGGCAGTCTTTGAACAATACAGAGAAGGAATGAAGGATTTGCCTGTTGTCGTACATGGCGGCGGAAACTATTGGCTTTCCAGTCTGCTTATTGATGAAGATGCTGTGTCAGAGAACGTCATGGGTGAGAGAAGCGTGTGTTATCACATTGAGGATGGAAAGAGCTGTCCTGCTGAATTGCTGGAAGCATATAAAACATATAATGCGTTTGGCCGACCGATATGGAAGCCTATGCATCTGCAGCCGATGTACAGGGGAAATGAATTTGTCACTGTAAATGGTCTTGTGAGAGGTAATTCGGATGCGTATATAGAGCACAGTAACGTGAAAGAGATTACCACGGATATATTCAACAGAGGTTTGTGCCTGCCTTCAGATAACAAATTGACAGAGGTGCAGATTGGAATGGTCGTGGAAATGACGAAAAGGTGTTTCCTATGAGAAGGCTGAATTGGATTGCAGTATGTGCCATGGGTATCATAGCAGGTATCGGAATACACAAGATTACAGAGATTAAACAGGATAAAGCGAGAAAAACGGGAAAGCATATACCGTATGGTCCGTATGAAGCATTTTTTAAAAGACCGATTGATGCTGTGCTCAGCATGATGGCACTGATCGTTTTAAGTCCGTTGCTTTTTATTGTCGCCGTATTAGTCAAAGTGAAACTGGGAAGTCCGGTAATCTTCAAACAGGAGAGAGCGGGAAAGGACGAAAAGATATTCACACTATATAAGTTCCGCACGATGACGGATGAGAGGGATGGGAACGGTAATCTGCTCCCTGACGAAGAGAGGCTGACATCTTTCGGCAAGAGTCTCAGGGCGAGTAGTTGTGACGAGTTAGGAGAGCTGATAAATATTGCAAAGGGGGATATGGCGATCATAGGGCCTCGCCCCCTGTTGAAAGAGTATCTGCCAAGATATAACGATGAGCAGAAACACAGGCATGATGTGAGACCAGGTCTGACAGGATTAGCTCAGGTGAGCGGAAGGAACGAGCTCAGCTGGAGCGAAAAGTTCGAGAATGATGTGAAATATGTAAACAGGATCACATTCTTTGGAGATTTAAAGATACTGTTTGATACCGTAAAAATTATTTTTAACAAAAAAGGAATCAGCAGCGAATCGTCGGCAACGATGGAAGTATTCAGGGGTAACGATGAATGATGGATGATGTGGGTAGATTGAAGCCGCTTTACATTATTGGAAGCGGAGGCCTTGGAAGAGAAGTGGCATGGCAGGTGGAACGGATAAATAAGAAACAGGCGATGTGGGATTTCAAAGGATTTATCGACGACAATGAAGTCCTTTGGAATACTGCTGCAGGCGGATATCCGGTACTTGGCGGGTGCGAATATTTAGGGGAACAAAGAAAAGATCTGTGGACGGTAGCAGCAGTTGGAAATTCGAAAGCAAGAGAAAAAGTGATTCAAAAGTTGGAGTTATTTGAGCATATTCATTATGCTACATTGGTTGATCCGTCTGTTGTGATGTCTGAAGAGGTGTCTATAGGTGAAGGAAGTATCATATGTGTCGGGACAATAATAACGACGAATATAAGAATAGGAAATCACTGTGTTATAAATCCTGCCTGTACGGTTGGGCATGATGCTGTTCTTTCTGAGTTTGTTACATTGTATCCAGGCGTTAATGTGAGCGGCAATGTCAAAATACAAAAGAATACAGAAATAGGTGCTGGGAGTGTTATCATACAGGGAATAAAGATAGGAAGCGACACTATAGTGGGCGCTAACTCTACAGTCATTAATGATATAGAAGACGAAGTTACGGTGGTCGGAAGTCCTGCAAAAGTAATCAAAAAACATTGAGGTAATCAGGAGACAGAAAAATGGAGAATGGATTGAACTAATGTCAAGTGTTTTGTTTCTTTCGCTGATTGATTTTAATTCCATAAATGAAAGAAATATATATACAGATCTGCTCAGAGAATTTATAAAATACGGGCATAAAGTGTGTATAATATCTCCGGTTGAACGCAGAAAAAATGGGCGGACTTATGTCATTGAAAAAGATGGCTGTAAAATCCTAAAACTTAGAATAGGAAATATTCAGAAAACAAATATTATCGAAAAGGGTATCAGCACATTGGCTGTAGAGCCTGAGTTTATTGCAGGCATAAAAAAATATTTTTCGGACACTAAATTTGATTTGGTTCTTTATGCAACTCCACCGATAACTTTCTGTAAGGTTATTGAATTTGTCAAAAAGCGTGATAAAGCTAAAAGTTATTTGCTGCTGAAAGACATTTTTCCGCAAAATGCAGTGGATATAGGTCTAATGAGTAAAAAAGGCCTAAAGGCACCTCTTTACAAATTCTTTAGAAGTAAAGAGAAAAATCTATATAGGATTTCTGATCGTATAGGCTGCATGAGCACAGCAAATGTGGAGTATGTATTAAGGCATAACCCCGAAGTAAAGAAAAGGAATGCAGAAGCAATTTGGAAGCGGGGCAAAGGAATAGTAGAAGAATGTCCTAATTGTATTGAGCCGATTGATATGAGCTTGTCTTCAGAAGAAAAAATATCTATTAGAGAAAAATACAATATTCCAACTGATAAGATAGTTTTTGTTTATGGCGGAAATTTAGGGAAACCTCAGGGGATTGATTTCCTTTTAAAATGTCTGCATTCCCAGCAAAAGAATGATAAAGTTTTTTTCCTGATTGTAGGCAGCGGAACGGAATATGGAAGAATTGAAAAGTATATAGAAAAATATAGACCGATGAATATCCGCCTGCGTCAATGGCTGCCTAAGGATGAGTATGACAAGGTGGTAGCAGCTTGTGATGTAGGGATGATTTTTTTGGATCATAGATTTACCATACCAAATTTTCCAAGCAGGCTGCTGTCATACATGCAGGCAAAGCTTCCGGTGCTGGCAGTTACGGATCCAAATACAGATTTTGGAAATGTAGTTACAGGCATTGATAAAAAAGGCAGAAAGATACATGAGCCATTCGGCTGGTGGTGCGAGAGCAATAGAGTGTCTGCATTTAAAGTATTGATAGAGAAAATAGAAAAAAATAAAACTTCTCAATATGGATTTACGGGATATAGCTTTTTATTAGAGAATTATAAATCTAAAGATGCTTATTCAATAATTATGGAAATAAAAAATAATTAAAATCAGGAATGGCTATGCTTAGTAGGATTTTGGATGCTATAAATACATACTCTCTATTTTTTACTTTATGGCTTCTGTTTGTAACTCTGTTATATATTAGTTTGAGGCTAAGAAGTATAACGAAAGGGAGAGAAAAATTCATATATGTGATAATCCCGTATGTTCTGTATATATTTATTGTTGTTTGCAGGGATATTTCAGACAATACAGGGGGGATTGATGCTGTCAATTATATGAAAATATTTGAGTGGGCAGATATGCCGCTTGGTGATTATATAGCGTTTAGAAAAGAGGAAGTGGGTTATTTATTACTCAACTGGATTATATATAGAATTATTCCGAATGTATGGGTGTTTTTTGCGGTAATACACACGATAGCATTTGCGTTGTGCTATAAACTTTTGTCTGGCATTAAGATCAGAAGATCGTTTTTAGGGTGGATGTTTGTATTTTTATACAGTGCTCCTCTGTTTACGATGTTCAACACGGTGAGGATGGGTGTTTGTGTTTATCTTGGATTATATGCTCTCAAGTATTGTAACAATTTACAATTTCGAAAGGCAGTATTGTTTGCCTTAGGTGCGACATTATTTCACAACAGTGCACTGATTCTTTTTGTTACGATAATTCTGTTGTACGCAAAGCAGCGATTGCTGTCAAATAATATGTTTCATATTGTGGTGGGAGCAGCGTTTATTGTAATAGGTGCGTCAATGTATATACTTAAGAGGAATCCGGTCATATCGATATACAGAACATATAGTACATTCAAGGAAGGCAGTATTGCCGCAGGCGTATTTCTGATCACACTGTTAACGACAATGTTTCTTGGAAAAATAAAAGATGATAAGAGATTCAAGAATGCATATTATATTATCGAAACGGCGATATTGATCCTGGCAATTAACCTGAGTTTTTCAATTGCATACAGAATGTATCTGATTTATCTTCCATTTATTTATCACATTATTTATACATATGCGCCCGAAATGATAAGGGTGAACAATATTCAATATATAAGTGTAAAGAAAGTGTTGATATATCTGATGACATTGGTATTTCTGGCAGAAGTTTTTAAAACATTGTTTATTGGTGTTCCAGATGGGTTAAACGGATTTGCGCTGCGTTTTTAGAGAGTGACTTATGAAGATTTTGATGGTGAACGCCGTTTGCGGCATAAAAAGTACAGGAAGGATTTGTACTGATATTGCGCACGAATTAATTAAGCAGGGTCATGAGGTGAAAATTGCTTATGGCAGAGAACAGATTCCTGAACAGTTTGCAAATATAGCTTATAAGATAGGTAATGATTATGATGCTATTATCCATGGCGTAAAGGCGAGATTACTTGATGCGGCAGGATATGGCAGCTTGAGGGGGACGAGAAGATTTATTCAGTTTATAAAATCGTATGATCCAGATGTTATCCATTTGCACAATTTACACGGATATTATATCAATATCAGAGAATTGTTTGGTTATTTGAATGACTCAGGGAAGAGAATTATTTGGACTATGCATGATTGCTGGGCATTTACAGGACATTGTGCGTATTTTGAAGAGGCCAATTGCAGAAAATGGGAGGAGGGGTGCTTTTCGTGCCCGCAGAAGAAGAAGTATCCTTCCAGCATTACGGATTTTTCAAAAAGGAACTATAGGTTAAAAAAAGAATTGTTTGAACAGTTAAAAGCTCTGGAGATTGTTGTACCGTCAAAATGGCTTGAGGAGTATATAAAAAGATCTTTTTTCCAGGACAAGAAAGTTACGGTTATCTATAACGGTATCAACACGGATGTATTTTACAAAAGAGATACAGATATTCATGAAAGTTACGGACTATCGGGTAAAAAGATTATATTGGGTGTTGCAGCAATATGGAATGATAGAAAAGGATTGAATGATTTCATACAATTATCCCATATTTTGGACGAAGACTTTGTGATTATGCTTATTGGATTGAGCAAAGAACAGATGAATGCTCTGCCGGGAAATATTATAGGTATAAAGAGAACAAATTCTTCTGAGGAATTAAGTGAGTACTATTCTGCGGCATTCTGTTATTTCAATCCAACATATGAAGATAACTACCCGACGACAAATATTGAGGCTATAGCGTGCGATACACCAGTGATTACATATGATACGGGGGGAAGCGGTGAAAGTGCAATTCACTATGGGTGCGTGGTTGAGAAAGGAAATATCAGGGCGGCATACGAGGCAATGAAAGTAAGATATAAAAGAGACGAGGCATTTGATGTAAGTGCACATCATTTTGTCGAACAGTATATAAAACTATATGAAGTGTGATGGATATGCGGGGAATGCTTGAAAAAAAGAAAGTTTGTTTTGCAATTGATGCAAATGCGGCCGGAGGGGCAGAGCGGGTACTTACGTCATTGGCAAATTATTTTGTGGAAAAGGATTATGATGTTACGCTGATTAATTCCGATAGAAGTTCATGCTTCTATCCTGTATCCGAGAAAGTTCACATAGTCAAGATGGGGCTGGATTTTAGTGACCGGTCTTTGGGCGGAAGGCTGCTAAGACCATACAGGAAGTATAGATTTCTGCATAAATATTTTAATGAACATAAGGTTGATGCGTTTGTTGTTTTTCTTATCAATATGGAAATTCCTGGTGTTCTGGCCGGATTAAGATCGAAAGTACCAACTTATACTTCATTGAGAAACAGCCTGAGTCATTTTTCAAAAGTCCAGTTATGCTTTATGAAAGTTTTCTATCCAAGGATCCAGGGCGTGGTGTTTCAAAACAAGGTATATGTTGACAGTGTCTTTCGCAAAGTAAAGAGTAAAAGAGTAATTTATAATCCTGTGTCACTGAAGGAGGAGTATAAAGGTGATATTGTAGATTGTCGCCTGAGAAAGAATTGGATCATTAATGTCGGCAGGCTGAGCGAACAAAAGAATCAGACACTGTTGATTGATGCATTTGCCGAAATTGCACCTGACTATCCGAAAATGGAGTTACATATCTTCGGAGAAGGAAGTTTGAGGGGACAGCTCGAAAAGAAAATAGAAGACTCCGGATTTAAGGATCGGATTGTTCTCGAAGGAGAACAATTGGATGCATTATATCTATATAGGGATGCAAAGATGTTTGTACTGCCTTCACTGTATGAAGGTTTTCCTAATGTGTTGGTGGAGGCTATGTCTTATGGCATTCCTTCAATATCTACAAATTTCGATACAGGCATTGCAGAAGAACTGATTGAACACCGAATGAATGGCTGCGTTTTTGAAATAAACAGTAGAAAGCAGCTGATAAGTGAAATCAGGTATATTATGTCATTGAATGATGCGGAATACATGTGTATTGCGAATGAGTCAGCCAAAATTAAGGAGAAATTAGGAATAGATGAAATTGGGAGACAGTGGGAGAGGTTTCTTTTTGACGATAGGACACAAGTATGAAAGTGGCAGATTATTGTAAAAAGCTATGGAGAATTATAATTGATAAGGACGAAAGATTCACTGTTCTGGCAGGTCGGGGATTTTATGATTCTCTTAGTGATGAAGATTATATACGCAGACTATATAGGGCCTATTTTCATAAAGAGATTGATTTGGCTAATCCTAAGACGTTTAACGAGAAACTTCAATGGCTAAAGCTTTATGACAGAAATCCATTATATACAAAGTTAGTGGACAAGTATGAGGTCAAAAAATATGTAGCTGATCTTATAGGGGAAGAATATATTATTCCCACATACGGCGTGTGGAATCATTTTGATGAAATAGATTTTGAAGTTTTGCCGGATCAATTTGTTTTGAAGTGTACACATGATTCTGGCGGAATAGTCATTGTTTCCGACAAAAATAATTTTGACAGGAAAGCAGCCAGAAAAAAAATCGAAAAGCATTTGAAAAAGAATTACTACAAATTGGGGAGAGAGTGGCCGTATAAGCATGTGGCTCCAAGGATTATAGCTGAGAAATATATATCAGAAACTGATGATAAAGTGTTTCATTTTTCTGGAGTGCCTAAAATTATACAGGTGGACTTTGCCGGGTTTGTAGATCATAAACGGAAGTTATATTCGACTGACTGGGAATATATAGAGACAGAGATCAAATTTCAATTAGACAGAGATCATGAAATCAAAAAGCCAGAAGCATTAGAAGAAATGCTTGCATTAGCTAAAAAGTTGTCAAAGGTTTTTTCGTTCTTGCGGACGGATTTTTATTGTATTGACGAGAAGATTTTCTTTGGAGAATTGATATTTTGCCATGATTCAGGGACGGAGGAATTCCGCCCGGAAAAATATGGAATTGAATTGGAAAAGTATATTTCTATGGATAAAGGAGGAATAATTAGCAAAGAAGGCTTTATTCTTTCGATATTATTTGAAAATACTACGAAGAAAAAAGATAGTGTTCTGACGGATTATAAATTTATGTGCTTTGATGGTAAATTTGAAATGGCATTCACATGTACAAATCGATTTTCAAAAGACGAACTAAGAGTGACATTTTTTGATAAAGAATGGAATGCCATGCCGTTTGAAAGACACTACAAAAAAAGTGATGAACCTATTGATAAACCCTCTAATTTTGAGTTGATGATTTTGATTGCAGAGAAGTTGAGTTTTGGAATTCCTTTTGTCAGGATTGATTTCTATGAAACGCAAAATCAATTATTTTTTGGTGAAATGACTTTTTTCCCAGGGAATGGTGTTGAGGAATTTGAACCTGATTTTTGGGACGGAAAAATAGGGGATTTATTGTATCTTAACAAAGCATATGGATATGAGGCTAGTAAACATTTATGAAAATAATAATAGGCGCTGATGTTGTTGCTACAGAGAATAACATAGATGATTTTAAAAATGCTAATATCGAGAATCTTATTGGCAAAGAACTAATGGAAGAATGGGAAAGCTCTGATATTAGAATTTTTAACATAGAGGGACCTATTACTGATCGTTGTAATCCTATAATAAAAAATGGACCACATCTCCGAATGGGGAGAGATGTCATGCCTGGTATAAAGTCATTGAATCCGACAGTAGTCACATTAGCTAACAATCACATTATGGATCAGGGAGAGATCGGTATTACAGAGACTATAAGACTTCTAAAAGAGTACGGTATTCATTATACAGGAATAGGACAAAATGCGGAGAGTGCTGCAAAAACTTTTGTAATAGAAAATGGAGAATTAAAAATTGGGATATACGCATGTTCTGAAACGGAGTTTTCTGTTAAGAGCGAAGGGATAACAGCCAATGGATATAATCCGTTGCGTACCTACGATGATATTAAAAAAAGTAAAGAGAACTGCGATTATCTGATTGTTTTATATCATGGAGGAAGAGAATGCTATAGATTACCAACTCCACAATTACAGGATAGATTTAAAAAAATGGCCAGCGAAGGAGCAGATGCTGTAATAGCACAACATACACATTGCGTTGGCGGTTATGAAATTTTTGATGGGGCTTTACTAGTCTATGGACAAGGGAATTTTATTTTTGACTTAAAAGATGATGAATATTGGAACTCGGGACTTCTGATAGAAATTGATATTGAAAAAAAAGATATAAATTACAAGTTTATACCAATCACAAAAAAAGATGGGCGGATAAGAAAAGCAGAAGGGATACGAGAAAATGAAATAATGAAAGGATTTTATGAAAGATCACAAAGTATTACTCGCGCGGGATTTATAAATGATCAATATGGGAAATATGCTGATGAACAGTTGGAGATAATGCTAAGATCGGTGGGAAAGGAGTCGTTAGTCTTTAGGCTGCTTAATAGGATTGTGGGAGGCGGGCTGGTTTTTAAAAAGTACAAAAAAGCAGAGCTGGTCAGATTGTTAAATTATATTGAATGTGAGTCACACCGGGAATTACTAATAGCTGGTTTGAAAAGAAGAATCAATCAATTTTTGGAGGTATAAAAATGGCAGGAATTCAGTTATTTAAAGCAAAATATGAGGTTGAGGAGTGTTTGGCAGAAATCAGAGAATGCCTGGAAGTGGGATGGACCGGTTTGGGTTTTAAAACGGTACAATTTGAAGATGCATGGAAAAATTATACAGGGTTGCCGTTTGCACATTATACAAATTCTTCAACGATAGGACTATATTTAGCGGTGGATATTTTGAAGGAGCAGTATAACTGGAATGATGATGATGAAATAATCACAACACCTATTACGTTTATCTCAACTAACCATGCAATTGAAAAATCACATATGAAAGCTATATTTGCTGATGTGGATGATTCTTTGTGCCTTGACCCTAAATCAGTGAAGGAACGTATTACTGACAGGACTCGTGCTGTTATGTATGTGGGAATGGGCGGGAATATGGGTAACTATTATGATATAGTGAAGATTTGTGAGGAGAATGGTCTTAAACTCATATTGGATGCGGCACATATGGCAGGAACTAGGCATGGGGGGGTAATTCCAGGAAAAGAGGCGGAGGTTGTGGTTTATTCTTTCCAGGCAGTGAAAAACCTTCCTACGGCTGACAGCGGTATGATTTGCTTCAAGAGGGGAGAATTGGATGAAATAGTCAGAAAGAAAACATGGCTTGGAATTAATAAAGATACATATCAAAGAACGACGAACAGCGGCAATTACAAATGGCGCTATGATGTTGAGTACGTCGGGGAAAAAGGGCATGGAAATTCTATCATGGCAGCGATAGGGCTGGTTCAGTTAAAGTATCTTGATCGGGATAATGCGTACAGGAGGCAGCTTGCCGGCTGGTATCGGGAAGGACTCAAATCTTGCGGCGACAAGGTTAAAATGGTTCGTATAGAAGCGGGATGCGAAAGTTCATGTCATCTTTTTCAAATATGTGTGGATAAAAGGGATGAGCTTATGATGGCGCTGAATGCTGAAGAAATATATCCCGGAGTTCATTATGCAAATAACATCAATTACAGGATGTATGATTATGCAAAAGGCACCTGTCCATATGCAGACTATGTTAGTGAGCATACGATTTCGCTCCCTATGAATATGTATGTGACTTACGAAGATGTTCAGAGAATATGTGATATTATAAAGAAATTTGTCAGTGGAGAGAAAGGAACGAATGGAGCATACATATAAAATAGAAAATAAAAATATTATATTAAGACCTATGACTGAAGAAGACAGTGAAAAATATCGTCAGCTCCGCAATATACCGGCTGTTAAGAATTGTTTTTTTCAGTCGGAAGAGATTACAAAGAATGCACAGATGGAATGGTATAGAAACTATCTGTTAAAAGAGGGAGAATATATGTTTTCGATTAGGAATAAAGAGAATCTGTTTATAGGATGCCTTGGCATATACAATGTCGATAAAACGAATCAGAGCGCCGAGTTTGGTCGAATTGCAATATTGCCTGAATTTTGTATGGGGGGGTATGGAACGGAAGCCACAAGTGCTGCAACGAAAGTTGCTAAATTTGATCTTGGATTAAAGAGATTGTTTTTATATGTAAAAAAGAGCAATGCCCCTGCTGTTAAAACGTATTTAAATGCCGGATTTGTCTTATCGCATGAAAGCGAAGGTGTTATTCAGATGACGTTCGACCTTTAATACATCCAGGCTCCAGCTGGCAGCGGGTTTGCTGGATTGGAGGAATAAATGAGACATTCACACAGATATGAATATGGCAGAGTAATTTTATCGCCGTTGGAAGAAAAGGATATTGAAGAGTTAAGGCAATTACGGAATAGACAAAAAGAATACTTCTTGACAAAAGGTGAGATCGGAGAAGAGGCACAGAAAAAATGGTATAAGCTATATTTGGAAAACGACAGTGATATTATGTTTAGAATATCGCATCGGGATAAGCCGGATATATTTTTGGGAGCCATTGCTGTATATAATATTGATTACGGCTCCAGGGTTGCCGAAGTCGGCAGAACGGTTGTGGATAAAGAAAAAAATGCGGAAGCGGGGATAGGACTTGATGCAACAAAGGGGATATGCTTATTCTCTTTTACAGTGCTCGGAATAGAGAAAATTGTTGCAACAATATTAAAAAGCAATGAAAGGATATTAAAGACCGACACAAGAGCCGGATTCTATATTTCTGGTGATGGCGGGGACAATTCCTATGCGATAGAGATGACCAGGACATCTTTAAACCTTTTTGATAGATTGGATATCAGAGGTAACGGAAGATGAGGTTTGAGGTGGGAATGCAGGGCTCTTTTTCTAAAACGGTTTCTGAGTCTGATGTATATTTATTTGCAGGAATTACAGGCGATTTTAATCCTTTACACATTGACTTGACACAGGCTGAAAATGGTCGATTCGGGAAAAGGATTGTACACGGTGTGTTGATTCTTGGCTTTATATCCACTGTAATAGGCACCCAAATACCCGGTAAGGGAACTATATATTTGGAACAGGACATTAAGTTTTTGGGGCCGGTGTATATTGGAGATACAATTACCGCTTTTGTAAAGATAAATGAAGTGCTTAATGAAGAAAAAAATATATTAAAACTTGATACCTATGTGAAGAATCAACAGGGCGAAATCGTTTTAGATGGATTTGCTATTGTAATGGTCTCAAATTATTAGATGGAGAAGGTATGGCGGAAACAGTAAGAAATTCTTGTAAAATTTTAAAAAAAAGTGAGATAAAATATGTTTTTTGGAGCGTTGAATTTCCGCCAACATTTGCAATTTTAAAGTCACTGTTGACCAGCAATCAAATTGTTTATCTAAAAGGTCTGATTCCGGTTCAAAGATTAATTAGGGTTTATGAAGTTTCCTTTGTTTTTCATTTATTTGTGAAACTGTATATAAAAAACATAGTAAAGAAATCCGGGGTAATGACGGAAGATAACATAGTTTTTGTTTATACAAATCCATGGACGGAGTTTTTGCAGAGAAGCCATATTCTTTCCTGGATAAAAAAGACGTATCCGAATTCAATGCATGTGGTATGGTTTTTAGATATTACTATTGCAAAAAAAATGGATATAGATTTTTTGAAAAGTGTGTATGATGAGTTATATGTTTATGATGAAGTTGAAGCAGCTAATATGCAGATCAGATTTTCAGAAGCAAGTTATTCAAAGAATTACGAAACTCCTTCTCATACAAACGAGATATATGATGTAACATATGTAGGGCAGGCAAAAGACAGGTTAAATGAAATTCATGATGTGTATAAAAGGCTCTCGGAATTGGGATTGAAGTGTAAATTCTTTATTGTAAATGCAAATGATGAAGAAAAAATAAAAGGAGAGGGTTTATTGTATTCTGATCACTTTTTGACGGAGGAGGAGTACTTTAATGAATATATCTCTAAATCTAAATGTCTGTTAGAAATATCGAATCCCGGCACATGGGCTATAACCGCAAGGGTAAGAGAAGCAATACTTTATGAAAAAAAGCTATTGACGAACAATTTGAGCATTAAGAATTTTAAGTATTATAACAGTGAGAATATAATGGCTTATACAAGTGTAAATGAGATTAATCAACATTTTTTTACTTCACCAGCTTGTGATTATGGCTATGAAGAGGAGTATGAGCCGTTGAAATTCCTGGATGAATTATATGTAGAATATTGTAAAAGGTTATAAAGGTATTGTTTTTTGAGGTGCTTGGAATGAAAAAAACTGAGCTTAATGAGTTTTACGAAATACTGGATAGAATAAATGAAATACAATTATTGGGGTTAAGTGATTTTAGAATTGGTCAGGTTAATTCCCAAATGCTGTATATGCATTATATGGAAAACAGAGATACGATCCAATATAAACGTGATGTTGTTAAGAGGATCATATTTAGATGTTTCACAAAATTATATAAAGTAGAGATTATGGGCAAGGCACAAACGGTGTTTTTTGTGGCAAGAAATAATTCGGCCTTTCGAAAGGATCATTTAGAAAATGTAAGAAAGGCAGCGAACTTGTTAAAAAACAGAGCGTTGGTGTACGGAACTGTTAATGAAGGTCATACTTTAAAAAGAATATATACTTTAGTTCTTCCTGTAATTTGGGCCGTTCAATTGCACAAGAAGATTAAGAGTTGGCTTTTGTGCTGGCAGATGTCATCAAATACATATTTTGATTATATTGACTATCTTGAATTTAAAGAATATGAAAAGAATTATTATCCAAATGCAGAAGGCGTTGTTTTATTATCGGAAACGCATCCCGCCAGTCAATTTGTTGGACAATATTATAAAAACAAAGGCAATACCACAGTAGCCCTTATGCATTCGCTTATGTCAAAAGGCAATGTTGAGAGAATGCTTGTGTATAATTCTATATGTGATTATATCATTTCATATAGTGAATATGCTACAAAAATGGCGGAGTTAAGATTGTATGACAGATATAAAAAGGGCATTTATGAACTGGGTATGCTGCAATTCATAAACAGTAAATTGGAGAAACGTAAGATTACAACTGTAAAACGAATTGGGGTGTTTTTAGATGGGATGTCCGGGAAGTCATTGCACTCCAATCTCAAAATGATACAGATAGCAATTGATTCGTTCCAGGATAAGGATGTAGAAATATTTGTGAAATGTCATCCTTCAGCAACATGTGAAGAGATTGACTTTTGGAAATCAAATATTGTTTCGGAGAGAGCTGTTAATTTTTATACAACAGAGGTGCTGAGCCTTGAATTGGAGAAAAGCACAGATGTGATGATTTTGAGAAATACAAATTGTTTTATGGAAGGAATTTATCAGTGTATACCAACGTTTATTTTCAATATGGAACCTGTTGATTTTAAAAATATTCCTGAAGATATATTTTTTTCATCGTCGGAGGAATTGTCAGGCCAGATTAAAAAAATCAGTACTGGAGAGATGGAAAGGGTTCTTGATAGATTGAGGGTATATTTATGTGGTAATGATAATCCGGAATTTTATTATAAATCATTTTTTGGTGACTTAGGATGGGAATAAAATGTCAATATTTCGTGTAATAAAGAAGTTTAAGCTTATTCTTTCAACAGATCAGAAAAGTAAAATAATAGTAATATCAGTATTGATGATCCTTGGAGGATTGTTGGAAACAATATCGGTATCCCTGGTGGTTCCGTTCATGAATTCTATTATGGAACCGTCAGAGATGATGGAGAAATGGTATGTTCTTCGGCTGTGTGATTTTCTGAAACTGCAGAATGAACGTACCTTTTTGGTGTGCTTTGGAATTTTTCTTGCTGTTATATATATTTTGAAAAATATATATTTGATTATAGAAACAAGCATACAGTATCAATTTGTTTACAGGAACATGATAAAAATGTCCCAACGCTTGTTAGCTAACTATATCAGCCGCCCTTATGAATTTTTTTTGAACGTCAATTCTGGTGAAATTCTCCGAATAATAAACACTGATACGCCATATACCTTTACGCTGCTTTCTACGCTGCTCAGTTTATTTACTGAATTGGTTGTTTCGGTTATGTTGATTGCTGCAGTATTTATTTTTGCTCCGGAGATCACTATGATTCTGGCGTTTATTCTTATTCTTTTGGTTATTGTTTTTAATTTTTGGTTTAAACCAATCCTCAGAGAGTCCGGTGTTATTCATCAGGAAGCGGGAACTGGAATGAATAAATGGCTGCTTCAGTCTATTCAGGGGATAAAGGAACTGAAGGTTATGAACAAGGAAAGTTTCTTCTTAAAAAATTATAATAATTATGGGGAAAAATATGTTGTTGCGGCAAAACGGCACAATGTATTGGCATTAACGCCTAAGTTTGTTATTGAGGCTATTTGCATGGGCTCGATGTTTATTATTGTTTCACTGATTATTTATTTCGGTGCAGACATTGAATTGATAATGCCGATGTTAACTGCCGTGGTTATGGCGGCATTGCGTTTGCTGCCTTCTGTCAGCAGAATTTCAACAGCATTATCGGGTATAGCATTTAATGAACCGTTTCTTGATAAGCTGATTGAAAATCTGCAGGATATCGATGATAGCAGGCCGGATTCATTATTAGAGCGTAAAGGTGTGAGACAGACGCAAAATCATTTTGAAATGAAGGATTCTATTATTTTTGATAATATATCATTCAGATACCCTAATACTGAGGAAAATGTATTAAATAAAGCATATTTGAAAATAAACAAAGGTGAAGCGATTGGAATTGTTGGAGCATCCGGATCTGGTAAGACTACATCAGTAGATATTATGCTTGGGCTATTATATCCGCAGGAGGGCAATATTTTAAAGGATGGCGAGGATATTTCTAATGATATAGATGGATGGCATGCACAAATTGGATATATTCCTCAGATGATTTTTATGATGGATGATTCTATCAGGGAGAATGTTGCATTTGGCATTCCAAGCGAAAATATTGATGACGAAAAAGTGTGGAAGGCGTTAAAGGAAGCTTCGCTGGATTCATTTGTCAGGAGCCTTCCGGAGGGACTGGAAACACAGATCGGTGAAAGAGGAGTGAGACTATCAGGGGGACAGCGCCAGAGGATTGGGATAGCGAGGGCTCTGTATTCAAATCCGCAGATTCTGATCTTTGATGAAGCAACCTCTGCGCTTGATAACGAAACTGAGGCTACAATTATGGAGTCGATTCGAAAGCTGCAGGGATCGAGAACCATGATCATCATCGCGCACAGGCTTTCTACAATTGAAACATGTGATTCCGTATATAGGGTAGAAAATGGGAAGATGATAAAGGAGAAATGAAAAAGGAAAGAAATCATACTTTTGATGTAATTAAGGGCATTGCTATTCTTTTGATTCTTATCACTCATTCGAAATGGACAGCTGAAGAGAGACTGCTATATTTATTTCCATTCTGGGTGGAAATGGCAGTTCCTTTTTTTATGCTTATATCAGGATATTTCGGGGGGGTATCACTGAGCAAAAATTGTGAACTCAGAATATATCCCAAAGGTTTCATTTTGAACAGACTTATTCGATATACTGCGCCGTTTATTATATTTCTGATTGTTGAATTTATAATTGAGTCAATGAAAGGGCAGCAAATAACATTACTATATATTGTCAAAATGATAGTACAAGGAGGAATTGGACCAGGAAGTTATTATTATCCTGTGATGGTGCAGTTTGTTTTTGTTATTCCTTTAATTTATATTCTTGTTGAAAGATATGATTTTAGTGGACTTATAGTTTGTTTTATATTGAATGGGGTATTTGATTTTTTACAATGGGGCTATGCGTTTAGTGTAGACAGCTATAGATTGTTGATTTTCAGATATATTTTCTTGCTGGGATGCGGTGTTTTTTTCTTTAAGCATAGTGAGATGAGATTCAGCATGATTGCGGGAGGCATTGTAACTGTATCAGGAGGAATTTTCATTATAATAACACAGTATTCGGATGTGGTGATACCACTTTCAATTTACTGGACCGGGACAAGCTATCTGGCGGTACTTTTTATTATCCCATTTTTTAATTTTATCAGGAAGAAAAACATAATGTGTACTCCTGTTGAGTGTCTTGGTAAGTCCTCATATCATATATTCTTTGTTCAGGCGATCTATTTTAGATACTTTTATGAGACGCTGCTTTACAATGTAGGACATAGATCGATAATGTTGATAGTAACATTTCTGTCTTGTATTTCTGTCGGAGTATTGCTGGACATTATTGAATCGAAGCTGTCCGCTATGCTGGCCGCTCTATGCAATAGCTATAGCATGACAAGTGTGAAAAAACGATGCTTTAATGGTGCAGGAATTATCTCTGTGCTGGAAAAGTTTTTATTTGAAAATACGAACGATTAATGCCAATGATGCGGACAGGTGTTTATGGAAAGAAGTGATAAGGTACTATATTAATGGAAAATATGCAAATGTTTATAGGTAGAGATACAATTTCTGTTTCTGAGGCGATGCAGAGAATTGATAGAAATTCTTACGGGATTCTGTTTTTGGAAGATGCGGCAGGAAAAATGATTGCCAGTATTACTGATGGCGACATCAGGCGATACCTGTTAGCCGGGGGAAAAATGAATGACGATGCATTTGACGCGGCGAATCACGAACCAAGATATGCAGGAAGCTTTGAGGAAGCGGGTATGTTATATCATAAGCGTGATTATGTTATTATTCCAATTATAGATGAGAATCATATAATAATGGATTTATATTTCGGAGATGGCAGTGCACGAATAAAAAAAAGAAACGCTATCAATATTCCGGTTGTTATCAATGCAGGAGGGAAGGGGACACGTCTGGACCCATTTACACGAATACTTCCAAAGCCTTTAATCCCTGTTGGCGAACTCCCGATTATAGAATTGATCATGAGGGAATATCAAAGTTATGATTGCGGTGATTTTCACATTATTGTGAACTATAAACGCGATTTGATGAAGGCATACTTTCATGATAATGATAATAAGTATAACATCACTTGGTATGATGAGGAAGTACCGTTAGGAACTGGAGGAGGGCTGTCGCTGCTGCGGGGGGTATTTGATTCGACTTTTTTCTTTACGAATTGCGATGCGCTGCTTACCAGTGATTATGAAGCGATGCTGCAATTCCATAAGCAAAATAATAATATAATAACGATGGTGTGTGCATACAAGAATTTAAATATTCCGTATGGAGTTGTTGAAATGAGAGAGGGGGGCATTATAGAAAACTTAAAGGAAAAACCTTTAATGTCTTTTCTTGCGAATACGGGTATTTATATCGTAGAGCCTGAAGTGATCGATGAAATATCCGACGGAGAGTGTGTTGGATTTCCTGATATTGTTGAAAGGGAAAAGCAAAAGGGGAGGAAAGTGGCAGTGTTTCCAGTTAGTGAAAATGATTGGATGGATATGGGGCAACTCCCTGAACTTGAGAAAATGCGACACAGGTTATTCGGTGAATAAAACATATAGTTTTTAGAATGAATAATCACAATGGATTCTAAAAGAAGGAGAAATAAGAAAATGAAGTATTGCAAAAAATGTGTTATGCCAGACACAAGACCGGGAATTACCTTTAATGAAGAGGGTATTTGTTCTGCCTGCCAACAAATTGAAAAGAGAAAAGATATAGATTGGGATTTTCGATGGAAGGAATTTGAGGAGATCTGTGATAAATACCGTGGTATGAATGGCGATGGATATGATTGTGCCATAGCGGTGTCAGGAGGGAAAGATTCACATTTTCAGGTACATCTTATGAAAAATGTAATGAATATGAATCCAATACTTTTTTCGGTAGAAGACAATTTTCCTATGACGGATGCCGGGGTGCATAACATCAGGAATATCTCGGAGGAATTTGGATGCAATATCGTAAGCATTAAACCTGATAGAAAAGCGCAAAAGAAATTAATGCGCTATATGTTTGAGAATTATGGTAAACCTACTTGGTATATTGATAGATTGATTTATACTTATCCTCTGTTAATGGCTTCAAAGTTTAATACACCATTGCTGGTTTATGGAGAAAATGTTAGTTATGAATATGGTGGAACTGATGCGAACGAGTCTTATTCTGCCAGAGAACAACTAAATAATGGTGTTGCTTCAGGAATTGATGAGAATGAACTGATCAGTAAAGCCGGAGTTTCGGCAGCGGATCTTTTCCTGACCAGGGCTCCTGAACAAGATATTTTAGACAGCCTGAATCCTATTTACATTTCTTATTTTGTTCCGTGGAATAGTGTTTCTAATGCTGAGTTTGCTAAAAAGCATGGGTTTCATGATTTAACACATGAGTGGAAA
The DNA here is from genome assembly GCA_003611955.1 of bacterium 1XD8-76. Classification (GTDB taxonomy): domain Bacteria; phylum Bacillota; class Clostridia; order Lachnospirales; family Lachnospiraceae; genus 1XD8-76. The sequence goes on from RAZE01000018.1 coordinate 61,577, forward strand.
AGAACACATCATGTAGAAGATTTCGATCAAGTAGACAGTAGAGCATATTTGATTCATCCATGGCTTAAGTATCCTAAATTTGGACATGCTTCTGCGACTGATTATGCTGCACGGTTTGTCAGATATGGTTTGATGACACGAGAGGAAGCAATTCAGCAGGTGCGGGAACATGATCATGCATTGGATCCTTTGGCAGTAAGAGATTTCTGTAATTTCTGTGGATATACAGAGACGGAATTCTGGGATATCGTAGACGGGTTATACAATAGAGATATTTTTACAAAAGATAAATTTGGTGTGTGGGTTTTAAAAGATCCTATTTGGAAGAGCTAAATGAAATTACTTTTTATAAGCGGTTAAGAATATGGCATATATGAATGTTGATTTTTTAAAGATGCGGGAGTTTAATGCATTAAATAGTAGAATAGATATGCATATGCATACTACGTGGACAGATGGTAAAAACTCTATGCAGGAAATGGTGTCGAAAGCTATAGAGAATGGTTTGTCGCAAATAGCAATTACGGAGCACATAAGAGAGCAATCAGATTATTATACTGATTATATCAGCGAAGCTCAATCCATTAAAAAGAAGGCGAATATCGGTTTCTTTTGTGGATTTGAAAGCAAAATAAAAAATGTTTTAGGAGACCTGGATATTTCAGAAGCGGCGATGAAGGCAGCAGATATTATTGTTGCCAGTGTACATCGAATTCCGTATGGCGGCGAATACCTATACCCCAAGGAAATATCATATGACGATCTGTGTGACTTAGAGAGAGAAATGTCCATTTCTGTTATAAGGAAGAATGAAGGCAAGATAATACTTGGTCATTGCGGGGGAATGTCAATTGCTGCATATGGCAGATTCCCCGAAGACTATTTCAGAGATATTATTATCGAATGTGTTAAGTATAATGCAGTCTTTGAATTTAACTATAAGTACCATCATATATATGAAAATTTATTAAAAGATTTACTTTTGGAGTTTAATCCATACGTGTCGGTTGGCTCTGATGCACATGATGTTGGAATGGTTTCAAAGAGGAGTTTTATAAATGAATAGTACAACAAAAGTATTAGTTACGGGAACAGGTTCCTTAATTGGTCAGGCTATAATTAAGTCGATCTATAAGAGCGTACTTAGGAAAGAAATAACATTGGTTGGCTGCGATTATTTTGATAACACGGTCGGGAGTTTTTGGTGTGATAAGAATTATCATTTGCCGGATGTTTTAAAAGCAGAAATGGAGAATGAATGGAAGCAAACAATTTATAAGATTGTAGACGAGGAGAAGATAAGAATAATATTTGTAGGTGTAGATTTTGAATTGACACTTTTCTCAGAGATGAAAGAAGACTTGTTAAATCGATATAATTGTCACGTAGTTGTGTCAGATAAGAATGTTATAGAAATTGGAAATGATAAATATAATACATATTTATTCTTGATGGAAAACGCCTTAAATGCTCCGAAAACAATGCTGCTTGATGAGGCGCAGGCGGATAGGTGGAATTTCCCTGTTGTTGTGAAGCCGAGGGTTGGGGCGAGAAGCAGAGGAGTTAAGCTGATAAAGAGTTATGGCGAGTATTCTCAATATGCAGAGGAACTATATGGCAAAGGGTATATTTTACAAGAGGTCATTGGAAATATGGAGACGGAGTATACTTGCGGCGTATTGTATTGGGATGGAAAATTTCAAAATAGTATTGTGCTGAGAAGGTATCTGAAAGAAGGCAACACATCTATCGCCGAGTACAATGATAACAAAGAAAATAAGATAGTAGATTACATACGAAAGATAGGTGATGCACTAAAACCGACTGGAAGTTGTAATTTGCAATTGCGAACGGATGAGTCGGGTGATCCGTATCTTTTTGAAATAAACCCACGGTTTTCGGGTACAACCTATATGAGGACACTATTTGGATATAATGAAGTTGAATATATAATATATAAAGTTTTAGGATTATCGGGCGCCAAAATGAATCCGATAGAAGGTAAAGCTTACAGGTTTTATGAAGAGAAACTGATAAGGTGATCACATGAGAATATTGATAACTGGAGCAGGTGGTTTTTTAGGAAGACATTTAGCAATTCATTTGAGGGATAATAATGAACTGATTATGACTGGAAGAAGATGGACTGAGGGGAGTGAAGAACTTGACCTGTGCTCGGATGAATCAGTTGACAGATTTATACAGAATACTCAGGCAGGTATCATTGATGGTTTAATTCATACATCCAGTAAAATGATGAGCACAGGATTGTCCAATGAGGAACAGTTTGATGTGCTTGATTCCAATATAAAGATTACAAGAAATGTAGTTAAAATTATTCAGAAACTGAAGATTAATACGTTAATAAATTGCTCCTCTATGGCAGTATATCCCAATAAAGACGGAGTGTATAATGAGCAGTCCGTAATCAAGATGTCGCATAATTCGGATTGTATGTATGGATTATCAAAATTTTGTTCCGAGAATATATTTGATTACATGTTAAAGGATAATTATCGCGTTGTTAATCTCAGGCTGGCACAAATTTATGGTGAAGATATGAGAGAGGATAGGATAATTCCTTCTATGAAAAGATCAGTGGAAACTGATAATTGTATAGTTCTTTTCGGAAACGGCGAACGGATCAGTAGTTTTATTCATGTTGATGATGTCTGTAAGGTTATAGAGTGGCTTTTGGCCAGGCAGGATGTTTCAGGGACATATAATTTAGGGGGCGAGAATCTTTCATATCTGGAACTGGCAGAAAGATTAATAAAGAGATACGGGGATAGCGGAACACAAATAATAACAAAAGAGACAGGGCTTCGGGCGAAATTTATTCTTGATTCAGGCCGGATTGAGGAATTGTTAAATTCAAGTAATATAGTATTAAAGAAAGTATTAATGGAATAAGTGATGAGAAATTCCATTTTTAATGGAGATAAATAGTTGATGAAGACGTTGTGTGTAAGTAATCCGGGAGAAAAATCATTATATCGTCCAATAGTGTCAATGTATGGGATAGACCGCAAAGAGGCAGGTATCATTAAGGATTTTCAGAGAGAGGCATGGGAGAGATGTCTAAACTGTTTCTCAAAAATTAAAGATCCTTATTATAATGACTCGGGTATTTGCCCATATCATGTTGGCCAGTATCTTACATTTTTATATTTTTTATCAAATACCATTTATAGAAAGTGCCTTGCTGAGGGGGGGCAGCAGGATAATGTGGCGCAAAGTATATGTGATAAGATTTTCATGACAAGTATGACTATTTCCAGTGCCGATATTTACTATGCCCATAGTATGCCTGATGTATTTCTTCCTCTTCATCCATTAGGAGCGGTTCTGACAGGCAAGGCAAAGATTGGTGATTTCTTTGTGTTTATGCAGGGCTGCAACTTGGGAATTAACAAAGGAGTGGGGCCTCAACTGGGAGAACGTGTCGTAATGTGGGGAAACTCAAAAATAGTTGGTGATTGTCATGTGGGCAATAATGTAATGTTTTCCGCTAATAGCTATATAAAAGATATGGACATACCGGATAATGCAATTGTATTCGGACAATACCCCAATGTTATAATTAAACAGAATTGTGAGGACGAGATCAATAATTTCTTTGAAGAAAGGTTTTATCTTTAATGAACAGAGACAATAAAGTCTTAATAATTGCTGAAGCAGGTGTTAATCATAATGGCGATATCAACATAGCATACAAAATGATAGATGCCGCACGAGATGCCGGCGTAGACGTTATTAAGTTTCAAACTGCAAATCCGGAATTGGTTATTTCCAGGTATGCTCAAAAAGCGGAATATCAAAAGGAAACTACGGGCAATGATGAGAGCCAACTTGAGATGATAAAGAGACTTCATTTTAAGTTTAATGAATATTTTAGTATTTTGGACTACTGTAAAAAGGCAGGAATAACGTTTTTGTCGTCTCCCTTTGACATAGACAGCATACATTTCCTGAACGATTTACAAGAAATATGGAAAATACCATCTGGAGAGATTACGAATTTACCATATCTGCTTGAGATAGCTAAAACTGGAAAAAGTGTGATAATGTCGACGGGGATGTGCGAGATGGATGAGATTGAGACAGCCATAAGGGTATTGCGTGAGAATGGGACAAAGGAAATAAAACTCCTCCATTGCAATACGGAATATCCTACACCGTTTGATGATGTTAATCTTAAGGCCATGCAGACCATGAGAGACGCTTTCGGGCTGGAAGTAGGTTATTCAGATCATACAAAAGGAATTGAAGTTCCGATAGCTGCAGTTGCTATGGGAGCGACGATTATTGAGAAACACTTTACTTTAAGTTGTGATATGGAAGGTCCTGATCACAAGGCCAGTTTAGAGCCGGATCAACTGACTGAAATGGTGCGAAAGATCAGAAATATCGAAAGGGCACTTGGATCAGGAAAGAAAACTCCGTCGGAATCTGAGAAAAAGAATATAAGTGTTGCCAGAAAAAGCATTGTAGCAAAAAAAGCTATAAAGAGTGGAGAAATGTTTACGGAAGAGAATATTGCGGTAAAACGGCCGGGAACAGGGGTTAGTCCTATGAGATGGTTTGAGGTATGCGGAATGGCTGCAATACGAGATTTTAAAAAGGATGAGTTGATAGAATTATGAAAAAAATAGCAGTAGTGACTGCTACAAGAGCTGAATATGGGTTGTTGTCCCCCATTATCAAGGAATTGAGAAAGTATGAGAGCACGGATTTACAGGTTAATCTTATTGTGACCGGGACGCATCTGAGTGATTTGTTTGGGGCAACTGTTCATGAAATTGAGAATGATAATGTGCGCATTGATTATCGAATACCTATTTCGGTAAGCACGGATACCGAACTGGATATCTCTAAAAACCAGGCAGATGTACTGATAAAATTTACAGAGCATTTTATTGAAAAGAGATATGATGCGGTAATAATCTTCGGGGATAGGTATGAAGCACTCTCAATTGCTATTGCGGCTGGAAACAGTAGAACGCCTATTTTTCATATCAGCGGCGGCGATACTACAGAGGGGGCTTTGGATGAATGGATGCGTCATTCGATAACCAAGATGAGCTGCCTTCACTTTGTGACAAATGAGGATAGTAAAAGCAGGGTGATACAGCTCGGAGAGGATCCCCATTATGTGTATAATTATGGGTCTACAAGTATAGATAACATTCTTCATATGCATGATATTTCAAAAAAAGATGCTTTGCTTGAAATTGGATTGAAAGAATGTAAATATGCGATATGTACATATCATCCGGTAACGATGGATATGGAGGGCGTTGAGAGGCAGATATCAAATTTTATAAAAGCAATAAGCTGTTTTCCCAATATACAATTTATAGTTACCAAATCCAATGCTGATCAGGGCGGATCAAAGATTAATAAAATGTTGGATGAGGCCGAAAAAAAAATTAATAACCTTAGTGTATATACATCCCTGGGTATACAAAAGTATCTTTCTCTCATGAAACATGCAGAACTGGTTCTTGGAAATTCGTCTAGTGGAATCGTAGAAGCGCCAGCATTTCGAGTACCTACAGTAAATATTGGTGACAGACAACGTGGTCGATTGCAGTCGGAGAGTGTAATTAATTGTGGAGATACTGTGACAAATATAGTCGAAGCGGTTGAAATTGCGCTGAGTGATGAACATAGAAAAAAATGTTTGCATGTTATCAGTCCATATGGTGATGGACAAGCAGCAGAAAAAATAGCAAAGAAGGCCGTTGAGACAGTATTAACAGGGAGAATAGATCTGAAGAAGAGATTCTATGATCTAAAGGGATAGAATGAAAAATATAGCAATTATTCCGGCGAGATCCGGGTCGAAAGGACTCAAAGATAAGAATATAAAACGGTTGGCTAAGAAGCCATTGATAGCATATAGTATTGAGGCAGCGATACGATCTGAATGCTTTGATGAGGTGATGGTATCCACAGATTCAGAGAAATATGCGGAGATAGCAAGAGAATATGGAGCATCCGTTCCTTTTCTTAGAAGCAAGGCGGCATCTACGGATACAGCAACATCTTGGGACATGGTTGATGAAGTATTGAACTGTTATAGGAATGCCGGAAAGGTATTCGATACATTCTGTCTTTTGCAGCCGACTTCACCGCTTAGAAGTGCAGGGGATGTAAAAAATGCTTATATGATTTATCGGGAAAAAGCTTCCTTTGCAGTAGTATCAGTTTGTGAGGCGGAGCATTCGCCGTTGTGGTGTGGTTGCTTGCCGGAAAACAATGAATTGGTGGATTTCATAAATGAAAAGAGTATGAAGCAGAGGCAGGCAGGTGGAAAATTTTATCGCTTGAATGGAGCAATCTATATTGTAAATATAGAAAAATATAAGAAGGATAGGTATTTATATCAGAAAGGCAGTTTTGCATACATAATGCCGCAGGAGAGAAGTGTAGACATTGACACAGAGATAGATTTTAAGCTGGCAGAGTTACTCATATAGAATGACAATATCAGTTGTAAAAAGAGAAAAACCTATAGCAATCCTGCTAAAGGGAAAGGAAACATAGTGTTTTTACTTTTAAAAACATCATATAAGGGAGAATGATTTGAATAAAACAAGAATCATATCATTTGTCAAACCTAATTACTTTGAGATTTGTTTTGTGCTTGTGGCGATTATTTTTGGCATTATTTTTTCATTTATTTGGGGGCCTGGTTATATTTATGATGAAGCAGGTCATTATCGAAACTCGTATATTCTTGCGGATCGTATTATGGGAAAGCCCGTTGATGTTTTTTCTGAGGATTATTTGGGTGTTAAGGGAATGCATCCTGTGAGCTTCAGTGCTCGAATATGTGACGAAGATTTCCTTTCAAATGAAGCGCAGGAGGAGCCCATAACTTTAAGCAATTCGACTTTCTTTAATGAGGAGTCCGGAGAAGTTATGGTGGAGAATTTTGTTTATTCATATTTTCCATTTCCTACATATATAGTAGATTCTATTGGGATAATCATAGGAAGAGTAATATTCAATTTTGGGCCGGTAACGCTCTTATATTTTATTAGATTTATTAATCTTGCTATATATATAGCGGTTGGCTTGTTGTGTATGCGAATATTACCTTCTTACAAGGAGTTTATCTTTGTTTTGTTTTTACTTCCATCCTGTCTGCCGAGAGGAGTTAGTGCAGGACATGAATCATTGTATTTTGCATACACATGGTTTTATGTTTTCTATGTTATCTCATTAGCATTTCGGGAAGATAAAATCAACTCGCGTGAGCTATGTGTATTGTTCATGTCAAGCATACTCATTGCCCCCATTAAAGGTATAGGAATCATGTTTGTGGGGCTGGTTCTTTTAATCAAAAAAAAGGCATTCTCAACCTCGAGGAAGTACTATGGGTATCTGGGATGTATTATTGTTATGAGTGTTGTATTATGGATTGCTTATAATATTACTTCGATTGACATTTCAGATGTGATATCAAATGCTAACGGAATAAGAAATATTGAGTATTCCAATACAGAGGCTATATATTTGACAGATTTTATATATCATCCTTTATGGACAATAAAAATGCTGTACAACACCATAGAGACACAGTTCGTTGCTTTATTCAGAAAGGTCACGGATACAATTTTGTGGGAATCATATGGGGATTTAGTTGCTGAGGGATTTTTATTACTTATGATGATTGCGGTTCCTTCAAAAGAAGGAGACGAAATAATTCTGTCCATAAAAGAAAAAATATGGTGTTTTGTAGTTTTGCTTGCAGAGTTTTCTCTACTGTGTGTAACAACATTTATTTCGTGGGGAGGATCACAACGAACAACACCTCCGCTTAAGCCAACGTATTTGTTACCTTATTTACCATTTATTATTCTTCTTTTAAGGGGGAGAATATTTGTATATGTGGGCCGATACAGAAAACTTGGAATTATAGTAGGCTGTGTTTCGTTGCATATAGCAGGAATATTAAATGTGTGGGAGAGGTTATTGACTGTAGGTCGATAGGATATTTGGAGGTTATTATGAGTAAAAATGATTTAGAAGTGGAACTTACAATTTTGATGCCATGCCTGAATGAAGAGGAAACTTTAGAGACTTGTATAAAAAAAGCTAAGTGTTTCCTTGATGACAGTGGAATAGTTGGAGAGATTTTAATTGCTGATAACGGCTCTACAGATCACAGTGTACAAATAGCAGAGAAGCAAAATGCAAGAGTGATAACTGTTTTAGAAAAAGGATATGGAGCGGCGTTAAATGCCGGTTGCGAAGCTGCGCGGGGAAAATATGTGATAATGGGAGATGCAGATGACAGTTATGATTTTCTGCATCTTATGCCATTTGTAGAAAAATTAAGATCTGGATACGATCTTGTAATGGGGAATAGATTCACAGGTGGTATTGCGAAGGGTGCGATGCCATGGTCACACAGATATATAGGAAATCCGGTTTTATCGTTCATTGGCAGACTTTTTTTTTCGAGTAAAATACGAGATTTTCACTGTGGACTAAGAGGATATAACAGGGCATCAATTAGTTCTCTTAATCTTCACACCACAGGCATGGAATATGCAAGTGAAATGGTTGTGAAGGCTGAACTGAATGAATTGAAAATATGTGAGATTCCAACAACACTGCAAAAAGATGGCAGAAGCAGGCCGCCGCATTTACAGTCTTTAAAGGATGGATGGCGCCATTTAAAATTCCTTTTTATGTATTCGCCGAACTGGTTGTTCTTATATCCAGGAATCATTATGATTGTATTGAGTGCTTGCATAGGCTTGAATTTAATTATTCAGCAGATCAGGTTTAATGATATTGTATTTAGTATACATACATTATTGTATTTTGCAACTTTTTTGATGATAGGTGTTAATATGGTTTTATTTTTCATTATGACAAAAACTTACGCGGCTTATAATCATTTTTTGCCAATAAACGAAAATAATCTTATATATAGACTTAATGAAGAGTGGTTCCTGCTGATGGGGGGGTAATTCTATTAGCAGGAATTGTTTCTACGATTTTTGCATTTATATATTGGAGTGATGGAGGGTTCTCGGAACTTGAACCTGAAGTAATGATGAGATGGGTAGTTCCTGCCGCAGCTGCTTTAGAAATAGGTATTATGTTTCTTTTGTCTGGTTTTTTAATTGGAATATTTAAAGTGGGGCACAAGTAAGTGCGGGAGGAATAATAAATGATTACAGAGAAAATTCACAACAGATTCATATATTCCAGAAGAATGGAGCGTCTTGCAGATATTTTTTTGAAATATATTCCAAATGACTGTAAAAGCATACTTGATGTTGGATGCGGTGATGGGAAAATAGATTCAGTGTTGATGACACAGAATCCTTCTCTATCAATTAAGGGGATTGATGTTTTGATCAGAGATAAGGTGTATATAGCAGTGTCGGAATATGATGGACATAACATTCCAATGCAAGATAGCTCTGTCGATATCGTTATGCTTATAGATGTTTTACATCACACTGATGATCCCGAAGCATTATTAAAAGAGGTTACAAGAGTTGCAGGCAAATATGTCATAATAAAAGATCATGTTAAGTCAGGGATGATTTCATATTTTAAACTTCGATTGATGGATTATGTGGGAAATGCGCATTACCATGTTAGATTGCCATATAATTACCTTAGTATAAAAAAATGGAAAGAGATTTTCAATGCATGCGGACTTAAAAATGAAGAGCATACCAGAGACCTTAACTTATATTCGGGAATAAATCATTTGCTTTTTGACAGTAATCTGCATTTTGTTGCGAGGTTAAGAGTTTCGGGAGGTGAGGTAAATAATGATTAATTATTATTCTTATAATAACCCGCTGACGAGAATAAGAACAAAAGTTTCGTATAAAGCAAGATGCAGGATATTTAATCTTTTTATGGAAACTATGAAACCAGAGAAAAGCAATAAGATACTAGACTTGGGGGTTACACCAGATCAAAAACTTACTGAGTCTAATTTTTTTGAGAAGATGTATCCGTATCCAGATAGTCTGACAATTGCTTCTGTTGAGGATTGCGAGTTCTTGGTGAGCAAATATAAACTTAAGTCTTTTGTTAAGAATAATCCAGGGGAGCGACTTCCATTTTCGGATGAAGAATTTGATATTCTTTTTTCTAATGCTGTCATAGAACATGTAGGAGATCGAGCTGATCAAAAGTTTTTTTTGAAAGAATGCTGTCGTGTTGCGAAACAAGTATTTGTAACTACTCCAAATCGGTATTTCCCTATAGAGATGCACACATTCATACCACTGTTGCACTGGTTGCCAAGAGGGATTTTTCAAAAGATTGTAAAGATTATTAAAGGGAAGGATGGGGAATTTTGGGCGAATACTAATCATTTAAACCTTTTGTCCAAGAGCGATATTATGAAAATGGGAGGGTTAGAGGTTGGATTCATCAGAACACTCGGGTTTAAGAGCAATCTTATTATTATGAAAAAATCGGGATAAAGTATATGCATGTAGAGTTGCAGGAAAATTGATTTAAATTGTGTTTTTATTGAAAGAGGGAAAAAATTGTTTAATTTAGAAGCATTTATTAATACTTACGTAACACACCGGAATGTTAGTATGTTTGATTCTGATGTTGTTGCACATACTGATGAATTATATGGTGCCATTCATGATCAGTCAGTTTTGGTGATTGGCGGGGCAGGCTCGATAGGGTCTTCGTTTATCAGGGCTATTTTGGCGTTTGATCCGATAGAGCTTGTTGTTGTAGACACGAATGAAAATGGGTTGACAGAGCTGACACGTTCTCTTAGAAGTGATAAAAATCTGGCAAATAAAGTCCCGAAGCTGTATCGTACCTATCCTATGGACTATTCATCTGTGATATTTAGGAGAATGTTTTGCAATCATAAGAGAGGTGCAGTGAGTAGGGGATTTGATATTGTCGCTAACTTTTCTGCACATAAGCATGTAAGAAGTGAAAAGGATATCTACTCGGTTGAAGCTCTTATTCGAAATAATGTTATATGTGCTAAAGGATTGCTTAATTTACTGGATACTTATCCCCCGAAAGCGTATTTCTGTGTATCAACGGATAAAGCTGCTAATCCCGTAAATATTATGGGGGCAAGCAAGAGGATTATGGAGGATTTAATCTTTTCATATTCTGGTACTTTTCCGGTTAAGACAGCTCGATTTGCAAATGTGGCTTTTTCTAATGGTTCACTTTTGGCAGGATTTCTTGAACGTATTAATCAGAGACAGCCTTTGTCGGCACCTTCCGATGTAAAAAGATATTTTGTAAGTCCACAGGAGTCCGGACAAATATGCATGCTGTCAGCAGTTTTGGGACAGAACCGTGATGTTTTTTTCCCGAAATTAGAAGAGACACAGATGACTACATTTGATAAGATTGCTGAAGACTTACTGACGGAGATGAAATATGAGATTGATTACTGTTTGTCAGATGAGGAAGCTATAAAAAAAGCAAGCGTATGGACAATGGATAAACCATATCCTGTGTATTTCAGTGTATCAGATACAAGCGGAGAAAAGGCCTTTGAGGAGTTCTATGTTGAAGGGGAGACGGTTGATTTAAAGAGATTCCATTCTTTGGGCGTGATTACTGACAAGAGAATACCTGACAAAAGGAATGTTGCAGAATTAATAGCCACATTGGACTCGGCGTTTGAGTCTGAAAAGTGCAGTAAGTCAGATATAGTAAAAATCATAGGGGAGTATCTTCCTAACTTTGATCATATAGAGACCGGAAAGAATCTTGATGGGAAGATGTAGTTATATAGAGGTTAGATGAAAAGTTTTCCGATTTATTATAGAAAGGGAAAGCAACTTGACATATGGAGGGATATATTGAAAACAAAAAAATCTATCAACTTAAATAATCAGACAATTCTTGTCACGGGCTCAGCAGGATTCATCGGAGCAAATTTAATCCAACGATTATTACAGGAGCTTAACGGCTCCTTTTTCATTGGTATGGATAATTTGAACGATTACTATGACCCGCAGTTAAAGGAATACCGCTTACAGCAGATTTTTGAAGTGGAGAAAATGCAGCAGGAGCAGAAAAAGAACAGATTTCTTTTTCATTCGGGAGATATTTCAAACAGACAGGAAATAGAAAAAATATTTGAGAAATACTGCCCCTCTATCGTTGTTAATCTTGCAGCCCAGGCAGGCGTGCGATACAGCATAGAAAACCCTGTTGCCTATATCAGTTCAAATATTATAGGATTTTACAATATACTGGAGGCCTGTCGGCACAGTTATGGCGGAGGTATGCCGGGAGTGCAGCATTTGGTCTATGCCAGTTCATCGTCTGTCTATGGGGGAAATACAAAAGTCCCGTTCTGTGAAAAAGACTTTGTGGATAATCCGGTATCCCTCTATGCGGCGACAAAAAAGTCAAACGAGCTGTTGGCTCACAGCTATTCAAAACTTTATAATATTCCATGTACAGGGCTTCGGTTCTTTACTGTATATGGACCAGCGGGTAGGCCGGATATGGCCTACTTTTCTTTTACCCGGAAATTGCTGGCCGGTGAAAAAATCAGGATTTTTAATTATGGAAATTGTAAACGTGATTTTACATTTATTGATGATATTGTTGAGGGTGTGATGCGGGTGATGGGCGGTGCACCGGGAAAAAGGGAAGGCGCCGATGGTCTGCCGATCCCGCCTTACAGCATCTATAACATAGGAAATTCAACCCCTGAAAATTTGATGGATTTTGTTCATATCTTATCGGAGGAGTTGGTCAGGACAGGGGTGCTGCCTGTCGGTTTTAATATAGAAGAACATATGGAACTTGTGCCAATGCAGCCCGGAGATGTACCAGTGACCTATGCGGATACTGGTAAACTGGAGCAGGATTATGGATTTAAGCCTGAGACAGATCTGAGAAGTGGTCTGCGGTCTTTTGCGGAGTGGTACAGAGAATATTATAGAATTTAGCACAGGAGTTACAGGTTGAAAAAAGAGGATAATACGAAATATAACATTGCCGTAGCAGGGACAGGCTATGTTGGTTTGAGTCTTGCTGTGCTTTTAGCGCAGTATAACACTGTGAATGCGGTGGATATTCTGCCGGAGAAAGTGGAGAAAATCAACAGAAGGATTTCTCCGATCCAGGACGAGTATATAGAAAGATATTTGGCAGAGAAAAGACTGGATCTTACGGCGACATTGGATGGAGAAACGGTATATCGGGAAGCAGATTATATTATTATTGCCGCGCCGACAAACTATGATCCGAAAGAAAACTTTTTTGACTGTTCCGCTGTGGAGGCAGTGATAGAAACTGTGATAAAGACAACGGCAGACAGGAAAGAAAAACCGATTATGGTCATTAAGTCTACTGTTCCGGTAGGATATACGGAGCAGATAAAGAAAAAGTATGGAATTCATCACATTATTTTCAGTCCGGAATTTCTGAGAGAGTCAAAGGCTCTGTATGACAATCTGTATCCGTCGAGAATCATTGTAGGGTGTGATGACAGGACGAAAAAGGCGGCGTCTGTTTTTGCGTCCCTGTTGGCGGAGGGAGCGGAAAAAGATCCAATTGATACGTTGTTCATGAGACTTACGGAAGCGGAAAGTGTCAAACTCTTTTCCAATACCTATCTTGCCCTTCGGGTGGCCTATTTCAATGAATTGGATACATACTGTGAGACAAAAGGATTGAATACTGCGGATGTGATAAGCGGAGTGTCTCTGGATCCGAGGATCGGCGATTTCTATAATAATCCTTCTTTTGGCTATGGTGGATATTGTTTGCCGAAAGATTCGAAACAGTTGCTTGCAAATTATGCAAATGTACCAGAAGAACTGATCCGGGCGATTGTAGAATCTAACAGAACGCGTAAAGATTTTATTGCAAACAGAGTGCTTGACCTTGCCGGTCTTTATGGGAATAGTGAAGAGTATACAAATAGAAAGGAGGAACATACAAATAGTATAACTGTTGGCGTATATAGGCTTACAATGAAGAGTAATTCTGATAATTTTAGACAGTCTTCTATTCAGGGTGTAATGAAACGTATCAAGGCAAAGGGAGCGATGGTTATTGTATATGAGCCGACACTTGAGGACGGATCCACTTTTTTTGGGAGTAGGGTTGTAAATAATCTTGATGAATTCAAAAAGAGGAGTAACAGCATTATAGCGAACAGATATGATGCTGTCCTTGATGACGTTAAAGATAAAGTCTACACAAGGGATGTGTTTAAAAGAGATTAGGATATAAGGATTATTTGCATATGAATTTTATAGATATCCCCTTTTGTATATTTATTCCGGTATTCTTGGGCATTTACTATATTGTTCCTCCTAAATATAGGTACATTGTGATATTTTTGGGCAGTTATATCTTCTATGGTTATTCTAATCCAAAGGTTCTTTTGGTTCTTGCACTGGCGACCTTTATATCGTATTTTGGCGGGATCGCAATATACAAGTGGAACTATAGCAAGGCGGCATATGCTTTATCGTTTTCGACTGAATTATTACTTTTGGCGGTGTATAAGTATCTTGATTTAGTACTCCCGATAGGATTATCTTTTATAGTATTTCAGGCCTGCACATATTTATCGGATGTCTATAGGAAAAGGATTACTATTGAAAAGAATATTATAAGATATGGAGCATTTGTTTCATTCTTTCCTACCGTGTTATCCGGCCCTATTCAAAAGGCCAAAAATCTGCTTCCTCAAATCAAAGAACCGGCTTCATTTGATTATGAACAGGCTCAAAAAGGGGGTCTGCTGTTTGTTTGGGGATTATTTGAAAAAATAATGGTGGCAAATAGGCTTATTGAGATTTCTTCAACGGTATTTAGTGATTATCTTAATCGATCATCTGCCGAAATGCTTATTGGAGCTATGAGTTTTTCCCTGTATATTTACGCAGACTTTTCTTCATATTCGGATATGGCTCGAGGTATAAGTAAGATATTGGGTATAAATGTCGGAAAGAATTTTAATAATCCGTATTTGGCAAAAACGACAGCAGAGTTTTGGAATAGATGGCATATGAGCCTTAATGACTGGTTTATCGATAATGTTTATATACCGTTAGGTGGAAATCGCAGGGGAGTCGTCAGAAAGTATATCAATATGATGGTCGTCTTTGGAATAAGCGGACTGTGGCATGGCTCGAATTGGCACTTTGTGGCGTGGGGATTGATAAATGGAGCTTTTGTTGTGATTGGTCATGTACTTAAACCATATAAAAAATACATTTATACTTTAACACGGACAGATGAAGAAACAGAGAGCATTGTTTTCATGAAAAGAGGAATTGTTTTTCTTTTAATCACATTAACTTGGGTGTTTTTTAAAAATGGGATTGTCGAATCATTTGTGATATGGAAACGTATAATCTTATTTGATTTTGTCAGTATTTTTAATCCCGAATTGTTGAATATTGCGGGGAGTGCTGCTGCAACATTTGTTTCCGCGATAATGACTGTTGCTTTTTGTGTCGTCCAGTGTGGACGCGCAGATGAAGGAAAAAGATATGTAACATATAGTAAGCAGCCATATGTAATTCAATGTTTTTTGGTTGCTGCCATAATTTGTATTTGCATATTTAGTATATTTAATACGGATGCATATACAGATACTCAGTTCCTATATTTCCAGTTTTAGGTGATAAGATGAGAAAATTTATTCGATATATAATCACTATTATGTTGATGGTAATTATTCTATTTGAAGGTATTATCGGGGGGGGTAATATTTCAGAAAAAAGGTGTTTTTCATTCATCATATCAGAGCGTAATTGCTGATAAATACAGAATGCTTCAAGAAACCGATGAGAAGAAAATAATTATGGTTGCAGGAAGCTCTTCGGCATTTGGGCTGGATCAATATATACTGGAGGCTGAAACTGGATATAAGGTAATTAATCTGGGACTATACGCGGGATTTGGCTCTTTGTTTTATACGGAACTGGCTAAGGAGAATCTTAATCCTGGAGATATTGTCTTGTTGGGATATGAATATGGATGGCATGACAGTTTTAGTTCCTTGGGGCAGGATGTGATCATGTCAGGAATTGATGAAAATATTGATATATACAAGCATATTCCGGTATCGCATTGGCCTGATTTCATTGGATATCTTTTTAAATATGCAGAAAAAAAGAACTCTTTTGAAGAGGCACACGGTATTTATTCAAGGGAATCTTTTGATGAGAACGGGCAGTTGATAAAAACAAGAGCAAATGCTCTGTCAGATTATGAAGATAAAGTAAGCATGTATGGAATAATTTCTGTTTTGGATTTTGAAGGAAATGTAACTATATCAGACAGGAGTGTTGAATATCTTCGTGAGCTAAAAGAATATGTGTTGGGGTGTGGAGCAAGTATATACTTTGTTGCCCCTCCTGTATTATATGACAGTATTACCTGTGATCCGGATAATTTTTTAGAACTTGCCAGGTTGGAAGAGGAAAAGATTGGAATACCTTACATTAGTGATCCACGCTTATATATGTTTCCGGCAGATTTGATGAGTGATACTATTTATCATTGCAATAGTGAGGGGGAGAAAGTCAGGACAAATATTCTTGTAGATGATTTAAGGCTATGCGGGGTAATATCGGGAAGCGGCTGTACAGATGAACTGAACATTAATAGAGGCGAAACCTGTGTGCTTGTGGACACTTTACCAAAGAGATTATTGCACAAACCTGTAGATATTAAGCAGGTCTATGCTGTTATCGACGGTGTGGAACACAATTATTATGAAAATGTAGACTATATCATTGATTATGAAAGAGGAACTATAAGAAGGACTCAGGAGTCAAACATCCCAAACTATTTATACCATAATGTAATTTGGAAAGATGGAAAGTTTAAATATATTAATGGGCCGGATCTTTGCAGCCCAGAAAGCAACATCAATTACCAAATTCGAATAGATTATGATTATTACGTTGCAAAAGAAGAATTGGAACCACTTGAAAACAGCCGCTGTTATTTGAGTAATTCATTGCGGCAGAAGCTGGAAGAAGGGGATAGTATCAATGTGGCTTTATGCGGTGACGGCGTAGGGGCAGGTGTTGATACGGATGGAGAAGGTATTTTTCTTAATTACCTGAGCGAGGCTTTGTCTTCTTATTATGATGTTGAAATAGAGACAAAGAATTACTCCGAAGAAGGAAGATGTTGTGATCTTCTGAATGAAAAGATAAATGATATCATAAGCGATCATCCGGATATTTTGATGATAGAGTTCGGGATAAATGATCATTATGTCCCCCAAACATTAGATGAAGAAAATGTAAAAAAATACAAAGATGACATAGAGAAAATAGTTGTTAAATTGAAGGAGAATGATATTGATGTATTCCTTTTAGGTTTTTTTCAGCAAAACATAACGCTCAGTTCGGAAAGTATGGAAGCTACCAGGAGCTTCAATAAAGCGTTAAAAGAAATAGCTGATAATAATGGCATTTATTTTGCAGATGTATATGCTCTATATGTAAAAATTGGAAGTATAAAACCGCTGAGCAGGGATGTTATGAGCGATTATATTCATCATCCTAACGAGTGGGGGCATAAGCTGTATTTTACATCTATAATTGAAGCTTTTAATATTTATGGTACAATGAGACCTGTTGATTTCGAAAACTATATTTTTATATAGAGGCCAGGAAAAAAGAAAATACAAGTGATAAAGAACTGGTGTAATGTATCATTGACAAATAGTTAAATGATGTGAGGAGGTTTTAGGATGAATAGCAATTTTAATGGGGCAACCCTTCTGATCACCGGTGGAACCGGCAGCTTTGGGCACACAGTCCTGAAGCATTTTTTATATTCGGATATCCGGGAGATCCGCATCTTTTCGAGAGATGAGAAGAAACAGGACGACATGCGCCACGACCTGCAGGCCAGGCACCCGGATGCGGCGAAGAAAGTCAAATTTTATATCGGGAATGTCAGGAATCCACAGTCCGTGCATGACGCCATGCCGGGGGTAGATTTTGTATTTCATGCGGCAGCATTAAAGCAGGTGCCCTCCTGTGAATTTTTCCCGATGGAGGCGGTCCATACCAACGTGGAGGGAACCAACAACGTCCTCCATGCGGCCATCGAAGCCGGGGTAAAACGGGTGGTGTGCCTGTCCACGGACAAGGCGGCCTACCCGATCAATGCCATGGGGACGTCCAAGGCCATGATGGAGCATGTGGTGCGGGCCAATGCCCGGGTGGCGGCGGAGCGTGGGAAGACGGTCATCTGCTGCACCAGATACGGAAACGTGATGTGCTCGAGAGGATCGGTGATCCCCCTCTTTATCGAGCAGATCAAGAGCGGGAAGCCCATCACCATCACCAACCCGGAGATGACCCGTTTCCTGATGAACCTGGATGAGGCGGTGGACCTGGTCCGGTTTGCCTTTGCGCATGCCAATCCGGGGGATCTCTTTATCCAGAAGGCGGACGCTTCCACGATCGGGGTGCTGGCCCAGGCGGTGCAGAAACTGTTCGGGGATACGGGGACCCGGGTCATCGGGACCCGGCACGGGGAGAAACTCTATGAGACGTTAATGACAAGGGAGGAAAGGCTCCGCTCCGAGGACATGGGAAATTACTACCGGGTGTCGGCGGACAACAGAGATTTAAACTATGACAAATATTTCGTGGAGGGCCGGAACCTGACGGAGGCGGAGGAAGCCTACACGAGCCATAACACCACCCTGCTGGATGCGGAGGGGACGGCGGAGAAGATCCTGACTACCGACTATGTGAAGGAGCTGCTGGAAAAAGAGAAAAGGGAAAAGAGAGTGAGGCAGGGAGGGGGAAAATGAGAATACTTGTCACGGGAAGCAACGGATTTGTGGGGCGGAACCTGGTGTGGAACTTAAAGGAACTGCGGGACGGGAAGAATGGAACACGTCCCGGCCTGACGATCACGGAGATCTACGGATATGACACCGCCAGCACGAAGGAAGATCTGGACAGGGCCTGCAGCCGGTGTGATTTTGTGTTCCATCTCGCGGGAGTGAACCGGCCGAAGGAGAAGGCGGAGTTCATGGAGGGGAATTACGGAGCTGCGTCCCTGCTGTTGGATACGCTGAAAGCGCACCAGAATGCCTGCCCGGTGATGTTGGCCAGCTCCATCCAGGCCTCCCTCTCCGGGCGGTTCCAGGATTCGGATTACGGGAAGAGCAAGCTGGCGGGGGAAGAACTGTTTTTCCGGTATGGGGAAGAGACGGGAGCGAAAGTGTTAGTCTACCGCTTCCCGAACCTGTTCGGGAAATGGTGCAGGCCGTGCTATAACTCTGCGGTAGCTACGTTCTGCCACGCGGTGGCGAACGGCCTGGAGTACAGGGTGGACGATCCGGAGAGGGAACTGGAGCTGCTGTATATCGATGACCTGATCGAAGAGATGCTGGATGCGCTGGAGGGGAAGGAGCACCGCTGCGAATATCCGAAAGATGACAGGCATGACGGGCTTTTGGCAGTGGAGGATCTGGCAGGGAGGTATTGTTACGCGCC
>RAZE01000019.1 GCA_003611955.1 bacterium 1XD8-76
TGCTGCAAGGCGCTGACAACATGCCCGGCAAATGGCAGCTGCTCATCTTTCTCGGGCAGCAGACTATCCTGAATATGCAGAAAAACGGTACTGCACAGACGGAGCGGAGCTGTTGTCAATAGAACCGTGGAATACCGCAGCAGGCGGCATTGCCGACTGTGAGGATATGCCGCGAAAGTCTGTTGACATAAGGCTCACGGATAATCCTGTCAGACAGAAAAGGGGCAGCTGCGCCCTTTTCCCGCCATCCGGCAGGGACGGGTTCGGGCAGAGCCCGCTAACGGGTCAAGGGACTGGTCCCTTGTGGGGTTTGGGGCTACGCCCCAAGGTCTCTAAATCATCAATATCTGCAATTTTCAAGGTTCCGCTGAGCCTATTTTTTTTGGCTCGGTTTTTTCATAGATTACTTGACACTACCCATAAAACAATTTCTTCTGCCCGGTTGTGAATGTTAACCGTTCCTGTGCCTGTTCGTTCAGGTCTGCAAGGTATGTCCATAATTCCCCGGTCAATATCAATGACCACGTAAGGTTATTGTCTAAAAGTAATGTCGTCTCAAGTCTCTTTCAAAAATGGTGTAATACCGGTGTCGTTAGTGAATTGCTCATGCTGCCACATTTTCACTGCTGTTCCCTGTCACTCAAATATGGAAAACAGGCTGTCAGCAACAGGACAACTGTTTTATCCCTTCCTGCTTTTCTATCATTAGGAACAGGCCGTCCAGCCTTTTGGCGCTGCGTTTCTCCTCCCGCTTCTTCGCCATCCTGTAATACAGTTTCTGCCGTTCCGTATTCTGCGGTAGTTTACGGTAATCCTTCGGCGCGTTCTGTTTGAATTCATCATGCTCCTTTATGTATTTCAGATACTTCATGATGCTTCCGGCCTCCGGTATATCGCCCTGGCGGTGGAATGGCGCCTTTTCTACATCTTCCAGGCAAACTCTCCCGTTCACATAGTTCCTGTGGAGAAGGATAAAGCTTTGTTCCCTGATCTTGTATATGATCTTCCAACATCCGACATCCGTCCGCACATACACCTTCTTATCCTTTAAATCCACATTCATGTTGGACTGCCCAGCATACCTCTCAATTCTGTCCTTTTCCAGCTTATAGAGGAATTCAATGCCATCGCAGCACTTACATGGACGGTACCCCTTCCATTCCGCATCCTCCCATTCCATCTTAATCCGATTCTTCTTCCGGATTTTTCCCGCATACCGACACTCCGGCCTGTGGTACACCATATCCGATGAATTCCTGCTCATAATCCTCATACCCTTCTGCTCCTTTCCCCAGGTTGGTCTTCTATATAAGACAAGGATATCAGAATATGTGTCCCAAAAAACGGACTCCATGCCATAGATTTTGATAAATTCTCTTACTTCGGTGCTTATGTGATTTTTGTTTTTTTCACTATATGCCCATCTCCAGTTTGCACTTTTTGCCTTACTGTTTCAGACAGGCTGCAACTCTCGATGCCTTCATGATCTTTCAGACATACTAATCGCTTCAACTGCGACACTTCCGCCCCTTACAATCTCCATCCTGTTTGCAAACTTTCTTTTCAGCAAGGTTATTAAATCATCATTTCTGTTTTCTGTCCGGGTACATTCCAAAAGAACAGTGGCACCATCATAGTCAATAATTGCAACTCCGAATACTTTAGAAATCCGAAACAATTCCGTTATGTCTGCATCTGAACAATGATTCACCTTAACAAATAAGATTTCTTTCACGTGGATCGGCGTATCTGTATAATCCACCACCCTGATTACCTCAACACTTCTGCCGAGCTGCTTTTTTATCTGCTCAAAAGTCCTGTCATCGCTTGTTAAACTGATCGTCATTCGTGATATGGTACTGTCCTCAGTGACTCCGACTGTCAAGCTGTCCAGATTATAAGACTTTCCGGAAAACAAACCCGAAATACGGGCAAGTACGCCTGTTTCGTTTTCGACAAATAAACAAATCCATCTCTTCTTCACGCTCTGCCTTCCTCACTTTCCAAAATCATGTCATGGAGGGAGTTCCCCGGCGGAACAATCGGCATGACATTGATTTCCCTGTCTATGATAAATTCAATAACCGTAGGTGTTTTTGTATTCTGTTTCGCCCCGTTCAAAGCCGATTTTATATCCTCCGCCTTTGTGACACGGATTCCCTTTGCACCATAACTTTCTGCCAGTGCAACGAAATCCGGCGTATATTCCGGGCAGCAATGATCCGGCTGGTTGCAGCCTGTCTCACAGCTTCTCCGATAGCGCATACAGGTACTCGAATACCGCCTGTCATAAAACATTTCCTGCCACTGCCGCACATTCCCTAAATATCCGTTATTCAATATGCAGATGATAACTGGCAGTTCATAAACAACCGCCGTCGCCATTTCCTGAATATTCATCTGCATACCGCCATCACCGGATATGACAATGACATCTTTATGGGGATTGCCAAGTTTTGCCCCGATTGCAGCAGGAAAACCATATCCCATTGTCCCCAGGCCCCCCGATGTCAGCATTTGCTTCTTCTCATCAATATCAAGAAATTGTGTTGTCCATAATTGATTTTGACCTACATCGGCAGCGACAATAGCGTCTTTAAACAACTCATTTATGGATTGGAGGATCATCTGTGGCGTCAAACCGACCTTCCCCATAGTAAGCGGATATTCCTTTTTCCAACGGTTGATTTCATCTGTCCACTCTGAGATATGGAGCGGCTTTGCCCTTTCAAGCAAAGCACATATCGCTTTTTTCGCATCGGCAACAATGGGAATATCCACATCAATATTCCGGGAAATAGATGCCGCATCCACATCAATATGAATAATTTTTGCATTCACTGCAAATTCCTCTATTTTCCCCGTAATGCGGTCGTTGAACCGTGTTCCTATTGAAAAAAGAACATCACAGTTACTGATCGCTGAATTGGCGGCATAGCTCCCATGAATACCTGTATTGCCAACATATAAACTGTTCGTTGTGGGAATTGCCCCTTTTCCCATGATCGTCGTAATGACAGGAACGCCTGTCAGCTCTGCAAGCTGTGTCATCTCTTTATTTGCATGGGCGATATTCACTCCGCCGCCTATCAGAAAAACAGGCTTCACCGCATGGTTCAAGATGTCCAGCGCCTTATTTAACTGTCCCATATGGGCGGAAGTATACGGCTTATAACCTCTCACCATAATTTCCTTCGGGTAAAAATCGCTGCCGTAAGCCCTCTGGACATCCTTTGGCAGGTCAACAACTACTACCCCCGGTTTTCCTGTTTTTGCAATATAAAATGCCTTTTTGATCGTTTCTGCCAGATCTTCCCTCTTCCGCACCATCACAGCATATTTACAGATACTTCTTGTGATGCCCACAAAGTCCACTTCCTGAAAGGTATCATTCCCAATAAGGTGTGTCGGCACCTGTCCCGTAAAACATACTAACGGAACACTGTCATAATTCGCAGTAGCAATGCCCGTAACGAGATTCGTGGCTCCCGGCCCGCTTGTCACAAGACAGACACCGACTTTTCCCGTAGAACGTGCATAACCGTCTGCCGCATGGATCAAGCCCTGCTCATGGCGAGGCAGGATCACAGCTATTTCTCTTTCTCCATACAGTGCATTAAACAGATCTATCGCCTGTCCCCCCGGATAAGCGAACAATGTGTCAACAGCTTCTTCTTTTAGTGCTTTCACGAATAAATCTGCACCTGTAATCTGTCTCATAACTTCCTCCGTTTTTAATGCGTGTGCTTGCACGCATATCATTTATTTTTTAGGAAACGACGGGAGTCGTTTCCTATCGCATTGCCGCCTGATAGATTCCTCTTACAAACATCTGCACACTTTCTTTAATGTACTCATCTTTTTCAACATCCGTAAGCTCTTTTCCGAACGATGCATTCAGAAATGTATAGCCAAATGTTGCCGAAAATACTGTCAATGCCAGCGTCTTAAAGTCTTTCTCCGGTATTTTTCCCATCTCACACATCTTATTCAGATAATCGGTAAATGCCTCCAAAAATGCCTGCGGAACTTTCATAATGAGCTGTTTGGTTTCCTCATAGAGCTGCGGCGCCCTCAGACCGATTGACAGATTGACGAAATCCGGTGTCATCCTGTCAATATATGCTCTCATGAACATTTCCAGATCCGTCTGCAAATCCCACGCTACATTTTCAAAAATCTCCGGTGTGACATTCGCCCGCCAGCCTGCCTGGTTTGCCCCTTGCAAAACAATATCCTTTTTACTGTCAAACTTGCGGAAAAGGGTACACTCATTTACACCGGCGACCTTCGCAATCTCTTTCGTGGTTGTTGCAACGTATCCTTTGTCTCGGACTAATGTCATTGCCGCATCAATGATTTTCTGGCTTGTTTCATCCACATTCTGTCCCCCCTTTCACAATATTATCTTTATTAACATATTTTCATGCAAGTACATGCTTTCATAGTAACAAACTGAATATCGAAAGTCAATAGGATAATTCTCAGCCGGAAAGACTTAGTATTCTTTTCCATAAAACAGTGATTTTAAGTCGGCGGCGGACTTTTTTATATCCGGCTGGGCAATCACTGCGGAAACAACTGCCAGACCGTCAATCCCCATAGGCAAAAAAAGCATTGCATTTTCCTTACTGATACCCCCGATCACAACAATCGGTATATCAACCGCCCCGCGGATTCTTCCAAGTTCCTCCATAGATACATAGCCTGCATCCAATTTTGTCCTCGTTGGGAACATAGCGCCCACCCCCAGATAGTCCGCTCCGGCTTTTGTCGCATTTACCGCTTCCTCTGTGGAAACGGCGGAAACACCAAGCAGCATATCTTTACCTATAATCTTCCGGGCGATATCTGCCGGAATATCCTTCTGTCCGATATGTACCCCGGCTGCGCCCACTGCCATAGCAATGTCGATACGATCATTTATGATGAGCGGTATGCTGTATCTGTCGGTGATCTTTTTTATTTCCAACGCCTGCAAATAAAAATCTAATGCCGGGATCTCCTTTTCCCTAAGCTGTACCACCGTACATCCGCCGGCGGCTGCCTGCTCCACCGCCTCACCCAACGTCCTGGTACTCATAAACATACGGTCTGTCACAAGATATAAAGAATAATCAGGTTTCATTTCCCACCATCCCTTCCTTCCCGGAAAGCTGTTCTTCTGTCAGCCCGTATTGGTAGAGGTGCCAGAAATGGTGTGTCGGGCCGCAGCCCTTCCCGATGTCAAGGGAATGCCCAATCGCCATTGTCACATAATCCTTTGCTTTCCGGACTGCCTCCCGTAACCCTAAGCCCCTTGCAAGCTGTGAAGCAACGGCAGAGGAAAAGGTACAGCCTGTCCCGTGCGTATTCTTTGTATCAATCCGGGCAGTGCCAAAATGACAGATTTCTTTCCCGTCAAACAGGACATCCACCGCATTCCCTGCTGCATGACCGCCCTTGACAACAACCGCCCTGCATCCCATTTTATGGATCGCCTTTGCGGCTTCTTCCATGTCTGCCACTGATCTGATCCTGCTTCCCGTTATTTTTTCCGCTTCCGGAATATTCGGTGTCAGTACGTCAGCAAGCGGGACCACCGTCTCAATCAGCGTTTTGATTGCCGCAGGTTCCATGAGCGGGCAGCCGTTTTTCGCATACATCACAGGGTCAACCACAATATTTGCCGGATGGTAATACTTCAGTTTTGCGGCAACTTCACTCATACAGTCCGGTGTGGAAAGCATACCGACTTTCACCGCATCAACCTCAATATCTTCAAAAACAGCATCCATCTGTTTGCCAATCATATCCGGGCTGACATCCTGAATGTCGATTACTCTGTCTGTGTTTTCTGCAACAACAGATACAATGACGCTCATTCCAAATACACCATGTGCGGAAAATGTCTTTAAGTCTGCCTGTATGCCCGCACCGCCGCTGCAGTCAGAACCTGCAATACTCAATACTTTTCTCATTGTTTGATTCTCTCACTCCTTCCGCTTTTGTGGAACAGGAAAAACTTCTTCATGCCTTTTTTCTCCGGTAAACCATATTCCAAAAATCAAGCTCCAAATAACTCGCCTTTTCAAAAATACCGCCCAGCTTTTTCCGGTCAACCTCAGAAAGGCTCCCACATTTCTTATCTGCAAAGTCGCACCATTCCCTGCAGCTTTCAGCATATCGATCATCGGCATAATCCTGAATGAAATCCCAATATTTTGATTTCCGGCTTTCCGGTTCATCTGCAAGTTTCCGGAATATATAGCTGTAACTCAGCATACACGGGAGTACCGCCATGAGTATCTCACACCCATTTCCACGCTCCGCAATTTCAAACAGGAAATCAATATAATTCCGGTTTTCCGGCAACAGATCAATAAATTCTATCTCATCATCCGTCGTGCCGAACTGCCTTAAATAATTCAGGCGCACCACTGACTCTGCATCTGTTACAAAGTTCAGGATAGAATAGTAAAGCTGAATCTCCTTTAATGTTTCCGCATGGTATATTGCCTTGCCATACACACGGGCATAATTTTTCAGATAGATGCTGTCCTGTATCATGTATTCTTTAAAATTCTCAACGGAGAGCTTTCCATCCTTCATATCCTGCACAAACAAAGCAGCAGTACACTTGTCCCAGACAGGCATATTCTGTCTCAAAATACCTTCCATAAATGGCATTTTCTTTTCCCTCCTTGTGATAAAAAAATAGAGCTTCCAAATCATCAGAAGCTCTTTCAGACGCAGTACGGCGTAAGAAATTGCTTCCCTACGCCGGTATTAGCCAACAGGTCAAGAGGTCAGGTCTTACCTTTTTCAACTTGTTCAGTTCCCTCGCAAACAGATATCATTCCTATTCAGTTAAAAACAAAATGGACATTCCATGTGCAGGGAATATCCTAAAAAATACGACACCGTAGTCCCCCTGCTTGGGTAATACTATACGGGATATGGAAAGGAAAGTCAATAGAATTTTATAAATAACTTTGCGGGGATTGGGTGTCAACTTTTTTTTATATATTTTAATTATCCAGCATTTCCAAATAGCTGTCCAGCTTTGCATTTACATAACCTGCAAACAGTTTTTCCATTACACCAAGATTATGCTTTACATAGTATTCGTCAAATGCATTGTAATACGAGATACGGTCTGCAAACTTAATGTCAATCGGCGGATATCCTGCTTTCATCAATTCCAAATTTGCTTGATGATACTCTCCGATAAAGGCACCTGTTCTTTTAACAAATCCCGAACAAAATCGAATGCCTCTTTATGCCCGACTGCTTCCATATGATCTTTTAACGGTTTTCTGTCAATCGTTAGGCCACGCAAAGCCATATCCGTTTCACGCAGGGTCAGAGTGTTTCCTTCAATTGCATTGGAATTATAAGTATACTCAATAATGAATTCCTCAGTCAAGCGCTCCCGTTCCCCCTCAGTCAACGGGCGTCTGGTATCCAGTTCTCTCTTCTTCCTGTCTATAGCTGTCAGCAAACTTTCTGTTGCTCTAAAACGTCCATCCTCCGGTTTTTTCGCATTTGATGAAATCCCCCACTTTTCTGCTGCTTGCCTTACCGTTATATACATAAAAATCGCCCCTCTCTTACTACTATTATGCATCCTCGAAATTTGTCTGCCTGCCCTTTTATGATAAACGTGCATACAGTTCACTAAATTCTTCTTCCGAAATTCTTAATTCCGTTTCGTTATAATAAGGAGCGCCATCTCTGATTCCGAATTCAAGAACAACAGGTCCGTCTAAGTAGTAGGCTTTATGCGTGTAGTTAACCGGTTCGGCCTTCCAGACATAATCTACTAAAGCCTTTGCCGCCTTTCCGGATTTTTCGTCCTGTATGCCGCCAACTGCGGGACCTGAGCCTGCACAGTAAATGTCTACGTAAACTTCTTCCCCTTCCTCCGACGTCGCTAAAATACAGTACAAAAAAAGATTCTCTACATTTTCTGTCTCATAGATCGGCTTACCAAACAACGCTTTGATTTTACCGCATATAAGAGAAAACTGATTTCCATAATCTGCAAAACTTTCTATAAAATTACATAATCTACTGCTGTCCGCTAATTTTTCCATGTCTTTCACTGCTTGAAATGTGTACGGCATTTTATCCTCCTTCGCTTTAGTGCATTTTTCCCAAACACTCTGTCCAATATTCCCTGCACATCGATTCCCGGATATATATCCCCTGCATGCAGGATCAGTTCACACACTCTCATTTTCTCTGTCACCTCCGGACGCAGCAGCCAGTGCATGTCCGGGATAACTGCTATCCTCCACTCCGTTTCAGACAGCTTAACACTAATAAATTTCCTTTCAATCCGGCCTCTGCCCATCATGCGCTTTCCACCGGCATTCCGTCATCTCCATACTGGAAAATACAGCCCTGAAAGAAGAATCCTCCGGTGAGCAGGCGTATACCCCGAACTGTATCCTCCCCTTTCCTTTCTGCATATGACAGATACGCATCTGGGAAAAATTCACTCCGTCCGACGAACATTCCATACAATAATCATCTACCCTCCGGCTGAAGCGATACCACATGGATTTCACCGAAGCGTCGATCACTGTTGTCGCCCAGTCCGAATAACCGTTGTTTGTCACTACACTGCCCAGATGCTGATATTTCTCATTTTCATACTCAACAGATGCTTTCAGCCAGTTTTCACTGTCCAGATACATTGCGACACCGCATTGATCGAACCTGTGATGACTCTCCTGAAAATCGGTTTTCACCACAAAACTGAAATACTCCTCCTCCGTCTCCATCTGCAGTACAGGGGCATTGTCATTTCGAAAATGATAGTAGGTCCTCTGCCAAAGATCCGTATGGGGACTTGTGACGATCTCGATCGTATCCTGCCCTATCCGATAATCCGCAGGCCTTCTCGTCCATTGAAATACAGTCAAATCCATACCAATTTCCTCCGTTCATCGTTTTTATCATCATAGCATAGCCGCCTCTTCATGAAAAGTTCTAAAATTTTGTACAAAAAAAAATACATAAATTTCCTAAATAACTATAGACAAAAATGAGAATAACTACTATTATTATATTAACAAAACAGTAATCATTACTATTATCAAATTATAATTCATTTTAAGGAGGAACACACTATGGCAACAACAAACGCACAGGTAGACAATCTTGTTAACTTACTCGACGGCTATTCCACAAAGGGCGGACATCACCTGAATGTCAATGTATTGAACAGAGATATGCTGTTGGACGCGCAGAAACATCCCGAGAATTACCCGCAGCTCACGATTCGTGTTTCCGGGTACGCGGTAAATTTCATTAAACTTACCCCGGAGCAGCAGGCGGACGTTATCAGCCGTACATTCCACGAGGCAATCTAACTGCAAAACAGGCGGGCGCTCTGCCCGCCTTATTTTTATCTTTATATAATTTTATCCGCCGGTGCCATAGCATTCAGCTCCGCCAGCGTCAAATCGTGCAGCGCCTCCTTGTCCTTTCTGTCGTACCCGAGCACATTGGTGTACAGGATATCACACAGTATCAGTACCGGAAACTGGGGTGAAATCAGTTTTCCCAGGTCCAGCTTTTCCTTGGTTGGCACCGGCAGAACCTCATCACAGAACGCATCCCACTTCCGCAGATGCACTGAACTCATGATCGCTGTGGACGCCCCCTTGCTCTTAGCGGTCTTCACCACCCTCACCACCTCGTTGGTCTTGCCACTCACCGTGATACCGAGCGCCAACGTATCCTCCTTGAGCACCGCTGAGCTCATCGTCATCACATGGCTGTCCGTTATACTCTCTATATCGATTCCGAGACGCATCAGCCGCATTTTAAACTCCTGCGCCGCGATACCGGAGGAACCTTTTCCGTAGATAAATACCTTTCTTTTTTCAGCGATCAATCTGGATACCCGTTTGATCTGTTTTTCGTCCAACAGAGAGTAAGACTTGTTCAACAACTCCTGATACGTCTTCAGAATATGCCTTGTCCCGACTTCCACCGGATTGTCTTTTTCGTTTTGCAGGCCCTCCCGATAGCGGTAGATAAACTGCCTGTAACCGTCAAAACCGCACTTCTGAGCAAACCGTGAGAGCGTCGCTTCAGAGGTGAACAGTACTTTCGCCATATTCTTCGCCGAAAAATCCATCTCTTCCCTGTTCTGCAGAAAAAAGTCGGCAATCCCCCTCTCCACCTGTGTCAGGTTATTGTAATGTAATTCGATCAACGGTTCCATATCCTTCTCAAACTGCATAGCCTGCTGCCCTCCTCTCCTCTTCCATTTTTCCCCCACTGCCCCGCATGTTTTATCACTCTACGGATATTCTACCATACTTCTGCAAAAAAGGGCAGATGCTCTCCACAGCATCTGCCCTTTTTGACAATTTTAATCATCTATATCCAGAATATCTACGATAATGTTCTTGTACAGAATTGCCTTAGCTCCGTAGACAACCTGCACGCCGCCGTCCACCTCGATGATACCTGCTGCACCCATCGCCTTCAGCTTATTCCTGTCCACCTTATCCTTATCTCTCACCGAGACGCGCAGCCTTGTGATGCAGGCATCCACATCCTCGATGTTCTCTGCCGCGCCGAGAGCAGCAATGATCTCGATCGCTTCCTCCTTCAGAGATTCCTTGGTCGTCAGAGAGCTCTTCGTCGTCTCCACATCATCCTCCTCGCCTCTGCCCGGCGTCATGATGTTGAACTTCGTGATGAAGAACCGGAAGGAGAAATAGTACAGGAAGAACCATACAATACCCACGATCGGCACAAAGATCCAGTTTGTCTTGTCGTTCCCCTGCAGTACGCCGAACAGCATGTAGTCGATGAACCCTCCGGAGAACGTATTGCCGATGGAAATATTCAGCATATCCGCCACAAAGAAGGAAACTCCGTCCAGGAAGGAATGGAACACATACAGCAGAGGGCTCACAAACAGGAACATGAATTCCAGAGGCTCCGTGATACCGGTGATAAAGGAGGTCAGCGCCACACCGAGGAACAGACCGCCGTAGGCTTTTCTCTTCTCCTTCGCCACGCAGTGATACATCGCCAGCGCCGCGCCGGGCAGACCGAACATCATAGTCGCGAAACGCCCCGCAAAGAACTTTGTCCCCTCCGTGAACAGGCCCACATGGTTCGGATCCGCAAGCTGCGCAAAGAAGATCTTCTGCGCGCCGGCGATCTGTTCGCCTGCCACCATCTCGATGCCGCCCAGCTCTGTGTACCAGAACATCGGGTAGATCATGTGATGCAGACCCACCGCACCGCAGAGACGCATCAGGAAACCGTAGAAGAAGGTGCCGATGGGGCCTGCCACAGCGATGTACTCCCCGCTGGCGATCAGCATATTCTGGAACGGCGGCCAGATGACAAAGAATACCATGCCGATAAAGATGGAGACCACCGCCGTGATGATCGGCACAAACCGTGAACCGCCGAAAAACCCTAACACCTGTGGCAGCTGTATATTGTGGTAACGGTTGTGCAGCCAGACCGTCGCGCAGCCCACCGCAATAGCGCCGATGGCGCCGGTATCGATGGCGTTCCCCCCGGGCGAAAAAATGTTGATCATCGCCCCGATCGTCGCGTTCATCACACAGTAACCGACTACGCCTGCCAGCGCTGCGGTTCCCTTGTCCTTTTTCGCAAGACCCACGCAAAGGCCCACGCACAGAAGCAGCATCAGGTTCGCGAACACAATGTTGCCCGCCGCAGCCATGATCTGAAAGATTCCCTGCAGCCACGCCTGATTTAAGATCGGGTAAGCCGCTATTGTCGTTTCATTTGACAGAGAACTGCCTATGCCCAACAGAAGGCCTGCCGCCGGCAATATCGCTATGGGAAGCATAAACGCTTTTCCCAGTTTCTGTAACTTTTTAAACATATCTCTCTCCTTCCTTATTCAAGTACCGCCGCAAACCGTTTCGTGATAACCTGCGGTCTGGTGATAATAGATCCCACTACAACGCAATAACATCCCAGTTCAATCACTCTCTTTGCCTTCTCCGGTGCATCGATGTTGCCCTCAGCCACCACCGGATGAGAAGTTTTCTCCAAAATTTCACGGATGATCCTGAAATCGTCCTCTTCTATTCTGCTGTTCCTGCTCTGCTCCGTGTATCCGACCAGCGTCGTCCCGATAAAATCAAACCCCAATGCATCCGCGTGCAGTGCTTCCTCCACGGTGGAACAGTCCGCCATCAAAAGCTGCTCCGGATATTTCTCCCTGATTTCCCGATAGAAATCATCCAGCTTTTTTCCGCCTGGACGAAGATCCCCTGTGGCATCCAACGCGATGATCTCCGTCCCTGTCTCCACAAGCCCGTCTATCTCCTCCATCGTCGGTGTGATATAAACTTTGCTGTCCGGGAAATCCTTTTTCCAGATCCCTATCACCGGCAGATCCACATTTTTTTTGACCTCCCCGATATCCTCCGGTGTGTTGGCACGGATGCCAAACGCTCCGCCCTCCGCAGCGGCTCTCGCCATTCTCCCCATGATAAAAGACGAGTGCAGCGGCTCTGCCGGAAGTGCCTGACAGGAGACAACCAGTTTCCCCTTCATCTGTCTCAATTTCTCACTTAACATATTTCCTTCCTTTTCCTTTCCTGATGATAATCAGCGCTTTTTATCCTGCAACCGGTATATCGTCATCATAATCGAACAGGAAAGTATTTTCAACACTATTTTGCTATTACGAAAATACTTTCTTTCCTTTTGTCAGTAATACACAATTTCCTGTTTTCACCATTTCTGATTTTTTAATTTTTTTGTGCATATTGTGAAAATAATTTCCCGATAGATCCAAACACAAAAAACCTGATGCCGTGAAGCACCAGGTTTTCCGAAACTCAATTATTCACTTCTATTCCTGAATGAGAGAATATCCGAACGCGTTCGCAAAGGCATCAATCGGTTTCTTTGCCTTACACATACTGCAGTTCTCCGGCTCGTACTTTCTGTAATCCGGAAGATCTGCCGTTGTAAAGAGAGAATTGATCGTCATACCCGCTATGCTGCTCGCCGCAGTGAAGATCGCGCTGATCGCGCTGATCTCAGCGCCGTAATAATTCAGCGCCCGCACCGCTCTCACGATCGTCTGGCCGGTTGTCACGGAGGCTAAGAGAAGCAGAACATTTTTTCCTCTCACCATCGGTTTTAAATTCTCCCGGAACAGCATATGCCCCGACGGTCCGAACTCCGGCGTGATAATATACATCGTCTTGTGGGCGTTCATGGAATAAATTCCGGCTTTCGTGAGTTCCTCCGCCAGGAAAGATCCCACGATCTCACAGCCATCCATGCACACGATCGTATCCACCACCGTCGTCGCCGATATCTGTTTGCTGAGTTCCACCGCCACCGCGGAAGCCTCACTCTGTCTGGCTTTCAGAGCCGTCATGTCCAGATAATAGTTTACGTGGGAGTTGGGCGTCGCGAAGTGTCCGGGTATCACTCTAAGGATCACATTCGGGTGCACCTTCGATTCAATTTTGATTACGTCCTGCATAACATACCTCCTCCAAAGTTGTTTGACAATACTTTATATTCATTTTAAATTATTGTGCAATTTTAGTCAAGATTTTCTTAAAACTACATAAAATTCATGCAAATTGTGGACAAACGTGCTATACTGTTCCTAGACATGAGAAAGGAATTTTGCAGCATGAAAGATTTCATTATTTTTACAGACGGAGATGTGGATGTCCCCAGGCCATATGACGCGGATGTCGTGATACTGCCGCAGTACTACTACTTTGAATCCGACACCATATACGGCGACGAACAGACCCTGCCCAGGGAAATGTTTTTTGACAGGCTCAGCAGCCAGAGAGCCTACACCGCCGGAGTCAATCCCGATCTGGTCTATCGGCGTTTTGAGGAGATTTTAAAGACGGGCAGCGATATTCTGTGCATCACGGTATCCTCCGGGATCAGCGGCTCCCACAATACTATCTGTGCCGCCGCCAGGGAACTTAAAACGCGCTACCCCCACTCCTTTGTCAAAGTCATCGATTCTCTGAGCGCGACGCTGGGAGCCGGTTTCCTCTGTGTCGATGCGGTCGAGATGAAAAAACAGGGAAAGTCCCTGGACGAGACTGCCGCCGAGATCGAGAGACGCGTAAAACTTCTGGACATCTTCTTTATCGTAGATGATTTCAAATATCTGATACAGGGCGGCCGTGTATCGCCCGCCATAGGAAAAATCGGCGACATCCTGGATATCAAGCCGATTCTGACGATCCGGGACGGGCATATCGAGCTGTACAAAAAAGCCAGGGGATTAAACACTGCCCTGCGCAATATCCAGACCATCGCAGAGAGCAGAAAGGCTGCCAGACTTGGCAATATCTATGTGGGAAACCAGGAAATGTTCGAGAAATGCTGTTCCCATGTGCCCGGAGACTATGATGTGCGTCTGAATCTCATCGTATCCTCCCATGTGGGCCCCAATACCACCGGCGTTGCCATCGAATGGGAGGTATAGTACAAAACAGGCGGCTATCCATCGTCGGATAACCGCCTGACTTTTTACTTTTGTGCCACATCCTTCATGGAGAAGCTGATTCTGCCCATCTTATCCTTGCCCAGGCAGACAACCGTCACCACATCGCCCAGCGTCAGCACATCTTCCACATGGTTTATTCTCTCCTTCGCGATCTTGGAGATATGAACCATGCCTTCCTTGCCGGGCGCAAACTCGATGAATGCGCCAAATTCCTTGATGCTCACCACTTTACCCTGGAACACCTGTCCTGCCTCAAAGTCCGTCACAATGGTCTTGATCATCTCCACAGCCTTGTCCATCATCTCCGCATCCGTACCGCACACGGAAACCTGGCCATCGTCTGTGATATCGATCTTCACGCCGGTGCGGGCAATGATCTCGTTGATCGTCTTGCCGCGCTGTCCGACCACATCGCCGATCTTCTCCGGATCGATCTGCAGGGAGATGATCTTCGGCGCGTAAGGGCCGACCTCCGATCTCGGAGCGGAGATCGCGGGCTTCATACAGGTGTCCATAATAAACATCCTCGCCTCGCGACAGTGCGCGATAGCGCCCTCCACGATCGGTCTTGTCAGGCCGTGAATCTTGATATCCATCTGGATCGCCGTGATGCCTTCCGTTGTACCTGTCACCTTAAAGTCCATGTCGCCGAAGAAATCTTCCAGCCCCTGAATATCGGTCAGCAGTACAAAATCATCATCCGTATCGCCGGTCACCAGACCGCAGGAGATACCTGCCACCATCTTCTTTATCGGCACGCCCGCCGCCATCAGAGACATGCAGGACGCACAGGTGGAAGCCATGGAGGTGGAACCGTTGGACTCAAATGTCTCCGATACCGTGCGGATCGCGTAAGGGAAATCCTCTACGGAAGGCAGTACCGGCAGAAGCGCTCTCTCAGCCAGCGCGCCGTGTCCGATCTCTCTTCTTCCCGGTCCTCTGCTTACCTTCGTCTCGCCCACGGAGTAGGACGGGAAATTGTAATGATGCATATATCTCTTCTCTGTAATGTTTACATCCAGCCCGTCCACTTTCTGTGCCTCGGATAAAGGCGCCAGAGTGGTCACGTTGCAGATCTGTGTCTGTCCGCGGGTAAACATCGCGGAGCCGTGCACTCTCGGGATAATATCCACCTCCGCCGCCAGCGGACGGATCTGATTTAACTCACGGCCGTCCGGACGCTTGTGATCTTTCAATATCATCTTTCGGACGGTCTTTTTCTGATACTGATAAACTGCCTCACCAAGGACAGCAAGCCACTCTTCGTTTTCGGCGAAAGCCTCCTCCAGCCTTGCCGTGATATTCCTGATATTCTCCTCGCGCACCTGCTTCTCATCCGTGAAGACAGCTGTCTCCATCTCTTCAGGAGGCACGATCTTTTTGATCTCCTCAAACATCTCCTCGGGGATCGCACAGCTCACATACTCATGTTTCGGTTTACCGCACTCTGCCACGATCTGATTGATAAAGGCAATGATTGTCTGGTTGATCTCGTGCGCTTTGTAGATCGCGGAGAGCATGGTTTCTTCCGGAACCTCATTGGCTCCTGCCTCGATCATGATCACCTTCTGCGCTGTGGATGCAACGGTCAATCTCATATCGCCCTTGTCCCACTGCTCCTGACCGGGATTGACGATCAGTTCCCCATCCGCCATGCCGATCTGCGTCATCGCGCAGGGACCCGCAAACGGAATATCGGAGATACAGGTCGCGATGGATGTCCCTAACATCGCCACCAACTCCGGACGACACGTGGGATCCACGGACATCACCATATTGTTTAATGTCACATCATTTCTGTAGTCCTTCGGGAACAGGGGGCGCATCGGTCTGTCGATCACACGGCTCGTCAGGATCGCGTTCTCGGAAGGCTTGCCCTCCCTCTTGTTGAATCCGCCGGGAATCTTTCCCACGGAATAGAATTTCTCCTCATATTCCACACTGCACGGGAAAAAGTCAATGCCGTCCCTGGGTTTCTCGGAAGCCGTGGCCGTGGAGAGGACGGTCGTCTCCCCATACTGCATAAACGCGCAGCCGTTCGCCTGTTTGCCGACTCTGCCGATGTCTACCTTCAAGGTACGTCCGGCAAGTTCCATTGTGTAAGTTTTGTACATGTCTTTCTCTTCTCCTTTTCTCTTCCTGAAAAATTTAAAATATTGCATCAGGCAGAAGAGACCGAAACTACAGAAAATGCCACTTTCCGCAAATACCATTTTCTGTGGTCTCGGAACTGACCTTCCGCCTGAACAGGAAAAGGCGTCACCAAAAAAACATCCCCGGTCACGCCCCCTCCATTACATTCTCGCTTTACTTTCTGATACCAAGTCTCTCAATCAGAGAACGATATCTCTCGATATCCTTTTCCTTTAAATAGTCCAAAAGACCACGTCTCTGACCGATCATCATATACATACCGCGACGGGAATGATGATCTTTCTGGTTCTCTTTCAGATGCTCTGTCAGCTCCTGAATTCTCGCCGTCAGGATGGCAACCTGCACTTCCGGTGAACCAGTATCGCCCGGTGTTCTCTCATACTCTTTGATAATCGCTGCTTTCTTTTCCTTAGAAATCATTTCGTTTCCTCCTTCTTTTCTGACCGCCGGATACCAAGGGCAGGTCGGAGTTTCCTCACCCTGAGTATCGGCTGAACTCATACCGTCTTACTATAACACAAAGTGTGATGGTTGTAAACAAAAATTTCTGCTATACTTTTCTAAATGGATGAAACGGAAAGGCGTATACACATGAAAAAGACAATATGTATCTGTATGATCGTCGCGGCCCTGTCTCTCACCGGCTGTGCGGATCATGCGGCGAATAACAGGAATGAGGAAACACTGCCGGCTCAGCTCCCGGAACAGGAGAGCGAAGACAGCAGTCAGGAAGAACAGGCCGTGCCGGTGTCACAGATGGATTACGACTCCTTCCGAAACAGAATGACGGCTGAAGAATGGGAAAGCTTTGAACAGTACTTCCCTGTCTTAAAGGAGAACGTCCCTTTTGAACTGGCGGACTTCGGATATTATACCATGCTCGACAGAGACGGCAAAGTCACCGAGGAGGAGGAAGAGGCCGTATTTTACAGATACGATCCCAGAGAAGTGACGGACCTTTGTCGTTATGTGACAGCTTATGCGGAGAATGATATTGAGGAAATGATGATACGGGAAATACGGATATTTGATCTGGACGGGGACGGTATACAGGAATTGATTCTGGAATGGACGCCTGTGGGGGATTATCTGATACTGCACTGCGAAAATGAAAAATTTTACGGATGGGAGATCATGTACAGAGGTTTTGAGATACTCCAGACAAGCGGTATCTACCTGTCTTCCGGCGGTGCGGCCTGCAATCATTGGCAGCATATCCGATTTGATCAGGGAAGCTGGCTTGAAGAGAAACTGGCCGCAGAAGATTGGGGAGAATATTTCATAGGCGGAGAACCCGTGGAAGAAGCGGCATATCTTCAGCAGACTGCCGCTTATCAGACGGGGGATGTAACCGGCTATAAACCAAAGCTCCGCTCCGTATCGGACGATGATCCGATACGGCTCAGGTAACACCTCTTGGCATCCGGTTTTACCTGCCCTAAGAATTGATGATCCGCACCACCTTCACCGGCGTCCGGTAATTGCAGTTGCTGATCCGGATCCCGGTCTTGGGGGAACTGGCGTGTATCACCTGGCCGCCGCCGATGTAGAGCGCCACATGGTTGATGTAGCCTCCTCTCCCGCCGTAGAAGAACAGATCCCCGGGCTTTGCCTCCGAAGCACTTATCTTTGTCCCCATATTCGCCTGGGAGCGCGAAGAGTGCGGCAGAGATATCCCGAACTTCTGATAGACCCGCATCGTGAACCCGGAACAGTCGGTGCCCTTCGTCAGAGAACTGCCGCCGTACACATAACGGTTCCCGAGAAACTGCTTCGCGTACTCACAGATACTGACACGAACGTCCGATACGCCGGCGCCGTACAAAAGCTCCGTCATTGTCACCGCCGTCTCCAGCTTGTCCTCCAGTTCCACGTACTCCCCGGAGACATAGACCTTCTCGTCGTCCAGCATGATCTCCACCCAGCCGTTTTCCAACGTCTGCACATATTCCAGCATCTCTCCCTGGGCAACCTGCGTGTATATGGAAGCCTCCGTGTTGGGCTCCTGCCGCACCCTGAGCGCGTCGGCGTGCACTACCGCGTAGGTAGAAATCAGATCCATCGCCTTTATCCTGGCATCGGAACCCGTGAAAAGAAACTCGGTCTTCACATAGCCCTCCACCTTGCCGGAGGTGATTTTCGACCAGTCGCCCTCCCGCCCTGTGATCTCACAGGCGGAATCTTTCGGCATCTTTCCCACAAGGGACGCCTCCTCGCTGGCACCCACCCGGATGTTCAGGTTGTTCTCCACATTGGCAATGCCCAGATTCTTGTAGCCGAACAGTTCGATATTTTCCGCCTCCGCCAGAATCTCGTCGTCACTCTTATTCACATCCATCAGACTGTCGATCCCCACGGACGGGAGCATCACCTCGCTCCTCTTCACCTTTTCCGTCGCCTCCGCGGAAATACCCGCCTGTAAAAACATTCCTGCGGCAAGCATCGCTCCGCAGGAACCCAAAATGATCTTATTTTGTACTTTTTTCATATTCTAATCTTCCGTATCTTCATTGTCGCTGCCGTAGATCGAGAACGCAATGTTGGTCGCATGATCCGAAACCCTCTCCAGCCCGGATACGATATCCGAGAACAGCATACCCGCCGCCGGCGTGCACTCGCTTCTTGTCAGCCGGTCCACATGGTGCTGCTGCAGTTCTCTCTCCTTCTCATCCACAGCTTCCTCCAGCTGTACGATATCCTGCAGATGCTCCAATGTCCCCTTCGCAAACATATCCACGGAGTAGCGGATGATCGTGTTGACCATATCCAGCATCTCTCCCAGTTCGTGCTGCGCGTCCTTGCTGATCGAAATATCGCTGTCCCTTCTCTTCACCGCATTGTCCGCGACGTTCTCCGCGTGATCGCCGATCCTCTCGATATCGTTCACCACGTGGAACAGACCGCCGATCATCCTGGCGTCCTCGATGGGCAGCGTGGTCTGATTGATCTTTACAAGATAGCCCGTGATCGCATGGTTCAGGAAGTTGATATTTTCCTCTACCGAATACACCTCCTCGATGTCCTCCTCATCCAGCGTGATCAGCGCGTTCATGGCTCTGTTTAAGTTCTCGCTGGCGAGGGATGCCATGCGGTCGATCTCCTTGATGACTTCCACCACCGCGGTGGCAGGATTCAGAACGACCTTATCGCCGATATACTTGAGCTGGAAGCTGTCGCGGTAGCCGACCTTCTTGTCGCTGCCCGGTATGATGACATAGGTCAGCTTCACGATCGCGCCGATGAACGGCGTCAGGACTATCACGAGGAATATCTTGAAGAACATATGCGCATAAGCCACGATACGGCCCGGGTTATCTCCCGCCATGGTGACAAAGAGTCCCAGCACCTGGTTCATGGCCAGCTGCAGGATCACATACATGATGACCGTGCCAAAAACATTGAACAGCAGATGGATCATAGCCGCCCGCTTCGCGTCCTTCTTACCGGTCAGAGAGGCCAAAACAGCTGTCGTACAGGCGCCGATGTTACAGCCCAGCGTGATATACATACACAGATCCAGGCCCAGCAGCCCCTGGTTCGCCATCAGGACCATGATACTGACCGTGACGGAGGAACTCTGAATGATGGCCGTCAGCACAAAACCCAGCAATATGGCGACCAGCGGATTTTTCAGAGAGGCAAACATATCCATGATAAAAGGGGATTCCCTGAGCCCAGCCATGGCGCCGGACATCGTGGAAAGTCCCATAAACAGTATGCCGAAACCCACGATCACTTCCCCGATCTTCTTCATCGCCTGCTTCCTGCAGAACATGACCAGGAGCACACCTGTCAGCAGAATGATCGGTGCGAATTTTTCCAGTTTAAACGATACTAAAAGTGCGGTTACAGTTGTTCCGATATTGGAACCGAAGATGACTCCTGCCGCCTGGTACAGTGTCATCAGCCCCGCATTTACGAAGCTGACTACCATCGCCGTACAGGCCGAGGAAGACTGAATCAGTGCCGTAAAGATAAAACCTACCAGAATACCGGTAAAACGGTTCGTGGTGAACATTTCCAGAATCTTTCTGAGTTTGGCGCCTGCGACTTTCTCAATACCGTCGCTCATGACCCTCATACCGTACAGAAAGAGTCCCAGTCCCCCCGCCATCGATAGTATAATGCCAGCTTCCATAATTTATCCCCCCACCGGCCTCTCGATCCGGTCTGTGCGTATGTACTTATTCTGCCCACCAGATGCCCGGCCTCTCGAGAGGGGAATCCCTCTCTTCTCCGGACACCTGACAAGCCTGGCTTTCATTATAACCGTTTTTTCGACATCTTTCAACAAAAACCGTAATTTTCCCTTCACTTTGCCGTCTGTTCACGGCTGTGGTCGTAGTATCTTCCCCTGGCGATATCCGCGGCCATCTGCCGTTTCAGCTCCTCCACGGAGCCGAATTTCCTCTCCGGCCTGAGGAAGGAGAACAGCCTGACAGTGATCTCGCTCCCATAGATATCCTGCGCGAAGTCGTACAGATAGGTCTCCACCCCCGCCTGCCTTTCATCGCCCACGGTGGGTTTGCAGCCGATGTTGGTGATCCCCTTATAGACTTTCTCCCCGACGGAGACCTCCGAGAAATAGACACCGTAGGGCGGAAGAAGCTTCTCTCTCTCCGGCAGCAGATTCACGGTGGGCATCCCCAGCCTTCTGCCCAGTTTTTTCCCGTGGGCCACGACTCCCTGCACGCTGTAGGCTTCTCCGATGAGCAGCTCCGCCTTCTCCATGTTACCGGCCTTCACCACATCCCGCACATAGCTGGAACTGATCTCCACGCCGTCCAGACAGACTTTCTCGATAATATCCGTCCGGTAGCCGTACTGCCCGGCCATTTTTAAAAGCAGCGCCGTATCGCCTTTTCCCTCTTTTCCGAAAGACAGATCCGTGCCTGCGGCAAGATAGGCGATCCGCATCCGACCCGCCAGCACCTTCGCGACAAACTCCTCCGCCGGCATCGCTGCAGTGGTAAAATTCAACGGATATTCGATCAGCACATCGACTCCGAGCTTCTCAAAAAGATTCCGCTTCTCCCGCTTTGTCGTCAGCTCCGGCAGGCTTACCCCGGAAAAGAGTACCGCCGGAGACGGATCAAACGTAAAGACCACCGCCTGCAGCCCCTTATCCTTCTGCTCCAGAACATGGCGCAGAAGGCTCTGATGCCCTCTGTGTATGCCGTCAAACTTTCCGATGGCGGCCGCCGAAGGTTTATTTAATTGAAATGCAGTTTCCTTCTCGATGATCTGCATTCTGAATCCTCTCCTGTATTTTGCCTTTACGGCAGAAACATTTTCCAGGGTCTGAGCGTCTTTCCATCCTGCCACACCCGGTAGACACCGTAGAAAACCCCTTC
This sequence comes from bacterium 1XD8-76, assembly GCA_003611955.1. Lineage (GTDB taxonomy): Bacteria > Bacillota > Clostridia > Lachnospirales > Lachnospiraceae > 1XD8-76. The sequence goes on from RAZE01000019.1 coordinate 22,012, forward strand.
TCCGTCATAGATTCTCACAGGGGTCTCCACGGGCATGTCCGCGGGAAAGACCTCCCCGTCCCTGCCTCTCACCATGGAGCACTTCAGTTCATTCCCGTTTTTCAGAAAGCGCTGTCCGCCCTCCAACACCTCAAACGCCGGACATCCTTCAAAGCAGGCGTCCACAGGGATCAGCACGCTCGTAAGCCCCTCTGCGTCCCGGATCTGCTCGATCTCAGATAAAGTGTGCGCATTCTCCAGCAAGAAGCCGCCCACTCTTGTCCGCACAAGAGCGCTCATCGCGGCACCGCATCCGAGTTTTTCCCCGATATCCTGACAGATCGTGCGGATATAAGTGCCCTTGGAGCAGGCCACCCGGATGCGCAGTTCCGGCAGGTCCGAAAAATAAGCCGCCCGGCGCTCCGTCCCCTCGGGACAGCCTTCCGGCGGCAGTAGCTCTATCTCTTCTATCTCTATCTCTCTCGGTGCTCTCTCGATCTCCACGCCAGCGCGGGCCAGCTCGTAGAGCCGTTTTCCGTTCACCTTCAGGGCTGAATACATGGGCGGGATCTGCTGCCCCCTCCCCCGGAAGGAAGCTACCACTTCCTCTATCTTTTCCTCCGGGATCTTCCGCCATCTCTCACCGCTGTCCGACAGAACCTGTCCCCAGATATCCTGGGTGTCAGTGGTGATCCCCAGAGTCAGCCGGGCGATATACTCCTTGCTGCGGTCCGTCAGCATGTCACAAAGTTTCGTGGCATTTCCCAGGCAAACCGGCAGCACCCCCGTCGCGTTGGGGTCCAGGGTTCCGGTATGTCCGATCTTCTTCTGGCGGCATATCCCGCGCAGTTTCGCCACCACATCGTTCGAGGTGTAGCCCTGTTCCTTCCTGACGATCAGTATTCCGTTAAGCACTTGTTCCCTCCAGCTGCTCCTCTATATGTAATGATAAATTGTTAATCACATCGTGGAAGGTTCCGTTCATCGTGCAGCCTGCCGCCCTCACATGGCCGCCGCCGCCAAACATCTCCGCCACCTTCGCCACATCCACTTTCTCCGTAGAGCGGAGACTCACTTTGTATTCCAGTGTACCGATCTCGTACAGGAATACCGCGCACTCCGTCCCCTTCGTCAGTTTGATCTGGCTGACAATTCCCTCCAGATCCTTGCTTGTCACCTGATAAAAGTCCATCGTTTTCTTATCGATGCAGCTGACAATGGTCTTGCCGTCCATGATCAGAATACTCTCCAGGAGCGCCCGCCCCATGATCTGATTCTGCACGTAAGTCTTCTCATAAAATGTCTCCTCGATCAACCGCGGAAAATCGATATCAAAGCCGATCAGCTTCGCCGCCGTCCGCAGGGTCTTCGGAGATGTGCAGGAATGGCGGAATACGCCCGTGTCATGTACGATACCCGTGTAGAGAGCTGTCGCGATATCCTTATCCAGCATTTCCTCCTCCACCAGGTCGCACACCAGCTCACTGGTAGAGCTGGCATCCGGTTCCACGTAATTATGGTCTCCGCAGCCACCCGCATTGCTGATATGATGATCGATATTCACCTTTATCTTCGCACTCTCGAACAGCTCCTCCGCCCTGCCCAATCTGTCTTTCCTGCCGTCCAGAGCAAAATACACATCAAAAGGAGCCTCCTCTGGCATATTGTCTTCCAGTATATTTATCTCGTCATACCCTTTGATGCAGGAAAAAATATCCGCCGGTTTTTCCAGAAAAACTTTTATCTCTTTTTTCGGAAACAGCTTTTGTAAATACAGATAAAGCCCCAGACAGGAGCCAACGCAGTCGCCGTCCGGTCTGACATGTCCGCTGATCCCGATCCTCTTCGCTTCCTTACATATTTCTCTGATATTCATGATACTTTCCTCCTTCCGCACATATTATCTCCCATGCCGGTGCCGGTTTACTCCTCTTCCTCCTCCCGGGCCGGCATGGTGCTCATCACCTCATCGATCTTCTTTGACATATTGACTCCGTAGGCGATCGACTGATCCATCACGAACGTGATCTCCGGCGTGTTGCGCAGATTAATCTGCCTCGCCAGTTCTTTTCGGATATAGCCGCCGGCACTTTTAAGCCCTGCCAGTGTATCCTCCATCGCCTTCTCATCTCCCAGCACGCTGATATACGCCTTGCAGGTCTTTAAATCAGGCGCCACGGTCACTGTCACCACGGACGTCATGGGATGTATCCTGGGATCCTTGATATCGCTGCGGATGATCTCCGCCAGCACCCTCTGCACCTCCCCGTTTATCCGGGTGTTCTTTAAACTGTTCTTTCTCATTATCTATTCTCCATCTTAGCTTCACATACTTATGTGCTTCACTCGCGGGGAACCTCCACCATGATATACGCTTCCACGATATCCAGCTCCTGCATCTGGTCAAAGCCCTCAAACACGAGACCGCACTCAAAGCCTGCCCTGACCTCTTTCACATCATCCTTAAACCGCTTCAAAGATGCAAGTTTTCCTTCATAAATCTGTTCACCCTCACGGGTAATGCGTATCAGACTGTCACGTTTGAACTCGCCGTCCAGCACATAGGAACCGGCGATATTACCCACTGCGGACGCCTTGAAGATCTGGCGCACTTCCGCATGGCCAATCACCTTCTCCTCGTAGATCGGTGCTAACATCCCCTTCATCGCGCGCTCCACATCTTCGATCGCCTTGTAGATGACATCGTACAGTCTCACATCCACTTTCTCCCGCTCCGCCGTAGCCTTTGCCTGGACATCCGGTTTTACGTTAAATCCGATAATGATCGCGTTAGAAGCGGAAGCCAGCGTCACATCGGACTCGTTGATCGCGCCCACGCCTCCGTGGATGCACTTCACCACGACCTCCTCGTTGCTGAGTTTTAACAGGCTCTGTTTCACCGCTTCCACGGAACCCTGCACATCGGCCTTCACCACAAGGTTCAGTTCCTTCAGATCGCCCTCCTTGATCTGGGAGAACAGATCGTCCAGAGACATCCGCACCCTGGTATCCGCCAGCATCTGTTCCTTGTGCTGGGACAGATAAGTCTCCGCATAGCTCTTCGCCGTCTTATCATTCTCGTGGGCCAGGAACACTTCGCCGGCCACAGGCACATCGGAAAGTCCGAGGATCTCCACCGGCATAGAGGGTCCCGCCTCTTTCACGCGTTTGCCCTTGTCGTCTATCATCGCTCTCACTTTGCCGTAGCTCGCACCTGCCGACACAAAGTCGCCGATCTTCAGGGTACCTTTCTGCACCAGGATCGTCGCCACAGGTCCTCTTCCCTTATCCAGCTCCGCCTCGATCACAAGGCCTCTCGCTCTTCTCTTTTTGTTCGCTTTCAGCTCCAGAATCTCCGCTGTCAGCAGGATCGTCTCCAGAAGGTCTTCGATGCCTTCCCCGCTCTTCGCCGACACCAGCACAAACTCTGTGCTTCCGCCCCAGTCTGTGGGAACCAGCTCATACTCCATCAGCTCCTGTTTTACCTTATCCACGTTGGCTGTGGGCTTATCGATCTTGTTTACCGCGACGATAATTTCCACACCTGCCGCTTTCGCGTGGTTGATCGCCTCCACGGTCTGCGGCATCACACCGTCGTCCGCCGCGATCACAAGGATAGCAATATCCGTCGCGTTGGCTCCGCGCATACGCATAGCCGTAAACGCCTCGTGTCCCGGCGTGTCCAGAAACGTAATTTTGGAATTGTTAACATTTACAGTATATGCACCGATAGCCTGTGTAATACCACCGGCTTCCTTATCCGTCACATTTGTCTTCCGGATCGCATCCAGAAGTGACGTTTTACCGTGATCGACATGCCCCATGACGCAGACCACAGGCGGACGTTTCACCATCTTGGTCACATCCTCCTCGTCCTCCTTCAGCAGTTCCTCGATCACATCCACCTTCACTTCCTGCTCACACATGATCTCGTACTCGATCGCAATATTCTCCGCCTCCTCGTAGGAAACTTCCGTATTTAATGTCACGATCTGCCCGGCAAGAAACAGCTTTTTGATGATCACGGAAGGCTGCATCTTCATCTTGTCTGCGAGCTCCTTGATCGTCAGCTTCTCCGGCAGGGTGATCACTTTGATCTGCTCCTCCGCCACCGTATCTTTCTTCTCTGGCTTGATAAAGCGGCCCGCTTTGTTTTTCAGCGTATTCTTCTCTTCCTCTTCGTAGATCATATCCTTTCTGGACCGTCTGTCTCTGTCCTGATTTACACGGCGTTTTTCATCCTGCGGTCTCTTTTCTGCAGGAGCTGACGGTGCATCCACCGCAAAGCCTTTGCCCTGCCCGCCTCGTTTTCCGGGAGCCTGGTTTCTGCTATCCGGTCTAGCACCGCGCCCGCTATTATTAAAAGGTCTATTCCCAGTACCACTGCCAGTCTGACCCTTCTGACCGTTCGAATACCCCGGACGACCCTGTCCTTCCGTTCTCCGGCCTTCGTTCCTGCCGCCCGCAGGCTGTCTGTTATTCTGCCTGTCCCTGCTGCCCCGGTTTTGGAAATCTCTTCTCTCCCCGCTTTTCTGCTCATTGCGTCTCTCCCCGCCGTTTGTGCGAACTGCCTCGTTCGGGCGGTTCTCTCTGTTTACGGGAGCGGTATTCTCCACCGCCGCCGTCTTCACTGTCTCCTCTACCGCCGGAACAACGGGCGCTTTCGCCGCCGGTTTGTTGTGGATCTGCGCTTTGTTGCGGTTGCCAAAATCATTGGTCACCGGCTGGGGCTTCACGCTGGGCTTGATCAACGGTCTGTAGGGATTCGCGGCGGACACAGGTCTTCCGCCGTTCCCCTGGGAACGCCCCTGTCCCTGGCCCTGAGGTCTGCGGTCCCGTCCGCCCCTCTCGCCGTTCCTATCCGAATTTCTGTCACCGCCTCTGTTCCCGGCCATCTTACTGTTGCCGGAATTGTTGATGATGATAATCTTCTTTTTCTTTTTCGGAGGCTCCTGCATTTTCCCGCCCTCCCCGGCAGGTTTCCTCTCCACAGCAGGTTTCTCCGCTTTCATCTTTTCGGGAGATGTTTCTTTTTCCACGGCAGGATCCTCCTTTATCTCCTTTTTCACTTCCAAAGTCTCAGCGGGCACTTTCTTCGCCGGTTTCTCCGCAAATGTCTTAAACCGACCTCTGACCAGCGCGATGGCCTCGTCCTCGATAGAGCTCTGTGCCGCTTTCACTTCCATACCCTTCTCTTTCAGGTATGTAATGATATCCTTACTCTGTATCTCCAGCTCTTTAGCCAGTTCATGTACTTTCATTTTCGCCATATATCATTCTCCCTTCTATTCCAGTTCCGCATCAGTTCCGCATAGCCTCTTTTATCCGCTCTCTAATCGAATCTGCAAATCCCTGATCTGTGACAGCAAGATTCGCCCGCATCTGTTTTCCAATCGCATGTCCCAATTCTTCCTTGTTTCCATAAATACAAAGAGGAATATTTCGATAAGCACACATGTCCGAAAAATGTTTCCTGGTATTTGCGGAAGCATCCGATGCCAGAACAACCAGACAGGCTTTTTTGCTTTTCACTGCTTTTTCCGTAGAAAATTCACCACTTACCACTTTGCCTGCTCTCTCCGCAAGGCCTATCATGGAAAATACTTTATTTGCCATTTATTTCCTCAAACTCCCTCTCCAGCCTTCCGTATACCTCCGGCGGGATCTTCATCTGAAAAGAACGTTCCAGCCCCTTTGTTTTGATCGCCCTTGACAGGCACTCCTTTGAGCAACAAAGATATGCGCCTCTGCCGTTCTTTCTTCCGGTGGCATCCAGCAAGATATCCCCCTCCGCCGTTCTCAGAATCCTCAGCAGCTCTTTTTTGCTCTTCATCTCTCCGCAGCCAATGCACTGCCTCATGGGAATTTTCTTTGCCATCTCAACCTCTCTCTTCTTTTCCGCCTACTCTTCCCCGAAAATTTCCTGCATCTCTTCGGTTTCCATATCCTCCGGGACTTCCTCCTCTACAGGCTCCTCATATTCTTCCTCGTATGCATCCTCCGCATACTCGCCGTCCTCATAGAGATCCTCCTCGTATTCGTCATCGCCGTACTCATCGTCGTCCAGATAGTCCTCATAGCGGAAACCCGGCGCGTCTTTCGCCTGGGTCTCTGACTTGATATCGATCTTATATCCCGTCAGCTTTGCCGCCAGCCTCGCATTCTGTCCCGCCTTGCCGATCGCGAGGGAGAGCTGGTAATCCGGTACCACCACCTTCGCCGTCTTTTCTTCCGGATCGGCGAATACCGCCACGATCTTTGCGGGCGAAAGCGCGTTCTGGATAAAGTTGCCCGGATTCTCATCCCACTCCACGATATCTATCTTCTCATTTCGCAGTTCGGCCACCACCGCGTCCACACGGGCGCCGCCCTGTCCCACGCATGCGCCCACCGGATCCACATCAAGCTCCCTGGAACGCACCGCCATCTTCGTCCTGCTGCCGGGCTCTCTGGCTATGCTCACGATCTCCACTATGCCGTCCCTGATCTCCGTCACCTCTTCCTCAAACAACTTTCTGACCAGGTTGGCATGGGTCCTGCTGACCAGGATCCGGAACCCCTTTTTCGTCTCATGGACTCCCAGCACATACACCTTTACCCTCTCGGTAAGGCGCAGATTTTCTCCCGGTACGATCTCCTTCTCCGCCAGCTGCGCGTCCGCTTTGCCCAGATTGATATTGATCGTATTGCCCACATAGCGCTGTACGATACCGGTAACGACCTGCCCCTCTTTATCTTTATACAGATTGTAGACAGAGCTTTTCTCCTCCTCACGGATCTTCTGTAAAATGACGTTCTTCGCCTTTCCCGCAGCGATTCTCCCAAACTCCGCGGAATCCACCTCGATCCGCATCACATCGCCCACCACGATGGCAGGCGTGATCGTCTGTGCCTCCTCCAGAGATATCTGCAGGCTGCTGTCCTCGATATCCTCCTCTTCCTCCACCACTTCTTTTTCGTAGTAGCAATGGAAATCCCCCGTCTCTCTGTCCATCTCCACTATAATATTCTCATTCTTGCCCAGATGTTCCCTGCAGGCCGCCTTCAGGGAATCCTCGATTGCGGTAAACAGGATATCTTTGCTGATCTCCTTCTCCTTTTCCAGCATATCCAGTGCCTTTAATAATTCGCTGTTCATTGATCTTTCCTCCTGATTTAAAAATCTAACGCCAATCTGATAAGCGCCACATCGCTTCTGGCAAATTTTATGTTTGTTCCCTCTTCCGGCTCTATCGTGATGCTCTCCGCATCAAAGTCTCTCAGTATACCGGAAAACTCTTTTTGTTTCTCAATCGGCTTATATGTTCTGATCTCCACTTCTTCTCCCATGCTGCGCGCGAGGTGCTTATCCTTCTTCAACGCCCTTCCAAGCCCCGGCGAGCTGACTTCCAGAATATAGGCATCCGGAATAAAGTCCTCTCTGTCCATAACCTCCGAGACCGCCCGACTCACTTTCTCACAGTCTTCGATCGTGACGCCGCCCTTCTTATCGATATAGGCGCGCAGATACCAGTCGCTCCCCTCCTTCACATACTCCACGTCGTAGATCTCCACTCCGGCATCCTCCGTGATAGGAAGCAGAATCTTCTCAAACCTCTCCTCATAATTCTCCCGTTTTGACATAACCTCTCCCTGCCTTCACACATGAAAAGAGTGGACTTGCAAGCCCACTCTTTATCCTGTTATCCTTATTAACATAACCAGTATAGCACTTTTTTTGAAAAATGCAAGGGTTTTGGCGGAATTTATTTTTGATGCAAAAACTGCCGCAGCACATTCATCAGCAGCTCGATGTCGAGCGGCTTCGCGATATGGGCGTTCATTCCGCTCTTTAACGCCGCCTCCCGGTCCTCCTCCATGGCGTTCGCCGTCATGGCGATAATGGGAAGATTCTTCACATCCCGGCGGCGCATCGCCCGAATCTCCTTCGTCGCCTCATAGCCGTTCATAACCGGCATCTGCACATCCATCAGCACCGCGTCGTAATAGCCTTCCTCCGATCTCTCTATCATAGCTACCGCATCCGTTCCGTCGGGCGCCGATTCCACCACAAATCCTACTTCCTCGAGAATGACTCCGGCGATCTCCCGGTTCAACTCGTTATCTTCCACCAGAAGAACCCTTCTGCCGTTAAAATCAGCTTTCGTCCACGCTGCTCTCCCGTCCTGCGGATCCGCTTCGCCGATACGGTTCGCCGCCAGAAGCGCCGCCTTTAAGTCGGACATGAAAAGCGGTTTCGCGCAGAATGCCGTGATGCCCGCCGCCTTCGCCTCCTCCTCGATATCGGCCCAGTCGTAGGCAGTCAGGATAATGATGGGCGCGTCCTCCCCCACCACGCTGCGGATCCTTCTCGCAGTCTCGATCCCGCTGGTCTCCGGCATCTGCCAGTCGATAATATAGGTGTGGTAGGGATCCCCCTCCTCGTAGGCGGATTTGGCACGGTACGCCGCCTCCCTGCCGGACGTGGTCCACTCCGCGCGCAGGCCGATGCTCTTCAACATCTTGCTGACGCTGTCGCAGACATTGAAGTCGTCGTCCACCACCAGGGAGCGCAGTCCGCTCAGTTCCTTGATCTGTTCGGCATTCTTTTCCACATCCTGAAGCTGCAGAGAAAGTTTCACCGTGAAAGTGCTCCCTTTCCCCACTTCGCTCTCCACCGTGATCTCCCCGCCCATCATATCGACGATGTTCTTCGTGATGGCCATGCCGAGCCCGGCTCCCTGTATGCCGCTTCTCGTGGTCGTCGTCTCCCTCTCAAAGGGCTCAAAGATATGTTTCACAAACTCTTTGGACATACCGATGCCATTGTCCCTGACAACGAAAATATAGTCCCCCCACCCGTGTCTGTAGGTGGTATCCTGCGTGATGCGGAAGCTCACCGTCCCGCCCGCCGGCGTGTATTTGACAGCGTTCCCCATCAGATTGATAAATATCTGGTTCAGCTTCAAGGGGTCCGCGATCACGTCCTCATTGACCACCCCGAAGGTATCGATAAACATCTCCAGCTGCTTGGATTTTACCTGCGGCTGGATAATATTTACCAGATTGTGCATCAGCTCAGGGACATTACACTCCTGATTATGGATCTGCAGCTTTCCGCTCTCAATGCGGCTCATATCCAGAATATCGTTGATCAGCCCCAGCAGATGATTGCTGGACGAAAGAATCTTCTGCAGACAGTCCCTCACCTGATCCGTTCGGTCCATATGGCTTGCCGCGATCGTCGCAAAGCCGATGATGGCATTCATGGGCGTACGGATATCGTGGCTCATGTTGGACAGGAAAGTGGTCTTTGCCTGATTGGCGTGCTGCGCCTGCATCAGGGCATCCTGTAGCGTCTGCGTCTGCTCCCGCTGCTTTTTGATCTGGTCCGTGACATTCTGGCGGACGTACAGCACCCTGGTGGGAACTTTGTCCTTCCGCTCCAGACATACCACGATCAGATTTTCCCATTCTTCCTTCTCCTGGCGGGAGACATGGCATACATGGACGAGAAAATCCTCCGTCTTCAAATTTTCCCTGAGGGTATCGATCCGGCTGAAATAGCGGAACGCCTTTTTTTCTTCCTCGCCCAAAATATCCGCCTCATGGAACTTTATCATCTCGCTGTAGACGCCTTCCATCGGAATATTGACATTCAGCGGTCTCGCCCCCGCCAGATAGGAATAGCGGTCGTTCTCCAGATCCACCACCAGATAGCGGGAGGAGAAGAGGATGTTCACCCCCCGGAGCACATCGCTGATAAACTTATTCTCCGCCTCCAGCTCCTTGCGCCGCCTCCCCGCGCGCACCACCAGAAAAGCGATATATATCCCAAACAGGATAAGCAGGCAGATCTCCAGCATAACGCCCGCCATGTTCGCCCTTTTCACCATCCCCTGCGTAATATTCTTCGGAAACGCCTGGACGAGGACATACTCGTGGCCCGGCAGATCCACCACACAGATGTTGTCTGTCTTACATCCTTCCTCACACAGAAGAGCCACCTCGCCGCCCTCCCGGAACACGGTCCGCGCCGTCCCGGCAGTCTCCTCGTCGATGACCCCCTCCTGCGTCAGGGAATCCAACAGGTCGCCCTCATAGACTTTGTCGCTCGAACTGGCGATCACACTGCCCTCCTGGGTGCAGAGAAATACATCGGCCTTCTCGCCGAAATAACTGGCGGTGAGCATGTCCCGCAGATATTCCTCCGCAAAATATAATCCCAGAAATACTCCCGCCGTTTCTCCGTCCCTGTATACGGGGGCGTAAAACACCATCATGGGTTTCCCGGTGATCCTGGACTTCTCCACGGTGACCAGCCCGCTCTCCCCCCGCATACCATTTACAAAATACTCTCTGTCGGAACTGTCGTTGGTCTCCCCGCCGGAAGCCAGATTGATGCCCTCCGCATTGGTGAAGCGTATGGCGTCAAAGCTCGTATTCTCCTCCATCTCCTTCAGGATCCGTGTGTCGATTTCCAGATCCTCCGCCCCTATGACAACCAGGTAAGCGCTGTTCTGGATGCGCTGCAGCGCATTGTTAAATTCGCTCTCGATGCGCTCGGCCGTCTGCAGGGCGCAGTCCTCCGCGTAAACCCTGTTCTGTTCCTGAATGCGGGCTCTGTTCTGCGTTGTGTAGATAAAAAATAACACAGGTATCGCCATCAGAAAGAATAAAGCGTATATGATCGGCTGCCATGTTCTGTTTTCCTGTTTCATATGACCCGGCGCGAAATACCTGCGCCATCCCCCCTTTGTCAGATTAATTGTTAAATAATTATTATACAACAAACCCATCCCCGATAGCAAGATTTTCACCCGGATCAAATTCATTTCAGACCATTTTTTTCATAAATGAGTACGACATTTTATGCTCCTCAAACTCCCCCTCTTCCTCCGCGATCCCCTGCGCGCTCAGTCTCAGGGTCCGCTCTGCCACCAGCCAGGTATCCAGGGGATTCACCGACAGCAGCACCAGCGTGATCCCCCTGTCCAGGAGTTGTTCCAGCATCTCCCAGATAAACCGTCTGTGCGGCATGTCCGCCCCCATAAAGGGCTGGATCAGAAACACCACCCTTGGTTTCTGCAGCATGATCCTCATGTAGACGAGCTGATATTTTCGCCGCTCGGACAATGTTTCCACCGGCCTCTCAAACACCTCGTCCCCCAGGATCGGTGCGTATTCCCGTCGGATGCTGGCCCGGATCTTCCTGCCGCTCCAGATGTCCGGCATCCGTCTTGCCAGTCCCATACACAGGTTGTCCATATAACTCATCTCCGGAAAGATCATCGTGGAGGTGGGCTGCGCCGAGACCACCGCAATTTCCCTGTCCATGGATATCTTTCTCCTTCTGCCGTCCATCGTGATCCGGCTCTCCTCCCCTGTCAGAAACAGGACGCAGGACTGCAGGATCTGGTCATCCTGAGCCCGCAGCGTCAGACACTCCCCCTCATTTACGGAAAAGGCAAACCGTATTTCCCTCCTGTCGGCAAACACGGCCTCCATCCGGATCTCTCTCCCGGCCCTCGGCAGATGCCCGTTCTCCGGGTAACCCCAGACGCTCCGGTCATATCCCTCCAGACACTCCTGAAGGTACTTCCGATTCATATCCGCCTCCTGCACGATCTTCTGCAGCCGCCCGTTGCACAGAAAACCCGCCCTGTCGCACAGAGGCACTATCTCCTCAAAATGGGAGCTGATATAGAGAAAAGAGAAACCCCGGCCCGTGTAATGACGCAGAATCTCCGAGAGCTTCCGCATCTCCTTTCCGCTGACAAAAATGCTGATCTCATCCAGCACGATCAGGTGGTATCCCATGACCACCGCCTTCAACAGTTCCACCACCACCCGCTCAAAGGCCGAGAGGTTCTCCACCCGGACATCCGCCGAAATATCCATGCCAATCTCGTCCATGAAAGGCTGAAGCTGTTTCTTTAAAACGGACGTCTGTAAGATGTGCTGACGGAAGTTCTGTCGAAGCACAAAGATATTGTCCGCCACCGTCATCCCGTTCACCAGACGGCTCTGGGCCTGTATCACGCTCACCCGATTGCTCTTCTTTAACGCCGACCGCCAGGAGTTGACAAGTTCTTCGCCATAATAAATATATCCGTCGTAGAGAGGGAGGTTATTCTGCAGGAGTTTCAGAATCGCCTGCTTCCCGTGGGCGTTGACCGGTATCAGCCCCATGATCTCACCCGCGTAGATCTGCATATTGAAATTTTCCAGTTTTTTTATACCCTGTTCCGCGTAGGTCACGCGCTCCATGCGGAAGATCTCCTGTCTCATACCTTCTCCATCTCCCTGTCCTGCGTCGTCACAATGGGCAGCGTCACTTCTACATCTGTCCCCTTGCCGCGGATGGAGTAGACGTGCATACCGTACTGCTCCCCGAACAGCAGATGGATCCGGTTATTCACATTGACTAACGCGATGCCGCCCTTCTTCTCCTCGTTTTCGGTCAGAGCCTTCCCTCCTCTGCCCAGCTGTCTGTTCAGCTTCGCCAGAGTCTGCTCATCCATCCCCACGCCGTCGTCCGAGATCCTGATGATCAGCCGCCTTTCCGTCTGCTCAAACCGGATCGTCAGATTTCCCGTCCCGATCTTTAACTCCGTGCCGTGGATAATGCTGTTCTCGAGGATCGGCTGCAGGGTCAGCTTGGGAATCCTGCAGTTCATAATGCTCTCCCTGTTTTCCTCATCGCAGAGGACATGGAGCTGCAGCCGGTTTCCGAAACGGTATTTCTGGATCAGGAAATAGGTTCCGCAGTTGTCCAACTCCTCCTCCACCGACACCAGATTTTCCACCTTCGTGATCGTATAGCGGAAGAATTTTGCCAGCGCCTCGGTCATATCCGCGATATTATCCATCCCAGCAATCAGCGCCTCCCCCCGGATGCTCTCCAACGTATTGTAGAGGAAATGGGGGTTGATCTGGTTCTGCAGCGCCAGATACTGCGCCTGCCGTTTGTTCAGATCCATCATCTCCGGGGATTTCAGTACCTGTTCCATCCGCTCGATCTCCTCCTCCATGGTGGGCGTCAGCAGTGCCTGGTCAAAGAGACTTTTGTCCGGCAGAATGTAACCGTCCAATATACGCCGTATCATCATCTGTATGCGCCGGTAAGGGCGCAGCACAAACACCCAGAAGGATACCGCGAAGAAAACCGTAAACACCAAAAACAGCATCACCTGCCAAAAGGGCGCTTCCTCTCTGAAAAACAGGATGCACTGTATCAGTATCTGCAGCGCCAGAAAGCCAAACAGAACCGACGCCAGAAGAAACATCCTGTTTGATATGTATTTCCAGCGGTTATTTTCTCTCATATGTACTCCCTACCCGTAAAGTTTCCGGTACGCCGCCGGCTTCAGTCCCGTCGCTTTCTCAAAATTGTGGATAAAATGCTTCAGATCGTTGTAACCCACCCTGCGGCAGACCTCTGAGACGGAAAAGTTGCTCTCCCGAAGCAGTATCTTTGCCTGTTCCATCCGCACGCCGGTCAGATACTTCGCAAACCCTTCTCCCTCCTCCTTCTTGAACAGGGCGCTGAAATAGGTGCTGGAAAGCCCCACCGCACTGCTGACTTCCTCCTGGGTGATCGGCTCGCTAAAATGATTCTGGATATACTGTTTCGCCTGACGGACGGGGCGCACCATATTCCCCTCATGCTGCTGTACCAACTCTTCAATATATTTTTTCTGCATTTCCTCCAGCACCTGAAACAGAGCTTCCCGGGATCCGCACTGCCTGCATCTTTCCGAAAAGCGCTGCAGCTTCTCCCGGCGTTCCCTCGACTCCACCTGGCTCAAAAACAGAGCGCCGCAGGAATTTACCAGTTCCAGTATCTCATATCCCCGCACATCCCTCACCTGCGCCACTTCCGCACGAATCTCGTCCAGCGCTTTCCGCGCCTTCTCCTCACTCATGATCTCGATGGCGTGGGTGATGCCCCTCAGGTACTTCTCCAGAAGGCTCTTCTCGTGAAGAGAGGAGGTTCCCTCCGGCATATAATCCAACAGGCGCCCCGTCCCCTTGACCAGGCGCTCCTCGATGATCACGGCCGCCTCCCGCAGGGATCTCCCGATCCCGGAAGGCTCCGTCACGATACCGCCCACCGCCATGGAGAAAAATATCTCCCCATAGAGATTTTTCCCGCTCTCCAGCTGGTTCAGGCAGTCTTTCAGGATGCGCCGGATCTCCTCCTGCCGGTCCTTCCCGTAGTTTAAAATGCCGATGTAGCCTCCCCAGTCCTGCCCCTTGCAGAACATATCAAAACATTTGCCGGCGAGACAACTCTCGATCAGTCTTCCGGAGCGCTCTATGATAATGTGTTTCCCTTCCTCACCGGGTTCCTCCCCCGGACAGTCTATTTTCAGCCAGATCGCCTGGAAACAGCCGGGCTGCACATCCAGATAGTATTCCTCCCGCAGACGCTCCCATGAAAGAGGTTCTTCCTTCTGTTCCCGGAGCCGCTCCAGCAGAAGATCCCTGAGTCTTCGCACATCGTTCTTGCTCTTTCTCTCCAGCTGCTGCTTATCCTCCTGCTCCCTGATGCGACAATCGATCTTTGCGCGCAGCCGCTCTAACGTCATCGTCAGTTCCGCCTTATTGATGGGCTTTAAGAGATACTCTCCCACGCCGAACTTTATCGCGCTCTTCGCGTAATCAAAATGGGCGTAGCCGCTGATTATGATGATCTCCAGCTCCGGCCGCTCTTTTTTTACTCTCTCAATCAGTTCCAGACCGCTGCACCCTGGCATCCGGATATCCGTGATCAGTATATCCGGGCACAACTGTCCCACAAGCTCTGCGGCTTCCAGTCCGTTATGGGCGATGGCAGCCACCTCCATATCAAGAGCTCTCCAGTCCACCAACGCCTCGATCAGACGGCAGATCCTCTCCTCATCATCCGCAATTATCACTTTTTGCATATCTTCCCTTCCCCGCAGTATACTCCAGAATACAATGAAGAAATAGCCGCACGCTCTTCCGCCTGCGGCTACTTCTCATTATATATTATCAGAGACTCTATGTCACTAAATGAACCATGTTACTTTGTCAGCACGGAAACTCTCGTATCTGTCACCGCACCGCCGAGAGATTCCCCTTCGAGTGCTTTCACACAGGCTTCCACACCCATGGAACCCATCACATCGGGATTCTGTGCCATCGTGCAGAGCAGGTGTCCGTCGCCGATCAGGTTCATGATCGCATCGGATTTATCAAAGCCAACGCCCACGATATCGGAGTTGCCGGATGCCTTGATGGCATTGCCCGTTCCTGTTGTGCTTCCCTCGTTACATCCGAAGATACCTACTACATTCTGAGTGATATAGTTCTCAGCGATGGTCTGGGACTTCGCCGCGTCGCCCTCGCCGTACTGTGTCTCAAGGAGATTGAAGTCTGTTCCCTCAAACGCTTTCCGGAACCCTTCCTCACGGTCCACTGTGGACTGTGTCGCAGCGTTTACATTCACGATACCGATATCGCCGCTTGTCACGCCTGCCGCCTCAAGAGCTTTGATCATCTCTTCGCCCGCCGTGGTACCTGCCGCCACGTTATCGGTGGAGAAAGTCGCTTCCGCGTCCACGTTTGCGGGGGAGTCCACATACACAACCTTGATGCCTGCCGAGATCGCTTCCTGCAGTGCGGAAGAGATCGCGTCGGGGCCGTTTGCAGCCACGATGATCGCTTCATAACCGCCTGCCACCGCATTGTTCACACATTCGATCTGCTGTGCGTCGTCCTTTGTGTTGGGGGACATGAATGTCACTTCCACACCCAGTTCGCCCGCCTTCGCCTGAGCGCCTTCATTTAAAGTTACCCAGTGCTGGTCGATGGAGTCCATCGTGATCAGAGCGATCTTCCATTCCTTGCTCGCCTTCACCGCATCGCCGGATGCCGCAGATGCCGCACCGCCCAGCGCTGCCGCGTCGATCACGGAAACGCCTGTATCCGTCACTTTTCCGCCCAGGTCTTCGCCGCCGATAGCCGCAACTGCCGCTTTCACGCCTTCGTAACCCATCACGTCCGGATTCTGCGCCATCGTGCAGAGCAGATAGCCGTCTGTGATCAGCCCCTGGATCGCATCGGACTTATCGAAACCTACACCCACGATATCGGAGCTGCCGGATGCCTTGATCGCGTTGCCTGTTCCTGTTGTGCTTCCTTCGTTACATCCGAAGATACCTACTACCTTCTGCGTGATGTAGTTCTCAGCGATGGTCTGGGATTTCGCCGCGTCGCCTTCGCCGTACTGTGTCTCAAGCAGGTTGAAGTCTGTTCCTTCAAACGCTTTTCTGAAACCATTTTCTCTGTCTACCGTAGACTGTGTCGCAGCGTTTACGTTGACGATTCCGATGTCGCCGCTTGTGATGCCTTTCGCATCGAGGGCTTTGATCATCTCCTCACCCGCTGTGGTTCCTGCCGCCACGTTATCGGTGGAGAAAGTCGCTTCCGCATCCACGTTTGCGGGAGAGTCCACATAGACAACCTTGATGCCCGCGCTGATGGCTTCCTTCAATGCGGAAGAGATCGCGTCAGGACCGTTTGCCGCTACGATGATAGCCGCATAGCCGCCTGCCACCGCGTTGTTCACACATTCGATCTGCTGTGCGTCGTCCTTTGTGTTAGGTGACATAAATGTCACTTCCACGCCCAGCTCGCCCGCCGCCTTCTGTGCGCCTTCGTTCAGGCTGATCCAGTGCTGGTCGATGGAGTCCATCGTGATCAGGGCGATCTTTGCTCCATCCGCAGAAGCAGCTGCCTCTGTTGACTCGCCTTCCGCTGCCGCCGGTGCATCCGCACTCTGACTGCCGCAGCCCGTAAGCGCCGCTGCCAGCATAGTCACGCCGCAGAGTAAACTTAACAGTTTCTTTTTCATGTTCTTATTCCTCCTGTTTTTTATATCCTAAACGCACAGGCTTTTCGCCCCTGCGGTTAGTTTCCTTTTTTCTTCTTGAACTGTCCGCCCCTTACGACTACGTCCAGAAGTACCGCCGCCACCACGATCACACCGATGACTACCCGCTGGATGCCGACCTGGGCGCCGATCATGTTCAGCCCGTTCTCCAGTGTCTGCCATACCGCCGCACCCGCGAAGGTCCCGAGCAGAAGCCCTGTACCGCCGAGGGGGGATACGCCGCCGATTACGCCCGCCGCAACGCCGTACATCTCGTACATATTTCCGGCTTCCATGTTGCCCATGCCTGCCTGTGCGCAGAGGATCAGTCCCACCACACAGGAGCAGACCGCGCTGACCAGGTAAGCCTTTGTCGTAGTTGCCACCACGTTCACACCGGAGAGCTTCGCCGCTTCGATGTTGGAGCCGATGGCGTATATATGTCTTCCCGTTCTTGTCTTGGAGAGCAGGAAGAAGAAAATGATGAAGAAGATCAGTGCGATCCAGAATGTGTTGTAGACGCCCAGTGTCGTCCCGTAGTAGAAAATATTCTGGAAGCTGTCCCCCGCCTCCTTGCCGATGCCGGTGGCGATAGCGTCCGTGTTGCGGTTGCTGTTTACCATGTATGCCACACCTCTTGTGATAAACATGGTGCCCAGCGTTGCGATGAAGGGCGGCAGTTTAAACTTGCCCACCAGAAATCCGTTGACCACGCCGCACACCAGACAGCATAAAAGGGCTACCAGTATCGCAACGAACGGATTGACGCCCCTGCTCATCAGCGTCGCCGCCACCATAGCGCTCATGCCTACCATGGAACCGATGGACAGATCGATGTTGCCGGTGATCAGTATGTAGCTCTGCGCGATACCGATCAAGAGATATTTTGACATGGAGCGCAGCAGATTCATGATATTCTGTCCGGAGAAGACCGCCGGATTGATCAGCCCGAATGCCACATAGATCACAATCAGTCCGATAAACGCCGTGATCGCGGCGCCCATGCCCCGGATCGCCATTATTTTTCTAAGAGAACTTTGCTTTTCATTACTCATGCTCTTCGTTTCCTCCCTCACTCTTTCCTATCTTTTTATCCTCAAAGGTGGTAGCCAACGTCAGAATCTCATTCTGCGTCGTCTCCCTCGCCATCACCTCGCCCGTGATGCGTCCGTCGCACATGACGATGATGCGGTCCGCGATACCCATCACCTCGGGCATTTCCGAGGAGACAAAGACAACCGCGATGCCCTGCTTTTTCAGATCGTTCATCAGGTGGTAAATCTCCACTTTCGCCCCTACATCGATACCCCTTGTGGGCTCATCGAAGATCACTACTCTCGAATCCCTCGCCAGCCATTTCCCGACCACGACCTTCTGCTGATTGCCGCCGGAGAGGTTGCCCGAATCGATCTCCACATTGGGAGTCTTGATCCTCAAGTCCTCCACAGCCTTTTCGCAGAGCTTCTCCTCCGTTTTACTGCTCACCACGCCCAGCCTGTTACAGACGATATCCAGATTCGGCAGCGCCAAATTGTGGCGGATGGAAAGCTTTGTGCACAGACCGTCTTTCTTCCGGTCCTCCGGTGCCAGCACCACGCCGCTCTTTATGGCGTCCATGGGGCAGGTGATCTTCACTTCCTTGCCGTCCACATAGATCTCGCCGCTCTCCTTCGGATCTACGCCGAAGATCGCCCTTGTGGTCTCCGTGCGCCCCGCGCCCATCAGCCCGGCAAAGCCCACGATCTCGCCCTCGTAGGCGGAGAAATTGATATCTCTCACCATCCGTCCGGCATTCAAATTCTTTACCTCAAAGATCTTCTTTCCTTTTTCGCACTCCACTCTGGGAAACTTCTCCTTGATCTCACGTCCCACCATGTGGGCGATAATCTGATCCATCGTGGTTTCTTTAAAGTTCATCGTCGTGATATACTGGCCGTCCCGCATGATCGTCACGCGGTCCACGATATGCTGCAGCTCCTCCAGACGATGGGATATGTAAACGATGCCTTTTCCCTCGCTCTTCAGCTTCCTGATAATGCGGAACAGATCCTCGATCTCCCTCGCCGTCAGAGAGGAGGTCGGTTCGTCCATGATCAGGATCTTCGCATGAATGGAAAGGGCTTTCGCTATCTCTACCATCTGCTGTTTGGAAACCGGCAGCTCACCCACGATCTGATTCGGACTGATATCGATCTTTAAATCATCCAGTATTTCCTTTGCTTCCTTTTCCATGGAACTGTTGTCCAGCGCCACCTTCCCGCGCTTTTCCCTGCCGAGGAACATGTTTTCCGTGACCGTCAGGTGCTTGCACATGTTCAGCTCCTGATGGATGATCGCAACGCCCGCTTCCTGT
The DNA here is from genome assembly GCA_003611955.1 of bacterium 1XD8-76. GTDB lineage: Bacteria > Bacillota > Clostridia > Lachnospirales > Lachnospiraceae > 1XD8-76. The sequence continues at coordinate 41,226 of RAZE01000019.1, forward strand.
GCCTGCTTCGGCGTCAGATCGCCATACTCTTTGCCGAAGATCTCAACGGAACCTTCATCTCTTGTGTAGACGCCGCTCAACACCTTCATGAGCGTTGACTTGCCTGCGCCGTTCTCCCCAAGCAGCGCAAGGACTTCGCCGGAGCGCAGTTCAAAATCCACGCCGTCGAGCGCCTTCACGCCGGGGAAAGACTTGCAGATATTCTTCATTGAGACAATTATCTCACCCATTCCTTCATCCTTCCTTTTGTATATTTTGCTTTATATTTACATAATAGCAAAGTCTTTTTTGTCAAAAAAGGGTGGAAGTTTTTGGATTTGATGGGGTTTTTTATGCAGTTTGTGAAAACGATCAATAGAAGTGTGGTCTCTGTGAAATGGAGATGAAAGAATCTTAGTCTATGACTGGTATAGAGAAATAGATGTTATCCTGCAGGGCAACGAGAACTCCAGCCTCGTTGCCCTGTATGCTATCCCGTTTTTCAATCGTCAAACGCAATGCTGTCGATCATGTCCTGGAACAGACGAACCACCGACTCTTCCACGTACTCCTCATAGACAATAAAATTGAAGACCACGCACTCCTCGCCGCGTTCAACCGACAGGTAGCGCTGATAGTAGAAATCACCATCGTCGGTCTGCACCATGGAAGCTCCGTCCACCGCCGGATTGCCCTGGATCGATATCTCCTCCACGACATAGCCCTGCTCTTCCATGTTTCCTTTCAGCCTCTGCTGGGTATCGCCCCCCTCGGCATCGTAGAGCGTGATATAGAGCGCCGCCATATCCCACGCATTTGCCCCGTCATAGCCGGAATATACCTCCAGACTGCTGCCGTCCTCGCTGAGAGCGATATTCCACACATACGGGCAGGAGAATGTCATGCCCAGCTCCTCCACATAGCGCTCCGTCATCACCGGCACCGGGATGGCCGGATCCTGTTTCATCGCCGCGTCCAATTCTTCCTGCGTGATAACGATAGACGCCTCGTCACCCGTGTCCGCCAGAATCTTTTCCGCCACGACTCTTGTGGCGGGCGCCAGCACCGAAAAATGGTCGGCATCCTCCACCACATAGCAGTGCAGATTCTCGTTCTCAGAAGCCTCCTCCATCCGCTCCAGATTCTCCGAATTGCCGTCCCTTCCCTCGATCAAAAATGTGGGACTTTTGATATCATCCAGCCAGTAGATCGGGGAACGCATGATGTACTCATCCTGATTACTCTTATCAAAAGTAAACTGACTGTTGTTATGATATCTTATCTTGTCCACCGCCCCAAAGCAGAACACCGCCCGGAATCTGTCCGTGTACTCGGAAGCAAGGAGCGCCCTCGTACCGCCGGTACTGTGGCCGCCCAGATAGATGCGCTCGGGATCCACATAGGGCAGGGATGCGGCATACTCATAAGCCGACACGATATCATCCACCTCTCCGAACAGCGTTTCATAATAACCGGGATTGCCGCAGCCGCCCCGGAAAGAAGGATACATGGTCAAAATACCCGCCTGCCAGAAAGCGGATCCCGTCTGGTCGTTGTCCCACTCCGGGTAGACCCAGGGAAAATCGTCGATGCCGTTGCCCCAGCCGCCGACCACCCAGATGATCATCGGATGCTTTTCACCATCCCCCGGATCGCTGGACACGTAAGCCGCCAGGTCTCCCACTTTGGAGGGATAGGCGACAAGGTCAAAAACCCCCTCTGGAGGATCCGGGATCGAATAGTCGTCGTTTTTCTCCTCCGACAGCGTCGTCGTAAAAGCGTCATGCACCTCGGCAAAACTGCCGGAAGTATCCAGATCCGATCCTTCCGGTATTTTCACGACAGCTGAACCGTCCTCTCCGTCTTCGCGGGAATCGCCTCCAGACTTCACAAAACCGCAGGCGGTAACGGATACTGCCATCATGACAATAAGAAAAAATGCAAAAACCTTTTTGATACATTTCCTGTTCATATGCAACTCCTCTTTCTTTGATTTCTATATTTTCAAAGATAAGTATATCATAATTCATCTTAAACTCCAAATTTCTTCTTGACATATATCGGTTCTCGATATATTATATAGAAAATCGATATATCGAACGTCTATCTATTTGACCCATGAAAAATGCAAAAAGAAAGGAATCCATTATGGCAATCGACAAAAGTCTCGTTTCCGGCAGTACCACGATGCTACTGCTCAAACTGTTATCCGAGAAGGATATGTACGGTTACGAAATGATCGAGGAGCTGGCAAAGCGCTCCGAAAATATCTTCGCCCTGAAAGCCGGCACCCTGTACCCGCTGCTCCACGGCATGGAGGACAAGGGCTTTTTGACCTGCTACGAGCAGGAGTTTCAGGGAAAAACCAGAAAATACTACTCCATCACAGGCAAAGGCAGGAAGGAACTGCAGGAGAGAAAAAAATCCTGGCAGGAATACTCCCAGGCCGTGGCAGGCGTCCTGTGTTACGGCGTATAAGGAGGGATGTCACGATGAACAGAACAGAATATTTGGAGAGTCTCACTGAACAGATCAGCAATAAATACGCGAAAGAACTGGTCCGTGCGGAGATATGCGCCCATATCGAGGATCAGAAAGAGGCTTATCTTTTAGAGGGAAAAGAGGAAGAAGAGGCGGAACAGCTCGCTGTCAGGGAGATGGGAGACCCTGTGGATGCAGGTTCAAAACTCAACCGGATACACCGTCCGAAAACAGAGATCTGGATGCTTGGCGCCATGGCGATTTTGACAGTGATCGGCGTCATTATGCAGACTATCATCTGCTCCGGATTTGACAATACAAGAATTTCCAGTGATTACGGTATGCGGACGATCCTTTTCAATCTGATCGGTCTGTGCATGATGCTGTTTGTCTACTTTGCAGATTACCGCATTCTTGGGAGGTACGTATGGGGGATCTATGGGATTTATCTGATAGGTAGCATATTTTTTCTGCGTATGCCGTATGCCACTTACAGTTATTACCTGATACTCGGACAGACCGTATGCTTCTTGTTTGTTCCCGTGTTTGCCGCGATCTGCTACCGTTTCAGAGACGAAAAGGCAAAAGGCATACTGAAGGCGCTGGGAGTCCTCTTTCTTCATATGTTTCTCCTTCTGCTCTTTGGCTACTATAAATCCGCCGCCATGCTCCTGACCTTTATGACATGTCTGATCACCCTGACTGCAGCGGCATTTAAGGGCATATTCGGCGGCAGGAAAAAAGTGCAGGCTGGCGTGCTCCTCGCCTTTATCATCGGTGTCCCCACCCTGTTCTTTGGAGATATACTGCTCCTTGGCGGACGTTTTGCGTCCCTTGCGGAATATCAGATCCAGCGTATTCGGGTTATGTTCTCCCTTTTTGCCTATGAAGGCGAGGCGGCCTACCAGACTCTGCTGATCCGAAGCCAGCTCGCTGACGCCTCCCTTCTCGGCGGCGGAGATGTCGGACAGATCGGTGATATCTCCGGTGCATGGTGCGACTATGTGCTGATCTGCCTGACATCCTATTTCGGGCTTCTCATCGGGATAGCCGTGGTCGCCGCTGTCTGCGCCTTTCTTGTGCGCTCGCTCCACATATCCTGCATACAGAAAAACCGCCTGGGCTTCCTGCTTGGCATCTCCTGCAGCAGTATTTTAATCCTGAAAACGGTGATCTATGTGGCGATGAACTTCGGCGTGGGACCTATCGTCGGGATCGATATGCCGTTTCTGACCTACGGTCTGAACTGCACCGTGACTAATTTTCTGTTCATGGGCATTATTCTGTCGGTATATCGGAATACGAACCTGCTGCCGGAGCTAAAAAATGCGCCGACGAAGTATCGGCTGAAATTTGAGAAAGTCAATCCGCAGTGACAAAACATCTGATTCTCAGGGGTTTCACCCATAAATGGCGGAAGATATATTTTTTATATATTCTCCGCCATTTATCTCTTCTACTCTCCAACTATGCCAGTTTCATATAATCATATCCGGTGCGGATCGGATCAATTTTCAAACCGGGAAGTGATAGTACCGACTCATGCTTTAACCGCATAAGTTACCGCCATGTTCTTTTTCTTGCCGTGTCTTATCATTTTGTAATACTTTCTTCGCAGCCTCTCGTTTGCCTTATCTGCATAAGCTATCACTTCCGGCGGATTTCCGCTCTGTCTTGCTTTCAGGTCTTTCGATTTATGCCCAACCATTCCCTTACAGATCCCTTTGGATGCCTCGATCAGAAGCTTCCTTACATGGCTGTTCCCGGCTTTTGTGATGGAAAGCCTGTTGATGTTATCTCTGGAAATCCCCTGTCTCGACCAGACACGATAACGCCGTATGGGTCTTCAATTTGTATTCACAAATCGAGAAGCAGCAGCTTCGCTGCTTTAATTCAACGTTTTCCTGAATATGATCGGGATTGCTGGAGCCGGGAATGACTACAACGCCCTTTTGCAGATTCCACCGGAGAATTACCTGTGCCGATGACTTCCCATGTGCCGCAGCAATTTCCGAAATCACCTCATTACCAAGCAGCTCTGCCGTATATCCCCTGCCGCCAAGCGGATACCACCCCTGCACCACAAGCCCAAGACTATGAATGTATGGAATTACATCGTTTTCCTGATAATAAGGGTGTATTTCATTTTGAACCAACGCAGGCATAATGTTTATCTGAGGTATAAATTCCTCCAGTTCTTCCACATACCAGTTTGATAAGCCAAGTGAACGGATTTTACCGTCTGTGACCGCTTTTTCCATTGCCTGGTAAGCCTCCACATCGTCCGTTCCCGGGTGGTGGAGCAGCATCATGTCAATATAATCTATATCTAATTTGACAAGCGCCTCCTCAATCGCAGCTTCCGCATCAGAAAACTGGTTCGGATACAGCTTTGTGACAACAAAGATTTCCTCCCTCGGTATGCCGGAGTTCCTGACTGCCTCCCCCACGCTTTCCTCATTATGGTACATATAGGCGGTATCAATCAGGCGGACACCGCTGTTTAATGCTGCCGTGACAGATTCTACACAGGTATCCCCGGTCAGGCTGTATGTTCCAATCCCGTATATGGGCATTTCATATCCACTGTTCAATAAAACTGTCTTTGTTTCAAAGTTAAAAGAAATATCTCCAGTCACTGTATTATCCCTCCCTGTCCCTGCCTGCTTTCCACAGGCTGATAACGAAACGATAAGCAGACAAACCAACATAAGATTATACAGCCGTTTCATAGCGTTCTTCCTCCTGAATAACCTTTAGAACTTTTGCGGGAACACCTCCTGCTACCGTCATGGCAGGAACATCCCGTGTCACAACAGCTCCCGCCGCAACCACCGCATAATCGCCAATCGTCACTCCCGGCAATACGGTTGCGTTAGAACCGATCCATACATGAGCGCCAATTTTTATGGTTCCATAATGATTTTTCCGGTTTTCCTTTGGATTCAGGTCATGGTTAATTGTCGCCAGCACAACATTATGACCGATCAATGCACCATCCCCGATTTCAATCCCGCCCTGATCCTGAAAGTGGCATCCTGAATTGATAAAGACATCTTTTCCGATTGTGATATTTTTTCCAAAATCCGTATAAAATGGAGGAAACATCCGAAAAGAACGGTCTACCTGTTTTCCTATCAACCTGCCCATAATCTCCCGGAGTTCTTCTGGTGTATGGTACTTCGTATTCAGCTCCATTCCTATACGGACAGCTTCCTGAAAAAGTTCATTTGCATAGGCATCACGCTCGGCATTTTTTTCCGCCCCTTCCCGAAATCCGTCTATCACATCCTTTACAGTCATTGTCTACATCTCCTTTTCCCATTCCCGAAGCGTATGGACGCCCGTTTCATCGCCAAGCCTTTCCAATCGGCTGATTTCATCGGCAATGTGCCTTTTGCAATCGCCCATGCTGCTGCAACCTGTGCAGGACTGACATCAAAACGTGTTCCGATGATTTTCAGTTCATCAATCAATGTTGTCAGTTCTTTCAGATGAGGATTATAAACCTCTGCCCTCTATCTCAAATTTTTGTTAAAAAACTCTTCCAGCTTATCAAACGGGATTTTTTCCATATTGTCATATAAATCCACATGATCCGCCCCCGGAACAATTAACAGTTCTTTCGGCTCTGACGCTGCGGCATAGGCATCTTCCGAATAATAACGGGAATGTGCATTTTCTCCGGCAACCAGCAAAATCGGGCGTGGAGATACTTCTTTGATATTCGCCATCAGCGGAAAATTCCAAAACGATACCGGCATGGTTGCCGTCCACGAAGATACGAAATTTACTGCCCGGGGATGATACGCCCTTAGCGCATAATAATTGTAGAAAGCTGCAAATGCAGGATCCGCGCCCTCCGGCAGTTCCTCCGGTATTTCCATCATTCCTGTAATCGGTTCATTATCTTCATCAAAAGCAATTTCGTGATTACCCAATGCAAAAGTACCGTTTTCTGCATCTCTCCAACGCTGCTCGCCAAGATATTTCTTAATCTTGTTTCTCTGCTCCTCCGTATAATAATCCATGTGTCCCTTACTCATATCACGGGACATATCATACATGGAGAACGTAGCTGCCGCCTTGATTCTGGTATCCGTTCCTGCGGCGGTAATCGCCATTCCTGAAAGCCCGCATATACCGACCGCTCCGATACGTTCCCTGTCAACATAGGGGAGCAGACCAATATAATCAACTGCCGCACTGTAATCTTCCGTAAATATATCCGGTGATGCCGTGTTTCTCACTTCACCGCCGCTCTCACCGCCAAAGGACGGGTCAAAGGCTATGCTGACAAAACCACGGGCTGCCAGCTCCTGCGCATAAAGACCGGAAGCCTGTTCTTTTACTGCACCAAAAGGTCCTGCAACAATGACTGCCGGATTCTTCTTATCCTCATAGTGAGTCGGCAAATATAAAGCGCCCGCCAGTGTAATGCCGTAACGGTTCGTAAAACGGACTTTTTTCATCTCAATCTTCGGGTTGATCTCAAATACTCTGGTATCCTTGTTTTCCATTTTTCGTTCTCCTTTATCCTGTTTTAATTCTTTAATCTTTTAGCCACACCATACACTGATCTGTTGTCTGATATTTATTGTAAATCTTTGCAAACAAAATATCAAATACATATATTATATATATTTCCATACTTGAAAAGTATCGATCAATTTGTTATAATAAGGGCAATGATGCAATTAAGGAGGTTTTTTACTTGGATATTCGTGTACTACAATATTTTCTTGCAGTTGCAAGGGAAGAAAGCATCACCAGGGCGGCAGAGACACTCCGCATGACGCAGCCGCCTCTTTCCAGGCAGCTAAAAGACCTGGAAGAAGAGTTAGGGAAACAGCTCCTCATCCGCGGAAGCAAGAAGGTTACGCTGACCGAAGACGGAATGCTGCTCCGCAAACGTGCTGAGGAGCTGGTCGCTTTAATGGAAAAAACAAAAGCGGAGCTGACTTCTTCCAGTGAAAATATAAATGGTGATATCTATATCGGCTGTGGCGAAACAGAAAGCATATCCTTTTTAGCGCAGGCGGCACAGGATCTGCAAAAAAAACACCCGCTCATCCATTACCACATTTACAGCGGGGATGAAGAACGTGTTATGGAAAGACTGGATAAAGGCTTAATCGACTTCGGGCTGTTAGTCGGGGCATCAGACATCAGCAAGTATGATTACATAAAACTCCCCGAAAAAGACATATGGGGCGTTCTGATGCGCAAAGACAGCCCATTAGCAGAAAAAAATATATCTGTGCCGAAGATTTGTGGGATAAGCCCCTGATCGTATCCCATCAGACCTCGATCAATACGGAAATGTTCCGCTGGCTGAAGTCAGATATTTCCAGGCTCAATATCGTTGCAACCTATGACCTGGTCTATAATGCAGCTCAATTTGTAAAAAAGGGATTTGGATATGTGATCGCATTGGATAAACTCATAAATACAACAGGGGACAGCAATCTTTGTTTCAGACCGCTTTCCCCCACTTTGGAAGCAGAACTTTGCCTTGTATGGAAAAAATATCAAGTTCTTTCAAGAGCCTCTAATACTTTTCTCCAACAACTGCAGCAGAAGACGGAAAACCTCTGATTCATAAAAAACCTTTCTGCAATCTTGAATGATCATTTGAGCAGTCTTTGGATTTTGAACACTCAAATTGTCGCCCCCGCTAAACTCAAAAATTTATAATTCAATTTTATAGAGATCTGCCGCTTTATTTTCAAAAGAAAAGCTCCGTTCATATATGCCGCCATTCTTTTGTATAACTTTTATCGATGCTGCATTTTCTTTTTCAACAGATATATGGAGTTCTTTCATTTCTGCTTCTTTAGCCACCTGGAGAAGTTGATATAACATTTCTGCTGCATATCCCTTTTTTCTTTCAGATGGACGTACACTATATCCGCAATTTCCCAGGTCTTTCAAAAATTCATTCAGTGTATGCCTTAAATCGATAATTCCGATTATCTTGTCATCACTTTTTCTCATTGCAAAAAAGGTATCTGTAACTACCCAATTTTCATTTACCGTTTTGGGATTCGTGTTCAGCGTTACAGAGGACAGCCATTCCTCGTAGCTTTCTGTCTTATCCAAAAGCTCACTTCCGCTGATAATTTCTTCTCCATGTTGAAAATGCTCCTTCCTATAATCAAGAACTTTTTCTTTCAGCTCTAAAGATGGTCTCACCAAAACAATATCATTTTTCATATGGAACCTCCTCCGGCAATAATAACCGCTTTATTTCATTTATTATTTGAGTGGGAATATCTTTATCCATTCTCATCAACCTGCTGTACATTCGTACTCCCTGATATGCAAATATAATTACGTGGAAAATGGATTCCGGATCCACGGGATAAAATTCTTTCCTATCTATTCCATAGCGGATAAGCTCTATCCATGTCGATTTTGAAATTTCGTACTGTTTTTTTACAGAATTCTCTTCTTTAGAAATCGCCGGATTACTATAAAATTCGTAAATAGCAAGGCTTATAGAATTTTCGAAATCCATCATTTCATTTGCATATCTTGAAAGAAGTTCCTCTAATATCGCGGCGGCAGGAATGTGCTGCTCCATTTTAGTAAATACTTCACTTTTTTGCCTATTGGAAAAATCATTGACTATTTCCAAAAATATCTGCCCCGTGCTTTCATAATGGCGGTACAGTCCTCCACGACTAAGTCCCGTCAACTCGCAAATATCTTTCATAGTTACATCTTTAAATCCCTTTTCCGCAAACAGTTGATATGCCTTTTCCCGAATGTCCTGTTTTGTCTTTTCTCCTCTCAAACTCACATTATCTCCTCCTCTTTTTGCAACACTTGTGTCGCTTTGTCAAGAATAAGTTTTGACCAGCAGCATCACCCCCTGAATCGCAGGTCCCTCCGCGGTGGGATCGGAGAAGGAAATATAGGCTTTTTTATTATAAAATGCAAATTTAATATTATTCATAGATATCCCCTTTTCTGTCGCGGACGATGGCCGCACAGTTCTTGTCTCCCCGTCCCGATATTGTGATCACTATGATCTGCTCTTTTTCCATAACAGTCGCTATTTTTATAGTGTGGGCGATGGTATGGACCGATTTTCTGTCAAATCACAATTTAATTCCTTTTATTTCCCGTTAGATCACTATTCAGCACCGTCCGCCGCAAGAGCGATCCCCTCCTTTACGCTCCTCTCTTTATCTCCGATATGGAACGCCGCAGCGGCATTCATCAGCTCCATGACTCTCCCATGTCCTTTCACTCCTTTTTAAGATATCAATCGTTATTTTTTGTATTCTCCCACCGGTGCACCGATCATCTCACAGAGAATAGCTGAACTGTTGCACAAAAATACGCCCCTGACAGATGCTCTCCATCTGTCAAGGACGAATAACGTACACATACCGTATCAAGAATTTTTTCGTCTACGACTCGTAGGAACTCTCACCGGCTCTGCCATAAAATGTCAGAAGGTACAGCCCGCACAGGCCTACCACGGCATAGATGATCCGCGCAATCCATCCGATCCCAAAGAGGGATTCCACCAGATTAAAGTTGAAAAATCCGATCAGTCCCCAGTTTACGGCTCCGATGATCCCGATCGTGAGCGCTATTATATTGATTGTTTTCATAAAAACACCTCCCCATTATCATTCTTAAATACCCTGGACATATTCATGTCATTATATAGATTTCCCGATGCTTTTAAAATTTATCCCGGCGCTTTCGAAATGGTTTAAATTGTAAAAAAATGAATGATATGTTATAGTTATCACATAATATTTTTACAGCATGAGGAGGTACATCCATTGAAACAAAAAAAAATTATTACCATTCTTCTCACAGCAGGTTTTGTGCTGCTGTTCGCCGGCGGTCTCTCTCTTCCGGCCCATGCCGCGGCACAGTTTGATCCGGCGTTCTATGCGGCGACATACCCTGATGTGACCGCAGCGCTGGGGACGGATCCCCAGATGCTTCTGGCTCATTACCTTACCTACGGCATGGCGGAGGGCAGAGTACCTTTCCAGGGTGCCGCTCCCGGCACCCCGGTGGACGGCGTGAACGCAAGTGCCGTTATCACACCGGCTCCTTCCACCGGCGTTCCCGTTCCCATAGGCCAGCTCGCAAACCGGTCCAGCCTGAAAAAGAAACAGACCGACGCGGAATTTGCCCAGGCCTACAATGTCGCATGGCAGACCGTGGCTCCTCTCGCGGGACTTCCCATGGAAGATCAGCTCTGGGGAATCGCCGTCGCCATGCGCGACCACTACGATTCCGGCATGATGTACTCCATGTCAACGCCGCACTACAACGATCCCTACGGCTATTTCGTACTGGGGACGGCCTCCTGCGCCGGCTGCGCCAGAGCGACAGGGCTCTGCCTGAATATCCTCGGCATCCCTTACGAGCACGTAAACGAGAATCAGTATTCCCACCAGTGGTGCCGTGTCAATGTGAACGGAACCTACTGGATCTGTGACGCATACGGACTGTACTGCGGACCGGAACCGGCTCCTTATATGCATCCGTATCTGTAAGCCTGATATGGCGTGATATTTCTGAAATGCAAACAGGGCGGCACTATAGCCGCCCTCTGTATTTATACCAGCAATATTTCTACCAGCAATTCTTGCAGTTTCTCTCACTTTCGTCCGACCCTATCGACGCGGAGTAGGCCGCCGCCTCCTCATACGTATCGAAATATACCGGCTGGCTCATCGCATTCTTCGAATTGCCTGTCGCCGCGCAGCCTCCCACAATATGTATTTTCCCGTTTTTGCCGTTGACCGCATAAGAACCGCTTCCCGCCGGTGCCGCCGGCTGCTGCGGTTCCGGCTGCGTCTGAGGCTGTATTTCAGGCTGCTGCTCAGTCTGTGACTCCTGCTGTCCCACATTTTCCTGCTCCTGAGGTTCAGACGGCGCCACAGCGGCGGTTCCCTCCAGGCTGCTTGTTCCCGTCGTGTAATCTATGGAGACGCCGGGCTGTACATTGTAGCAGAACACATTAAATAAAATGTCCTCCCCGTCGTCCTCCACAGACTTTGCCTCCATCAGCACGCCGTCGGCGACCAGATTATCCCCCTCAAACAGCGGCGTCACCCGGTACATCACATGGTTTCCGGTCTCTTTCACATAGTCCGCCACCATATTTTCAAAGGGAAGCATCCCCTCGACATTCATATATCTCGTCCCGGTGATCAGGTTCTTCATGTTGGCATTTTCCCCGGTCAGCTGGAATCCTAACAGATGACAGCGGTTATAGAGATAATTTCCGTCCACAACACCCTCGTACTTGACCGTATGCCAGCCCGTTGGCTTTACACTTCCGATCTTCCCCCGCTCTTCCACCGGCATAATGTCCTGCCCGACGCTGGCCATACAGGCGCCGCAGCGCCCCAGAGCATCCAGCTCCGAATAGTACTCATAGGAGACATCCGTCATATCCTCCTCGTCAAAGTAGGGGACGTTCCCATTTATCTCCGTATAGGCATTTCCCGTGTAGACAGGTATATCGATATAGCTGATCTCCTCAGCCGCCGCATTGGTTCCCGTGATATCCCCGGATTCCGACTGCCTCGCTTTTCCGTATACGGTCTCCGCCGGTTCCGATTCCCCTCTTCTCTCGGAGATGCTCTCCTCCGGTTCCGATTTAACCGACTCTGTCTCCTCGGGAACCGTCGTCTCTTCCGAGACGGCCTCCTCCACAAGAGCTTCTTCGGGTTCCGGATCCGCCGTCTTCCCGGTGCCGCATCCCGCAAGCATCAATCCAAACGCCAGCAGAAGCCCTAATTTCCGAAATTTTCTCATTCTTCCTTCCTCCATATTTCCATCGTGATCTTCTCGTGGGAATTTCCCGGAAACTCTTCGCTTCCGGCACAGAAAAATCCGCTCTCCCAGGGCAGCATATCCGGCCCGGCATCGCCGGGATACTTTCTGTTCCAGCGAAAAACAATAAACTCTTCTATCTTTTCCGCCGCCCCGGATATCTCCGTATTCTCCACAAAACAGAACTCTCCGCTCTCTGCCCTGTCGAGAAAATCCTCCGCTTCACAGATCCCTGTCTCCATTTCCTGAAACAGTTTTCTCGAATAGCTGTTCATCCACAGCTTACTCCCCACAGTGAGCTTTGCTATTTTTTCTCTGACAGCGATATCCCGGCTCTGCCTTCTGTGGTTGAACATTGTTCTGTTGTCATCGTCCAGAGTGAGAATTATCTTCGTAAGATCACCTCCGTTTCCCTCTTTCGCATACTATAACATTTTCTGCACACAAATACAATCGACACCGCAGAATATATCTGCCGGTGCCGAGAACATCAAAAAGGCTTGACAAAATAGAAAATTCTATTTAGAATTACTTAGGAAACTAATAAAGGGGAGTGCTATGATTTCACTTACCAAAAATGCAGCAAGATATGTTAGCAAGCTGTCCAACAAACTGCGCAGAAAATTAGATATGCTTTCCTCAAGGGAAGAATTTAGTGGTTCCCAGGGAAGAACGCTCCATTTTTTGCTTGCGCAGACAGACGATATATTTCAAAAGGACATAGAGGAAGAATACAGCATACGCCCTTCCACTGCAACGGAATTGTTAAAACAAATGGAAAAGAATGGGCTTATTGTCCGTGAGCCAGCAGCTTATGACAACCGCTTAAAAAAGATTGTGGTAACGGATAAAGCCTTATTGTATAAACAACAAGTTGTAGCGGACCTGACCGCATTAGACGAAACCCTTGTAAGAGGTATTTCAGAAGCAGATTTACAGGTCTTTTTCAAGGTAATGGAGAAAATGATGGATAACTTGTCTGAATGAAAATTTTAGATGTGTTATCCAAAATTTTCACGCAAATACTTAGGAAACTAACTTACAAAAATGAAAGAGAGGTACGAAAACATGAACGAAACAAATAATTTTTCGACAGAGAAATTGTTCCCTATGATTTTGAAGTATTCTATTCCGGCGGCGATTTCGCTTCTGATTACGGCAATTTATAACATTGTTGACCGTATTTTTGTAGGAAACTTTAACGGTACTTCCGCATTAGCCGGACTATCAATCTGCTTTCCTCTTTCCTACATGATGATGGCTTTCGGGCTTACTTGCAGCGCAGGCGGTTCCTCGCTGTTCAGCTTATTTGCAGGAAAAGGCGAACAGAAAAATATGAACCGCTCTTTTGGAAACTCATTGATATTAGTCGTTATTTTTGAAGTTCTGCTGTCTGCGCTTCTGCTTATTTTTGCAAATCCTATCCTCGAAGTATTTGGAGTAACGGAAACGGCATACGAGTATGCGTATGAATATTATAGGATTGTGGCACTGGGCTGTCTGTTTCAAGGACTTACACAAGTTTTTTGCGACTTCGTGCGTGTTTCTGGAAAGCCTGTTCTGGGTATGTGTGTTACGGGTATCGGTGCAGTAACAAACATCGTTCTCGACGCTGTTTTTGTGGCAGTTTTGGACTGGGGTGTTACCGGCGCGGCATGGGCGACTGTGACAGGACAAATTCTTTCCGCACTGTTTGGTACATACCTCATTTTGAAAGGCTGCACAAAAATAGAAATTGAAAGAGGAACTTTTTCTTTTGATTATAGACTCTCTGAAAAAATTATATTCTGTGGCTTTGCCTTTTGGATTGCACAAATGGCTATGGGGCTAATCAGTCTCGTTTATAACAGTCAATTAGGCAAATATGGCGGCGATACAGCTATCAGCGTGTATGCGGTTGTTGCAAGCATTATGACCTTTGTAATCATGCCCGCGAGCGGTATCAGTCAAGGTATTCAACCGATTGTCGGCAATAACTTCGGCGCAAAAAATTACAAAAGAGTTATGACTACCTTGTATCAGGCTTCCGCTTTCTCGGTAAGCATTACCTGTATCATCTGGCTCATTGTCATGTTCTTTCCAGAAGCAATCCTGCTTTCTTTCGGTGCTTCTGAAGAAATGCTGGAAATTGGCATTTCGGGACTGCGGACAAACTTTTGCATTACGCCTATCTTAGGATTTGTAATGCTTGTAACGACATTTTTTCAGTCGATTGCAAAACCCGTTCCCTCCATCGTGATTACATTTTTAAGGCAAATTTTGTTTTTAATATCATTTATCTACATCTTCCCTGTGATTTGGGATATGAACGGAATTTTTGTGGCTCAACCTGTAAGCGACGCATTGGCACTGATACTTTCTACTGTTCTCGTCATCAAAGAAAAGCGACAGCTTTATAGCATGGCGGATAGTTCAAATGGAGAAACGGCATAGCCCGCAAGCTACGCCGTTTCCCGTAAACATTTCTGATACTGTCTTATGAGTGCCACCCATTACAACTATTTCATACCTCTACTTCGGTGCCCTTGCCAGTTTATAAAACATATCCCCCAATACGGCATCACGATAGATATATCTGCAAATTCTCATCTTATGGCGACTGTCATCGATGCGCCATCTGTAATCTTCTGTCAGAGATGGCGTCGCCGTCAACGTGGATGGACACCAGGCAGGATTGCACAGATAACCCACCGTAGAAATATCCCAGATAATTCTGGACGGAGAGAGCATCGTTTTGGTAGAAGGTACACCCGCCGCACCATAGTCATCCAACCCGAGACAATAAGTCTGGTGAAACAGATTCAGCCAGTTCTGTCCCATCTCCTGCGTCAGCTGACTTATGACAATATCCGACAAATACGTTCCGACTTTACTCTTTCCTCTCAGATGGGCTTCCAGCTCAGGTGCGGTCACCGTCAGATTGGAAGCCACACTCATACAGGGTACCAGGACCAGCGGAACTCCACAGTCCAAAATCAGCTGGGATGCCAATACATCCTGCCCCAGATTGAACTCGATCGCCGTCGGCCAGAAAAGCGGCTGGCCCGCAAGCCATACGATCACTATTTTATGGATGATCTCAGGGTCCATCAAAATGGCGGACGCTACATTGGTGATCTCTCCGATCGCCACAACATACAAAAGATCCTCACTCTCGCGAGCTCTTTTTACCAGATCTCTGGCCGCCTCACTCTCCACATATTCATCGGGCTTTGACATATACTCAGCCGATCCTTTAAAAACTTTCCCTGTTGTATCTATCTCCAGAAGACCAAACAGCTTCTGTATCTCTTTATAGCTCAGCTCCAGCCCTTCTTTCAGATCATCCGTCATCGGGATATCTACCCCCTGCGTGTGAAGCAGTTTCGCGAAAAAGGCAGAGGAAAAAGGCGCCGCATACACCGCATCCACCTGCATCCGCTCCGGAGACATCTGCGCATAGGCCAGCGCAAACTGATCATCCACCTCATTGTAAGTATCCGTATCGATCACAATATGCACTTTCCCTTTCGGGGGCGCAAGACGTCTGATACGTTCCTCCTCACTCAACATCGGAAATTTCATCTTTTTTCTCCTTTTCTATTGCTTCTGTCCACGCAGTACAGCCCTCTTTATTCTCCATCCGTCGATCTTTTCCGTGTTGCGGAAAAAGATCATAACGATCAGTAAAAAAGCGCCCAGCACCACATTCTGAAACGTGTCCGGCATACCTGCCGCAATCAGACCGATAAAAATAATATTCAGACTGAACTGGCTGATAAAAATTCCAATCGTCAAATCACAGATGCTCTGCAATACCAGCGCGAGCAAAATACTGATAAGAGGCTTAAATACGATCGTCACACTGCCGAGTCCCGTCTGTGCACCAACGGATCCGGACTGGCTTAGCGTCAAAACAGAGGCAAGTGCAATAAATATACTCCCATATATAAAAGATTTAAATTTTACCAGATCTGCCTTGATTCCGTTATTTTTTGCAACCGTTTCATTGCTTCCCACGGCACGCATATGATAGCTGAACTGCGTATTGTTGCAGATAAAATAAAACAGCGCGGCCGAAGCAAAAAACAGCAGGATGATACAGGGCGAAGAGCCCAGTACCGCATATGCATTATCGATCTGCACGAATCCGAACCGTCCTGCGAACTGTCTCCCCGCGATCTCAAAAATCATTGTCAGTCCCATCGTCAACACCAGAGAAGGGATCCTGAGTATCCTGTTCAAATACCCCGTGATTGCCGCCGTAATAAGACTGGCCGCAAAAGCGCCGAGAATCATACCTGGTATTCCGTAGTTTGCCGCAAGCAGACCGCCCGTAACTCCACTGATAATCACGCGCGCACCGATCGTAAAATCAAAAATTCCGCATATATTGCCGTAAGCAACCGCATAGGCAGTGATCGTCGGGATGATCGTCTGCATAAAGATCGTATAGACGCAGTTCCAGTTGCTGAATCTTTCAAAACAGATACAGAGAAACACACCGTAGACGATAACGGGAAGCATTATTGTTTTAAGCGATTTTGCAAATAAATTTTTCATGGTAAAACTTTCCTTATTTTTTATTCCCACAGACAGCGGGCCAGGTGCCATGCTCAGGCATCCTGGCGGCTGCCGTGAGGATCCAATATTCCGAAACACTCTTTCGTGTCAGCTGTGTCTTTCCACCACATCTGCAATGGAGAAGCTTTTCAACAACTCCTCAATGGATTCTTTTGTGACATCCTGATTATAGAATTTAATCATGGATTCCCTGATCTCCTCTTTCGTATAAACAGTCGTATCTCCCAGGAAAAATTCATTGAACTGTGTGGACTCCTCCGCTGTCGTCAGCTCCAGGTACGGTGTGATGATAACACAGGGGCCTTCCTCCACGAGAGGTGTACCGATCACTTTGTTTACCAGAATAACGGAACTCATCAGGGGATCGATCTGCTGCTGCCCGCCGTAGGAAACATGGAAGGAACCGGCCTCCAGATACTCACCCATGGTAGAGTCAAAATCGATACGGCCTACAATAACCTCTCCCGCCTTGTTGTGATCCGATAAAGCTTTCTCGATGGTGGGAAGCGCCGCGTCACAGTAAGTTCCCAAAAGCAGGATACCGTCCATCTCAGGATATGCTGCAATGTAGCTTTCTATCGTCTTTGTCATATCTGTCGTCACAGTGATATCATAGGTGGTATTCAGGATCGTCACCCCTGCTTCCTCCGCGCCTTTCGCCGCTCCCATATCTCTCAAATCGGAAGAGGTATCACCCTTTGCAATATTGATACAGCAAAGATTTTCAACCCCCATGGAAGCCATCGTCTTTACCACGTTCGCCGCACATTCCTCATCGTTTTCGTTGCATCCGCCTGCGAACCACTCGGACGCATGGATCTGCTCGCGGATCTCCTCATCGCTGATCGTGCGGAACATGGTTCCCCAGTATACTCCCGCCTCTGCACACATCGCATCGACAGTGGGGAGCATGGAATCGGATGCCGGCATAAACAGAATGCCGTCGCAGTCTCTGCTGATCAGCTCGGAAACGTTGTTGATCAGATCATCAGCGGAAAGATCCGTCTGCACATTGACCAGCTCACCTCCTGCTGCCTCCACGGCAACCTTAACACTGTCATAGATGGAGATCCATGTGGGATCCGTCGAAGAAGTATCCCACGGGAACCCGATCTTGAAGGGTTCCGGATCGCCCTCGGTCTGTACGCTCTCTGCCAGTTCTCCCGCCGTCTCCGCCGCTTCCGTTTCGGCCTCCGTCTCTGTCTCCGCCTCCCCGGCTTCCTCTGTCTCAGGCGTCGCGCTCTCTCCTTCCGATGAGCCGCAGCCCGCGAGAAGCGTTGCTGTCACCACAAGAGAAAGAACAACGGCTAATAATCTTTTTTTCATGATATATCCTCCTTTTTAATTTTTATATGTTTACAGGATTCCCTGCAAATCACCTATTTAATAACACCTGCATTTTTTCGGTCAAAGGACAGCGCCACTGCCGCGATCAGGATAACCCCCTGCACGACCTGCTGCATCAGTCCGTCTATGCCGATCAGCGACATCCCGCTCTTCAAAATTGCCATGGCGATACTGCCCACCACCGCGCTGCGGAATCTGACTACCCAGCCGCCTGCAAGAGGCATTCCGCCAAAGAGAACCGCAAGCAGTACGTCAAACTCAAAGGCATCTCCCGTTTTGGAGGACGCCGTGCACGCCCGTACCAGCGTAAAAAATCCTATCAGACCGCAGACCAGACCGCACAGTGCAAAGCCCAGAAATCTCACTTTTTCCACTTTTACACCGGACTGTCTCGCCGCTTCCGCAGAAGCCCCCACCGCCCTGCAATGTTTGCCGTAGGCGCAATGTTCATACAGAAAATAAAACAGGACCATGATAACCAGAAAAGTCAGGATCTTCACCACGTTTTTGTCGAACACTCTCATGGAGATCGGTATCCCCACCGAGCCGTTCAAAAGCCAGGTTGTCATTCCCCTCACCACAAAGGACACCGCCAGTGTTCCGATAAAAGATTCCACCTTTAACTTTGCGATAGCGAAACCGCTGGCCGAGCCGATGACCAGACCTGTCAGTATCGCCGCCGGCAGAATCAGGGCCGTGCTGATATTTGCCGCAAAGGCTCCCATCGCCGCCGAAAAACCTACGATCGCCCCCACCGAAAGATCCAGCTCACCCAGCGCCATGATAAACGCGTAAGCCATAGCGCACAGTCCGATACTGAAAAAGTTGTTAAAAATATTGATCAGATTTCTCCTGCCGAGCAAGAGCCCTCCTGTCAGCACTTCAAACAGCACCAACACCAGGATCAGACCGATGAAGGAAAAATTGTTGAGAAGCTTTTCTTTTGTCATGTCCATTACCTCTTAAATCATTTTTTGTATTAATTTTGCCTCACTCAAGCCTTCGCTGCGCTCAAATTCTCCGGATACTTCCCCATCCTTCAACAGGATGATCCGATCTGACATTCCGATCAGCTCCGGCAGTTCTTCCGAGATCAGAAGGATTGATTTTCCTTCTTTTTTCAGAGTTTCTATCAGCTGATAGATCGCTGCTTTCGTCCCCACATCGATCCCCCTTGTGGGGCAGTCCAAAATCAGAATATCCGCGCCTTTGGCAAGCCATTTTGCGAGTACCACCTTCTGTTTGTTGCCGCCGCTCAGCGTATTGCAGTATGCGGAAACGGATGCCGCCTTCACTTCCATCTTTTCCGACCAGGTCTCAGCCATGGCTTTCTGCTTTCTTACGGAGACAGGACCGAATTTCGCCATATCCCTCAGGGAAGGCAGGCAGATATTATCCCGGATACTGCAGATCGGCATCATGGATTCCTGATCTCTGTTTTTCGATACGTATGCGATATTTCGGCGCACCGCCCAGGAAGCGCTTTTCACTTCCTCCCGTCCGTCTTTCAATACCCTGCCCTGCTGCGGCGGAATCAGTCCATACAATATTTTCCCCACCTCATGCATTCCGCAGTCGCTCAGCCCCCCGATTCCAAGCACTTCTCCGCGGTGCAGTTTTATGGTGGCATTTTTTATTCCCGCGGCCGTCACATTCTCCATCTCGAGAACGACATCTTCACTGATGTGTTCATCCACATCCTCCCTGTAGTAGTGCCCCGAAAGTTCCCGCCCTATCATCAGCTGACGGATCTTATCCGCATTAAATTCCTCTTTTTTCAGGTTGGCCGTGAGCACTCCGTCCCGCAGTATCGTGAGAGAATCACACATTTCCATGATCTCGTCGATGTCATGGGAGATAAATAAAACGGAGCTTCCGCTCTCTTTCACTTTTCTCATCAGATCATAGAGAATATCCCTCCCCGACAGACTCAGAGCTGTCGTAGTCTCATCGATGATCCAGAGTCCCGGATTCGTATAGAGCGCCCTCGCCAGCTCTATCAGCTTTCTGTCCTCGAAAGAAAGCTTCTCCGTCCTTTGTTCCGGCGCTATGTTCTCCACACCGATATCTTTCAATGCCTTCTCTGCGGTTCTGTTCATCTCTCTGGTATTCAAAATACCATGTTTTACAAACATCGATTCCTTTCCAAAAAATATATTGGCCGCCACGGATATCCCCGTGATCGTCCCCTGTTCCTGCACCACCATGCTGACGCCGTGATCTACCGCATCCACCGTGCCGTCCGGTCTGTATTCCTTCCCCTTCAGATACATATGCCCGCTGTCGCTTTTCTGGATACCGGCTGCAATGGATGAAAAAGTAGATTTCCCGGAACCGTTTTCTCCCACCAGACCGCGTATCTCCCCGGCCTCGATCACAATATCAAAATCCGCCAGCGCACGGACCGCTCCAAAAGACTTGCAGATTTTTTCCGCTCTAAAAAGACAGTTTTTCTTCTCCGGCATAACAATACCTCACACATATTTCCCAAAAATATTTGATGAATTTATTATAGTAATGTAGTATTTTGTCGTAAACATAAGAAAATTTTGTTTTTGTTCGATTTTTTTGGCAAAAAAAACGGGCTATCCCATCCGTGAGATAACCCCTTTGTACATTTTAATTACGTTGCTGTCACATCATTGCGGGAATAGCAGAGTAATCGTCGTTCCTTCTCCTTCCACACTTTCTATATACAGACACTCCCTCTGTCCATACAGATAATACAGACGGCTCTGTACATTGGACAGGCCGATCTGCCTGCCTCTCTCCTCCTCTATATAAGACTTTCCGATAATCTCCTTTATGCGCCGGGGGCTGATTCCCCGTCCGTTATCCGTCACCTGCACCCGGATACCGTCTGCGCTGCGCCTCACCGTTATGGTTATCTTTCCCGTGATCTCTCCGATCTCCTCATCGATCAGTCCGTGAAAGATCGCATTTTCCACAATCGGCTGCAGCATGTTTTTCGGAATCTGTTCTTCCATCGCTCCCTCCTCCACATCCCATATCATCTGCAGATCTCCGTCGTACATATATTTCTGGATCCGTATATAGGTTTCCAGTATATTTTTTTCATGGGCTATCGTGTCCGTAATCTGAATATCGTTCACCCGCAGACGATCCCGGATAATCGTGATCAGGGCGCTGTTTACCACAATGATATCCTCACATCTGTTCTTTCTCGCCAGATAATTGATACTGTTGATCGTATTGCAGATAAAATGAGGATCGATCTGGCTCACCAGAAGCCCGAACCTTGCATGCTGTTCCTTCTTTTCCTTTTCCAGTATCATCCGCCTGTCCTCCCGCAGATCTTCCAGCATCTTGTTAAAAGAACTCTCAAGCTGTCCTATCTCATCATCCCGATCTACCGCTACCGTGCAGTCCAGATTCCCCTGTACGGCAGACGCCATCGTCTCCGACAGGCAGATGATCGGTGAGACGACTTTTTTGATACTCTGCGATGTCGATACAAGGATCAGCAGCAGAAATGCCGTCAAAATAAAAAGCAGCTCCAAAATATACGGCGTGAGAGACGTCAGGATCGTGCGGTAGGACACAATGGATATAACACTCCATCTGTTCTCTATGGAACGATTGACAAAACCGATCCCGTTGCTCAGAGATACTCTGGACGCGGCTTTCTCCTCCCCCCTGAGTTGTTCCGCCTCATCCTTCAGTCTCTTGTCCCCGTATAAATAAAAGGAATCCCCTGTGGCATCGCACAGGATAAAACAGTCCGTGCTGTTTTTTCCTATCTCTTTGATGTCGTACAGCGCATCGTTCAATGATGCAAATGCCACAAAAGTGTACCACTGATTGTCCATATAATAGTTTTTCGTATAGGCAAACACATAGTGATCCACACTTTTTATCTTTGTCCTATAGACCGGTGACCAGCCGCTGTTAAACGTTTTGCTGCGCTGCTTCTCGTACCACTCCGATTCTAACAGCCCCACGTCTTCTTCCGTGATCCGGTTGAGTGAATCCAGCAAAAGCAGATCATTGGATTCCATATAGACACTCCGGATAATTCCATTGTTGCTCACCAGATTATTTAACGCCAGAGAGGCCCTGTTTTTATTCTGTACCGTCGGATCCCTGAAATATTCCTGAATCACCCTGTTCTGGGCAACCGACAGAGCCATCATATCCGTATACTTTTCCATGAAAGACAGCTCCGTATTGAGCTGCCAGATGATCTCCTCGTTGGCATTCTCGGCATTTACAACCGCCTTTTCCCGAAGCACCGGAAAAAGTACAATAAAAGATAACAGGATCGCCACCACAAATGTTAAAATACCGATCCGCAGGATCCGGCCGCGCACCTGTTTCATAATCGATCTGCCGTGCATACTCATCCTCCGTATCTGCGGTAATCACCCGGCGAGACACCGACTTTCCTGTAAAAGACCTGGCTGAAATATTGTCCCGACTGATAACCTACCGAAAGCCCCACCTCGTATATTTTCCCGTTCCCCTCATCCAGCTGTTTCTTCGCCGCTTCTATCCGGATATCCGTAATATAGTTTTTGATCGTATTTCCCGTCTCCTGTTTAAATGCGGTACAAAGATAGCTTGTATTCAGGTGTACATATTCCGCAATCTCGTCCAGTGTCAGATCCGGGTTCGCATAATTTTGCCGAATATATGCTTTCACCGCCGCAATGATCCTGGAATTTCGGCGCTCCTCACCGCCGGATGACTTTTCCATCCGCATTTTAAACTGTCTGATCATCCAGTCCCTGATCTTCTCCGCATCCATCCAGTCCTTCCAGTTTTTCTTGAAGGACAGCTCCTGCCTGTCCGATACTTCTCCCTGCTTTTGAAGTTCTTCCAGCAGACATGCGTACAGCTTTTTGGATAGACTGCAAAATTCCTGGTAGTCTTCGGCCTCGCAGATGTCATCATATATCTTTCCGATATATTCTTCCAGTTTTTCCTCCGACCCGCCCATAAGCTGCTGCAACTGTTTTTTGTCGAAATCTGCCCTTCGGCTTTGGGATTCCGGTTTCCTGACGATCCCGACGATCGCCTCCTCCGGCTTAAAACATCTCTGACGAAATATCCTCTCATTATTTTTGCACAGCTTTTTCCAGTTTGGCAAAGTCAACGGTTCCATGGTATAAAACACCGTAAAGTCCCTTTCAAACCGTTCTTCCAGAAACTCCCGGACTCTGACCGCATTCTTATATAGTATCTGATAGTTGTCATTCTGGGAAATCAACTCGGTATCTAAAATAACAGCCGTAACGTTTTCCCACACATTACTCACCGCTTTCATTTTCATGGAAACATAATCCACTCCCCGGAGAGCTTCCGATATCTCCTGCTTCCTGACACAAAAATCCGCATCCGCCGGTTCCTCGCTTATATTCAGGGGAAGATTCTGTTCCACCATAAGATAGCAGAGCCTTTTCTCCAGCATCCTGCCTTCCAGGATCCCGACATTGTCCTCCTGCGCCTGAAAATAATTCTCGATCAGCTTATCGTTCAAAATATTGCTGCTCCTCTGCACGGTCTCAATTCTCTGCCGCAGTTTCCCGAGCAGTATCTCCATCGACTGCGGCGTAATCTCATTCTTGATCACATAATCCGTAACCCCCAGAGTGATGGCGGCCTTCGCATAGGAAAACTCCTCATACGCCGTCAGCAGTATGATAATGACCTGTTCGTCTATTTTTCTAAGCGCCTTACTGAACTCTATTCCGTCCATCACAGGCATCTTAATATCCGTAAAAACAATTTTCGGATGATGTTTCTCATACATCTTCAGCGCCTGCCGCCCATTTACCGCCGTCGCCACAATATGAAATCCCAGCGATTCCCAGTCGATAAACGTCTGCATATCTTCTCTGGCTAATTTTTCGTCATCTACAATCATTACTGAAAGCTCATTCATCATTTTTTCCTTATTTAAAACACCTCACAGATGATATGTGTGTAATATATGAAACTCGTATGAAACTTTATATAAATAATCTTATTATATAATAATTAACATTCCATATTCAATATCAATCGTCAAACAGGCATACGGGCACGCCTCTCTGTCAGATCAGAAAACATACTCACCCCGGAAAAGAAGTTGGTCTATCAGAAGTTGAAAAGGTTTTGTAATGTATTTATCCTCATGAAATAATGCTAACATTTGATTTTCCATTTTCATTTTATCCAGGCTGATCAGGCGCAATTTTTTTAAGAGCAGAGAATCCGATAATAATTTTTCCGGTAATATCGTAATGCCCAAACCGGCTTCTGCCGCTTTAATAAGGGCAAATGAATTAACGCTTTCCCAGACAGGCTCTGCTCTCAAATGGGCAAGCGCAAGAGTATTGTCTAACGTATCACGAATTGCGCTTCCTTTTTCACGAAGCAATAATGGATAGCCGCATAATTGGTCTGGTGATATCGCTTTTTCAGATAAATCAAAATCCGGCGCACAGGCGGCACATAAATGATACGAGCCTAAGAAGATTGTCTGAAAATTTCCTTTCGGCGCAGCGCCCTCCCAAAATGCAATATCCGCATTTCCGCGCTGCAAAATGTCGATGGCGGTATTCGCGCTTGCAACCCGGACAGAAAGCCGGATCTGAGGAAAGGAAGTTTTCAGATCCTTAAGTATTTCGGGGAGCAGGAAAGAGGCAATCGTAATGCTTGACACAATATGAACAGGAGTATTCTCTTCCAGATGGTTCATTCTTCTGTCCAGGTTTCTGCAGGCCGTTAAAATACTTCGTGACTCCTCCAAAAGAGAAGCGCCGCAGCGAGTCAAGGCCACTCCTTTCGGCAAACGCTCAAAGAGGGCTGTACCTGCCTGTTTTTCAAGTTCTGCGACCGCATGAGAAACTGCGGACTGCGTTATATACAGCTTTTTTGCTGCACTTGTAAATGTTCCGGTTTCCGCTATCGCTTCTAAAATCTCCAAATACCGTATAACCATTTCTTCTCCTCTTTCACATGAATAAAATTGATGGGATATATAAAATTATATCATTTTACAGATTGCAGAACAAGAAATATAATAGACGAAACAGGAGGAAGATCATCTTGAAAAAGAGCATAAAAAGGTATGTATGGCTCTTTGCAGCCAATTTATTTATCAGTGCTTTTACTTTTGGCGGCGGCTATATCGTAGTTCCAATGGTTCGCCGCTTTTTCGTTGTAAAAAAACATTGCTTCAGCGAAGAAGATTTAGTCAACATGGCAGCTGTAGCACAATCAACACCCGGAGCCATTGCAATCAATCTTTCTGCTTTGGCAGGATACAAAACAGCCGGTATTGCGGGGGCTTCCATAAGCTGTATTGCCGCCGTCATTCCCCCGTTGGTTATCCTCACGGCTGTTTCGGCATTTTATAAAACCTTTATTTCTAATACGATGATTGTGGCAGTTCTAAAAGGAATGGAAGCGGGCGTAGCCGCTTTAATGGTGGATTTCATTATAGATATGTGTTCTATGATTTTAAAGAAAAAGTCATTGTTTTTATCTGCCATGATACCGCTGTCATTTACAGCAAATTTCATATTGGGAATAAACGTGGCTTTGATACTCCTTTTTTGCTGTCTGTTATGCATTTTCCAGGTGCTTTGTAAAAGGGGGAAAATGAAATGAATACCGTGTGGGCGCTGTTTATTACATTTCTGAAAATAGGACTATTGAGCATTGGCGGCGGTTATGCCATTATTCCTTTGATCCAGGAACAGGTTGTAGAAAAAAACAACTGGATAAGCGGAAAAATGTTTACAGACATCATTACGATTTCACAGATGACACCGGGGCCATTGGCTGTCAATACATCGACATTTGTCGGGCTTCAAGTTGGCGGAATTCCCGGCGCACTGGCAGCAACCGCCGGCTGTATATTTTGCGGGATCATTATCTCATTGACTTTATATAAATTTTTTCAGACACATCAAAAATCCGAATATGTTCTGGAAGTGCTGAACGGGTTAAAATCCGCTTCCTCAGGTTTGATAATATCAGCAGCGTCTACGATTATATTATTAGCCTTGTATGGCAGCAGTATGTCTGAAACAGATTTTTTATCTCTTAATTGGATTGCACTGTTTATTTTTTTAACTATGCTGTTCCTGGCGCGAAAATGGAAACTCCATCCGATTTTGATCATTTTTATAAGCGGAATTGCCGGATTTGTATTTTATCGGTGATAATAATCTACATAAAACAGAAACACAGATTCACTTTTGAGCCATACGGATCACCATGTTCCAATGCAGACCAAAATGTACACTCATCAGTAAAAATCCCCAGTGAGAACCTAAGATATGAAGCCGCCTTGCCAACGCCATTCCTCCTTCCATCGGCAAAAACGAAAATACAATTCCGTTTTGTAGTTTGAATTTTTGCCAGCTACTAAAAAATCACCAATTTGTAAGTCTGCTCGGGTTCCATGATAAAATGGTCCTTGAGCCTTTGGCTCTGTATTGTATAAATCCGATAATTCAAAATTTGCTTTTGCTTTTTTAGAGTCACCCGATTCTTCGTAACATTTTGCGATGCAATGATATATTGTTGACAAAGTACTTCTAACACCGCAATCTTCTGACTTTATAGCATACTGTAAAGTTTTTTCCAGCCATTTTAATTTTTCCTGAATTTTTTTCATATTTCGCTATTTGATAAGTTACAACAAACTTTTCATAGTCATTTGCTGACTCATTCAAGGCTTCTATAAATGCCGTCATTGCTCTTTCCAGATCTCCTTCTCCCTCCATATTTTTTCAAAGTAATGCCAAATAAATTCATATCTTTTTAATTCCGCTAACCGGAAGTTGGCTTATAATCCAAAAGCCTCATCATATTCCATCACTCCATTCAGTTTACCGACGGTTCCATTCAGGCATATTGCCATAAAACTTTCATCTTCAACTTCGAAAGGCGCCTTAATCCCATATTGACTTGCTGGTGCATAACCCGATTTAGAATAATACTTTTCATGACCTAAAACAACCGAATACTTGTATCCCATTTTTTGTGCCATGATACGTCCCTGCTTTATCAAGTACTGTCCAATCCCTCTATTTTAGTATTTGGGCAATACAGAAAAATCAAATCTGTTATCTCCGTTTATAAATTAATTCCGTCATGCCATTATAGGACTGTGTATTCAGCAATCTTAATTTAATCTCATGCTTTC
The DNA here is from genome assembly GCA_003611955.1 of bacterium 1XD8-76. Classification (GTDB taxonomy): domain Bacteria; phylum Bacillota; class Clostridia; order Lachnospirales; family Lachnospiraceae; genus 1XD8-76. Next base: position 68,581 of record RAZE01000019.1, read on the forward strand.
CGTTTTCAAAAAGCCGAATGCCAGAACCTAAAAGCGTCGGAATTACGGTGATATAATAACAATCAATTAAATCTTCATTTACTAACTGCCTAACAAGATTAGCTCCTCCACATATCCAAACATCTTTTCCATTTTCATCTTTTAACCTCTTTACTAATTCCACAGGATTTATATTTAAAAAATGGATTTTTTCAGAGGAAGTATGCTCATTATGTGTGATTACATAAGTTGTAAACTCTTTATATACCCACTCATTTGGAGAAAGTTCAGTAACAATTTGACGATAAGTATTCCAACCCATTAAAATCGTATCAATGGTTTTTGAAAACTCAGAATAGGTATCAATATTCTCATCATCATTGCCTTGCCCGCTCAGCCAGTCAACGCCGCCCTTACTATCTGCAATATATCCGTCAAGGCTCATTGCAATAAATAAACTTACTTTCCTCACGTTTTTATCTCCTTAACCTGCAAGCTGCTCATTTTTTCCAAATCATTACATACTCTTTTTGGTCCGTATTATCATCAATATTTTCAGATTGGATTTAGCACATTTTGCATATTCCAGCAACTGTTTTCCAATACCCTTCGACTGAACGCCTTCCCTCACAAAAATTCCTTCAATATGTTCATTCGATAATCCAATAAATCCATCTATTTGCTTAGCAGCATCATTTTCATACACATATATTTCCGCTTGCGGCAAAACATTTCTTACCATCTCATAATTATCTGTCCAATATTCTTTTGGAATAAAATAATGTGTTTTAATGTTTGTATCAAGCCATATCTGCATGATAGCAGTTAGATCTTTTTCCTCAAATGCTCTGATCATAGCAATTTATCTCCCTAAATTCCCATTGGTCTGTCACTTCAATATCAAAATTATACCTCTATTTTTCACAAGTTTCCATAAAAAATATACTCTATTTCCACGCCGCTGCGGAAGGTGAAAACCACCCTGCCGTCATGATAGACCGTTGCGTAATCCACAAGCTTGTGGAACAGTTTCTCATTAAAATCCATCCACCGGCAGCTCCCCCATTTCGCTGAGCCCCGCAAGGAAGCCGCTGAAAAGGTCATACTGGCTGGCTTCCTTTCCTCTCCCGCTTTTTTCCAAGCTGTCCATCCGGCTCTCCAAAGCGGTGTACCGGCTGGCATAGCCATCATACTTTTCGCGGTAATCGTGCTGGTCAAGTTTCCGGGTGGAGTTTTTATCGACCAGCTTCTGGAGCAGCCCCGCAGTCACCTCCATCTGCCGTCCTCCCCTTTCCGGCAGCCGAGGAAGGAGCTGTAGGCCAGGCTGACCTTGCCGTCCGCAAATCGCTTCCGTTTCCCGCATGTCACGTTTTCCGAAATGGAGCGAGACTCTTCCTACGCCAGCAAAGACATGATGGTGATGAGAGGCTCGCCCTTGGAATCCAGTGTGTAGATGTTCTCTTTCTAATTTCCAACACAGATTCAACATAGTAAACCATAAGAAATGCCTTTTACAAATATTATAGCAGATACCTGCAAACAATGCCTTCTTGTACAGAAGGCTCATGCATGGCGCAAAAAAAGTTGACTTTCTCCACAGGGTTTGCTATACTTCTTATATTACTGCCGGGTAAACGTTTATAACCATTCCAGTAGGCCATTGAAGGGATGGGATATAGGCGTTTTATTTTTTGAATGAGGTGCTAATATGTTTCGAGAAATGCGAAGAAAACAGCAGGCATTGTCCAGAGAAGAAATTTCCTCCGTTCTTTACAGAGGAACCTCCGGGGTTCTGGCTTTGTCGGGCGATGACAATTATCCCTATGCCGTTCCTATCAGTTACGTATATGATGGGGAGAAAATCTATTTTCACTGTGCTAAAAGCGGTCACAAACTGGATGCGATACAGCAAAACGAAAAAGTTTCATTCTGTGTTATCGATCAGGATAAAATTGTTCCCGATAAATATACCAGCTATTTCAGAAGTGTAATTGCCTTTGGACGAATAGAGGTAATAAAGGACGAAAAGGAAAAGCGCACAGCCATTGAGAAGCTGGCCATCAAATATGCTCCAAAAGATACAGCCACCGGACGGAAAAATATTATTGACCGAGAATGGGCGCTGCTTTGTATACTGAAAATGAGTATTGAACATATTACCGGAAAAGAGGCGATTGAACTAATCAAAGAGAAAGAACAGGTAGTTTTATTTTGATTGCTATGGATCAATTTATATGTCATCCTGCAAAACCATTTTCATGTTATTTTTTATGAGAATTTGTATTACAATTCTTCTTAACCAAGTATAAATTACGCATTTCTGACCAATAACCGTTATTTTTAATCCAGTCAGCTTTCTTATCTAGTAAATAATATCCCTGTGACTGTTCTTTCCGTCTGATTTTCGTCCTAATTTCTTTTGCTGAGAATCTGCATTCATCATCGTTCACTTGTATATTAACATCAAAATCATAGCCTATATTGGATCTGAGATTATATGTCACCATGTTTCGTTTGGCACTGCCAACAAAGTAATATCGAAAAGTAAAATCTTTACGAATTTGTCTTTGTACAGCATTAATGACCTGAATCAAATCTTGCTTCACAGGGGATAATTGCTTTCTTGTTACATACTGGAAATTATACATTTTCTTACACCTCCTTTTGAATTTTATCCCCATGCCGACCATTTAACTTTGCTAAATCATTTTATCATATTACTATTTTTTAACTGTCAAGATGATTTTGAACGTTTTGTAAACTTGTAGGTATTTAAATGACAAGTGCATAAAATATAAAATTTTAGTAAAGCATTTCTTGAAGCTATATCTGAAAATAGTATAATCCGATATAAATTGTAACGAATAATATAAAAGAGAGGAACGCAAAGTATGGAAAACACCGGCAATCAAAAATATGATAAATTAACTACTGATGGTTCAAAAAAATTAAAACTGCGCCATCAATCAGCAAAAGGCTCTCCAAGCGGAAGTATTATATTTGTACACGGTATTTGCCATGGTGCATGGTGTTTTGAAAAATTTATGGATTATTTCTCCGATAATGGTTATGAATGTTTTTCTCTAAATTTACGAGGACATGGGGATAATATAAGAAAAGGATTAACTTTTGCAACATTATCCCAATATCGTAATGACATTATAGAGTGTGTTAATTATTGCTCTAAATATTTGCATGAAAAAGGAATAACTGAAAAGCCATTTCTACTTGGCCATTCTATGAGGTGCATAATCTTAACTGTAAGCAACACCTATATTGACGCAGGAGGATATGCACATGAACGATTACAGCAAAATCACAGCCCTTTACTCCCGCCTATCCGTGGGGGACGAGGACAGGGACGGCGGCGAGAGCAACAGCATACAGAACCAGAAGAAATTTCTGGAAAGCTATGCCAGACAGTTAAAATTGACCAATATCCGGCACTACATTGACGATGACGAAAGCGGCAGGTTTTTTGACCGTTCTGCCTACTCCCGCATGATAGAGGACGTGGAAAACGGCAAAGTCGGCGTGTGCATTATGAAAGATATGACCCGTTGGGGGCGCGACTATCTTCAAGTGGGAAATGCTATGGAGATTTTCAGACGGAACAATGTGCGCTTTATCGCGGTAAACAACGGAATAGACAGCGAAAAGCCCGACACGTTGGAGTTTGCGCCGTTCATCAACATCATGTCAGAATGGTACGCAAAGGACATCAGCAAGAAAGTAAAAACGGGCATTAAGACCAAAGGCATGAGTGGAAAGCCAATCGCAACCGAAGCCCCCTATGGTTATGTGAAAGCCCCCGACAACAAGGATTTTTGGTTGATTGACGAAGAAGCCGCCGAAGTTGTCCGCCTTATTTTCCGCCTGTTTCTGGACGGGAAAAACCGAAACCAAATCGCCGTATATCTGAAAAATGAGCAAATCCTAACCCCCACATTCTACATGAAAGACCGTGGGCGGGGAACGGCAAAAAGCAGGACGCTTAACGAGGAAAACCGCTACAAATGGAATAAGGCGACCTTGACCCGTATCCTCACAAGGCAGGAGTATTGTGGCGACGTTGTAAACTTCAAGACCACAAAGCATTTCCGCGACAAACGAAACCACTATGTAGACAGAAGCCAGTGGCAGATTACCGAAAATGTCCATGCGTCGGTTATCGACCGCACCGATTTTGAAAACGTACAGCGGATTCTGGAAAACGCCCCCGTCAAGCGACCAAACGGGGACGGGGAAATCCACCCTTTGTCGGGCTTGCTTTTCTGTAAAGACTGCGGCGCAAAAATGCACATACGGATAGATTACAGGAACGGCGGCAAGCGGCATATCGCCTATTGCAGTGAATACCACAAGGGGAAAGCCAGAAACCCCAAGTGCCATTCCCCGCACATCATGGACGCGGATTTACTCATGCAGACCGTTGCGGAAGTGCTGAAAAAAATCGCGGAATACTCCATCAGCAACAGGGCGGATTTTGAAGCCTTAGTGAAAAAGAGCCTTGCCATACAGCAGACCGACCGGACGAAGAAACAGCAGAAGCGCGTACCGCAAGTCACAACGCGGCTTGAACAAATCGAAAAGGTTCTGGATAAACTGTACGAGGACAACGCACTGGGCGCTATCCCGCAAGACCGTTATGAGCAGATGTCGCAGAAGTATTCAGAAGAATACTATACACTGAAAGCGGAGCTTGCGGAAATCAAAGAGCAGTTGTCCGCTTTTGAAAACGCGGGAGGACGGGCGCAGAGATTTGTGAAGCTGACAGAACGATACGCCGACTTTGCCGAACTCACCCCCGCCATTCTCAACGAGTTTATCAGCAAAATCGAAGTGCATGAGCGCGACCAGAAGCGGGCGAGATACGCCATTCAGCATATCGGGATATACTTCAACCATATCGGCAAATTTGAGAACGAACTGACACAGCTTGCAGAGCCAACAGAGCAGGAAATCAAAAAAATGCGGGAGGAAATCGAAGAAGCGAAAAAGGAAAAGAGCCGTGCCTACCACCGGGAATATTCCAGAGCCTACCGCGCCAAAAACATTGAAAAGCAACGGGAGTATGACCGTATCAAAGCGCGGGAATACAGAGCGAGAAAAAAGGCGCAAGCCGCCGCAACCGCACAGTAAAACCAAACAGCCAACAGCTAAGAGGGATTTTCCAAATACGGGAAATCCCTTTTTCACGCCCAAAGAAAGGAGCGACCTATTGACAGAAAAGAACAAAACCCCCACCCCGCCCCGAAAGCCGGACGGTATCATCACAACGCAGAGGAACGGGCAGACCATTGTTGCGGAGTTGTTTTTCAACCACAGCGGCACAGAAACATTCCGCGACAAGATTTTGAAAATGATACTTGCCGACAAGCAGGAATAAAACGGGAAAACGGTTATCTGTAAAAATCCATTCCATTCCATTCCCATCCCATCCTATCCCATCCAATCCATACCAAACATGAAAGGAGCGATTGACCCGTGGCAAAGACCAAAGCCGAAAAAATCACGAGCATTGAGGAAGAAACCCGACAGCTTGAAAACAGGCGCAGACAGCTTGTGCAGGAGCAAAAGGCGCAGGAGCGCAAGGACAGGACAAAACGCCTATGCCGCCGCATGGGGCTTTTTGAAAGCCTTGTCCCCGACACGATACCGCTGACAGAGGAACAATTCAAGACCTTCCTTGAAAAAACTATAATGACCGACCACGCCCGCCGCATACTGGACGAACTGACCGCCCAGAACGCCCCCACAGCCCCCGCACAGGGCGCGGAAACGGCGGCACAGGGTAACACGCCACCCACCGCCAAAACCGCCTATACAGCCCGCGAGGGCGGCGCAGATGGGAACAGGGGAATTTTACAAGGGTAACGGGCATTGCATCTACTCTTATCAAATTAAAATGTCAAAAACTCTTGACATTTTTTCTCTGACTTGATATTATAAAAATGTCAAAAGTATTTGACATTTCAAAGCCGTTTTAATATTGAAAGGAGTAAGGTATTATGCCAGTAGGTGCAGGAATTTTTTTAGGAATTGTTTTATTTGTGTTTACCTCATTGGATATATTCATGTTGGTATCACTCTTAAAACCGGGCGATGAACGCAATCAAGTTATTGTATGGAAAGCAAGTTCTTTTACTTTGCTTGCAATGGTGGGCGGAAACATTTTAGACGTTATTGAAAATTTTGTAAGAGCACAGCCCATGTCACAAAATCCTTTTATTCAACTGGAAGTTGCCGCCATTGTTTATTTTGTAGCCCTTATGTTTTATAAAAAAAGGCATGGTGGTTGATATGGAAAATACCATCAGAAACAGACGAAAGGAGTTAGGGCTATCCCAAGAGGAATTAGCGAGAAAATGCGGTGTTTCCAGACAGACTGTAAATGCAATCGAAAACAACAAGTATGACCCTACATTAACATTAGCGTTTAGCCTTGCAAAAGAATTGTGTGTTACTGTTGATGAACTTTTTATACCGTCTTAATTCGTGAGAAAACAATAACTAAATAACTACTACTTTCACAGTAGCACCACCAAGCAGGAAATCCCAAAATGGACTTCCTGCTTTTCTTATATTTGAAACCAGAAAAGGAAACGGGAAGAATTAAATCTCCCTTGCTTGACAAGGGCGCACTTATATACCACATGAGATGTGGTATGTGCGGTCTTGCAGACGGCGTTTTGTGCCTGTCGGCACAAAAGAGAACGGCGGGAGTTACCCGCAGAAAGGAGCGCAGCGCGTGGCAATCTATCATTGCAGTATCAAAGTCATATCCCGCGGCAAGGGCAAGTCCGCTGTTGCCGCCGCCGCTTATCGGGCGGGAGAAAAAATCACAAATGAATTTGACGGAATAACCCACGACTACACCCATAAGGGCGGCGTAGTCCACACCGAGATTTTACTCCCCGACCACGCCCCCGCCAAGTATGCAGACAGGGCGGTTTTATGGAACGAAGTGGAGAAAATCGAGAAAGCGAAGAACGCTCAACTTGCGCGGGAGATTGAAATTGCCTTGCCCCGCGAACTGACGAGGGAGCAAGGCATTTCCCTTGTCCGCGAGTATGTAAAACGGCATTTTGTGGCGGCGGGAATGTGCGCCGATGTATGCCTGCACGACACGGGCGGCGGCAATCCCCACGCCCATATCATGCTGACAATGCGCCCTTTTGACGAGGGCGGCGAGTGGGGAGCGAAGCAGAAAAAGGAGTACATTCTTGACAGGGACGGGAATAAAATCTATGACCCGAAAAAGCGGCAGTACAAATGCAAATCCATTCCCGCTACCGACTGGAACGAACAGACCAAAGCGGAGGAATGGAGGGCGGCATGGGCGAGGCTCTGCAATCAGGCGTTGGAGCAGAACGGACACGCGGAGCGCGTAGACCACCGCAGTTATAAGCGGCAAGGGATAGACCAGATACCCACCATCCATTTAGGCGTTGCCGCTTCCGCTATGGAGAAGCGCGGCATCCGCACCGAGCGCGGCGACCTCAACCGCGAAATCGAAGTGACTAACCAGAAGTTGCGGCAGTTAAAGGCGCGTATCTCCAAACTGCAAAACTGGTTGAAAGAAGAAGCCGAGAACACAGAGCCGCCCACCCTTGCCGACTACATTCAAGGCATTTTGTCACGCAAGGCACAAACGGGAAAATCGGGATATTCCCAATCGCTGTATAACCTCAAGGACGCGGCGAAAATGCTGAATTTCCTGCAAACCAACAACATCAAGGATATGACGGGGCTTGATGAAAAATTCAAGACTATGATAGGGGAACAACTGGATATTCAAGGGAAACTGAAACCTGTTGAACGGCGGCTTGCCACTCTGAAAAAGCACTTAGAGCAAGCCGACATTTATTTCAAGTACAAAGGAAAGAAGCCGCTGACCGAAGCGGAGCAAATCCTATTCACAACGGCGAAAGATTATCTCAAAGGCGTGATGAACGGCAAGACCACAATCCCAACAAAGGCATGGAAAGAAGAATACACAAAGTTGACCGCCGAGAGAAAAACGCTCAATCAGCGGTATCTTGCATTGAAAGAGGAAGTAAAAGAAGCGGAGAAAATCAGAAAGAGCGTTTACAGTATCTTGCGGCAGGAACAGCGGGAACAACAGCCACGCAAGGCGCAGGATATTGAGCGATAACAGACGGGGCGGCGAGATAGTCAATACCTATCACCGCCGCCCTCTTTTGAACTTTTATTAGACCGATAAACTGGAAGTTATTTAATTTCTCTTTTAAAAAAGAAGAAACCATCCATACGTTGAACCAGTTCCCAACCATCAGCACCTAACTCATTTAATTGCATTTCAAACTCTTGCGCAACCTTTTCGTATTGTTTGGTACTTACAGCTAAAGAAGTTGCGATTGTTAGCACTTTGTATTCATATTTTTTCACTTGAAGATACCTCCATTCAAATCCCGATTTTTTAATTTATCAAGCAGGAAATTACTTCACTTTTTCTTTGTCCTGTCCTAATGCGATAAATCCTGCCGTGATAGCAATCGGAAACATAATGTTACGTTTCCCAAATGGATTTGTTGCAATAGAATAGATTAAAAATGCTGTACAAATCAACAATACTGCTAATATAATCCTGCTAACAATTTTCCTGTTTTTCATCATCTAAATCTCCTCTATCAATTTCGATTTATCGGTTTGTACTGGAGAAAATTATACCATAGCCAATTACGAAAAGCAATCTCCGTTCTGCGTCCGTTCCGACTATCCAGACAGTCAAGGGACGAGTAGTATTTTTTCGCAAAGAGCGCGAAAAAATCTCCACTCTTAAACCCTTGACCGTCTGGATTTTTGCCGTTGCCATTTCGCCGCCGAAAACGGGGAACAGGATTTGACAACCCTGCCCCGCTTTCGTCCGCTTCATTCTAACGGCAAAACCGTCTGCACTACTTCGGCGGCTATTGGTAGGTTATGCGGTGGCTCTGCCCCCGCGCCCCCGACCTCTCCCAAAGAACAGAATGGAATGTTACGCAATAGGGTTTGAAAAGGCTTGATTTTAAAGGCGTTGCAGACGCGAAAATCCACAGGGTAAGGGTTTTATACTACTCACCCACAAAAAAGGCTTCTAACCGTCCACAGGCGCGTTTTGCGCCCCTTTTCCTGCCACGTTTCCCGCCGCGCTGAAAAGCTATCCGTCAATAACCCAAAAAAGCACTTGACAAAACGCTTCATGGGAGGCGCAGTGGTGCAAAAATATATTAAGGGACATTTTTTTGATGTTAAAGGGGCAATATTATTTGCATCCGCAACGGCTAAAAGAATGTCGTTTCTAAATACTATTTGGGGACTCAGGAAGAAAAATTTGCGTACTTCAGCTATAAAAGCCTGGGGCTTCAAAAGATCAGATGAACAAATTGCTGCTTCAGCTTTTTTTGATAATAAAATCAAATCTCAAAAGGATATTAAAAAATATAATAACTTGTTACATAGAGAATCTCTTATAATTACTTTTGTGAGTTTATACTTGCCTTATTATATAGGGAAATATAATGGTGATATTCCTATTCAGATTATTGGTTCTGACGCAGATTCATACTTTTCCAGTAATTCATTAGAAAAAACTGCTAAAGTTTATTACTGTTTTGAAAACGATACAAGAAAACAGCTTAAAATATTGCCTAATTTGTGCCATGATATGATGCTTGACGAAAAAAATTGGAGAGAATCCGCAAAAGCTGTTTTGGAATTTATGGAAAACAATAAATAAAAACCATTGTGCACAAAATCAGGTGTTTTCTTGAACATAAATTAAGACATGAAAAAAGCACCTTCAGATGATCACTCTCATCCGCTGGTGCTTTCCATATTTCCACTATATATAATCCATTTCTATAACTTCAAATATTCTTTTGGTAAAATTACTTTTATTTCTGATAATCTATAATCATCTATATTGGTTTACATTTATAAAATCTGACTTTAATCTGGGAAAGCGCCTGTCTGATGTAAATACGCGTCACCTTAATATTTTGACCTCCCGAAGCGAATCCTCCATAAGGGTATAGGCCAGTCTACCTTTTACATCAAATATTCGTTTCACATATACCACACTACCCATTATACAAAAAATGCAAAAGTAAGCTTTCCCATCTTTGATAATATCACCTTTATTCATTTTCGTTTACTTACCACTCCACAAATATGAATTTCATTTAATTTTCCCATGGGTTCTTTAACCCATACGATCTGTCCCGTTTTTAACTCGACACCCGGTATAGAACACTGCACAGTCCTCTCACCTCCTGATCTATCCAATATTACATATCCCGTTTTATCAATTCTTGTTATTCCCGTTTTATATGTGCGGTCACAGTTGATTGCTTTTCTGTCAACTGCATATTTAATTGTTTTTAAAATTTCCTCTGCTATGTTACTCATTTAAATATTTCACTCCTCGTATAATAAGTTTGTAAGCAAGAAAAACAGCTTACAGACTTATTCTTTTTTGATTAGACAGAAGGATA